>NZ_JAMPYG010000034.1 GCF_023700745.1 Rhodoferax sp. | reverse complement strand
GTAACTCACATTCCCGCGTAATTGGGCCCACCGCCACCCTCTGGGGTGACCCAGACGATGTTCTGCGTCGGGTCCTTGATATCGCAGGTCTTGCAATGCACGCAATTGGCCGCGTTGATCTGCAGGCGGTCCGTGTTGTCGTCGTTTTTCACGAACTCATACACACCGGCCGGGCAGTAACGCGCCTCGGGCCCGGCGTACTGGGCCAGGTTCACACTCACCGGCACGCTGGCATCTTTCAAGGTCAGGTGCGCGGGCTGGTTCTCTTCATGGTTGACATTGCTGATGAAGACACTGCTCAGACGGTCAAAAGTGAGCTTGCCATCGGGCTTGGGATAGTCAATGGGCTTACATTCCGAGGCCGGCTTCAGGTAGGCATGGTCAGGCTTGTCGCGCCGGATGGTCCAGGGCATGTTGCCCTTCAGGCCAAACTGCTCCAGACCGTTCATCAGCGTGCCCACGGTCAGGCCATACTTGAACCAGGCCTTGAAATTGCGTGACTTGTTGAGCTCGGTGTACAGCCAGCTGTCCTCGAAGGCTTGCGGGTAGGCGCTGAGTTCGTCGTGTGCACGACCCGCGCTCACCGCCTCAAACGCCGCTTCAGCCGCCAGCATGCCCGACTTGATCGCCGAGTGGCTGCCCTTGATGCGGCTCACGTTCAAAAAGCCGGCATCACAGCCCACCAGCGCGCCCCCCGGGAACACCGTCTTGGGCAGCGCCAGCAGGCCACCGGCGGTGATGGCGCGCGCGCCATAGGCCAGGCGCTTGCCGGTGACTTCACCCTTGTCGTTTTCCAGGTACCAGCGGATGTTGGGGTGGGTCTTCCAGCGCTGGAATTCCTCAAACGGACTCAGGTAGGGGTTGCTGTAGTTCAGACCGGTGATGAACCCGAGGGCGATCTTGTTGTCTTCCATGTGGTACAGGAAGGAGCCGCCGTAGGTGTTGTCCTCCATCGGCCAGCCCGCGGTGTGCACCACCAGGCCGGGTTCATGGCGGCTGGGTTCGGCTTCCCAGAGTTCCTTGATGCCGATGGCGTAGCTTTGCGGGTCGCACCCCTCGTCGAGATTGAACTTGGCAATCACCTGTTTGCCCAGGTGACCGCGCGAGCCTTCGGCAAAGACGGTGTATTTGCCAAGCAGCGCCATGCCGATCTGGAAGTTGGGGCCGGGCTCGCCATTCTTCTCCACGCCCATGTTGCCGGTGGCCACGCCTCTTACCGCAGGTAAGTTCCCGTCCTTGGCACCGGCTTCGTCGTAGAGCACTTCGGCGGCGGCAAAGCCGGGGAAGATCTCGACGCCCAGGTTCTCGGCCTGTTGGGCCAGCCAGCGCGTCAGTGCGCCCAGGCTGATGATGTAGTTGCCGTGGTTCTGACTGCATTCGGGCAGGAACATGTTGGGCGTGCGGTAGCCAGTGGTCTGCGAGAGAAACATCATGGCCTCGTCGGTGACGGGCTGGTTCAGGGGTGCACCCATGGCTTGCCAGTCGGGGAACAGCTCGGTCAGCGATCTGGGGTCGAGCACCGCACCCGAGAGGATGTGGGCGCCGGGCTCGGAGCCTTTTTCCAGCACCACCACCGAGATGTCCTGGGCTTTTTCTGCAGCGAGTTGTTTCAGGCGGATGGCGGTCGAGAGGCCGGCGGGGCCGCCTCCGACCACGACCACGTCGTATTCCATCGATTCTCGGGGACCGTATTGGGTCAGGATGTCTTGGGGGGTCATGGTTAACTCACTCAAACGCGCTCCAGAATCAGGGCGATCCCTTGTCCGACGCCAATGCACATGGTGCACAGCGCGTAGCGGCCGCCCGTGGCATGCAGGCGGTTTACGGCAGTCGTGGCCAAACGCGCGCCCGAGGCGCCCAGCGGGTGACCCAGGGCAATGGCGCCGCCCCAGGCGTTGACGCGCGCATCGTCATCGGGCAGGCCCAGCTCGCGCAGCACCGCCAGACCTTGGGCGGCAAAGGCTTCGTTGAGTTCAATCACATCGAGTTGCGCCAGGCTCAAGCCGGTCAGCGCCAGCACTTGTTGCGTGGCCGGTGCCGGGCCCATGCCCATGAGGCGTGGCGCCAGGCCGACGGATGCCATGCCAAGCACGCGGGCGCGCGGCGTCAGGCCATGGCGGGCGGCGGTCGCTTCGTCGGCGATCAGCATGGCACAGGCACCATCGTTGACGCCGCTGGCATTGCCGGCGGTGACGGTGCCGTCCGGACGTACGATGGGCTTGAGTTTGGCCAGCGCGTCCAGGCTGGTTTCGCGCGGATGTTCGTCCTTGTCAACGACCAGGGCGTCGCCCTTTTTCTGGAGGATCGTGACGGCCGTGATTTCACGCGCCAGGTGGCCGGCCTTTTGGGCCGCGACGGCTTTCATCTGGCTAGACAGTGCCATGCGGTCCTGTGCTTCGCGCTCAATCTTGTATTCGGTCGCCACGTTCTCTGCAGTTTCCGGCATGGAATCGATGCCGTACTGGGTTTTCATGAGTTTGTTGACAAAGCGCCAGCCGATGGTGGAGTCATACACCGCGTTGCTGCGGCTGAAGGCGCTCTCCGCCTTGGGCATGACAAAGGGCGCGCGGCTCATGCTTTCGACCCCACCGGCGATCATCAGCGTGGCTTCGCCGGCCTTGATGGCACGGGCTGCGCTGCCCACGGCGTCCAGGCCCGAGCCGCACAGGCGGTTCAGGGTGGCGCCGGGGATGCTCATGGGCAAGCCCGACAGCAGGGTTGCCATGCGGGCCACGTTGCGGTTGTCTTCGCCGGCCTGGTTGGCACAGCCAAAAATCACGTCGGTCACGGCTTGCCAGTCCACATTCGGGTTGCGTGCCATCAGGGCCTTGAGTGGGATGGCCCCGAGGTCGTCCGTGCGCACACTGCTCAAGGCACCGCCGTAGCGACCGAAGGGGGTGCGAATGGCGTCGCAAATGTAAGCTTGATTCATGAGGTGTTTCCTTTCGTCGGTCGGTGTGTGTCAGTCCAGCAGGATCGACAGATCAGCCAATACAAAGCCGTGGCCTGACGCGCTGGCCAGGGTTTGCAAATCGCTTTCCAGCGCTGCCCGGTCTTGCTGGCGGGACCAGAACACCGGGCCGCCTTCCCAGCGCGGAAAACCGTAGCCTTGCACCAGCACCACGTCAATGTCGGTGGCGCGGCTGGCGACACCTTCCTGCAGTAACAGCGCCGCTTCGTTGACCATGGCGAGCATGGCACGGCGCTGAATTTGTGCAGCGCTCAGAGGGTGTCGGGTGAGGCCGCGCTGCTGCGAAGCCTGTGCGATGATGTCGTGCACGACGGTATCCGTCGCCCTGGATTTTTTGCCGTCAGGGTAGTTGTAATAACCGGCACCTGTCTTGCGGCCGAGGCGCCCTTGTTCGCACAGCTGGTCGAGAATGCTCACATAACGTTCGCGCGGATCACGACTGGCCGCCTGGGATTTGCGCATGCGCCAGGCAATGTCCAGTCCGGTTAGGTCGGCCACAGCAAACGGGCCCATGGCAAAGCCGAAGGCTTGCAGCGCGCTGTCCACGTCTTCGGGCCAGGCGCCGTCTTCGAGCATGAATTCGCACTGCTTTCGGTAGGCGTTGTAGATGCGGTTACCGATGAAGCCAAAGGCGTTACCGGTGAGGATGGGCAATTTTTTTAGCTTCTTGCCTAAATCCATCCCGGTGGCCAGCACATCCGGACTGGACTGGGCACCGCGTACCACTTCGAGTAGTTTCATGACATTGGCCGGACTGAAGAAGTGCAGGCCCAACACGTCTTGCGGGCGTTTGGTTGCGTTGGCAATGGCGTCCACATCAAGGAACGAGGTGTTGGTGGCCAACACGGCGCCGGGATGTGCGTACTGGTCGATCTTTTTGAACACGTCCTGTTTGACGGTCAGGTCTTCAAACACGGCCTCGATCACCAGATCGGCACGGGCAAGTTGCGCCCAGTCAATGCTGGGTGTCAGGCGTGCTTCATTGGCGGCCGCTGCGCTCGCTTTTATCTTGCCTGCCGTCACGCGGCCCTGGTAGTGATCGCTGATGCGCTGTTGGCCGCGTTGCAGCGCGCCATCGTCCTGTTCCAGCAAAATCACGGCCATGCCGGCATCAAGTGCGCAAATGGCTATGCCGGCGCCCATGGTGCCGGCGCCAATGATGGCTACGGTCTGTAGCGGGCGCGGCGTGGCGTTCAGGCTGGCAGGCAGTTTGCTGGCCTCGCGTTCGGCAAAAAATTGGTATCGCAAGGCTTGGGACTGTGTGCTGGCCTGTAGTTGCAGGAACAGTTCACGCTCGCGTTGCAAGCCCTCGTCCAGGGGCAATGTGGCGGCCTCCAGCGCGTCCAGCAAGGCCGTGTAGGCGGGTTGCAATTGCTGGCGTGGTGTGAGCTTGGCGCGCTCGTCGATCAGTCGGGCACGCGTGGTGTTGCTATTGAGCTGACGGTCACGGGCGCGGGGCAGAGTCTTGTTCACGGCCAATTCGTCTGCCAGGGAGATGGCCCGTGCGCAAGCCGCTTCAATCAGGTCCTGGGACACAACGTCATCAAGCAGCCCCGAGTCCACCAATTGGCGCGCGCTTTGTGCGTGACCGCTCAGCATCATGGCGAGTGCAGTGTCCACGCCGACCAGGCGTGGCAAGCGTTGTGTGCCGCCCGAACCGGGGATCAGTCCCAGCAAAATCTCGGGCAGGCCCAGCTTGGCGCTTTCCAGGGCGACGCGGCTGTGGCAGGCCAGCGCCAACTCCAGTCCACCGCCCAGCGCCACGCCGCTGATGGCGGCGACCACCGGTTTGGAACAGGCCTCGACCTTTGCGAGCACCGTGGCCAGCACCGGCTCGGCGCGTTGCAGCGGCGTGCCAAATTCACTGACATCGGCTCCGGCGCAAAAAGCCTTGTCATTGCCTGTCAGCACAATCGCGCAAACTGATGCGTCGGCTTGCGCCGCTGCCAGCGCGGTCACGATGCGTTGACGCAAGGCATGCCCGAGGCTGTTGACGGGTGGGTTGTCCAGGGTGATGATGGCCAGCGGGCCGCGATGTTGAAACAAATCGGTGTTCATGGGCATAGCAACTTACAGCGCGGCCGTCAGCTCGGGCAAGGCGACAAACAGGTCAGCTTCGAGCCCGTAGTCGGCCACACTGAAGATCGGTGCCTCGGGGTCCTTGTTGATCGCCACGATCACCTTGGAGTCCTTCATGCCCGCCAGGTGCTGGATGGCACCACTGATGCCCGCGGCAATGTAGAGCTGGGGCGCCACGATCTTGCCGGTCTGGCCTACTTGCAGGTCATTGGCGGCATAACCCGCGTCAACCGCAGCACGGCTGGCACCAATGGCCGCACCCAGCTTGTCGGCCAGCGGGATCATGAGCTCATTGAACTTTTCTTGCGAACCCAGGGCACGGCCACCGGCGACGATGACTTTGGCGGCGGTCAGCTCGGGGCGGTCGTTCCTGGCGATCTCCGAGCCCAGGTAAGTGGTGTTGCCGGCAACTGCCAGCGCTGGCACACTTTCAATGGCCGCTGCACCCCCTTGTGCGGCGGCGTCAAAGCCGGTGGTGCGCACCGTCAGCACCTTGATGGCGTCTGTGCTTTGCACCGTGGCAATGGCGTTGCCGGCATAAATGGGGCGCTC
>NZ_JAMPYG010000026.1 GCF_023700745.1 Rhodoferax sp. | reverse complement strand
TGCACCTAACGTGTTGGCCGATCTGGGCGATCTCACTTACGATCCAACACTCACCCACCGTGTGACCGTCGCCATTTCAGGTAACGCTCCCGGCACTGGCACGAACACTGCCAATGGGGTGCAAGTTGTTGCCGGCGTACCCATGAAAAATCCGGTCAACGCCATTTATGACTTCATTCCTGCCACAGGCAAGACGGTCACTGCCACAGATGCGCAGCGTAACGTCACCTCCATGGCAGCTTGCATGTCATGCCACAGCAAGTTCGAATTCCATGGCGGTGGCCGTCAGGATCCGCAATACTGCGTCGTCTGTCATACCGATCAGCGCAAGTACGGTCGAACTGACTCAGTGGCCACTGGGAATGCCTATGCAGGCAGCACTTACAGGATTGATGGCAAAGCGGTTGGCGACTTCCCGACAGCCGTCCACAAAATCCACATGGGTCATGAGTTGATGAAAACCGGCTACAACTACGCCGGTGTCCAGTTCAACGAAATCCTGTACCCACAGCCGGTGACCAACTGCGTCAAATGCCACGATGGTTCTGCCAATGCGGTTAACAAGACTGCCCAGGGCGACAACTGGAAGAATGTCCCCAGCTTGCTGGCTTGCAGCTCGTGCCATGACGGTATCGACTTCAAGACCGGCACCGGCACAACCCTGTCTGGCTCTGCAGTTGGCCACATCGGTGGTGCAAAATCCGACGACAAGACTTGTATCCTGTGCCATGACGCGGCAAGCATTCCGGTTTACCACGTCACGGTTGATTCGACCGGTGCCAATGGCCGCGGTGGTTATCCGCTGAACACGGCATTGGACACTCCTACCCCAGGTTACGAGGCTGGATTTGGTCCGAGCATTCCGTTGGCCTCGCAACTGAATCTGCCCGCCGGTGTGTACAAGATCGACTTTGAACTCAAGCAAGTCACGGTTGCCGGTGCTGCCGGCGCCAAGAAAGCCACGGTTGTCTACCGCATTATGAAAGACGGCAAACCGGTCACCGTGAACCCCACGGGTTACCTGATTGACGGTGTGGACGGCTCGCCCAGCATCATGGTGACTTATGCGACCACCCCGGACGGCATCGCCAAACCGGCCGATTGGAACGTCGTTTCGCTCGGTGGCGGCACCCCCGTCAAGGATATTCGTGACGGCAAGGGTGGCACACAGACCGGCCCTGACGCCAACGGCTACTACACGGCAACACTGGCTACCATCATTCCTGACACGGCCACGATGGTGACTGGTGCGGTGGGGGTTAGCTACAACGGCTTTGTCCAGTTGAACCATGCGGCTTACCCGCAAGGCATCCGCCTGCGTGAGCCCAAGTTTGCCTTCAAAACCGCTGATGGTTACACAGCCCGCCGCAACGTGGTCGATGGTGACAAGTGCAATAGCTGCCACGGCCAACTGGGTGTCGGTCCGTCCTTCCACGCTGGCGCACGCAACAACGGTGCAGGCTGCGCCCTCTGCCATGACCCCGCGCGCGCTACTGGCCACGTTGGTGTGAAGTACAGTTTCGGCGGCGGCTGGTCGGTCAGCGCCAAAAACCTGGTGCACTCGATCCATGCGTCAAAGATGCGTGCCGAAGACTTTAACTACGAAGCCACCGCTGCAAACCCGACGGGCTTTGCTGAAGTGACCTATCCAGGCGTATTGAACAAGTGCGAACAATGCCACGTGGCAGGCAGTTATGACTTCAGTGCATCGGCTAACGCCGCTGCACTGCCTAACCTGTCGTGGACCACGGAAGCCAGTGGGAACATGCTCAATGACTTGACAACCAATCCAACAGGTATTGCCTCGGTTGGTCTGTCACCATGGGTAACTACACTGGGCAATGGTCAGGTTGATTACCGGACTGACAACCTGGTGTCGTCGCCGATTTCCTCTTCCTGCTTCGGTTGCCATGACAGCAAAACTGCAGTTACACACATGCAGTTGAACGGTGGCACGCTTTACAAGCCGGTTTCCACTGTTTCTGTTAGCGGCACCGGCGACCGCACAAAGGGTTTCAAAACAGTTGAAACCTGCATGGTTTGCCATGCCAGCGGCAAGGTTGCCGACATCAAGGCAGTTCACATGAAATAACAGCAATTTTCTGTGTTGACCAAAACCCCCGAGGGCGGCAACGCCTTCGGGGGTTTTTTTATATGTGATGAATTTGGAGTCGCAGCACGCACACTCATCGGTTGATTAGATAAAACTTGATATAGCGCAAATGTTCGACAGTTTGAAGACGCGGTTTCACTTGTGTAAAGCTTGCGTAAATTGATAATAAGGCCTTCCAAAGTCAACGCCATAGGAGGCTCATGTGAAACATGTCGAACTAGCAAGGAAGAGTAAATCTTCCTCCCATTGGACGAGGCTTGCTGCGGCAAGCCTGCTTGCCGTGGCGGCCCTGGCCGGTTGCGGCGGTGGTGACGATGGCGCGCCTGGTGCTACGGGTGCTACGGGTGCCACGGGTGCTACAGGTGCGCCTGGTCAGGACCTGACAGCCGTGGTTAACCTTGCCACTGTCAGCGCAACCGATTGGGCTGCGCTGACCCCTGTGGCAACCGTCTCCAGTGTGGTGATCAACAGCCCCCCGGTGGTTTCTTTCAAGGTGGTCGATGGCTATCAGCGTCCAGTGGTAGGTTTGACTACTTCGCAACTCCGATTCAGCATTGCCAAACTGGTTCCTGGCGCTGCCGGCAGTCAGAGTACCTGGGTGAACTACATCGTTGGTGACCCAACAACGGGTGCTCCGAGTCGTCCCGGAACGGAAAATGTTGCTGCCAACTTGGTTGACAACAAGGATGGTACTTACAAATACACATTCGCACGCGACATCACAGGTCCTTTGCAGACCAAGATGGCAGCATGGTTTGCAGATACCGCCAATGCAGCATCTCCCTACAAAAAAGCCGATGTCATGGGTGCTGATGGCAAACTGCTGGACTATGTGCCAACATTGCAGCACCGTCTTGCCATCCAGCTATCGGGTTCGGTCAATGGTGGCACTTTGGCAAATCCGGCCAACGCCATCTATGACTTTGTTCCCGCTACCGGCGCGGTGGTCGCGGCTGCCGATGTGCAGCGTGAAGTGGTGTCAATTGACAGTTGCAACACCTGCCATGAGAAGCTTGCCTTCCACGGTGGCGGTCGCGTTGACACCCGTTATTGCGTCGTTTGTCATACCGATCAACGAAAATCTGGTTATGCCAACGTAGCTTCGGTAGCCGGCCAGTTCCCGACACTCACGGAAACTAAGACGGTGAATGCGACAACTGGCATCACCAGCTACAGCTATTCGCCTGAAACCAGGGTAGCCGATGGTGAAGTCTCCGGTAACTTTACGACTCTGGTCCACAAAATTCACAATGGATCAGCATTGGTCAAGCAAAACTACAACTATGCCAACGTCGCGTTCAATAACAAGGGTTTTTCGATGCTCGACAATGGGCAGAAGATGTGCAGCACCTGCCATGACAGTACCAAAGCAAAACAGGCCGACAACTGGAACACCCAGCCAAGCCGGGTCGCTTGCGGTTCTTGCCACGATGGCATTAAATGGTCTGACGGAACAGGTACAACGCTGGCTGGCGAGACTACCGGACACGTCGGCAAAGGACAGTCCAGCGACGCCACCTGCTACCTGTGCCACGCGTCTGCCGACATCAAGGTCTATCACCGGACTGACAATGTGACCAAGCACAATCCAACTGTTGCCGCTGGTTTGGTGAACTTCAAGTACGAAATCAAGTCTGCGGCCGTGGATGCCGGAACCAATACTGTGACCGTGAAGTTCAAAATCAGTTCCGACGGTGGTGTCCTGCCAGCAGTGTTCACGCCATTGACGTCAATCGCGCCAACCGGCTTCACTGGTGGCCCGGGCTTCTTGCTCTCCTGGGCGGGCCTGCCAAGCGGCATGCTTGCCGCCGACTTCAAGCCGGTTGATTACGACAACAGTGGTGTTACCAAAGGCGACGCAAAGTCAGTTACTTTCGCCGCTGCGGGTTTGACAGCGTCGTCTGCGCCTGATGCCGACGGCTATTTCACCGCAACGATCGCCAACGGGTTCCCGGTCGGTGCGAAATTGCGTGCGGTCTCACTCAATAGCTATTACACACAGGCGGCTGGAACCAATGGCATCTCTGCAAACACTGCCCGCCATGCGATTTCGGTGGTCAAGGCAGTCACCGGTGACGATGTGCGCCGCACCGTGGTGGATTCGGCCAAGTGCTCCAATTGCCACGAGTGGTTCGAAGGCCATGGCGGTAGCCGGGTTTATGAAATCCAGGTTTGTGTAACGTGTCACGTGCCCAACAAGGCCACCAGCGGACGCGGAATTTCTGACTCAGTTTTTGCTGCCTATCCATTCACAGCTGCAGATAACAAGAAACTGACAGAGTGGGGCGTTAACAAGCTCCTGCCTGAAACAGCACTGCAATTGCCAGTCACGTCCAACAACATGAAGGACATGATTCACGGGATCCACGCGGGCCGTGATCGGGTGACACCGTTCATGGATGCGCGTGACCGCACGCCAAGTGCCATCACTTTGCTCGACTTCCGCCGGATGGACTTCCCAGGCAAACTCAACAACTGCGAGACTTGCCACAAAGCCGGCACCTACAGCAGTGTGCCAAGTGCTGCCCTGTCCTCCAACTATGAGTCGATCAATGCCGCTTATGCAGCAACACGGACAACGGCCAATGCCAAGGCGTCTTATGCCACGGTCAACGCCGATGACAGCGTTGTTTCGCCATATACCGCGTCCTGTGTGAGCTGCCATGACTCGCAAAGCGCCAAAACCCACGCCAGCCTGAATGGTGGACAAGTCCAGGTCAAGCGTAGTGCGCTCGTTGCCAATGGTGAGGGATGCGTGACATGCCACGGTCCAGGCAAAGAATTTGACGCAGTCGTCATGCACAAGTAATCAGGCTACGAGGGTTTTTACCCTCGTACACTGAGCCAAGCAATCAACCCGGATGTGGCGACATACCCGGGTTTTTTTATGATGCTTTGCAATACACTAGCAATTACCAGGACATATCAAGGAACGTCTTTCATGAAATTCAGTAGCATCAAAACCACATGCATTACCCTGACCCTGCTGTTGTCCACCAGCCTCTGCACGGCCGCTGACAGCCAGGCATCCGCGCCAAAGCCAGCCACAAACAAGACCGAAACAAGCGGTCAGAGCGGCATTGCAGCCAAGCCCAAGGCGGTGCCCAAAGTCAAGCTGGTTGACATCAATAGTGCGAAGAAAGCAGAACTCAAAACGCTCCCCGGCGTCAGCGATGCCGAAGCCGACAAGATCATCGGTGGTCGTCCATATGGTAGCAAAGCGCATTTGCTGACACACAACATCGTCAGTGCAGCGGTCTATGACGGGTTAAAGGGACTAGTGATTGCGAAGCAGCCAACCAACGATGCAGGCAAGAACGCTGAACTTTACAAGAACAAAAAATAGTACGGGAGTAAATTCCCCGTTTCTTGGGTGTGGGGGAATTTGAAATGGCGGTAATCCCTCCAAATTCCACTCGCCTCGGAAGTAGAGGCTGTTGCTGCCTTGAGTAAGCGGTTTATTTCACCAGCAGCGCATTCACCGCGTTCAGGTCATCCGCCGTGAGCGTGCCATTGGCCTGGCGCAGTTTCAGGCCGCCCAGCAACACGTCGTAGCGCGCTTTGGCCAGTTTGGCCTTGGTGTCGAACAGCGCAGTCTGGGCGTTGAGCACGTCGATGTTGATGCGCACGCTAGCTTCAGGGTTTTCGGATCATCACGCATGCATGGCGGTGTGCGCCGCCTCCACCAGAAAGCCGCTGCGGCTCTGCCCTTTCTTTTTGGCAAACTCGTCAATGACTCTGGGATCCACTTCAGTTTTTTCCGGCGGGCTCTACGGTTAACGTGCCATCAGTTTAAGCAGCACACCAGCGTTATCGGCGCAAATGGTCCGAAAGCCGGTGCTGATGCGTTCGTCCGCTGCGGCCGTCTGCCAGAACGCGGTGGCAGCGTGTGCCGCGTGGTTCCAATCCACGCGCTGCGCCGGAAGCGGCAGCTTGGGTTCAAAGCTGCGGGCGGGCAGTTCGACACCGCGCGCCGGCGCGTAGAGCATGGGCAACATGTCGTAAGCCGGTGACAGTTGCAGTCCCGCCCCACCGTTCCGGGCGTTGGGTTGAAAGGACAGGTTGCCCTCGTGCATGTCCGTGTTGCCGATGAGCTGGCCGAAGTGCCACAGCAGCGCAATGTTGCTGGTATCGTGTTCTGATAGCCAGCCGCGCTTGGCCACCTGCCGGGCAGCCTCGGTCCAGGGCACACCAGCCAGGCCAAATAGCGCGGCGTTGAGCGAGGACCAGGACGTCACCCCCGAGCGCCCGAGTAGCCCGTGCCGATCGAAGCGTTCGACCTCCAGGAAGGTGCGCCCGCTGCTGTGGTGAATGCGCGATGCTGCCGAACCAACGCCAAGGTGCTCCGACAGTATGAGACTCGCCAGGTGTTCACACACCAGCAGGTCGGCCCAGCGCTGTGTGCCCGTGGAGTCGTCAGAGCCAGAGAACTTGACCAGCACGTGCTGTACCCGCCCGTCGCTGTACTGGCGAACGGCCGTGAACTTAGGGAACTCACCCCCGGCCGAGGAACCCCCAACACCCTGGACCATGGCGGTCTCGGCCAGCTTGGCGTAGGCCTGCTCCACCTCATGCTCGGCCACTGGCGCGTCACCACGGCCCAAGCGCGCAGTTTGCAGACGCTCAAGCCATTGACGGCAAGCCGGTTCGCCGATGATGAGGTTGCCAAGCAAGTCGACGCCCAGCATCGACATCGCATGCAACGCATGGTCGTCAGACCAGTCTTGTGGATCTGCAGGAACCTGCAGCATCTCGGCGTGATGGCGCGCGAAGTTGCGGCCGAGAAAACCCTGTGGCCGCATGTCATGGAGTGGATAGGGCAGGCCGTCGAACCATCCCGCTTGCATGTCTGCGTCCATCGGCCAGCCGAAGTCGGCGAGAAACTCGGCAGCGCAGCCGTCCGGGTAGGTCAGGTCCAGCCGGGCGATTTCCTGCACATCCCCGCACTCGTCGACGCGGTACAGCGGCAGTGCCGCAAGTGAACCGCGTAGCGCGCGGCGTGCAGCGTAGGTGGTGCGCCGCGCGCTGCCGCGCACGATGATTTCGTTCCCAGCGGCTCGTGCCAAGCGCATCAGCGTGGCACGGCTGACCCCGAGCGACTTGAGAAGTTCGCCCGCCTGCATGCGCCCGTTAAGGCGCAAGGTGGTGATGATGTCTGCTGTCACAATGAAACGATTGTCGCGCGCCGTAAAGAAGTAATTTTACCAACGAGAAAATTGTATTTCTCGAAATATAGTGAAACGATATTTGAAACAATTTTAGTGACATTGACGGAATGTGGCAAGACGTGTTTAACCATCATTCAGGCCGGAATCGATCTGCAATTCAGAGTGCGGACAGTCATCGGCCCGACGCAGGCCCCATACGGCTCGCCAAACCCTGCAGGAGCGGCACCCGCGCCGCGATTCACCCGCGCGGAGTTAAAGGTGTTTACTTCGCAAGCAGCGAGTTCACCGCATTCAAGTCATCCGCCTTGAGCGAGCCATTGGCCTGGCGCAGTTTCAAACCACCCAGCAGCACGTCGTAGCGCGCCTTGGCCAGTCTGGCCTTGGTGTCAAACAGCGCAGTCTGGGCGTTGAGCACGTCGATGTTGATGCGCACGCCCACCTGGTAACCCAGTTTGGTGGCATCGAGCGCACTTTGGCTGGAGGCCTCGGCGGCTTCCAGCGCTTTGACCTGGCCCAGGCCGGATTCAACACCAAAAAACGCGGTGCGGGTAGTTTGAGCCACGCCCCGCTTGGCGGCTTCGAGGTCGCTGCGCGCCTTGTCTTCCAGAGACAGGGTTTCCTTGATGCGGTTTTGAATGGCGTAGCCGGCAAATAGCGGCAGGTTAAAGCTCAAACCGACTTGTGCCACATTGCTGCGGTAGTCCTGTGTGGTGTTGGACGAACCATTGTTTTTGGTGATGTTGTAGCTGCCTGTCAAATCCAGCGTGGGCTTGTTGCCCGCCTGGGCTTTTTGGGTTTCGAGCTGGGCTACTTCCAGGCCCAGCTGGGCCTGGCGCACGGCCGGGCTCATTTCTTCTGACTGCGCCACCCAGCGGGTCACGTCAGCCGGTGTCACGGGGGCAATCACCACAGGCACCGCCAGCGGCTTGGGCGCCGCGCCGGTTTTGCCAGTGAGTTGGTCCAGCGCCACTTTTTTGACGCGCAAGTCGTTTTCGGCGGCTATTTCCTGCGCCAGCACCAGGTCGTAGCGCGCCTGCGCTTCACGGGTGTCGGTGATGGTGGCGGTGCCTACTTCAAAATTGCGCTTGGCGGAGGCCAGTTGTTCGGAAACGGCAGACTTCTGGGCTTTGACAAAGTCCAGATTGTCACTGGAGGTCAGCACGTCAAAGTAGGCCTGGCTGACACGGACGATGAGGTCCTGGTCGGCCGCCTGCAATTGCGCCAGCGCTACTTCAGCCGACTTTTTACCCTGTGCCGCGGTGGCGACATTGGCCGGGCGGTACAAGGGTTGGCTGGCGCTCAGGGTGGCGCTTTGGTTGCCGTAGCTGCGTTCAAAAGTGTCAATATCGCTGTCGATGTTGGTGCGGTTCACACCCAGCCCCAGGTTGGCACTGGGCAACAGGCCGGCCTTGGCCTGCTCGGCCTTGGACAGGTTGGCTTCGTACAGCGATTTGGCCGACTGGTAGCTGGCGTCAAAGCTGCGCGCCGCGTCATAGAGTTCCACCAGGCTTTGGGCCTGTGCAGGCAGCACGAAGGCGGCAGTGAGGGCCAGAGCAAGAGGGAGTTGACGCATGTTCATGATGTTGTCCCTGAGGTAAGGTGCCAATAAGGAGCCGGATGGTCTGGCTAGCGCTGAATCAGTAACGCGGCACGCTGGGGTCCACTTCGGAAGACCAGGCGTTGATGCCGCCCGCCACATTGGCCACATGCTGGAAGCCGCGCGCTTTCAGGAAGTTGGCCACCTGCATGCTGCGCACGCCATGGTGGCACAGGCAGGCCACGGGTTGGTTGGGGTCGAGCTCGTTCAGCCGCGGTGGGATCACCCCCATGGGGATGGTGATGAGCTCAAAACCATCGGCCTTGATGCTGGCGGTGCGCAGTTCATGGGGTTCGCGCACATCCAGCACCACCGGGTTGCCATGTCCGCGCACGGCTTCAAGCCAGTCTTTGAGTTGAATCGGACGGACTTGTGTGACCATGTTTAAAACTTGAAGGCGCTGGGTTGCGGGAAGTTGAGCAAACGGGGCGCGTTGTCGTCCCATTTGTCGACCGAGGTGAAATTGGTTTCGCTGGTGCGGGTGATCACCTGGGCATGCATGATGGGCTCTTCGCCCACGATGGCCACCAGGCGGCCGCCCACCTTGAGCAGGTTCAGCAGTGACTGGGGCACCTCGGCAACCGAGCCACTGAGCAAAATGACATCAAATGGCGCCTCTGCGGGGGTGCCTTTGGAGCCGTCCGCCTGGCGCACCTCGACGTTATGGATGCCGGCGCGTTGCAGGTTGTCGCGGGCCATGTCGGCAATTTCGGGGTTGATTTCGAGCGAGACCACGCGTTGCGCCTGGTGCGCCAGCAGCGCGGTCATGTAACCCGAGCCTGTGCCGATTTCGAGCACCTTGTCGGTGGGCTGAACGGCGGCATCCTGCAGCAACCGGGCTTGCACACGCGGGGGCAGCATGCTCTGGCCACCGGGCAGGGCGATGGCCATGTCAACGAAGGCCAGGGATTTTTGCGCCAGGGGCACAAAGTCTTCGCGCTTGACGCTTGCCAACAGGTCGAGCACCGCCGGATCAGAGACATTCCAGGGACGAATCTGTTGCTCGATCATGTGATAGCGGGCTTGTTCCACGTTTTGCAAGTTCATTTTGGTACTCCTGGGGGTATGTTAACGGAATCGTTCGATTTTAGCGGGTCACGTTGTCAAAAGCCTTGTTTTTTGCGGCATTTAAGTCGGGTTTGCGCCAGAATCTGGCCAGCCATTGCGCCAAATCATCCATGTAGCAGTACACCACCGGTACCACCACCAGCGTCAGCAGGGATGAGGTAATGACGCCACCGATGACCGCCTGGCCCATGGGTGCCCGCATCTCGGCGCCTTCGGACAGGGCAAAGGCCAGCGGCACCATGCCGAAAATCATGGCCAGTGTGGTCATCAGGATCGGGCGCAGGCGCACTTTGGCCGCCATCAGCAGGGCGTCGTGCCGGTTCATGCCGTCTTCGCGTGCGCGGATGGCAAAGTCCACCAGCAAAATGGCGTTTTTGGTGACCAGGCCCATCAGCATGACCACGCCAATGACCGAAAACATGGACAGTGTCGAGTTGAACAGCATCAGCGCCAGCACCACGCCAATCAGCGTCAGCGGCAGGGACGTCATGAGCGCCAGCGGCTGGAAAAAGCTCTTGAACTGGCTGGCCAGTATCATGTAAATGAAGATCACTGCCAGTGCCAGTGCTGACAGCGCGTAGTCAAAAGCCTCGGCCATGTCCTTGACCGAGCCGCTGAACTTGTAGCTGTAACCGGGCGGCATGGCAATGCTGTCCATCGCGGTTCTGATTCCGGCGGAAACCTCGCCGGCCGAGCGCCCCGACACGTTGCCGGTGATGGCCACTTCCCGGGTCAGGTCGCGCCGGTTGATCTGGTTGCTGCCGGTGGATTCAACCACCCTGGCCACCTGGTCGAGCCGCACCAGGCGGGCGTTGCCGTCGGCTTGGGTGCCAACGGTGAAGGGCAGGGCGCTCAAATCGTCGGCCTGGTTGCGCGAGCCGGGCGACAGGCGCACGTTGACGTCATAGGTCTGGTCGTCCGGGGCGCGCCAGTTGCCCACGGTCTGACCGGCCACCAGTGTGCGCAGGCTGTTGCCGATTTGCGCCACGTTCAGGCCCAGGTCGGAGGCCACGTCGCGGCGCACCTGCACGTCCAGGGTGGGTTTGTCGGGTTTGAGCGTCGAGTCCACGTCCACCAGGCCGGGCACGCCGCGAATTTTATCCAGCGCCAGTGTGTTCAGCCGTGACAGCTCGCCCATGTCGGCGCCCTGGATGGAAAAGGCGATCTGCTTCTGGCCACCCACCGGATCGAGCAGCCCGACATGGGTGACGCTGATGCCCGGTACCTCGCGCAGGCGCTGGCGCAGCACGGTCGACATGTCATCCACACTGCGACTGCGTTTGTTGCGGTCTACCAGCCGGATGTAGATGCTGGCGTACATCTTGCCCTGGGCGTTACCGGTGTTGATGGTGGTCAGGGTGTAGTTGACCTCGGGGAAGGTGCGGATGATGCCTTCCACCTGGCGCGCCCGCGCTTCGGTGACGTCGAGCGAGGAGCCCACGGGCGTGTGGAACGTGAGGTTGGTCTCGGAAAAGTCGGATTTGGGTACAAATTCTGTGCCGAGCAGTGGCACCATGAACACACTGCTGACAAAGATGAGCACGGCCAGCGCCACCGTGCTGAGCTTGTGCGCCAGCGCCCAGCGCAGAATGCCCTGGTAAACATCGACCAGCGCGTCGGTACCCTGGTCAAACAAGGCGGTGATGCGGCCAATGGTTTTGTCGTACAGCGTGTGTGGGGTATGGTGTTTGCCGTGCGCCTCAATGCTGGGGTCGTGCCAGATGGAAGACAACATGGGGTCAAGTGTGAAGCTGACAAACATCGAGATCAGCACTGCCGCCACAATGGTCAGGCCAAATTCGTGGAAAAATTTGCCGATGATGCCGCCCATGAAGCCAATCGGCAAAAATACCGCCACGATGGACAGCGTGGTGGCCAGCACCGCCAGGCCAATTTCAGCGGTGCCGTCCATGGATGCGTCAAACGCGCCTTTGCCCATTTGCACGTGGCGCACAATGTTTTCACGCACCACGATGGCGTCGTCAATCAGCAGGCCCACGCACAGGCTCAGCGCCATCATGGTGATCATGTTGATGGTGAAGCCGAGCAGGTTCATGAAGAAAAAGGTGCCGATCAGGGCAATCGGCAGCGTCAGGCCGGTGATGACGGTGGAGCGCCAGGAGTTCAGGAACAAAAACACGATCAGCACGGTGAGCAGCGCGCCTTCAAACAGGGTTTGCCGCACGTTGGAGACCGACACCCGGATTTGCCGCGAGCCGTCGGTGATTGGTGTCAGCTTGACACCGGGGGGCAATTGTTGCTGCAGCTCGGCCAGTGTTTTGTTCAGGCCATCGACCACGGCGATGGTGTTTTCGTCCTGTGCCTTTTGCACGTTCAGCAGCAGGGTGCGCTGGCCGTTGTAGAGCGCAAGGCTTTCGATTTCCTGGGCACCGTCCTGCACTGTGGCGACCTGGTCCACCCGCACCGGGTCGCCATTTTTGCGCGTGATGATGATGCGGCCAAAGTCTTCGGGGCGCTGCACGCGCGCGGCGATCTGGATCACCCGGTCTTGCGCGCTGGAGCGGATGCTGCCCACTGGAAAGTCCTGGTTCTCATTGCGCACGGCATTGGCGACCTGTTCGGGGGTGATGCCATAGGTGGCGAGGGCCTGCGGGTTCAGGTAGATATTGATCTCGCGCATGCTGGCACCTACCAGGGCCACCGAGCCCACGCCGCGCACGTTTTCCAGTCGTTTCTTCAGCGTTTGCTCGGCCCAGCTGGTGAGTTCCACCGCGTTGAGCGGCGTGCCTGCGCTGGCATCGGGCAACACGGCCACCGACCAGATGGCACGACTCGCCGGGTCAAAGCGCAACACCCGGGGCTCCTTGACCTCATCACGCAAGCTGGCGCGAATGGCTGCCACTTTTTCACGCACATCGTCAGCGGCTTTGCGGCCGTCCATGTGCAGGCCGAATTCGATGATGACCACCGACTGGCTCTCATACGAGCGTGACGTGAGGGCGTTGATGCCGGCAATGGAATTGACGCCTTCCTCGATTTTCTTGGTGACTTCACTTTCCACAATCTCGGGTGAGGCGCCGGGGTAGTCGGTGCTGATCACCACCACCGGAAAATCGACGTTGGGGAACTGGTCCACCTGCAGGCGCTGCATGGAAAACAACCCCAGCACCACCAGGGCCAGCATGACCATGGTGGCAAACACCGGGTTGTGAAGGCTGACGCGGGTGAACCACATTTACTGGACGCCTTGTGCGTTGGTTTTTACCAGCGTGCCGACACGCAGACTGCCGACCGAGCCGTCGATCACCAGGCTGCCCTCCGCAACGCCCGTCACGGCCACCATGGCCACGCCCGCCAGGTCGCCGCGAAGTCCCGGTGTCACATTCACATGGCGCACCTGGTTCTGACTGACCAGTTGCACATAGGGTTGCGGCTTGTCGGTGCGCACGGCGCTCAGGGGCAACGCCAGGGTTTTGACGACACCCACGTTCAGGCTGCCTTGGGCAAACAGGCCGTGGCGCAAATGGGTATCGGCGGCCAGCGCCAGATAAACCAGCACGGCGCGGCTGCCCACGGAGGCGCTGGGGTTGATGCGCACCACTTTGGCGTCGATGACCTGCTTGCTGCCATCCAGTGTCAGCTGGGCGCTTTGCCCCACTTTGACTTGCAGCGAATCTGCCGCGTTCAGGCTGGCTTCCAGTTCGAGTTGCCGGTTGTCGACTATTTCCACAATGCGGGCATCCACCGGCACGCGTTCACCCGGCTGCGCCAGACGCTGGGAAATTTGCCCGGCAATGGGGGCCCGCAACACGGTGTCGTCGAGTGCCTTGGCGGCCAGATCAGCCCCGGATTGCGCCGCCTGGTAGCTCGCCTGGGCCGCGTCCAGGCTGGCTTGTGATGAAGCCAGCGCGGTGCTGGAGATGAAACCTTGCGCCACCAGCGCCTGGTTGTTGTCGAAATTGCGCTGGGCAATGGCCACCTGGGCTTTGGCGGCAGCCGCTTGCTGGCGCGCCTGGCGCAAGCGGGCGGCGGATTCGGTGGGGTCGATGCGGGCCAGCACCTGGCCGGTACGCACGCTGTCACCTTCCCGCACCGTCAAGTCCCGCAATTCACCTTGCACACGTGCCTTGACCAGTGCCGTATGAACGGCTTTGATCGGGCCCGAGATCAGTACGGTTTGTTGTAATTCGAGGGTTTTGACCTGTACCAGGTCGCTCGCTGCCAGGGCGATGCTGACTTGCGATTTTTGCGCTGCTTGTTGTGCTTCGAGGGCTGCCTGGCGGGCTTGACGCGCCGACAAGGTGCGCAACGCGCCGGCCAGCAGCAATGTCACAACGAGGCCGGCAAGCGTCCATTTCATCCAGGGTTTCATGGCAGGGGAGGCTCCAGGGAAAGGTTCGTGAGGGTCTTGGGCTGACTGAAGCCGTGCATCAGCATGTCGAGTTGGGCCGCCAGATATTGATGGGGATCAAGTTGCGCATGATCGCTGCAACAGGGTCCCAGTGAATGCTTCCAAAGCGCCAAAAACAACATGGGTGCCAGCACCAGGTACACCCCATAAGTGAAGTCCATCGGGCGAAATTCACCGCGCGCCACACCACGCCGCAAAATGCGCTCAATCAGGGTTTTGCCGGGTTGCATGACTTCGTGCTGGTAGAAACTGGCCAATTCCGGAAAGTTTTGTGCCTCGCTCATGATCAGTTTGAGGATGCCGCTGGTCCGGGTGGAGCCAAGGCGTTCCCACCAATTGAACAAACAGTAGCGCAACATGTCGTGGGTGCTGCCTTCAAAACGTTCAAATTCGTCATTCCATACGGCAAAGCGACCGGAAATGTTTTCACGCACCACGGCCTTGAACAGTTCAACCTTGCTTGGGAAATACAAAAAAAGCGTGCCTTTGGACACCCCGGCGCGTTGCGCCACTTCTTCCACGCGGGTGGCGGCAAAGCCTTTCTCGACAAATAAATCCAGCGCAGCAGCCAGTAATTCGCCAGGCCGTGCCTCCTTGCGGCGCGAGCGGCGGGTGTGGTTGTCCGGCAAAGCTGCGTTGGGGGGTGTTGGCGTTGGCATGAAATTAATGACTAATTGGTTATTAGTGTAACTTTGGGGTCATGCGCTTGTCAATTCAGGCAAAGACCCGGTTGCACCAGGTTTGTCGCTTTGCGGCTAGCATGAATGGGCAGTTGATTCTTCAGCTCGAATTTTTCAAGGGGTAATGCATGGGACAGGCAAATCAAACCATCACACTGGGCGGTGGCTGCTTCTGGTGCACCGAGGCGGTTTATGTGCAGGTGGCGGGCGTGCTGGATGTGGAGTCGGGTTATGGCAATGGCCAGACGCAACACCCCACGTATGAGCAGGTGTGCAGTGGCAGCACGGGACACAACGAGGTGGTCAAACTGGTCTACGATCCTGACCAGATCAGCGTGCGTGAAATACTGGAGATTTTCTTTGTGATTCACGACCCGACCACGCGCAACGCCCAGGGCCATGACCATGGCACCCAGTACCGTAGCGGTATTTATTTCACCACGCCGGAGCAGCAGCAGGTGGCCCTGGCGTTGATTGATGAGCTCACCCGCAGCGGGGTTTACCCGCGTGCCATCGTGACCGAAGTGCTGGCGCAAGCCAATTACTGGCCCGCGGAAACATACCATCAGGATTTTTTTGAAAAACACCCCAACCAGGCTTATTGCCAGGCGGTGGCGGCGCCCAAGGTGGCCAAGTTTCGCAAGACCTTTGCGCGTTTGCAGAAACCAGGCCGATAAAATCGGCTCATGGCCACCAAAATCCCCAAAATTGCTCCTGTCCAGCCGAATGAAACTGTTGAAAACAATGGTACCGTGGTCCTGGAGCGCCGCACGCAGCGCACCAAACCGCCCCAGATGTACCAGGTGGTGATGCTCAATGACGACTACACCCCGATGGAATTCGTGGTGATGGTGTTGCAGGAGTTCTTCAGCAAAGACCTCGAAACTTCGACCCGGATCATGCTCAAGATCCACCTGGAAGGCAAGGCCGTGTGTGGCGTCTATACCCGTGATGTCGCAGCGACCAAGGTCGATCAAGTGCTGGATGCGGCCAACAAGGCGGGCCATCCGCTCAAGTGCTTTTGTGAACCCGTTGCCTAGCCAATGATGGAAACCTGACACACGCAAATGAAATAGAAATCAGATTACAGTTGAAACCTGAAACAAAAGCTATCAAAGGAACTTTATGATTGCCCAAGAACTGGAAGTCAGTCTCCACATGGCGTTTGTTGAGGCGCGTCAACAGCGCCATGAATTCATCACCGTGGAACATTTGCTGCTGGCCTTGCTGGACAACCCCAGCGCTGCCGAGGTACTGCGTGCCTGCTCGGCCAATATCGACGATTTGCGCAAGTCCCTGATCACTTTCATCAAGGACAACACGCCGCAAGTGGCCGGTACCGAAGACGTCGACACCCAGCCGACGCTGGGTTTCCAGCGCGTCATTCAGCGTGCCATCATGCACGTGCAGTCCACCGGCAGCGGCAAAAAAGAGGTGACCGGCGCCAATGTGCTGGTCGCCATTTTTGGCGAGAAGGACTCGCATGCGGTCTACTACCTGCACCAGCAGGGCGTGACGCGCCTTGATGTGGTCAATTTCATCGCCCACGGCATCAAGAAGAGCGACCCGCCCGAGCCCGTGCGCTCGGCCGACAACCCGGCAGAGGCCGAGGAAGGCGCCAGCGAGAAGAACGAAAAATCTTCACCGCTGGAGCAGTTCACGCAAAACCTGAATCAGCTTGCCAAGGACGGCAAGATCGACCCCCTGATCGGACGCGACTATGAAGTCGAGCGCGTCATCCAGATCCTGTGCCGCCGGCGCAAGAACAACCCGCTGCTGGTGGGTGAGGCTGGCGTCGGCAAGACCGCCATCGCCGAAGGCCTGGCCTGGCGCATCACGCAAAAAGACGTCCCCGAGATCCTGGCCGAATCCATCGTCTACTCGTTGGACATGGGTGCCCTGCTGGCCGGGACCAAGTACCGGGGTGATTTTGAGCAGCGCCTCAAAGGCGTGCTGAAGGCGCTCAAGGACAAGCCCAACACCATTCTGTTCATTGACGAAATCCACACCCTGATCGGCGCTGGCGCGGCTTCGGGTGGCACGCTGGATGCCTCCAACCTGCTCAAGCCGGCCCTGAGTTCGGGAGCGCTCAAGTGCATTGGCGCCACCACCTTTACCGAATACCGCGGCATTTTCGAGAAAGACGCGGCCTTGTCGCGCCGTTTTCAGAAGGTCGATGTGGTCGAACCCACGGTGGAGCAGACGGTCGAAATTCTCAAGGGACTCAAGTCGCGTTTTGAAGAGCACCACAACGTCAAATACGCCGTGGCAGCCCTGCAGGCGGCAGCCGAGCTGAGCGCCAAGTACATCAACGACCGGCATCTGCCCGACAAGGCCATCGACGTGATTGACGAAGCCGGTGCGGCCCAGCGTATTTTGCCGCCGTCCAAGCGCAAGAAAATCATCAGCAAGTCCGAGGTCGAAGACATCGTGGCCAAGATTGCCCGCATCCCGCCCGCCAACGTGTCGAATGACGACCGCGGCAAGCTCAAGACGCTGGAGCGCGATTTGCGCAACGTGGTGTTCGGCCAGGACCAGGCGCTCGACAAGCTGGCCTCGGCTGTGAAGATGTCACGCTCGGGCCTGGGCAAGGGCGACAAGCCGATTGGCACCTTCCTGTTCAGCGGTCCCACCGGTGTCGGTAAGACCGAGTCGGCCAAGCAGTTGGCCTACATCATGGGCATCGAGCTGATCCGTTTCGACATGAGCGAGTACATGGAGCAGCACGCCGTGAGCCGCCTCATTGGCGCGCCGCCTGGCTACGTCGGGTTCGATCAGGGTGGCTTGTTGACCGAGGCCATCACCAAAAAGCCGCACTGTGTGTTGCTGCTCGACGAAATCGAGAAGGCGCACCCGGCCATTTTCAATGTGCTGCTGCAGGTGATGGACCACGGCACCTTGACCGACAATAACGGGCGCAAGGCCGACTTCCGCAACGTCATCATTGTCATGACCACCAATGCGGGTGCCGAGACCATGAACAAGGCGACCATCGGCTTCACCAATCCGCGTGAGGCGGGTGACGAGATGGCCGACATCAAGCGCATGTTCACGCCCGAATTCCGCAACCGGCTTGACGCCATCGTGAGCTTCAAGGCACTCGATGAAAACGTCATCCTGCGGGTGGTCGATAAGTTCCTGCTGCAGCTTGAAGCCCAGCTGGCCGAGAAAAAGGTGGAGGTCACGTTCACCGACAAGCTGCGCAAGCACCTGGCCAAAAAAGGGTTCGATCCGCTGATGGGCGCGCGACCCATGCAGCGCCTGATTCAGGACACGATCCGCCGTGCCCTGGCTGACGAACTGCTGTTTGGCCGGCTGGTCGATGGCGGCCGCCTGACGGTGGAGCTTGACGATACGGACGAAAGCAAGACCGACGTCCTGCTCGACATCCAGCCCCTGCCCAAAAAAGAAGGCAAATCCAAGCCTGAGGTCCCGGAAGCAGCAACCTCCTGAGCTGATCATCAAACACAAAAAACCGTGCCCGGTGCCAAGGCATCCTGCACGGGTTTTTTATGGTCGACCGTATCTCGTAGAGACCCGCCCTCGGGCCGATGGATGTCAGGCCCTGGTCAGACCAGGGTCTGATCAGGTTTTGCCGACTTATTCAACGCCCAGCAAATTCGCCAAAGCTGCCGTCTCCATGGCGCCATTGAAGCTCACGATGTCACCGGTTTTACGGTGCTTACCCAGCAAAAACGGTACCGAATCGACACCCAGCTGATTCAGCAATTGGGTGTTGTTGTTGATGGCTTGCTTGAGCTCATCTGGCACGTCGGCACTGGCAGCCATGCCGCCGGTGCCAGCCAGCAAGGACTGTTCATGCGCGGTCATGGTTTCCACCGGATTGACTGCACCCAACAGGGCGGCGCCTTGCGGCAGGCTTTTGGTCGGGTTGAACGAGATCGGAATCCAGACAAATTTCACCTTGCTGTGCAGCGGCAAAGAGGCCTGCCACAAGCGGCCGCAGTGCGGGCATTGCGGATCAAACAGCACATAGACCGGTTGTGCGCTCATCAGGGCGCCGACGGTAAAGCCCTTGCCCTTGCTTGCGACCAGGTCGTAGGACGATCCGGTGTTGGCAGCAAGCGTCACTGGCGCGGTGGCTGCCGCGTTGCCTTCTGGCGTTGCGCCGGGACTGGCGGTGTCTGTTTTGGAGCAGCCAGCCACCGCAAGAACAAGCGCTGCGGTGAGTGTGAGGGTGGTGATGTTCATGGTTGTCATTCCTTAAGCAGGCCAAAGGCCAAAGTCACAAAAGCGCAGATTGTCAGGGAAAAGCCGATGGGTGTGAGAGGGCATGGATTAAAGCTGTGGCGCTGGCGCCGTGCCCCCACCAAGGGTTTTGAACAGTGCAATTTGATTTTGCAAACTGACCAGCCGGGTCTGCACCAGGGCCTGCTGGGCGGCAAACAAACTGCGTTGGGCATCGAGCCAATCGAGCTGGTTGGCCACACCATGTTGCAGGCGCAGTTGCGTCAAATGGTTGCGGGCTGTTTCTGCTTCGAGCAGGGCCTGCTGGGCTTGCAGCTGCTCTGCCAGCGTGGCGCGGCTGGCCAGGGCATCGGCCACCTCGCGAAAGGCATTCTGGATGGCTTTTTCATATTGGGCGACAGCAATCTCGCGCCCGGTTTTTGCAGCGTCCAGATTGGCCTGGTTGCGACCGGCATCAAAGATCGGCAGCACCAGTTGGGGTGCCAGGGTCCAGCCCCAGGAGCCGTCCTTGAACAGGCCGGAGAGCGCGGAACTGGCGGAACCGGCACCGGCGGTCAGGCTGATGCGTGGAAAAAATGCAGCCCGGGCGGCCCCGATATTGGCATTGCTGGCCATCAGCAGTTGTTCGGCCTGGCGAATATCAGGGCGGCGTGCGAGCAGGTCGGAGGGCAGTCCGGCAGGCAGATCGGCAAATGCGAGCTGTTTCAGCTTGTGCGGCTTCCACTGTGCCCGATTGGCTTCGCTGATGGGTTGTCCGAGCAGCAAGGCAAGGGCATTTTCGTCCAGCGCGCGCTGGCGCAACTGCTGGGCCAGCGTGACGCGTGCCGACTCCAGCAGGGTTTGCGCGTTGCGCAGCTCAAAATCGGAGGCCGCTCCGTGTTGACGCTTGAGCTCGACCAGCTTGAGGGATTCAGCGCGGGAGTCAAGTGTCTGGACCGACACGGCCAGCAGTTCTTCGTCAGCCAGCAGATTCAGCCAGCTTTGTGCGACGGTGGCGATCAGGCTGATCTGGACCGTCTGTGCCGCTTCCGCACTGGCCAGGTACTGGCCCAGGGCTTGCTCCTTGAGGCTGGCGACACGACCAAAAAAATCCAGCTCATAAGCGGTCACCAGCAGCCCGGCGTTGTAGCTGCTTTTGATGGCGCCGTTACTGTCGGGGGTGCGTGAGCCTGTGGCGGCCGCGTTAAGGGTGGGAAACTGGTCAGCCCGGCGAATGCCGAACTGGGCGCGGGCTTGCTCGATGTTGAGCAGCGCCACCCGCAGGTCCCGGTTATTGGCCAGCGCAGTCTCAATCAACTGGCGCAGCGCGGGCTGGGTAAAGTAATCCTGCCAGCTCGGCGCCGCGGTGCTGGCATTGCTGACAGCGGTTTGGGCGGATGCGGGCCACTGGGCGGCCACTGGCGCGCTGGGCCGCTCATAGGTCGGCATGAGTGAGCAGCCCGCTAAAAAAGTGATGGCCGCCAGTGCCACGACGCCCGCCGGGCGTGATTTTTTTGGTTTGTTATTCATGCGAATGCACTCCCATGTGCTCGGCTTGCGCCGCGTGCACTTGCTGCTGGCGTGCGCTGTCCTTGAACAGGTTGCGCACCACGACAAAGAAGATCGGTACAAACACCACCGCCAGCGCGGTACCCGTCAGAATGCCGCCAATCACGCCTGTACCAATGGCACGCTGGCTGGCTGAGCCGGCACCTGTGGCCAATGCCAGGGGCAATACCCCCAGCGTGAATGCCATGGAGGTCATCACAATCGGGCGAAAGCGCAGATGGGCGGCTTCGAGGGCCGCTGCGACTACGCTTTTGCCCTGGGCCTGCAGGTCCTTGGCAAATTCGATGATCAGAATGGCGTTCTTGGCGGACAAGCCGATGATGGTGATCAGGCCGACCTGAAAGTACACGTCGTTGGCGTAGGCGCGCAGCAGCGTGGCCAGGATCACGCCCAGCACACCCAGTGGCACCACCAGAATGACGGCCAGCGGAATGGTCCAGCTCTCATACAGGGCCGCCAGGCATAAAAACACCGACAAAATGGCAAAGCCATAGAGGATCATGGCTTGCGCGCCCGCCAGTTTTTCCTCGCGCGAGGTGCCGGTCCACTCAAAGCCGAAGCCGGGTGGCAGTTGGCTGGCCAGTTTTTCCATTTCGTTGATCGCGTCGCCGGTACTCATCCCGGCTGCGGCACTGCCACTGATGCGCATGGCTGGGTAGCCGTTGTAGCGCACGGTCTGCATGGCGCCGGTGACCCAACGCGTGCTGGCAAAGGCTGACAAGGGCACGGTTTGTCCCTTGTTGTTGACCATGTTGAGCTTGAGCAAATCGTCGGGTTGCATGCGCGCTGGTGCGTCGGCCTGGACGATCACGCGTTGCAGGCGGCCGGCGTTTGGAAAGTCGTTGGCATAACTTGAACCCAGTGCGGTCGAGATGGTGGCGTTGATGGCGTCAAACCCGACGCCCAGGGCACTGGCTTTGTCGCGGTCAATGTCCAATTGCAGTTGCGGTGCGTCCTCCAGCCCGTCCGGTCGCACCTGGGTCAGTACCTTGCTTTGTGCGGCCATGCCCAGCAACTGGTTGCGCGCACCCAGCAGGGCTTCATGGCCCAGGCCGGCACGGTCCTGCAGGCGGAAGCTGAAGCCGCTTGACGCACCCAGCTCAGGAATCGGCGGCGGACTCAAAGGGAAAATGAAGGCATCACGAATGCCTGACAGCGCGCCAAAAGCCCGCCCGGCCAGCGCTTGTGCCGAGCTATTTGGTGCGTGGCGCTCGGACCAGTCCTTGAGGGTGACAAATGCCAGCGCGGCGTTTTGTCCCTGGCCGGAGAAGCTGAAACCCAGCACGCTGACCATGCTTTTGACTTCAGGCTGCTTGAGCATGAAGCCTTCCACCTGTTGCATCACCTCCAGGGTCCGCCCCTGTGTGGCACCCGGCGGCAGTTGCACATTCACCAGCATCGTGCCCTGGTCTTCATTGGGCAAAAACGAAGCGGGCAGGCGCTGGTACATCAACGCCGCACCGGCCAGGATGGCCAGGTAAATCACCAGGTAACGCGCGGCACGCGGCAGCACCCTGGCGACACCGCCTTCATACGCTTTCGCTGTTTTGGCAAAGCCGCGGTTGAACCAGCCAAAAAAACCGCTCTTGGTATGGTGGTGGCCCGCTGCCACAGGTTTCAGCAGGGTGGCGCACAAAGCCGGGGTAAGTGACAGTGCCAGGAACGCCGAGAACGCAATCGAGACGCCCATCACCGCCGAGAACTGGCGGTAAATGTTGCCGATCGAGCCGCTGAAAAACGCCAGCGGCACAAACACCGAGATCAGCACCACAGTGACGCCAACGATGGCGCCAGAGATTTGGCCCATGGCCTTGCGCGTGGCTTCCAGCGGCGCCAGCCCTTCTTCACTCATGATGCGCTCGACGTTTTCCACCACCACGATCGCGTCGTCGACCACGATGCCGATGACCAGCACCATGGCGAACATGGTCAGCACGTTGATCGAGAACCCCATCGCCAGCAGTGTGGCAAAGGTGCCCAGCAACGCAATCGGCACGACCAGCGTGGGGATCAGCGTGTAGCGCCAGTCCTGCAAAAACAGATACATCACCAGGAACACCAGCAGCACCGCTTCCAGCAGCGTGGAGGCTACCTGTGTCAGTGAGGTTTCAATGAATTGTGAGCTGTCGTAGGGAATGTTCCAGGTCACCCCCTTGGGGAAGAATTTTTCGAGCTCGTGCATGCGGGCGCGCACCGCCTTGGCCGTGGCCAGTGCGTTGCCACTGGGCGACAACTGGACGCCAATGCCGGTGGATGGTTTGCCGTTGAGCCGCGCCGAAGTGGCGTAGGACTGGGCACCGAGTTCGATGCGCGCCACGTCTTTCAGGCGCACGGCAGAGCCGTCGATGTTGGCGCGCAACATGATGTTGCCAAACTGCTCGACGCTGCCGAGCTGGCCATTGACCACCACGGTAGCGGCAATGCCTTGTCCGGCCACGTTGGGCAGGCTGCCAATTTCACCGGCAGACACCTGGGCGTTTTGCGCCCGGATGGCGGCGGTGACTTCAGCGGCGGACAGGTTCAGGCCCATGAGTTTGGCGGGGTCAATCCAGACCCGCATGGCGCGTTCGGTGCCAAACAGCTGGACCTGGCCGACACCCGGCAAACGCTGTATTTCAGGCACGATCGAACGCGAGGCGTAATCACCCAGCGCGACCGGTGTCAAAGCCGGGTCGTCAGACGACAAAATGGCAAACAGCAGGAAGTTGCTGCGCGCCTTGTCCACGCGCACGCCTTGCTGGGTCACGGCCGAGGGCAGCCGGGGCGTGGCGCGTGACAGGCGGTTTTGTACGTCCACCTGCGCCAGATCGTCATGGGTGCCGGGCTGAAAGCTCAGGGTGATGCTGCCGGTGCCGCTGGCCTGGGCGACCGATTCCATGTAGATCAGGCCGGGCGAGCCGTTCATTTCCTGCTCGATGATCGACAGCACGCTTTCTTCCAGTGTTTTCGCGGAAGCACCCGGGTAAGTGGCGGAGATCACGATGGAAGGTGGTGCCACCGGCGGGTACTGGGCAATCGGCAACTGGGTGATGGCCACCGAGCCCAGCACGATGATGAACAGCGCAATGACCCAGGCAAAGATGGGGCGGTCAATAAAAAATTTAGCCATGGGAACGGTTCCTTAGTGCGCAGTGCTGGCGGCTGGCACCGGGGCCGATGCGGCATGGGCCGCTTGGGCTGGCGCGCTGCCGGGAGCTTGCCAGGGCACGGTTTTCACGAGAGCGTCACCACGGAGTTTCTGGAAGCCATCGACCATTACCTGGTCGCCGCTTTGCAGTCCATCCAGAATGACCCACTGACCGTTTTGCTGTGCGCCGACCTTGACCGGGCGCGGCGCCACCTTGCCGTCAGCGGCCACCACCATCACCGAATCGCCCTGCGCGGAACGCGTCACCGCCTGTTGGGGCAGGGTGATGGCGCTGCTCACTTGCGCCTGCTCCAGGCGGACACGCACAAACAGGCCCGGCAGCAGGGTACCGGTCGGGTTGGGCACTTCGGCGCGCAAGGTGATCTGGCCGCTGGTGCTGTCCACCGTCAGGTCTGAAAACAACAGCTTGCCAGGCCTGGCGTACTCGGAACCGTCTTCCAGCATCAGTCGGACGCTGGCCGCCTGGCTGCCGGCGCGCTTGAGTTGGCCTGCTTCCATGGCTTTGCGTAGGCGCATGACTTCGGACGCGGATTGGGTGAAGTTGATGTACATCGGGTCTGTCTGCTGGATCACGGCCATGGGTGTGGCTTCACCTTGGCCGACCAAGGCACCTTCCGTGACAAGGGCGCGACCAATGCGGCCACTGATCGGCGCCGTGATGGCCGCGTAGCCCAGGTTGATGCGCGCCGTTTGCACTGCAGCACGGGCCACGGCAAGGTCACCTTCAGCCAGTTTTTGGGCAGCCTGGGCATTGACAAATTCCTGCTGGCTGATGGCCTTGGCTTCGATCAGTGGTTTGAAGCGCTCGGCTTGTGCCGAGGCCTGCATCAGGTTGGCTTCGGCTTTGGTAACCGAGGCCTGGGCACTCGTCAAGGTGGCCTGGTAGGGGCTGGCGTCTATCTGGAATAGTGCCTGACCGGCACGCACCTGGCTACCCTCGACAAACAGGCGCTTTTGCACAATACCGGCAGCGCGTGCGCGTACCTGTGCCACCCGCGAAGCCTCCAGCCGGCCTGGAAGTTCGGTAACCAGACCCACATCGGCCAGTTTCACTGTGATCACGCCCACTTCGGCGGGGGGTGGGCCACCCGAGGCGCCGGGGCCGGCCGCGGGCGTACTGCCCTGGCCACAGGCTGCCAGTAGCAGGGTCAGGCCCAATGCGGCGCTTGTCCGGATGCGCTGGTGTGAGGAGGGGTGGGTGGGAATTCTTGGGCGAGCAAGGGGCGTGCGGTTGTGCAACATGTTGGGATTCCTGGAAAAATGAACGCTCAGGACAAGGCAAAAGCAGGGCGAAATAACGGTCTTGATTTTTTCAGAAGTATACATACAATCATGAATGTAAGTTAATAGCCCTGCCAAGAAAATACACCCATGGTCCGCCGTACCAAAGAAGACGCCGAAGAAACCCGCCACCAGTTGCTGGAAGCGGCGCAGCGCGTATTTGCTGAAAAAGGGGTGTCGCGCACATCGCTGCAAGACATTGCACAAGCTGCTGGCGTGACACGGGGGGCTATTTACTGGCATTTTAAAAACAAGGTCGAATTGTTCAATGCCATGATGGACAGCGCCGTCCTGCCGATGGAACAAGCCATGCAGCAGATCGGCCATGATGCGGGGCAAGACCCATTGGTGGAACTTGAGCACGCCATGTTGTGGACCATGCACAGCATCGAGTCGGATGCGCGTACCCGCGCCATTTTTGAAGTGGCCACCTTGAAAGTGGAATATGTTGACGAATTGTTGGCCGTCAAGGAACGGCATGTGAAATGTTCTGTGGATGGCAAGCGCCAGATACAGCGCAGCCTGGAGGACGCCGCCGCACGGCGTGCGGTGATGCTGGCCGTGCCGGCCGCAGTGGCAGCGCATGGCCTGCATGCGCTCATGGTTGGGCTGATTCACACCTGGGTGCTGGACCCCTCTGCGTTCAAGTTGGTGGCGGTGTCACGAACGTCCATTCATACCTATCTGGCCGGGCTGGGTTTGAAATTTTGATCGCCTAAACTTGCCAGCTATGGCAAATGATTACTGTGTGTTGGGAATTGAGTCCTCGTGTGACGAGACCGGCGTGGCGCTGGTGCGTGTGCAGGGCCGGGACTTGCCGGTGTTGCTGGCACATGCGCTTTACAGCCAGATCGAGATGCATCAGGCCTATGGCGGCGTGGTGCCCGAGTTGGCCAGCCGTGATCACATTCGACGGGTGTTGCCACTGACCCAGGAGGTGTTGCAGGCTTCAGGCAAGTGCTTGCAGGACGTTGACGTGGTGGCCTTTACCCGCGGTCCGGGCCTGGCGGGTGCGCTGTTGGTGGGGGCGGGCGTGGCCTGCGCCCTGGGCGCCTCCTTGGGCAAGCCGGTGTTGGGCGTGCATCACCTGGAAGGGCATTTGTTGTCGCCGTTTTTGAGTGTCGATCCGCCCGAGTTTCCGTTTGTGGCCTTGCTGGTGTCGGGCGGACACACACAATTGATGCAGGTAAGTGGGGTAGGGCGTTACCAGATGCTGGGTGAAACCATTGATGACGCAGCCGGCGAGGCGTTTGACAAATCGGCCAAGTTGCTGGGGCTGGGTTACCCAGGGGGACCCGCGCTGTCCAAACTGGCAGAAATGGGTGATCCGGTGGCATTCAAGTTGCCACGCCCACTGTTGCACGGTGACAACCTGGATTTCTCTTTTGCCGGATTGAAAACGGCGGTGATGGTGCAGGCCAAAAAGCTGGCATCGGGGCAGGGCTGTGCTGTCGAGGGATTGCCTGGTCAGGTTCTGGCCGATCTGGCTGCTTCCACCCAGGCCGCGATTGTGGAGGTGCTGGTCAAAAAATCACTAGCAGCGCTCAAGTCCACAGGTTTGCAGCGGCTGGTGGTGGCCGGGGGTGTCGGCGCGAATCGCAGCTTGCGTGAACAACTCAACCTGGCGTGCGCCAGGCGCGGTGTGCGTGTGCATTACCCGGAGTTGCACCTGTGCACCGACAACGGTGCCATGATCGCCATGGCAGCCGCCATGCGACTGCAGTCGGGCTCTCAGGCGGCCAGCATGACTTATGCGTTTGATGTCAGGCCACGCTGGCCACTCGATGAAATCATGGCCTGACGGCGCATTACACTGCGCAGCGTTCTGACCGAACCAGCCGCCTGCCTCCAGTCTGGCGAGTGACACGGCTGTCATTGAGAAATTTTTTTGATGTTAAAAATAATGCGACGAGCCGTGTTGGGGCTCGCTTTGTTGCTTTCCTT
>NZ_JAMPYG010000011.1 GCF_023700745.1 Rhodoferax sp. | reverse complement strand
AGTTCCTTCATCAGTTTGGTAGGAGCATTCCTAAGATGAACGGGAACTTCTCGGCTCTTGTCCTGCTTCACGAAGGCACGCGCCTTGTTGTAGGCCATGTAGCCTGCATTACTCTTGGCAGCAATCGCCAGATAGATCACTGCCTGTCCAAGTGCCAATTCACCTTCTGGACTACCCAGGCGCTCATAAGTCAGGGCTGCATCGTTAGCGATCTGCATAGCTCTTGGATCGGCTAACCCAATGTCTTCCCAAGCCATGCGAACAATGCGACGAGCCAAGTATCTTGGGTCTGCCCCACCATCCAGCATTCTGGACAGCCAATAAAGGGCAGCGTCAGGATTTGAACCCCTGACTGATTTGTGCAGGGCGGAAATCTGGTCATAGAAGTTGTCCCCGCCCTTATCAAACCTCCGCGAGTTCAATGACAGAGCATTCTTGATGAAGTCCGCATCAATGTTCGTTACCCCAGCAGCCCCGGCTGCCGTACTGCACTGTTCCAGCAGGTTCAGGAATCTACGGGCATCACCATCCGCGTAACCGACAAGTGTTTCAATGGACAGCTCGTCAAAGGTCAGATGACCCAGTACCGTTTCTCTTGCCCTGACGAACAGTTCCTTCAACTCATCGTCCGTCAGAGACTTCAGAACATAGACTTGAGATCGGGACAACAAAGCAGAATTGACTTCAAACGAAGGATTTTCTGTTGTCGCACCGATGAAGGTTACGAGCCCGGATTCCGCATAAGGCAGCAGCGCATCTTGTTGTGACTTATTAAATCGGTGAATCTCATCCACGAACAAGATGGTGTGCTTACCTTGGGCAAGGTTTTGCTCGGCCTGTTCCATCGCTGCACGGATGTCTTTGACCCCAGAGAACACCGCCGACAATGCAATGAACTCACAGGCAAAAGCTTTGGCGGTCAGTCTTGCCAGCGTGGTTTTGCCGACCCCTGGTGGCCCCCAGAAAATCATTGAGTGCGGTTTGCCAGACTGGAAGGCAAGCTTCAGGGGCTTACCTTCCCCAAGCAGGTGTGACTGCCCAATCACTTCGTCCAACACCCTAGGTCTCAGCGCTTCAGCCAAGGGGGCAACAGGCGATTTTTCGAACAGGTCAGCCATGTTGAACCCGCCCTAAAATCATGCTGCTACGAGCCTGAAAGTTGTGCCAAGGCACAAAAACGGCACAAAATATGTTTTTAAGTCGTTGATTTGCAATGACTTTTATATATTTGTTGAAGCGATGCACCTCGTCGACAAACACCAGTGTGCGCCGCCCTTGTTGCTGGGCCAATTGCGCTTTTTCCACCGCTTCGCGGATGTCCTTGACCCCGCCCAGCACGGCGCTGATGGTGATGAACTGGGCATCGAACGCGTCGGCCATGAGACGGGCGATGGTGGTTTTTCCGGTGCCTGGCGGTCCCCAGAAAATACAGCTGTGGGGCTGGCCCGACTCAAACGCCAGGCGCAACGCCATACCTTCGCCCAACAAATGCCGCTGCCCCACCACTTCGGCCAGGGTTTTGGGGCGCAGGCGTTCGGCCAGAGGAGGAGAGCCTGATGTCATGGGGTAAATTCTGTCAAAGCAGTGGGTCACTGCCTGATCACATCCGCTCCGGCTGGCGGCTTGAAGACAAACGCCGACGCTGCCAAGGCCGGATTGTGCTGCATTTGCTTGAACGTCAACACCGAACGCTGACCAAAGCTGTCCAGAATTTCGAGCACGGCCAGTGCGCCGGCATCAGCGGCGGTATCACCTGTGGCCCTGAAACCCACCCGCACCGACTGCAACTGGCCGTCCCTGGACCGGGGCGTGGCCAGCACCCACTGCAAGCCGTCCTGGTCTGGTGCATCCGCCAGCACAAAATCAGCTTCCAGGGCGCGTACATCGGCTGCCGAGGCGATCAGGGCCGCTGGCGTTGCACCCAGCACCGCCGCTTGCTTGCGTGCGGTGACCTGGTTCAGGTCGACATCATGCAACCACAGCGTCTGACCATCGGCCACGATGGTTTGCACAAAAGGTTTGGCATAGTCAAAACGGAAACGATTGGGTCGGGCAAATTCAAAGCGGCCGCTGGAGGTTTTGACCCTTGGCGCCTGCCCTTCACGGGCTGGCGAGGTCACCACCTGGGTGAAATCTGCCTTGCCGGTTTGGACGGTCCTGACAAAATTCTCCAGACTTTTCAAGCCGCCGGCATTGGCTGAAGCGGCGCCAGCGGCAACGAGACATAACGTGATTAAAAATCGTTTCACAAGTGTCCTTTTTTCATTGATCATGCCAATTACCGTTCATGGAAAGGAGCGCAGCGACGCGGCAATCGCAATGACAGGCCAGGCACAGGTCATTCGTTGCGGGCCGGAACCAGGATTTCACGCTGGCCACTGGTGCTCATGGGGCTCACCAAACCAGCGTTCTCCATGTCCTCCACCAACCGGGCGGCCCGGTTGTAGCCGATCTTGAGGTGGCGTTGAACCAGCGAAATGCTGGCTTTGCGGTTTTTCAGCACCACTTCGACGGCCTGGTCGTACAGCGGATCTTTCTCGCCGCCGGTGCCGCCTTCGCCCATGGCATCGTCGTCGCCATCAACCGTACCACCTTCCAGAATACCCTCAATGTAATTGGGCTCACCCTGGCTCTTGAGGTAAGTCACCACCCGGTGCACCTCTTCGTCACTGACGAAGGCGCCATGCACGCGAATCGGCAAACCGGTGCCGCTGGGCATGTAAAGCATGTCGCCCATGCCCAGCAGCGCCTCGGCACCCATCTGGTCCAGAATGGTGCGGCTGTCGATCTTGCTGCTGACCTGAAATGCAATGCGGGTTGGAATATTGGCCTTGATCAGGCCAGTGATCACATCGACGCTGGGGCGCTGGGTGGCCAGAATCAGGTGAATGCCGGCGGCGCGGGCTTTTTGCGCCAGCCGGGCGATGAGTTCTTCGATCTTCTTGCCCACCACCATCATCAGGTCGGCCAGCTCGTCGATCACCACCACGATGTGCGGCAAGCGGTCCAGCGGCTCGGGTTCTTCCGGTGTCAGACTGAACGGGTTGCCAATGTATTCACCACGCGCCTTGGCTTCGTCCATCTTGATGTTGAAGCCCGCCAGGTTGCGCACCCCCATCTTGCTCATCAATTTGTAGCGTCGCTCCATCTCGGCCACGCACCAGGTCAGGCCATTGGCGGCCTGGCGCATGTCGGTGACCACCGGGCACAGCAAGTGCGGAATACCCTCGTACACCGACATTTCGAGCATCTTGGGGTCGATCATCAGCAAGCGCACGTCATGCGCCTCAGCCTTGTACAAGAGGCTCAGAATCATGGCGTTGATGCCCACCGACTTGCCTGATCCCGTGGTACCCGCCACCAGCACATGCGGCATTTTGGCCAGATCGGCAACCACCGGGTTGCCGATGATGTCCTTGCCTAGCCCCATGGACAGCATCGACTTGGCTTCGTGGTAAACGTTGGAGCCCAGAATTTCCGAGAGCTTGATGGTTTGCCGTTTGGCGTTGGGCAGCTCCAGCGCCATGTAGTTCTTGCCAGGAATGGTTTCCACCACCCGGATCGACACCAGGCTTAAAGAGCGCGCCAGATCTTTCGCCAGGCCCACAATCTGCGACCCCTTGACCCCGGTGGCAGGTTCGATCTCGTAGCGGGTGATAACCGGGCCGGGTTGCGCCAGCACCACGGTCACGGCCACACCAAAGTCACGCAGCTTTTTCTCGATCAGGCGGCTGGTCATCTCCAGGGTTTCGGGCGCCACGGTTTCCTGCCGCAGCTGCGCCACATCAAGCAGATCAACCTGGGGCAGCTTGGTATCGAGCAACTCATGGAACAGTGGTTTCTGGCGCTCCTTGGCCACCCGTACGCTCTTGGGTGGATCAGCCACCAAGGGCTCAACCAGTACGGTTTTGGCAGGATGCTCCTGGCGTTCCTGGCGCTCTTCGACCAAAACCTCTTCCCGGGCCCGTGCCGCTTCCTGACCCAAAGAAAAATCCTGTTTCAACTCAAGTTGTTCACGCCGGTTTTCAATTTTTGAATACAGCCAGGCGCCCAGCCGCTCGGCCAGATGCCCCCAGGAAAACCTGAAAACCAGCGCAGCGCCCACCACGCCCGCCACGATGGCGGTCAAGGCCGAGCCCACAAAACCCAGCCAATGCACACTCAATGGCCCCAGCAAAAATCCTAAAACACCGCCCACATGCCCCGGTAACTGGACCTCCAGACTGTAAAAACGGGACCATTCCAGCATCACGCTGCCACCCAATAGCAAGGCCAGGCCGCCCCAAAACGTGACATGCCGCCGGATACGTTCGACCTTGACGGCGCTTCCTGGCGCATCGTCCAGCACCCACACCGCATGGCCACGCAACCAGTGCGCCAAAGCACTCAGCCAGACCCGCACCGCTGCGGCCACGCACCACCACACCGAAAACCCGAAGAGGTAATAACTGGCATCGGCCACCCAGGCGCCCAATTGCCCAGCCAGGTTAAGCGCGACCGCACTCGTTCCTGAAGTGGACCAGGCAGCATCTTGTGGCGTGTAAGTGAGCAGCGCCATGATCCACAGGGCCAGCAGCACGAATCCGAGGAACAAACCAATTTCCGAGGCAAAGCGGATCAGTCCATGACGCGCCGTGGCTGCCTCTGAAGCATTAAATGTGTTGAGTGAATAAGTCATTTCCGTTTTCTTTAAACTCACGCTTAATATACACGGCACAAGCCTCCACTTTCCAAGGTTCAACATGACAGACACACGACACGCCAAAGTATTGATTCTGGGTTCTGGCCCGGCCGGCTATACCGCCGCCATTTACGCCGCACGCGCCAACCTGCAACCGCTGCTGGTCACCGGCATCGCCCAGGGCGGTCAGTTGATGACCACCACCGATGTCGACAACTGGCCTGCCGATGTGGACGGCGTGCAGGGCCCCGACCTGATGCAACGCTTTCTGGCACACGCCGAACGCTTCAAGACCGAGATTGTGTTCGACCATATCAACAAGGTTGATTTTTCCAGACGCCCGTTTACCCTGACCGGTGACAGCGGCACCTACACCTGCGATGCGCTCATTCTGGCCACGGGTGCCTCGGCCAAATATTTGGGGTTGCCGTCAGAAGAAGCCTTCATGGGCCGGGGTGTGTCAGGCTGCGCCACCTGCGATGGCTTTTTCTACCGCGGCGAAGACGTCTGCGTGGTCGGCGGCGGCAACACCGCCGTCGAGGAAGCGCTGTATCTGTCCAACATTGCGGCCAAAGTGGTTCTGATTCACCGCCGCGACAAGTTCCGCGCCGAGCCCATCCTGATCGACAAACTGATGGACAAGGTGGCCGCCGGCAAGATTGAGCTCAAGACCTTCAACGCGCTGGATGAAGTGCTGGGCGATGCCAGCGGCGTCACCGGCGTACGGATCAAAAACGTCAACACCGGCGTCACGCAAGACCTCACCCTCAAAGGTTGCTTCATTGCCATTGGCCACGCGCCCAACACCGAGATTTTCCAGGGCCAGTTGGATATGACCGGTGGCTACCTTGTCACCCAGGGCGGTAACCAGGGTTTTGCCACCCAGACCAGCGTGCCGGGCATTTTTGCAGCGGGCGATGTGCAGGACCATGTGTACCGCCAGGCCATCACCAGCGCTGGCACCGGTTGCATGGCGGCACTGGACGCGCAGCGTTTTCTGGAGCAAGCCTGAACGCGAACACAGAGCAGCCACAATCGTTCTTACCGAAGACGGCTATAATGCCGGGCTTTGCTGCTTACCCCGTGAGGGATTGGGCTGCAGACGGGTTACCGCCACCCTTTTCTTGGCGAGGTGAGGTCTCTGGCGTCAGTCAGGGCCGTTTAATAGTATCGGAGTGTCCACATGGCACGCGTATGTGAAGTCACGGGCAAAGGCCCGATGGTTGGGAACACGGTTTCCCATGCCAACAACAAAAACAAGCGCCGGTTCCTGCCGAACCTGCAATACCGCCGTTTCTGGGTGGAGTCTGAAAACCGCTGGGTTCGCCTGCGGATCTCGAACGCCGGTCTGCGTTTGATCGACAAAAATGGTATCGACGCTGTGCTCGCTGACCTGCGCGCACGTGGTCAAGCTTGAAACATTGCGGGGCAGACCTTTAGTTCTGTCCTCAACTAATTAATAGGAAACATCATGGCTACCAAAGGCGGACGCGAAAAAATCAAGCTGGAATCGACAGCCGGCACCGGTCACTTCTATACGACCGACAAGAACAAGAAAACCACCCCCGAGAAATTGCTGATCAAGAAATTTGATCCCAAAGCTCGCAAGCACGTGGATTACAAGGAAATCAAACTGAAGTAATTCGGTTTTCTTTCAGTAAAAAGCCCGCAGACTGCGGGCTTTTTTACGCCTGCTGAATCTGATTGACGCCAGAATCAGCCTGAAACGGGGAAGCCTCCTGCAAAAAGTCCAGTCTGCTGGCCTACTTGATTTAAATCAGAGAATGCGTACATCCAGCTGTCGACCCGGTTTTCCTTGATTTAAATCAATCCGTCACCAACAATGCCCACCTAGAGTGGTGCCATCTCTTGGCCGATGGACCGAACGCAGCAATGCCTGGGTTCACGTCTTTGGTAAAGAGAGAAGTTTTTTTTCTTAACTGAGGAACACAAGCATGAAAGCGAAACTTTTTACCGCAGTGATGGGTACGGCCTTACTGGCTCTGGCAGGTTGCCAATCGGTGCAAAACAAGGTGCCTGCCGACACTCTTGTCGCCACCTTCACGGGCACCGCACCCGATATGGCCGCTGGCGCGTCTGACCCGGTCTGGGCAAAGGCCAGCCCCATCTCGGCAGCGCTGACGGGTGGTGCCAACTTCGGCGCCAAGCCAGGCGAAAAAGGCGACAGCACCGTCACAGTGAAGGCAGCCTATACCAACGACATGCTCTACATGCTGATTCAATACAAGGATCCAACCAATTCTGTGCGGCGCTTTCCGTATCAGAAGCAGGCTGATGGTTCCTGGAAGAAACTGGCGGACCCGACCGACAAGGGCGGCGACGACAACATGTATTACGAAGACAAGTGGGCCATGCTCTGGCCGACCAACGAGGCAACTGCCAAGCAATTTGACAATGAAGGTTGCGCCATGGCCTGCCATGAGGGGCAGACCAAGCCCTATGGCAACAAATACACCAACTTACCGGGCCAGCTGCTGGACATGTGGCACATGAAAGGTCAGCGTACCGGCCCCATGGGCTTTGTGGATGACCAGTACACCGATGACACCCGTTATGACCCCAAGACGGCACCCAACGCGGGTCGCAAGGGTGATCCAGGCCCGCAAGGCGGCGAATACACCAATGTCGCGCTGGTTAACGGCAAACCTGCCTTCATGAATCGCGAAGCCAAGGCCGCCAATGCGGGCGGTACTTACTACATCAAACGCGGCGACGAGGTTGCATTTGACGACAGCAAATTCAAGGTCGGCGACGAAGTGGCATCGATCATCACCAACCCGCTGACGGGTACCGACCGCGGCGACGTACGCACCGCGAACTCCTATGCCAACGGCATGCACACTTCGGTGATCAGCCGCAAACTGGTGACCGGCAGCAAGTTCGACGTGCAGTTCGCGAACCTGTCGGCACGTTACGGCTTTGGTTTTGCCGCCTTTGACAATGCACAGGTACGCCACGCCACGTCAGACGACCCAATGTATCTGGTTTTTGGCAAGAAGTAGGCCCCGGGCAGAAGGCAGTGGCTGGCCACTGCCTTCACGTCGCAGGGTAGGTGCTGCGCTGAGCACGTCAAAAAGGCTGATCCAAGGATCAGCTTTTTGCGTTCTGGGTGGCTCTAAAAAACATTCAAGCCCTTGAGCATCACGATCAGGATCAGCAGCGGCGAGATGTAGCGCAGTAACAGAAACACGGCCTGCACCAGTTTTTCATTGTGCAGTTGACTGTGATTGGTCAGTGCCAGCCTGAATTTGTCGATGCCCCACACCCAGCCGACGAACAGCGCAATAAAAATACCCCCGGCCGGCAAGATAATGTTCGACGACACAAAATCGAACAAATCAAACAGGGTCAGGCCAAACAGTTTGAAATGGGCCAGCGTGCTGTTGCTCAACGCGCAACCTGAGCCCACAAGAACCAGCAGGAAAAGGGTCAGCAGCGTGGCTTTGGGCCGTGAAAGGCCTAATCGCTCGTTCAGGATGACGACCGGCACTTCCATCAAGGACAGCATCGCGCCGGTTGCGGCTATGGCCGCCAGCACAAAAAATACGACCATCAGCCACTGACCCATCGGGATCTGGGAAAAAACGGCCGGAATGGTAATAAACACCAGCGCCGGACCCGCCGCCGGTTCAAAGCCGAAGCTAAAGACCGCCGGAAATATGGCGATGCCAGCCAGCATCGAAACGCAGAGATCGGCCGTCATGACACGAAAGGTCGTGAGCGGAATGTTCTGTTCATCCCGAAAATAACTGCCATAAGTCATCATGGTGCCCATGCCGATCGACAACTTGAAAAACGCCAGGCCCATCGCAGTCAGCACCACAGACGCGGTGATTTTGCTGAAGTCGGGCTTGAACAGGAACGCCAGGCCATCAGCGGCCTTGTCCAGGGAAAGGCTGACCAGACACAGCAACAACAGCAGCAGGAACAGCAGCGGCATCAGCTTCTTGGTCAGCGCTTCAATCCCCTTGGTCACACCCAGGAGCAGGATGCTGCCAATGAAAACCAGCACGCCCCACTGCCACAACAACGATTGCAGCGGATCACTGATCAGCGCGCCAAAGGCGGCCTCGGTGACCTGCCGATCGCTGCTGAGGATGGAGCCGCGTGCCGCCTTGACCACATAAGCAAAGACCCAAGCCACCACTTCGGAATAAAAAGACAGGATCAGGAAAGCCGCCAACATGCCGGCAACACCGACCAGCCACCACGGCTGCCGCCTGGGCGCCAAGGCCTGCAGGGTGGAAATGGGATTGGCCTTGGCCACCCGTCCGAGCGTGATCTCCGCAATCATCACAGGCAGACCGACCAGCAGTGTCGCCAGCAAATAAACCAGCAAGAAGCCCGCACCGCCGTTGGCGCCCGTGAGATACGGAAATTTCCAAATATTGCCCAGACCGACCGCCGAGCCGAGTGTGGCTGCCAAAACGCCAAACCCGGAAGTAAAACCGACCCGTTTCAGGCCGTGCGCGTATTGCGTCACCTGTCCGATCTTTCGCTCAGGCGTGGGCCGCGCGCAGCCTTAATGAAAATTCCTGCAAGGCAGCAATGCCGCTGGCCTCTGCACGTTGGCACCAGGCCTGCAGATCTGCGGCCAGTTGTTCCCGTGTATGCGAACGGTTCAGCCACAGTTGACGCAGTTCTTCGCGCATCAGCACCATTTTGTCGAGTACCGGCGACGCCGCGCGCACCACCGCCAGATGCACCGCCTCGGCAGCCGGCACTTTTTCGGTATCACGGTGCAGCCAGTGTTGCGCCGCCTTGAGGACGCAGGCATCGGCACTGCGCGCTTTCAAGGCCACAAGCTCGTGATTGAAAGCCTGGCGCATGCCGCGGGCGTAACCCGCCATCAATTCATAACGGTTTTGAATCAGGGCTTCCAGCGTTTGCTCGTCCGCCACCGGACGCAAGACACCGAAAGCCAGCCGCGGGGGAGTTTTTTTAACCTTGGCCAAACCCAGCCGCTCCAGCAGGCTGATGTACAGCCAGCCTATGTCGAATTCATAAGGCTTGACCGACAGCTTGGCCGAGGTCGGGTAGGTGTGGTGGTTGTTGTGAAGTTCCTCACCCGCAATCAGGATGCCCCAGGGGGAGAGGTTGGTACTGGCATCGGATGCCTCAAAATTGCGGTAGCCCCAATAATGCGCTGCGCCATTGATGATGCCGGCCGCCATCACTGGCGTCCAGGCCATTTGCACCGCCCACACGGCCAGGCCGGCGACACCAAACAGTGCGAGGTCAAGCAGCAGCATCAGTGCCACACCGGCGAAGGAAAACCGGGTGTAAAGATGGCGTTCGATCCAGTCGTTGGGCGTACCATGGCCAAAACGGGCCAGGGTTTCCTTGTTTTGCGCTTCTTTGCGGTACAACTCGTAGCCCTGCAACAACACGGTTTTGATGCCATGCACATGCGGGCTGTGCGGGTCGTCGGGCTGTTCGCATTTGGCATGGTGCTTGCGGTGAATGGCCGCCCATTCCCTGGTTACCTGACCGGTGGTGAGCCACAACCAGAAGCGGAAAAAATGCGAGGCAATCGGGTGCAAATCCAGCGCCCGGTGGGCCTGGTGACGGTGCAGGAAGATGGTGACACTGAGCATGGTGACATGCGTCATGCCCAGGGTAAAAAGCACCAACTGCCAGGCGCTCAGGTGCCAGAACCCGCTCGCCGCCCAATCCAACAATGAAGCCATTGATTTATCTCGTGAATCGTTTTATTGACGCTGCCAAACTGCAGCAAAGAAGCCATCGGTGTGATGACGATGCGGCCACAGCCGCAAAAATCGTTGCTGATTATCGCCGCCACTGCACAAATTTTCAGCATTCTCAACTTTAAGCCCTACCAGGACCTGGCCCACATCGAGCGGCACAAAGTCGGGATTGGCTTCGGAAAAAGCCAGCGCAATGGCCTCGTTTTCCTGTGGCAGCACGCTGCAGGTGGCATACACCAGGCGGCCACCGGGTTTCAGCAAGCGCGCCGCACTTTGCAGAATGGCCGTTTGCTTGACGGTCATTTCATCGACCGCGGTCTGGTTTTGCCGCCATTTGAGGTCCGGGTTGCGCCGCAGCGTGCCCATGCCGGTGCAGGGCGCGTCCACCAGCACGCGGTCAATCTTGCCGCCCAACCTTTTGACACGGTCATCGCGCTCATGGGCGATGGCGGCGGGGTGCACATTGGACAAGCCGCTGCGCGCCAGCCGCGACTTGAAGGCGTCGAGCCGTCCGGCCGAGGTGTCAAACGCATACAGGCGCCCGGTACTGCGCATGGCCGCACCAATGGCCAGCGTCTTGCCGCCGGCACCGGCACAAAAGTCGACCACCATCTCGCCGCGCTTGGCATCGAGCAGCATGGCCAGCAGTTGCGAGCCCTCGTCCTGCACTTCAAAATCGCCGCGCTTGAAAGCTTCCATTTTGTTGAGTGACGGCTTGCCAGCAATGCGCAACCCCCAGGGCGAATAGGGTGTCGACACGGCCTTGATACCCAGGGCAGCCAGCTCTTTTTGCACATCGGTACGCTTGGCCTTGAACGCGTTGACGCGCAGATCCAGCCCGGCGCCCTTGTTGAAGCTCTCCACCAGAGGCCAGAACTCATCGCCCAACTGGTCCTTGAGCGGCTGCACCAACCACTCGGGCAGGTTGTGGCGATGGCGCTCCATGAGGTCTTCAGGCCTGATTTTTTCGCACTGATCGAGCCAGTTGACCTCCTGCTCGGTCAGGGCGCTGCGCAAGAAGTCGCCAGGGCCATAAAAACCCAAAATGGCCAGGCGGCGCTCTTTGGGGCCGCTGCCAGAGGGCGCAAAATGGTCAAACAACAGTTTTTTGCGCAAGACGGTGTAGACCGTCTCGGCCAGGGTGGCGCGTTCACGCGGCCCGAGACCACGGTGTTCACGAAAAAATCGCGACACGATGGCGTCGGCCGGGTGGTCAAATTTGAGGGAAAGACGGACCAGTTCTGAACAGGCGTCAAGCAGGGCTTTTGGATGCATAGGGGGGCGATTGTCCCACGGGAACTTTACGCAACTTCACCGCTCGGAATCGGGGCTGGCAAAATGAAGTTGCACAATAGCCTCAACCCATCATTGATGCTGACCCAAACTTGGTGACCTATCCGTCTTCAAAAGCACAAAACCATCCGATGTTTCTGCGCCCCAAACACCCCCTGTCCCGCCCCACCCCGGCGCGCCGACCCACACCGCTGGCTTGCATCATGGCGCTGTCACTGGGCTTGCTGCTGAGCGGCTGCGCCAACCTGAACATCGAGGAAACGCCAGATGCCAACGCCTTCCAGGGACTCACTGAAGCCACCTGGTGGCGTGACTTTCACGACCCCTTGCTGACTGAACTGATCACCCGCGCCATGCGGGCCAACCCCACCATCCTCAGCTCCCAGGCTGCGCTGCTCCAGGCACGCGCGCTGCGGGATGTCAAACTGGCCGCCACCCGACCCAACCTGACGGTGTCCGGCTCGGCGCAGCGCAACACTGCGGACGGTGCCGAGTCCAGCGTCAACTTCAGGGGCGGACTCGACGCCAGCTGGGAGCTTGACGTGTTTGGCGCCAACCGCAGCGCATTGGCCAACAGCGAAGCCGACCTGCAGGCGGCCAAGGCCAGTTTGCGCGACGTGCAATTGAGCATGACCGCCGAAGTCGCCCTGGCCTACATTCAGCTGTGCGGTTTGCAGGCGCAGTTGGGCATCGCCCAGCACAACCTGAGCAGCCAGCAGGAGACCCTGCAAATCACCCAATGGCGCGCGCAAGCCGGCCTGGTCACCTCGCTCGAAGTCGAGCAGGCGCAAACCGCCGTGTCCCAGACCGCAGCGCAGCTGCCGGCACTGCAAAGCAGCCTTGCCAAAACAAGGCACAGTCTGGCCGTGCTCACCGGTCAACGACCGCATGAACTCGACGCCCTGCTGACGGCCACCCTGCCCATTCCGCAAGTAGCCGCACAAGCGGCCGATGTAATTCCGGCAGACAGCCTGCGCCAGCGCGCCGATGTGCGTGCCGCCGAAGAACGTATCACCGCCGCGCTCGCAGCGGTCGATGCCGCCGAGGCCGCCCGTTTGCCCAAATTCAAGCTGGGCGGTTCGCTGGGCCTGACCGCGCTGACGCTGGCAGGTCTCAACAACGGCGCGGCAGTGGCCACGCAGATCCTGGCCAGCATGTCGGTACCCATCCTCGACGGTGGCGCCGCCAAAGCCCAGGTCCGCGCCCAGCAAGCGGTGTTGGCGCAAACCCGTGCCACCTACCAAAACATCCTGCTGACGGCCCTCAAGGAAGTGGAAGACGCCCTGATCGCCTTGCAGCATGACCGCGAACGATTGCGCCACCTGCAGCAAGCCGCCAGCGCCGCTGACAACGCCGCCCTGCTGGCACAAAACCGTTACAACAGCGGGCTGATTGATTTCCAGACCGTGCTGCAAACCCAGCGCACCCTGTTGGGCGCACAAGACAGCGTGGCCAGCCTGCAAGCCGAGCTCAGTAGCGGCCACGTGAGGCTGATCAAGGCCATGGGCGGCGGCTGGTGATGATGAACAAGACAGAGAGCAACCATATGACCGAGCCCGCGCCCAAAAATCCCCAAACCAATCGTCCTGAACCCAGTGACCTGCAAACACTTTTGCAACAACCGGACAAGCCGGTATGGTGGCGCCGCCGCGCACTCTGGGCCACCACGGCGGGAATCATCGCCATCGCTGGCGCTTATGTGTTTTGGCAACAAGGCCAGCAGCGCAATGCCGCTCCCAGCTATATCACCGAGCCCGCCAGCAGGGGCGACCTGACCCTGACCGTCACAGCCAATGGCACGTTGCAACCGACGCGCTCGGTCAACATCGGCAGCGAGCTTTCGGGCACCGTCTTGCGCGTGCTGGTGGATGTCAATGACTTCGTCAAGAAAGGCCAGGTGCTGGTGGCGCTGGACACCGCCAAGCTCAGCGACCAGGTGCAGCGTTCCCGCGCCGCGCTGGCCAGTGCGCAGGCGCAATTGGCGCAAGCGGCAGCCACGGTGACCGAGAGCCGCGCCAGCCTGGCAAGGCTTGAAGAAGTGGCCAGGCTGTCCGGCGGCAAGGTGCCGTCCAAGGCCGAACTCGACAGCGCCCGCGCCGCGCATGAGCGCGCCGTCGCAGCCGAATCCAGCGCCCGCGCCAATGTGAATTCAGCCCGTGCGTCATTGGCCACCGACGAGACCAACCTGTCCAAGGCCTCGATCCGCTCGCCCACCGACGGTGTGGTGTTGACACGTTCGGTCGATCCAGGCAATGCCGTGGCGGCTTCGTTGCAGGCAGTCACGCTGTTCACCGTCGCCGAAGACCTGCGCAAGATGCGCTTGCAGGTGAACGTGGATGAGGCCGATGTGGGTCGCGTCAAGCTTGGTCAGCCCGCCAGCTTCACCGTGAGCGCCTTTCCCAGCCGACGTTTTCCGGCATCAATCACCCGCGTCGCCTATGGCTCGACCATCACCGACAACGTGGTCACCTACCAAACCCTGCTTGAAGTCAAAAACGATGACCTGAGCCTGCGCCCGGGCATGACGGCCACCAGCACCATCACCGCGGTCGAGCGCAAGAATGTGCTGCTGGTGCCCAACACGGCGCTGCGGTTCACACCACAAACCAACGGGGCAACGGCCCCATCCGGTAGCAACATCATGGCCAGCGTCATGCCACGCATGCCGCGGGCGGCTAAAAAAGCCAGCGGCGGCGTCGCCAAACAGGTCTGGGTGCTGCGTGACGGTGCGCCCGTGGCGGTCAACGTGACACCCGGCATCAGCGACGGCCGCATGACCGAAATCACCGCAGGTGATTTGACCGAGGGCATGCCCGTCATCACCGACCAGCGCAGCGGTCCGGCGCCCGGCAAGTCATGAGCACCCAGCCCCTGATTGAACTCAAGGCCGTCACCAAAACCTACGGCGCAGGCGCCACCGCCCTGCAGGCGCTCAAGGGGGTGGATCTGGCCATCGAAGCGGGTGATTTTGTCGCCATCATGGGGCCCAGCGGTTCGGGCAAATCCACGGCCATGAACACCCTGGGCTGTCTGGACACCCCGACCACAGGCGAATACCTGTTCAACGGCGTGCATGTGGAAACCCTCAGCCGCGACCAGCGCGCGCTATTGCGCCGGCGCTACCTTGGATTTGTGTTTCAGGGCTTCAACCTGCTGGCCCGCACCAGCGCCCAGGAAAATGTGGAATTGCCACTGCTGTACCGGGGTGAGCCTACCAAAATACGCCACGCCGCTGCCAAAAAAGCACTGGCCTCGGTGGGTCTGGCAGGCTGGGAACACCACACACCGGCCGAGCTCTCGGGCGGCCAGCAACAGCGTGTGGCGATTGCCCGCGCCATCGTGACCGAGCCGGCGGTGCTGCTGGCCGACGAGCCCACCGGCAACCTGGACACTCACCGCAGCCTGGAAATCATGGAACTGCTCTGGCGCCTCAACGTCGACCACGGCATCACGGTGCTGATGGTCACCCATGAAGCGGACATGGCGGCCTTCGCCAAGCGCATCGTGCATTTTGTCGATGGTGTGGTCGACAGCGACACGCGCAACATGCACCCGACGGCCTTGCAGCACAGCGCAGCTTTGGGGGTGGCTTGACATGTGGCTCAGCACCCTGCTTTTGGCCATGCGCTCGATCCGGCGCAATTTGCTGCGCTCCTTTCTGACCATTCTTGGCATCGTGATTGGCGTCAGCGCCGTCATCACCATGGTTACCGTGGGTAACGGTGCCACCCTGGCGATTCAAAACCAGATTGCCGGGTTGGGAACCAATTTACTGCAGGTACGCCCTGGTCAGCGCATGATGGGCGGCGGTGGCGGCGGTGCGCCGTCTTTCAAGGCCGCAGACGCCCAGGCGCTGATGTCGCAGGTCAGCGGCCTGCTGGCCGTGGCCCCCGAGGCGCGCAGCGGGGCGACACTGGTGCTCGAAGGCCGCAACTGGAGCAGCAGCGTGATCGGCAGCACCCAGGACTGGATGCTCACCGGCAACTGGAAGCTCGCCGATGGTCGCCTCTTCAACATGGAGGAACAGGTCGCCGGCTCGGGTGTCTGCCTGATTGGTGAAACCGTGCGCCGTGAACTGTTTGGCAGTCAAACAGCGGTGGGCGCGTCCATTCGGGTGAAGCAGATCAGCTGTGAAGTCATAGGCGTGCTGGACTCCAAGGGGCAAGGGGCCTTCGGCAACGACCAGGACGACCTGGTCTTCATGCCGCTGAACACCTTGCAGCGACGCATCACCGGCAACACACGGGTCAACACCCTGATGGTGTCGATGCAGGAAAGTGCCAACCCCGAGCGCATCAAAGCGGCCATCACCCAACTGCTACGTGAACGCCGCAAACTCGCGGAGTCGGATGAAGACAACTTCAACGTGCTCGACACCAAACAGCTCGGCGAAGCCTTTTCGAGCACCACCAAGGTCATGACCACGCTGCTGGGCGCGGTGGCCGCCGTGAGCCTGCTGGTGGGCGGCATCGGCATCATGAACATCATGCTGGTCAGTGTCACCGAGCGCACCCGCGAGATCGGCCTGCGCCTGGCCATTGGCGCGCTGGAACGCGAGGTGTTGATGCAATTCCTGATAGAGGCCGTGGTGCTGTCGGCCCTGGGTGGCGTGATGGGCATCCTGCTCGCTACCGGCGCGTCAGTCGCCCTGGCCCGCGTGATGGAGGTGCCGTTTGTGTTCAATCCCGGCATCAACGGGCTGGCCTTTGTGTTTTCGGCCGGCATTGGTGTGCTGTTTGGCTACTTCCCGGCGCGCCGGGCCGCGCGGCTGGACCCGATTGAAGCGCTGCGGCATGAGTGATGTCAGGCGTTCGCCTGGCTCTGCCTTTCATTTTCTGAAGTGTTGGTCGCATTTTTGGCTCACAATCGTGAGCCAAAAATAGCAGGATAATTGACACATGGGCTTCAACAAGGGTCCGTCGGACACCATACCCACAACACCGTTCAAGGTACACGATCAGATCGAGTACCGCGTGAAAGGGCGCATTCTGCATACGACGGTAAGGGGACCGTTCAAGGAAATTGTGGAAGCTATTCCCCCCACCATCACCGGATTTATCCAGAGACTGACGCAACAGGGCCGTTGGGGACAGATCGTCACCTTCCAGCAAAGCGCGTTGATCCCAGCCGCAGGCATGCAGAATTTGGCTGCCTATCTGAAATCAAGGTATGAAAATCCCGAAACAAGGCCGGTTGTTGCCCTGGTTTTCGAGCCCAACATCGACGGTAGCCAGTTGATGGGGCCCGAATTCCTGCGGTGCTATCTTGATGCCGGCTTGAAAAGCCAGGTGTTTGAAAACTATATCAGCGCGCTGGATTGGGTGGAGTCCGAAATCAGCCAGTTCTCGACGCGACTCGAATGGAAAGACAGCTACAGGGTTGGTGACCAGGCGATTGACGAACAACACCGGGAGTTGTTCAAACGTGCGGCCTATCTCCTGGCCGCCACCTCACATGAGGGGCAGGTGATCTCTGCCATGCGCCTTTTCCAGTACATGCGCACGCACCTCTCGTACGAGGAAGAACTGATGCGGCGCCTGCAATTTCCGGACGTCGAAACCCATACGCAAGAACATCACGAACTGATTGCCAGGCTCAACACGATTTCGCTCAAGATCGCCAACGAAAACCTGGTGAAAACCGACCTGGAGGAGTTCCTCGGGGACTGGTTCCTGAAACATATGGAGACGGCAGACTCCGACTTGGCCCGATTTGCCAACGCGATCCAATAAAAATCGCGACGCCCTCTGAATTGCTATATTTTTCGAAGCAATTGAGCCACTGCCTTTGAGTAGATCAAATGCTCCTGCGTGAGCACCCGCGCCGCCAGCGTGGCTGCCGTGTCACCCGGCAGCACCGGCACCACGGCCTGCGCCAGGATCGGACCGTGGTCCAGTTCGGCAGTCACCAGGTGCACCGTGGCTCCGGCCACCTGGCAACCGGCATCAATCGCCCGCTGGTGGGTATGCAAACCGGCAAAGGCGGGCAACAGCGAAGGGTGGATATTGACCAGGCGCCCGGCATAGCGATTGACGAAACCGGGCGTCAGGATGCGCATGAAGCCGGCCAGCACCACCAGCGCCGGCTGGTCGGGATGGTCATAGCGGTCAATCACCTGCGCCAGCGCGGCATCGAAAGCCTCGCGGCTTGGGTAAGCCTTGTGGTCCAGCACCTCGGTGACAATGCCCTCTGCGCTGGCGAATTGCAGCCCCTTGGCCTCGGCCTTGTTGCTGACAACGGCGGCGACCCTGGCACCATAGCATTCTGCCCAGCGCTCGCGCTGAGCGGCTTTCACAATGGCGGCCATGTTGGAGCCGCCGCCAGAGATCAAAATAACGATATTTTTCATGAAGACCGAATTATGACTTTGACGCAACCGGCTCCCCTGACCCTGACACCCATCGAGGCCCGCGTGCTTGGCACCCTGATGGAAAAAGCCCGCACCGTGCCCGACAGCTACCCGCTGTCGCTCAATTCCCTGATGCTGGGCTGCAACCAGAAAAGCAGCCGCGACCCGGTGCTGGACCTGAGCGAGGCCGATGTGGCCAGCGCGCTGGACAATTTGATGGCCCAGAACCTGGTGCGCGCCAACACCGCCGGGCGGGTAACGCGCTACGAACACAACTTCCAGCGCGGCGTGGGTGTGCCCGAGCAGTCGGCGGTCTTGCTGGGCCTGTTGATGCTGCGCGGCCCACAAACCGCAGGGGAGTTGCGCCTGAACACCGAGCGCTGGTACAAATTTGCCGACATCTCCTCAGTCGAGGGCTTTCTGGAGGAATTGCAGGACCGCTCTGAAGAAAAAGGCGGCCCGCTGGTGCTGAAGCTGGCCCGCGCGCCCGGTGCCCGCGAACAGCGCTGGGCTCATTTGCTGTGCGGCCCGGTAGACGAAGCGCAGTTCGCCCAGTCCGGCAGTACCCGTACAACAGACGGCACACCCGGCACCCTGGCGCGCATTGAGCAACTGGAAGCCGAGGTGGCGCAATTGCAGGCCATGGTGCTCAAGCTCTGCGCCGAGCTGGGCGTGTCTGTTACTGCGGCTTGAAGCCGCTGTCTTGAATGATGCGCGCCCAGGTTTTTGCATAAGCCCGTTCGCGGCTGGCCAGTTGCGCGGATGTCATGTAGCCCACGCTCAAGCCCATGGTGGTCAGGCGCTCGCGCACCTCGGGCAAGGCAATGACCCTGGCCACGGCGCTGCCCAGCTTGTCAAGCGTTGCTTGCGGCGTGCCCCTGGGCGCAAAAATGCCGTAATAAGGCAGATCCTCGAAGCCCGCCAGGCCCAGCTCGGCAAAAGTGGGCACGTCAGGCAAGGCGGCTTGGCGTTGACCGCCCAACACCGCGACCATGCGAATCTTGCCGGCTTTCTGGTTTTCAATAAAGTCCGGCAACGAGCCGACCCCGGCATGAATCTGGTTGCCCAGCATGTCAGCCATCATGGGTGCGCTGCCCCGGTAGGGAGCCGATTGCAGATCGAGCTTGTACTTCTGACCAATCACCTTGACCAGAAACTCGGGCACCGAGGCCGGCGCCGGCACGCCCACGGTGTCCTGCCCCGCACCCTGCTTTTGCACCCAGGCCACATACTCGGCCATGCTTGTGGCAGGCGTGCCGCCTGATACCGCCAGGCCATTGGCAAAGGTGGCAAAACCGGCCACGGGCACAAAGTCACGCGCAGGGTCATAGCCCGGATTTTTCACCACCAAAGGCAGAATCGTGATGCTGTGGTCATGCGACAAAAACAGCGTGTTGCCGTCGGGCGCGGCCGCCTTGAGCGCCTGCGCCGCAATCTGGCCACCGGCGCCCGCCTTGTTCTCCACCAGCACCGGCACGGCCAACTGATCTTTGAGCTTGTCAGCCAGGATGCGGGCAATCGCATCGGTGCCGCCGCCGGGCGGGAAACCCACCATCAGCTTGACCGGACCACTCTGCGCCTGTGCCCAGCCCGCAGCCAGCAAGGCACTCAGGGCCAGGGTTTTGAACAGGCCGCGCAACCCTTGAAACTTTTTAACCTGAAACATTTGCAATTCCTGAAATTGACTTGAGCCTTTGCGGGTCAGACCACTCGCGCAGCGACGTGCTCTGACCCCAACTGATTAGAACGTACCCGGATAAGCTCCACCGTCCGCCAGCACATTTTGCCCGGTCATGTAGCCGGCCTGCTGGCTGCACAAAAAGGCGCAAATGGCACCAAACTCATCAGGCGAACCAAAACGCCTGGCCGGGATGGTGTTGCGCCGGGCAGCTGCCACCACGTCCGGCGACTGCGCCGACTTGGCGGCGGCGCCCTGAAAGATTGACTGCAGGCGCTCGGTGTCAAAGGCGCCGGGCAGCAGGTTGTTGATGGTGACCCCCTTGGCGGCCAGGCCACTGCGCGCCAGACCCGCGACAAATCCGGTCAGTCCGCTGCGCGCGCCGTTGGACAAGCCCAGCGCATCGATCGGCGCCTTGACCGCGCCCGAGGTGATGTTGACGATGCGGCCAAAGCCGCGTGCCGCCATGCCATCCACCGTGGCTTTGATCAGTGCAATGGGCGTGAGCATGTTGGCATCCAGCGCACGGATCCAGTCCTCCCGCTCAAAATTGCGGAAGTCACCGGTCGGCGGACCGCCGGCATTGGTCACCAGAATATCAAAGTCAGCGCGCTGCGCCAGCACCGCGGCACGACCCGCCTCGGTGGTGATGTCGGTTGCCAGCCATTGCACCGTCACCCCGTTCTGGTTGGCGCAGGCCTGGGTCAACTGCGCCGCAGCGGCTTGCAAGGCCTCGGCCCCGCGCGCCACCATCAGCACATTCACGCCCTCAGCCACCAACGCCCTGGCGCAGCCCAGCCCGAGGCCCTTGCTGGCCCCGCACACCAACGCCCATTTACCCGAAATTCCCAAATCCATCACCATCTCCTTGTCAAAATAATGCCAATTACACCAGTTGCCGAGGGCGACTGGTAAAGACAAAAATGCCCGCCACCACCAGCGCCGTGCCGGCGGCCACCCAGGCTGTGAAAGGCTCCCCCAGCAGCAACACACCCATCAGAATGGTCGACATCGGCCCGACCATGCCGGTCTGGGCCGCCACGCCGGCGCCAATACGCTCAACGGCCATCATCACCATCAAGACCGGCGCGGCCGTGCACAGGATGGCGTTCAGCACAGACAGCCAGATCACCTCGGGCGCCACAAGCGCGGCATGCATCGGCCGCAGCATCACAAACTGGCCAATGCACAGCACGCAGGCCACGCTGGTGGCCAGCCCGACCAGCCGCAGGGAGCCCAGCCGCTGCACCAGTTCACCACTGAAGCTGAGGTAAATGGCGTAACTGACCGCACTGCCAAACACCAGCAGCGCCCCCAGAGCGGCATCGGCACCGGCAAAATTGATCTCATGACCAAACACCAGGATCACGCCGCAATAGCTGATGGTCATGCCCAGCGCCTGGCGGCGGCTGATGTGGCGCTTGTACAGCACCAGCCCCAACAACAATACCAGTGTCGGATTGAGGTACAAGATAAGCCGCTCCAGCGAGGCACTGATGTACGCCAGCCCGGCAAAATCCAGAAAACTGGCCAGGTAGTAGCCGGTAAACCCCAGCCCCAGGACGCCCCACCAGTCGTGCCGGGTGAGCGCTGGCTTGCCGCGGCTGGCCCACCAGGCCATGACGGCAAAAATGGGCAACGCAAACAGCATGCGGTACATGATGAGCGTGACCGCATCGACGCCGTAGCGGTAGGCCAGCTTGACAATGATGGCCTTGCCGCTGAAGGCCATAGCGCCCAGCGTGGCCAGGATCAGGCCGGCGGCCAGTTCCCTGGGCGGCAAATGAACATGTTGCATCAGCGCTAATCTTCCACAAATGCCACTTCACGCGTGCGCTTGAAGGCGGGCACCAGCACCAGGGCCAACAGCGCCAGCGCCGCCAGCAACAGGCCGGCAGACAGCGGTCGGGTCACAAACACGCTCCAGTCGCCGCGTGACAGAAGCAGCGTGCGGCGCAGGTTTTCTTCCATCATCGGGCCCAGAATAAAGCCCAGCAGCAGCGGCGCCGGCTCCATGCCCAGCTTGATGAACACGTAACCGATCACGCCAAACAGACCAACCATCCAGATGTCCCAGGTGTTGTTGTTGGTGCTGTACACGCCGATGGCGCAAAACAGCACGATGGCTGGGTATAGCCAGCGGTAGGGCACGCTCAGCAGCTTGATCCAGATGCCGATCAGAGGCAGGTTCAGCACGATCAGCATGGCATTGCCAATCCACATCGAGGCGATCAGGCCCCAGAACAGCTCGGGGTTGCTGGTCATGACCTGCGGACCGGGCTGGATGTTGTGAATGGTCATGGCACCCACCATCAGCGCCATCACCGCGTTGGGTGGTATGCCCAACGTCAGCAGCGGAATGAAGGAGGTTTGCGAGGCCGCGTTGTTGGCCGCCTCGGGGGCTGCCACGCCACGGATGTTGCCCTCGCCAAACGGCACTTCACCCGGCTGCAACGTGGTCTTTTTTTCGATCGTATAGGCGGCAAAGGCGCTCATCACCGCGCCGCCACCCGGCAATATACCCAATACCGAGCCCAGGCCGGTACCCCGCAAAATGGCTGGCCACATGCGTTTGAAGTCCTGACGGCCGGGCATCAGGCCATGCACATTGGCCGTGAACACCTGGCGCGTGCTCTCCGGGTGACTCAGGTTGCTGATGATCTCGCCATAGCCAAAAATGCCCATGGCAATCACGATGAAACCAATGCCGTCGGTCAACTCCGGGATGTCGAAGCTGAAGCGTGCCACGCCCGAATTCACGTCGGTGCCCACCAAACCCAGCAACAGACCCAGCAGGATCATGCCAAAGGCCTTGAGCAAGTCGCCGGAAGCCAATACCACCGCCCCCACCAGCCCCAACAACATCAATGCGCAGTATTCGGACGGGCCAAACAGGAAAGCCACCTCGGTCAGCGGCACGGCAAAGGCGGCCAGCACCAGCGTGCCCACACAGCCTGCAAAGAACGAACCGATGCCCGCTGCCGCCAGCGCCGGCCCGGCGCGGCCCCGGCGCGCCATCTGGTAACCGTCAATGACCGTCACCACGGATGAGGCTTCACCCGGCAGATTGACCAGAATGGCGGTGGTGGAGCCGCCATATTGCGCACCGTAATAAATGCCCGCCAGCATGATCAGGGCCGAGGTGGGCGGCAGCGCGTAGGTAGCGGGCAGCAGCATGGCAATGGTGGCCAGCGGCCCGATGCCGGGCAGCACCCCAATCAAGGTGCCCAGCAGGCAGCCGACAAACGCGTACATCAGGTTCAGCGGCGTGAACGCCACGCCAAAACCAAGCGCCAGGTGGTTGATCAATTCCACGTCAATTCCCCGCCAGAAACACCGGCCACACCGGCAACTGCAATTTCAGCAGCAACACAAAAGCCAGGTAACTCAAGGCCGCCAGCGCCGTGGCAAGCAACGCAGCCTCCTTGAACTTGAAACGCTCGCCGGCCAGGCAGGCGACAAAGGTCAACCCGTAAATACCCAGCATCAAGCCCAGTGCCGGCAGTTTCAGGCGCGGCAGGCCGCCCAGTGCCACACCAAACAGCAGGTTGGCAGCAATGATGGCGACCAGCGGTTTCCAGGCCCAGGGCCCCATGGTATCCAGCCGATCCGCTTGAGAACGTACCGCACGCAGCATCATCGCCGCGCCCAGCAACGCCAACAACACCCCCAGCAGCAACGGAAAGTAACCGGGTCCCATGCGCGCACTGCTGCCGACCTGGTAGTCCAATGCGCCCCAGGCAAAGGCGCTGCCCACCCCCGTGAACAGCAAACCAGCGTAAAAGTCTTTGGTGTTTTTCACTGTAATCCCGTCAACATCATGGCGCAGCCACTCAAACCAGTGCCGGCGTGGATGCCAGCACCTCTTCGATCACCGTCAGTCCCTCTGCCACGCGCAGCACACCGGCCAGCCTGAGCGGGCGCATGCCGTCGGCAATGGCCTGTCGCTTGAGTGCATCCACGCTCGGTTCGCGATGGATCTTTTCCTTGAAGGCTTCGCTCACCACCAGCAACTCGTAGAGCCCCATACGGCCCATGAACCCGGTCATGCGGCAATCGACACAACCCACCGCCTTGAACGGTTTGTAAGCGGCGTCAAGCTGCCAGGGTTTCACCACCTCGGCCAGCGTCTCTTGCGTAGCGGCCGGATCGGGCAGCTTGCAATGGGGACACAAGGTGCGCACCAGACGTTGCGCCAGCACACCCAGCAGGGTGGCGTTGATCAGATAGGCAGGCACCCCCAGTTCCAGCAGCCGGGTGATCGCCGAAGGTGCGTCATTGGTGTGCAGTGTGGAGAACACAAGGTGCCCGGTGAGCGCCGCCTGCACCGCCATCTCGGCCGTCGCCTGGTCGCGGATCTCGCCGACCATGATGATGTCGGGGTCCTGGCGCATCAGGGCGCGCAAGCCCTCGGGAAAGCCGAAGTCGAGTTGCGGCTGCACCTGGGTCTGGTTGAACGCGGGCTCGATCATCTCGATCGGGTCTTCCACCGTGCTCACGTTGACTTCTTCGGTGGCGACCCGCTTCAGCGTGGAATACAGCGTGGTGGTCTTGCCCGAGCCGGTCGGGCCGGTCACCAGAATGATGCCGTTGGGGCGCTTCACCAGCGCCTCCCAGCGCTGCGCGTCGTGCACTGAGAAACCCAGCGCATCCAGCTCCTTGACCGTGGTGTCGGGGTCAAAGATGCGCATCACCATCTTCTCGCCAAACGCGGTGGGCAGCGTGGAGATGCGCATTTCGACCTCGTCGCCACCGGGGTTGCGCGTCTTGATGCGGCCGTCCTGCGGGCGACGCTTTTCGACCACGTCCATGCGCCCAAGCAGCTTGATGCGCGCCGTCATGGCGCCCAGCACGCCCATCGGCATCTGGTACACCGGGTGCAGCACCCCGTCGATGCGAAAACGGATCACGCCCTGCTCGCGACGCGGCTCCAGATGGATGTCGCTGGCGCGCTGGTCGAAGGCGTATTGCCAGAGCCAGTCAACCACCTGCACCACACTCTGGTCGTTGGCGTCGAGCTGCCTGTTGCTCTTGCCCAGTTCGACCAGCTGCTCAAAGCTGGAACCGGCATGACCGCCTGCCTTGCTGGCAGCACGCACCGACTTGGCCAGCGCAAAAAATTCGGCGGTATAGCGCGCAATGTCCTGCGGATTGGCCAGCACCCGGCGCACGCTGCGGCGCGATTGGCGCTCGACTTCGGCCACCCAGTCGGTCAGATAAGGCTCGGCCGTCGCCACCACCACTTCCTGGGTCGTGACCTGCACCGGCAAAATCCTGTGGCGCTCGGCGTAGGCCGGGCTCATGGTGTCGGCCACCTTGGCCACATCGACCTTGAGCGGGTCAATGCGCAAATAAGCCAGGCCGGCGCGCGGCGCCAGCCATTGCACCAGCGCCTCCATGGCCATGGCCTTGTCGTCGCTGGCGCGGTGCACGCCAACACTCACCAGACGCAGCAGGGGGTGCTGCACACTTTCGGCCTGGGCGCAGCGCGACTGGATGCGCAGCGCTTCCTGGGCCGTGATGAGGCCGTCCGTCTGCAGCCACAACACCAGGTTGCGCCAGTCGAGCGGGCCTTCGGGTTTCCGGCTTGGCGAGGGGTTGTGGGTGCCTTGCGTCATGACAGCATGGGCTTGAACACCCGTACCCATTTGCTGGCCGGCAGGCCCCATTCGAATTCAATGCGGTCAGCGCGCGCCATCAACACATCGCGTCTGGGACGGCTCGGCGTGTGCTGCGCCAGCACCACGGTATTGCCTTCGCGTGTCGGCTTGAAGGCCCAGATGGCCTCCTTGCCAAAAGCCGCCGACATTTTTTCGACACTGCGCACAAAGCTCGACGCACGACCAAACAAGTTCACCGTCATGCAGCCCTCGGGGGTCAACAGGCGCCGGCAATGGTTATAAAACGGCAGGCTGTCGAGCACCGGTGCGGCGGCTTCGTGGTCGTACAAATCCACCTGCAAGGCGTCCACCGTGCCCCACCATTTGGGGTTCTGGATTTCCTGCGCAGCATCGGCCAGCACCACCTGCAGACGCGGGTTTTCTGCTGGCAGCTTGAACCAGCCCTTGCAGACCGCCAGCACCTGCGGGTTGAGTTCGATGACGCTGGTTTTCATGCGTAATTCCTTGTGGCAGAACTTGGTCAGCGAACCTGCGCCCAGCCCCAGTTGCAGTGCCTGACGGTCCTTGACCGACTCGGGTGGCACAAACAGCAGCCAGGCCATCATGCGCTGGATGTACTCATGCACCAGGGCATTGGGCTCGGCCAGGTACATCGAGCCCTGGATCCATTCGGTGCCCAGGTGCAGGTGGCGCATCGGACCATCGTCCGAGAAATTGACTTCGGGAAGAGCGTGGTGGTGTTTTTTCAAGATGGCGCAATTATCCCCAATCGATACCACACGCCTTCGCACCGTGGCAGGCGCTAAAATCCTAGGGTTTTTACCAAGTAGCAACGGCGCTGCAAGGTGTTCCAACCGATGCCCTCGCCTGCTACCTGACCCTTCCGCCCATCCCTTTCACAACTGGAAAAACAAATGAAAAAACACGCTTTGTGGTTGATCTCAGGCCTGATGGCTGCCCTGGTAGTCACGGGTTGCGGCAAGAAAGAAGAGCCTGTGACGGCGGCACCTGCACCGGCACCGGTCGCTGCCAAGGCCATCGTCATTGGTCTGGATGACAACTTCCCACCCATGGGTTTTCGCGACGAGAAGAACGAGCTGGTCGGCTTTGACATTGATCTGGCCAAGGAAGCCGGCAAACGCCTGGGCGTTGAAGTGAGCTTCAAGCCGATCGACTGGAGCGCCAAGGAATCCGAACTCAATGGCAAGCGCATCGATGTGCTGTGGAACGGCCTGACGATTACCGAGGAACGCAAAGCCAACATCCTGTTCACCAAGCCCTACCTGGAAAACCGCCAGATCGTCGTGGTGACCGAGAAATCGCCGATCAAGGCCAAAGCGCAGCTGACTGGCAAGGTGGTCGGCGTGCAGGACGGCAGCAGCGCCGTGGATGCCATTCAAAAAGATGAGGCAACCGCCAAGTCGATCAAGGAAATCAAGAAATTTGGCGACAACGTGACGGCGCTGATGGACCTCTCGGCTGGCCGTCTCGATGCGCTGGTGGTGGATGAAATCGTCGGGCGCTATTACACCGGCAAGAAACCTGGCGAGTACCGCGTGCTGGACGAGCATTTCGGCACCGAAGACTACGGTGTGGGCACGCGCAAGGATGACACCGAACTGGCCGCCAAGCTGGACAAGGCGCTTGACGACATGAAGGCCGACGGTACCGCCGCCAAAATTTCAACCCAGTGGTTTGGCAAGGACATCGTCAAGAAATAAATCAGCCTGCTTCTGCGGGACTGCCACCGGCATCCGGCCATCTGGTAGGCTTGCCTACCTGGCCGGATTTTTATTTCCGGGCTCTGACCTCTTCCCATGAACTACCTTGCCGACATCTTGCCGCCCCTGTTGCAGGGCAGCGGCGTCACGCTTCAGGTCTTCCTGATGACCTTCGTGCTGGCGGTGCCGCTGGGTCTGGCATTGGCCCTGATCCGGATTTCGCGCTTTGCCTTGCTGAGCGCGCTGGTCAACGGCTATATCTGGCTGATGCGCGGCACGCCGCTGATGCTGCAGATGCTGTTCATCTACTTTGCCCTGCCCTTCATCCCGGTCATCGGCGTGCGCTTGCCGGACTTTCCTTCGGCAATCGTCGCCTTCGTGCTGAACTACTCGGCCTATTTTGCGGAAATTTTCCGCGCCGGCATCCAGTCGATCGACCGGGGCCAGTACGAGGGCGCCAAAGTGCTGGGCCTGACTTATCCGCAAACCATGCGCCGCATCGTGCTGCCGCAAGTACTCAAACGCATCCTGCCGCCCATGAGCAACGAGACCATCACGCTGGTCAAGGACACCTCGCTGATCTACGTGCTGGCCATGAACGACCTGCTGCGTGCGGCGCGCGGCATTGTGCAGCGCGATTTCACGACCATGCCCTTCGTGGTGGCGGCCGCTTTTTACCTCATCATGACCCTGGTGCTGACCTACGGCTTCCAGCGTCTGGAAAAGAAATACGCTGTCTATGACGAATAGCCCGATGAACCCGCTGATGATCAAGGCCGTTGACGTGCACAAACGTTTCGGCGCGGTGGAAGTGCTCAAGGGGGTTTCGCTCAACGTCGACAAGGGCGAGGTCATTGCGGTCATCGGGCCGTCCGGCTCGGGCAAGAGCACCTTTTTGCGTTGTCTGATCCATCTCGAAACCATCCATCGCGGCAGCATCGCCATCGAGGGCGAAGCACTGGTGACAACCGACGCCCAGGGCCATTGTCACTACGTGCCAGCCGTCGATATCAGCCGTGTCTGCCGCAAGATGGGCATGGTGTTTCAGCACTTCAACCTGTTCCCGCACCTGACCGTTTTGCAGAACATCATCGAGGCGCCGCTGACGGTGAAAGGCGCGCGGCTCGATGAGATCGTGCCCAAGGCCGAGGCCCTGCTACGCAAGGTGGGCCTGTTCGACAAACGCGACAGTTATCCGTCGCGCCTGTCGGGTGGCCAGAAGCAGCGCGTGGCCATTGCGCGGGCGCTGGCGATGGAGCCCGACATCATGCTGTTCGACGAGCCAACTTCGGCGCTCGACCCCGAGCTCACCGGCGAAGTGCTCAACACCATGCGCGCCCTGGCCGAAGAGCACATGACGATGCTGGTGGTCACGCATGAGATGGCCTTTGCCCGTGAGGTGGCAGGCCGCGCCGTGTTCATGGACGGCGGGGTCATCGTCGAGGCGCGTCCGGCGCGCGAACTGTTTGCCGCACCCGAGCACCCCCGCACCCAGGCGTTTTTACAAAAAATGCTCTGAGGGCTTGTTGAAAATGAAAACCAGACTTGTTGTCGCCGCACTCTGCCTGAACGGCATCGGCGCCCTGGCACAAACGGCGCCGGCACCCCTCCCGCCGCTCACCACCATTGCCACCCTGGACGTACCGCGTTACCTGGGCCACTGGTATGAAATTGCCAAATACCCCAACAGCTTCCAGAAGAAATGTGTCGCCAACACGCAGGCCAGCTACAGCCTGCGCAGTGACGGCCTGTTGCAGGTGGTGAACCGTTGCCGGCTGGCAGACGGCCAGACCAGCGAAGCCGTTGGCGCCGCCAGGCAACAGGGAGAGGCCAACTCCCCCAAGCTCGAAGTTCGCTTTGCGCCGGCCTGGCTGTCATTTATTCCGGCGGTCTGGGGCGACTACTGGGTCATCGACCTGGACCCAGCTTACCAGTTGGCCGCCGTGGCTGAGCCCCAACGTGACTACCTCTGGGTCCTGTCACGCACCCCGAAAGTTGACCACCCAAGCTACCAGGCCCTGCTCGAACGCCTGACGCAAAAAGGCTTTGACATCAACAAGCTGGAACTCTCGCCGCAGCAAGGCGATTGATCGCACCCGGCGGTCATTCGCCTCTTTTTTCTGTGGCAACCAACGCACCCAGCTTTGGCAACGCCGTCAATGCATTGCGCGTGGTCGCCGAGGCCAGTTCGGCCACACTGAGCCCGCGCAGTTCGGCCAGCACCGCAGCAATGCGCGGCAGTTCGGCCGGTGAATTGACGCCCTGCGCCGCCCCGGCCTCGCGCTGCTGGCTGGTTTTGTAGAGCCAGTGCGGCGGCATGTCGGGGGCATCGGTTTCCAGCACGATGGACTCAAGCGGCAGGCTGGCGGCCAGGCGGCGCAATTGCAGGGCGCGGTCATAAGTCACAGCACCGCCAAAACCCAGCTTGAAGCCCAGATCGATAAAGCTTTGGGCCTGCTGGACGCTGCCATTGAAAGCGTGCGCAATGCCGTGCCAGTCAGTGCGCGCCACGGTGCGCAAGCCCTTGAGCACCTGGTCCACCGAACGACGCACATGCAGCAGCACCGGCAAACCGTATTGGCGCGCCAGCCTGAGTTGCGCCAGGTAGAAGTGTTGCTGACGTGAGCGCAAGGGTTCAATGCACAGTTCCGGTACCCACAGGTCAAGCCCGATTTCACCGACCGCGACCAGGCGCGGGTCGCCCCGGTAGCGCTGCAGCGCGGCGTCGAGCCGGTCCAGATCCTCGTCTTGCGCCGACTTCACGTACAGCGGATGAATGCCCAGCGCGTAACTATCGCCGCCAGCCTGGGCCAGTGTGCGCACGGCTTCGAAATTGGCGATCTCGACCGCCGGCAGCACACACAAGGCCACCTGATGGCGTGCAGCCTCGGCCCGGATAGCCGGACCTGCTGAACCAAATTCCGGGGCATCCAGATGGCAGTGGGTGTCGATGAACATCATGACGCCCAACCGCACGGCTCAAGCAGACTGGGTCGCTGCCAGAAACTGCCGCAACCGGGCGTCTTCTTCGGGCACATGGCGCTCGCACCAGTCCTGCATCAGCGCGGCAATGGCCGGCTTGTTCATATAGCCCTTGCCCACATCCATGCTGCGACCGATCAAGCGGTCCAGCAGCGTGTGATGCTGCGCCAGGTGCTCTTCCAGTCCGGGAAAGTTGACGCGGCGCATCAAGGCCTCTTCGCGCTCGAACTGGGCCCGCGCCTGCTTGCACAAACTGACGATGGTGGAGCGCAAGACCGTCAGGTCATCGGACGCGAGAAAGGTATTGGTCAGCGCGAACAGTTTTTCCTGCAGGGCGTCGACGTCGGCGTCGCCAATTTTGTAACTTGTCTGCCATTCAAGCGCCATCCTGACACCTCAAAAAAACATGTTTGCTTCGTGCAAATGATAAATAAAAAAACCTTGACCTGGTTGGCTACAACGAACTGCCTTCGGTCAATTTGCCCTGCACCAGCCGGAGCTGGCGGGCGCAGCGGGCTGCCAGCGCCTCGTCGTGGGTGACCACAATGAATGCCGTGCCCTGGGTGCGCGCCAGCTCCAGCATCAGGTCAAACACACCATGCGCGGTGCTGCGGTCCAGGTTGCCGGTGGGCTCATCGGCCAACACGCAGGCCGGTTGCGTCACCAGCGCGCGAGCAATGGCCACGCGCTGACGCTCGCCACCAGAGAGTTCGGCCGGGCGATGCTGCAAGCGCTCCGCCAGACCCACGCTGGCCAGCATTTGGGTGGCCATCTGCGCGGCCTCGGCGTGCGCCATGCGCCTGATCCACAGCGGCATGGCCACGTTGTCAAGCGCGCTGAATTCAGGCAACAAGTGGTGGAACTGGTAGACAAAACCCAGGTACCGGTTGCGCAGACGGCCCTGCTCGGCTTCGCCCAGCCGCGCCAGGTCCTGGCCATGCAGCAGCACCGAACCCGTGGTGGGCGCATCGAGTCCGCCCAGCAAATGCAGCAAAGTGCTTTTGCCCGAGCCAGAAGCGCCCACAATGGCCAGCGTCTCGCCTGCGTGCACGTCCAGGTCCACACCTTGCAGCACCGTCACATCGAGCCGTCCCTCGGTAAAGCGTTTCGTCAAATCCCGGGCGCTCAGCACAATTTCACTCATAACGCAAGGCCTCTGCCGGGTTGACGCGGCTGGCACGCCAGCTCGGATACAGCGTGGCCACAAAGGCCAGCACCAGGGAAATCACCGCAATCGGAACGATGTCGGCCTGTTGTGGGTCGCTCGGCATGCGGCTGATCAGGTAGATGTCACGCGGCAAAAAGCTGGCCCCCAGCAACTGCTCCAGCGCCGGCACGATCACGTCGATGTTGAAGGCCACGCCCAAACCCAGCGCCAGGCCAGCCAGCGTACCAATGACGCCCACCATGGCACCCTGCACCACGAAGATGCCCATGATACTGGCCGGGCTGGCGCCCAGCGTGCGCAGAATGGCGATGTCGGCACGCTTGTCGGTCACCGTCATCACCAGCGTGCTGACCAGGTTGAAAGCCGCCACTGCCACGATCAGCGTCAGGATGATGAACATCATGCGTTTTTCGAGCTGCACGGCAGCGAACCAGGTCCGGTTTTGCCGCGTCCAGTCGCGTATCAGCAAGTTGTCAGTCAGGCTGCCTGCCAATTGCGCCGCCACCTCCCGGGCCTGGTGCAGATCGCGCAGCTTGACACGCACGCCGCTGGGGCCTTCGAGCCGGAAGATGCGCGCCGCATCCTCGATGTGCATCAGCACCAGACCCGAGTCGTATTCAAAATGGCCCGAGTCAAAAGTGCCCACCACCGTCATCTGCTTCAGGCGCGGTACCACCCCGGCGGGCGTGACCTGGCCGCTGGGTGCCACCAGCGTCACCTTGTCACCCGCAATCACCCCCAGGCTGCGCGCCAGTTCGGCGCCCAGTACCACGCCAAACTCGCCGGGAATCAAGCGGTTCAAGCCGGTGTTCTTGAGTTCCAACGCCAGATCGGTCACCTCACCCTCACGCGCCGGATCAATGCCCCGCACCAGCGTCCCTTTCATGTCCTCACCCCTGGCCAGCAGGGCCTGGGTGGCAATGAAAGGGGCCGCGCCAATCACGGCCGGGTTGGCGCGAACCTGTGTCAGCGTGCGCGCCGCATCGGGCAGGGCCTCACCGTTGGGAGCAAAAATCTCGATGTGCGAAACCACGCCCAGCATGCGGTCACGCACCTCTTTCTGGAAACCGTTCATCACGCTCAGCACGATGATCAAGGCCGCCACGCCCAGGGCAATACCAAGCATCGAGACGCCCGAAATGAACGAGATAAACCCGTTGCGCCGGGTGGCGCGGCCGGCCCGCGTATAACGCCAGCCAAGAATGAGTTCATAGGGGAGTTGCATGCCCGCATTGTGGCATTGCAGCCGAAGGCCATCGGACTCCCAAGCCAACTCTCCTGGATAATGCGGGCCAGACTCATTTGACAGGACAGCACCATGCGACTTCGCGTACCTTCCGGCTTAAGCCGCCGCTTCCCATGCACCTGCTGATTCCCTATGCCGCCAGCCATGCCGAAGGCTGCCAGGCCACGCTGGCCACGCTGAAAGTACCCAACCTGCAAAAGCTGATCAGCCGCCTGAACGCGGAGGCGCTGGACGAGGGCGGCGAGCTCAGCTGGTCGCCACCGCACGAACGCGCACTGGCCCGTGCCCTGGGACTGGCCGTGTCCGACGGGCTGATTCCCTGGGCTGCATTGCAGGCGCAGAAATACCCGGAGCTGGCGCACCTGCAAGGCGCCTGGGCTTTCGTGACGCTGTGCCACTGGCAGGCCACGACGCATGAGGTCACCATGCGCCAGCTGCCGATGCAGGATCTGAGTGCCGAAGAGTCAGACACCCTGTTGGTCGCCATGAAACCTTTTTTTGCACAGGACGGCATCACGCTGTACCCGCATGAGCCCGGGCGCTGGCTGGCGCACGGGGCGGTCTTAGACGGCCTGCCAAGCGCCTCGCCCGACCGCGTTTTGGGTCGGAATTTGTCACCCTGGATGCCCACGGCGGCCCAGGCCAGCGGGCTGATCCGGCTGGTCAGCGAAATGCAGATGCTGCTCTACACCCACCCGGTCAACGATGCCCGCGAGCGACGCGGCGCCCTGGCGGCCAACGCCATCTGGTTCAGCGGCACCGGCGCGCCGGTCAGCCTATCCGGCCCGGCTTCTGCCCGGCCTGTCGTTGTCACTGCGCTGCGTGAGCCTGCGCTCCAGGACGATTGGACCGGCTGGGCCAGCGCCTGGCACCAACTTGACGCCAGCCAGATCAGACAACTGCTTGACGCCCAAGTCCGTGGCGACACGGTCCAGCTCACGCTGTGCGGCGAACGTCACGCCCAAAGCTGGGTTCACCAGCCACCCACCCTGAAGCAAAAAATCAGGCAACTTTTCAACCCCCCGCCGATCCAGGGCACACTCGAACAATTATGAAAATCATGGTCCGAGACGCCCCGCCCAGAACCATCTGGGCGCTGGAGCAGGCTGGCGTTCATCCCTTGCTGGCACAACTTTATGCGGCACGCGGGGTGCAAAACCCGCAGGAACTGGACGATGCGCTGGCCAAATTGCTGCCCCCCGCCAGCATGCAGGGCACGCGCGAGGCGGCGCTGCTGCTGGCCGACGCCATTCGTGATGACAAAAAACTCTGTATCGTGGCCGATTACGACTGCGACGGTGCCACCGCCTGCGCGGTCGGCCTGCGTGGCCTGCGCCTGCTTGGTGCCCGGCATGTGGACTACATCGTGCCCGACCGGGTACAGGATGGTTATGGCCTGACCCCGCCGATTTCCGAACGCGTCAAGGCCAGCGGCGCCGACCTGCTGATCACGGTGGACAACGGCATTGCCAGCTTCGACGGTGTGGCCCGGGCCCGCGAACTGGGTCTGCAGGTGCTGGTGACCGACCACCATTTGCCGGCCCTGCGCAATGGCCGGATTGAACTGCCCGACGCCAACGTGATCGTCAACCCGAACCAGCCCGGCTGCAGCTTCGAGAGCAAATCCATCGCCGGCGTTGGCGTGATGTTCTACGTGCTGCTGTCGCTGCGCGCCGAGTTGCGCCAGCGCGGGCTATTCAACGCCCACAACCAGCCCAAACTGGACACCCTGCTGCCGCTGGTGGCACTGGGCACGGTGGCCGACGTGGTCAAGCTGGATACCAACAACCGCCGCCTGGTGGCACAAGGGCTCAAACGGGTGCGCGCCCAGGCGCTGCCGGCCGGGCTGGCGGCCCTGTTTGTAGCGGCCTCGCGTGAAGTCAAAACCGCCACCACCTTTGACTTCGGCTTTGCCCTGGGGCCGCGCATCAACGCCGCCGGGCGCTTGTCCGACATGACCCTGGGCATTGAATGCCTGCTCACCGACGACGCCGGGCGCGCTTTGGAGCTGGCCAAAGCGCTCGATGCCATCAACCGCGAACGCCGCGAGATTGAAGGCGGCATGCGCGAACAGGCGCTCATCGTGGCCGAGTCGCTGTTTGAAGACACGACACAAGCTCCGCCGGCCATTTGCGTCTTCGACGCCGACTTTCACGAAGGCGTGGTCGGCATTGTGGCCGCGCGCCTCAAGGACAAGTTTCACCGCCCCAGCTTTGTTTTTGCCAGCAGTGGCGCCGCCGGTCACGGTCACGAACTCAAGGGTTCGGGCCGCTCCATTCCCGGCTTCCACCTGCGCGACGCGCTCGACCTGGTGGCCAAACGCCACCCTGGCGTGTTGCTGCGCTTTGGCGGTCACGCCATGGCGGCCGGCTGCACCCTGAACGAAGACCAGCTGGACCGCTTTGAGCAGGGTTTGAGCGAGGTCGCCCAGGAATGGCTCGATGCCGCCACCCTGACGCGCCGCCTCGACACCGACGGCGCACTCAAGCCCGAATACCGCCGCCCTGACCTAGTGGACACGCTGCACCACGAAGTCTGGGGTCAGGGCTTTGCGGCACCGACCTTCAGCGAAGAGCTCGAAGTGGTGTCGCAGCGCCTGGTGGCTGAAAAACACCTGTCACTCAAGCTGAAACACCGCGGTGAACCGGTCGACGGCATCTGGTTTGGCCACACCGAGCCGCTGCCGAGTCGCGTCAAACTGGCGTTCCGGCTGGACGTGGACAATTGGCGCGGTGAGCGCCGGGTGCGTTTTCTTGTCGAGGCAGCCGAACTCTGAGCTTGCGCCGGGGCTATCCCATCAGGTCGGTATCGCGCCGGGGCGCCCGGTCCAGGTGGAACAGGAAAAATACCGTCGCGATCGTGGCGCCCAGCAACCAGAGCGGCCCGAACAACCAGAACAACAGCGGCACCGTGAAGTAATAAGAACGCATGCCGATGCGGTAGTAAATGCCGGCCCGGTTGAGCTGCGCCCCGACCCGCCTGATCTGAACCGCTTCATTGGCCGAGTCCAGTGGCACGTTGATCAAATAACCGATGTGGTGAAAAATCCGTACCGACATGGAAAATGAGAAAAACGCAAACAACAGGTCAAACAACATCATCAGAAGTTTGAACAGCCACATTTCTGCTCCCGCCCGCCCCAGAAAATTGAGCGCATGCCAGGTCCCGGAAAGCTTGTCGCCCTGCGCACTGAGAGTGAGCACACCAATGATGAGCAACACGGCAGTAGAAGCCATGAAGCTGGCCGACATGGTGGAGTTGCGCAAGGTTTGCACCGCCAAGATATCGCGCCGCTCGCGCATCACACTCTCCACCCAGGCCGCGCGTGCCGCCAGCATGACGTCCTGGGCACTGGAAGCCGGGTCACGCCGGGTGCGCCATCGCAAGTAATGCTGGTACAGCAGCACCATGCAGGCCGAGGCCACAAAAGACAATAGATCGGTTGCGTGCGTGGTCATGAATTCATACATGAACCCATTTTGCCAGTCACCCTAGAATCAGATCATGAACGCCCCCCTGAACGCCGACTTGCATTGCCATTCCGTTGTCTCTGACGGCACCCTCACCCCCGAAGAACTGGCCCAGCGTGCCAAAGCCCAGGGCGTGACCTTGTGGGCGCTGACCGACCACGACGAAATCGGCGGCCAGGCCCGTGCTGCCGCAGCCGCAGCCGCCTGCGGGCTGGACTACCTGAGCGGGGTTGAAATCTCGGTCACTTTCCTGCACCAGACCGTGCACATCGTCGGCCTGGGTTTTGATGTCAACGACGCCTCACTGGCTGAGGGTTTGCAGCAAACCCGGGGCGGGCGCTCGCAGCGGGCCCGGGAAATGGCCGCCGACCTGGCCCGTGTCGGCATCCAGGGCACCTTTGAGGGCGCCCTGAAATACGTCGGCAACCCCAACCTGATCTCACGCACCCACTTCGCCCGTTATTTGGTGGAAACAGGCGTCTGCAAAGACACCTACGAGGTGTTTCGCAAATACCTCACCGAAGGCAAGCCGGGTTTTGTCGAGCACCACTGGGCCAGCCTGAAAGACGCGGTGCGCTGGATCACCCAGGCCGCCGGCATGGCCGTGATTGCCCACCCGGCGCGCTACAAATTCAGCGCCAACGAAGAACTGGCGCTGTTCACCGAATTCAAGGGACACGGCGGGCAAGGCGTCGAAGTGGTCACCGGCAGCCATTCAGCCGCCGAGAGCGCCAACTACGCGGCGATCGCACTGGAGTTTGGCCTGGCCGCCTCGCGCGGCAGCGACTTTCACAGCCCGGATGAAAGCCGCACCGAACTCGGCACCTTGCCGGACCTGCCGGTCCAGCTGACACCGGTGTGGGACTTGCTGGCCGATCGCATCCAACGCGCCCCCATTCCAGCACAGGCCTGAACCCCATGTCATTCTGGAAAAGCCGGCAGGCCGGCGGTATTTTTCTGATCATTCTGGCGACACTCGCCTTTGCCTTGGGTGACACGGTGACCAAGCACGCCACCCAACTGGTGCCCCTGCTCATGCTGCTCTGGTTTCGCTACGCGTTTCAAGCCTTGGTGACCTTCACGCTGCGTTTCCCGGTACAAAAAGCCCGCCTCTTTGCCACGCCAAATCCGCGCTTTCAGATGCTGCGCGGGGTGCTGCTGCTGGTCACCAGCGCCTGCGGGTTTTATGGCTTGCAGTATTTGCCTGTCGGTGAATTCACGGCCATGGTCATGCTCTCACCCATGGCTGCCGTCGCCATGGCCGCCTGGTCACTGAAAAACCACGTGTCGCCAAGGCGATGGGTGTTAATGAGTCTGGGGCTGCTGGGAGTGTTGCTGGTGGTGCGCCCAGGGGGCCAGGTCTTTGGCTGGGCGGTTTTGTTCCCGGTGGTTCTGGTGATCGCCTACGCCTGGTTTCAGGTACTGACAAGCCGACTCAGCGGCGACGAAAACCCCTACACCACGCACTTCTATACCGGTCTGGTGGGGGCCTTGGTGATGACGCCCATCATGCTGTTCAGCTGGGACAGCGCCGCCCTGCTGAGCTACTGGTACTGGTTTGTGATGGTCGGTTTTTTGGCCACTTTTGGCCATCTGATGCTGATCCGCGCCTTCAATCGCGCCAATGCCGTGGTGCTCACGCCCTACCTCTATATGCAAATCGCCTTTGCCACGGTGCTGGGCTGGCTGGTGTTTCGCCATGTGCCCGACGGCCTGGCCTGGGCCGGGATTGCCGTGATTGCTGCCAGCGGTGTGGGCAACGCCATGCTGTCGGCCCGTGAGGCCGCCGGACTGCGACAATAACGCCATGCCGCAAATTTTTGAAATCCATCCTGACAACCCGCAACTGCGCCTGCTCAGACAGGCCACCGCCCTGCTGGACAAAGGCGAGGTGCTGGCCGTGCCCACCGACTCCAGCTACGCACTGGTGTGCCATCTGGACGACAAAGCTGCCGCCGACAAGTTGCGCCGCATCCGTGGCGTGGATGACAAGCACCACCTGACGCTGCTGTGCCGCGACTTGTCGGAGCTGTCCAACTACGCCAAGGTGGACAACCAGCAGTACCGGCTGATCAAGGCGGCCACACCAGGCGCCTACACCTTCATCCTGGAAGCCACCAAGGAAGTGCCGCGACGCTTGAGCCACCCGTCGCGCAAGACCATCGGCCTGCGCGTGCCCGAGCACAAGGTGCTGCAGGAACTGCTGGCACTCTACAGCACGCCACTGCTGGCCACCACCCTAATCGCACCGGGCGAGCTTGAACCCATGAACGATGCCGACGAGATCCGCGTCCATTACAAGGGCCGCATTGCCGCCATCATCGACTCCGGCGCCTGCCCACGCGAACCCACCACCGTGGTCGACCTGACCGGCGGCGAACCCGTCGTTATCCGTGAGGGGCGCGGTTCGCTGGCCGCCCTGGGCCTTTGATATGGACTTTGCCCACCTGATCCAAACCGTCAGCCTCTACGCCATTCCGGTGTTGCTGGCCATCACCCTGCACGAAGCCGCGCACGGCTACGCCGCCAAACACTTTGGCGACAACACCGCCTACCAACTGGGGCGCGTCACGCTCAACCCGCTGCCGCACATCGACCCAGTGGGCACCATCCTGATGCCGCTGATGTTGTACTTCGCCACTTCGGGCGCTTTTTTGTTTGGTTACGCCAAGCCGGTACCGGTGCGCTTTGGCAATTTGCGCAACCCCAAGCGCGACATGGTCTGGGTCGCGTTGGCCGGGCCGGGAGCCAACTTCTTTCAAGCGCTGGTCTGGGGCGCCTTGCTGTACCTGTTTCGAGGCGCTGACATCAACGAGCCGTTTCTGCTTGAAATGGCCCAAGGCGGCGTGCTGGTGAATGTGGTGATGGCAGTGTTCAACCTGTTTCCGCTGCCGCCGCTCGATGGCGGCCGCATCCTGGTGGGGCTGCTGCCCTACCGCCAGGCCATGCTGGTGTCGCGCGTGGAACCCTGGGGCTTTTTCATTGTGATGGCGCTGGTACTGGCCGGCGTGGTCAGCAACCTGTGGCTGCGCCCGCTGATGGGCCTGACCTACCAGCTCATCAAGCTGCTGCTGACCCCGCTGGCCTGGCTGGTGGGCTGAACGCGATGAACCCAGACTTCGTCACTGCGAGCGCAGCGCGGCAGTCCATGTATTCTTGACTTTTCATTCAACTTTTTTCCATGCGTATCGAACGTTTTCTGACCGGTATCACCACCTCGGGCACCCCGCATCTGGGCAATTACGTGGGCTCGGTGCGCCCTTCCGTACGCCATAGCTTGCGCCCTGGCGTCGAGAGTTTTTACTTTCTGGCCGACTACCACGCCCTGATCAAGGTGGACGAACCGGCACGCATCCAGCGCTCCACGCTGGAAATTGCCGCCAGCTGGCTGGCCTGCGGCCTGGACCCAGACAAGGTGGTGTTTTACCGCCAGTCCGATGTCCCTGAAATCCCCGAGCTCACCTGGTTTTTAAGCTGCGTGCTGGGCAAGGGCGTGCTCAACCGCGCCCATGCCTACAAGGCGGCAGTCGACAAAAACACGGCCGCCGGCAACGACCCCGACGCCGATGTCAATGTGGGCCTGTTCATGTACCCCGTGCTGATGGGCGCCGACATCCTGATGTTCAAAGCGCACCAGGTGCCGGTGGGACGCGACCAGGTGCAGCACATCGAAATGGCGCGCGACATGGCACACAGCTTCAACCACCGTTATGGCGACCATTTTGTGGCGCCCGAAGCGGCCATTGAAGACCATGTTGCCACCCTGCCCGGCCTCGACGGCCGCAAGATGAGCAAGAGCTACGACAACACCATCCCCTTGTTCACGCCGCGCGAGCAACTCAAAAAACTCATCGGCAGCATCGTGACCGACTCCACCCCGCCCGGCGAGGTCAAGGCAGTGGAAGGCTCGGCGCTGTTCCAGATTTACCAGGCCTTTGCCAATGCCTCCGAGACCGAAGCGCTGCGCCAGGCCTATGCCAAGGGCATTTCGTGGGCCGACGCCAAGCAACTGGTGTTTGAGCGCATTGACCAGGAAATTGCGCCAATGCGTGCGACCTACCAGGCCCTGATAGACAACCCGGCCAAAATTGAAGCCATCCTGCAGGCCGGAGCCGCCAAAGCCCGCGCCATCGCCACCCCGTTCATGGGCCAGCTACGCCATGCCGTCGGTCTGCGCCCCTTGCAAACCCATGCCAGCACCACCGCCAAAACGGTGAAAGTGGCGCTGCCCGTGTTCAAGCAATACCGTGAAAGCGACGGCCAGTTTTACTTCAAGCTGCAAAGCGCCGAAGGCCACCTGCTGCTGCAAAGCGGCGCCTTTGCATCACCCAAAGTGGCCGGACAAACCATTGCCGCCCTGCAGACAGCGGGCATCACCGCCTTGCACAGCAGCCCGGTGGCGCTGGAAAAAGGCCCGGATGTCACAGAATCTGACATTGCGGCCGCTTTGCACGCCCTGCAAATTGCCAAGGAAGCCAAACCAGGCTAGTCGGCACTGTACAATTCGCGGCTTCGCGGAGAGATGGCAGAGTGGCCGAATGTACCTGACTCGAAATCAGGCGTACCGCAAGGTACCGTGGGTTCGAATCCCACTCTCTCCGCCAATATTCAACCCCAAGTAATTGATTTACTTGGGGTTTTCTTTTTGGCGATTGCCATCCCGTGATCCTGCCCAGCAGAAATAAACGTCTGGATTTGGATGTCAGCCATGCGCCGCACCCCAACGTATGAAAAAACGTATCCAATACAGCAATAAGCGCTTTCCCGGTTTGAGGCTATAGTGCAAATACCGAATCCGCTCACGCACTTGGTCAAGCAAGTAAGTTGACTGCAACAAGGGAGAACCGGGTTATATGAAAAATTCATATCCGTTTTTTCGTACCGCGTATGGCTCGCAAACCCAATGCGCAAACGGTTTTCTGGGTTTTTGTTCAACAGATGTATCTGTCAAACCAGGATGTATCGACCGGGTTTTGTCGTCTGCATTCGTCAGGCCTCACAAACCAAAGGAGTCTGCATGGAAGCCATCGTCTATGCTGCGCAGAAGCCTCTGAGAGCCACCTACAAGGTGACGCCGGCCGCCGCACTGGTCACCGATCATGCGCGGACCTGCGGCGACTTGCCAGCCGACCCATTCCACTCAAGAGTCGAACCCATGGAGGGTTGTGGCGTACTCGTGCCCATTGGCACGCATGCTGCCGTCGGGGGGCCGCATGACGGCCCCCCGGAGACATGCTGTGCGCTGCCCTGGCTGCCTGCCAGGATTCGACCATGCGTCTGGTCGCCAACTTGCTCGGTATTGAACTCACCAGCCTGGAGGTCAACGTGACCGCCACCGTCGATGTACGCGGCGCCATGGCTGTCGATCCGAGTGTGCCGGTCGGTTTCCAGACAATGGCCCGCCACATTCACTTCAGAGCCAAAGAGGGCACGCCGCCAGAGTTGCTTGAGAAGCTGAAACTGGCAGCGAAGCGGTGTTGCATTGTTCAGCAGACGCTCAAGTCGCCCCCACCGGTCAAGACGACCTTCACCACATCGGGTTTGGCGCGCAGTGACGCCTAACGGGACACGTGATGTGTCAGAGAAGCCATCATCGGTGACCCAAGTAGGAAATCTTGGTCTCCAGAAGGCCTCTGCGTCGAATGGGCGCCGTCGCTAAATCAAAAGTCAAAAGGAGTACATCCATGACAGACGAAGAATTGGTAGCGAGCCACTACACACATGGAGGGCTTCTCAATGCCATTAGTGACGGCATTGCGAAACTTGGGAAGACCGTCGCCAGTGTCAACATCGACGATCTGGGGCCTGTGGATGAGTTCCATATCGGCGCAAGAGTTGCAACCCAGAGTTTCCTTGATCAACTCGACATTGGTGCGAACCATCACGTGTTGGACGTGGGCTGCGGCCTCGGCGGAGGGAGCCGGTTCGCGGCCCACGCATACGGGTGCCGGGTGACCGGGGTGGATCTGACACGAGAGTATGTGGAGACAGGCAATGTGCTGTGCACATGGGTCGGGTTGAGCGACAAGATCACCCTCCAGGTCGGGAACGCCACCGCATTGCCCCATCCGGATGAGACATTCGACCGCGCGTACATGCTGCATGTCGGCATGAACATCGCGGACAAGGAGCTCCTGATGTCAGAGCTCCATCGGGTCGTACGGCCAGGCGCGAAGATCGGAATCTACGACGTCATGCGCGTCAACGACGGCGAACTCACATTTCCGGTGCCGTGGGCGGCGGAGCCAGAAGGGAGTTCCCTGGCCTCGGTGGCGGCATACAAAGCTGCGTTGGAGCGTGCGGGGTTGAAGGTCATCGCGGAACGGAACAGACGTGACTTTGCGCTTGAATTCTTCGCGCAGCTTCAGGCAAAGGTAGCGAACGCCAAGGGCCCTCCTCCCTTGGGTCTACATATACTTATGGGTAGCACTGCGCCAATCAAAGTCAAAAATATGATCGAGAACATTTCTCGCAATATGATTGCTCCGATTGAGATAGTTGCCGAAAAGAAAGCGTGAACGACAGCGGGTTGAAAATCGCCGGGTGTAAGGTTTTGGGTGCCGGCCCCGACCATGTATGAAAATCAACCATTTCTGGAGTTCTCCTGCATGAAGCTTTCAAGGTTCGCCACCCTCGCACTCAGCATGGGCGTGTCCCTATTGGCCCACGCCGACTGGTCACAGATTCAGAACGAGGCCAAAGGCCAGACGGTTTATTTCAATGCCTGGGGCGGCAGTGAGGCCACCAACGCCTACCTCACCTGGGCGGCCAAAGAGGTCAACACACGCTTCGGCATTGACGTGCGCCACGTCAAAATCTCCGACACCGCAGAAGTGGTCAAGCGGGTGCAGACCGAAGTCGCGGCCGGCAGAAAGACCGATGGCTCGATCGATCTGATGTGGGTCAATGGCGAGAACTTCCGCAAGCTTAAAAATGAGGGCCTGCTCTTTGGCCCCTGGGCGCAAAACCTGCCCAACTGGGGCCTGGTGGACCTGAACAAGCCGGTGCACAGCGATTTTTCGGTGCCCACCGAAGGCTATGAGTCACCCTGGGGCACGGCGCAGCTCACGTTCATTGCCGACCGCGCCAAAACGCCAGTGCCGCCGCGCTCTGCGGCCGACTTGCTCAGTTTTGCCCAAGCCAACCCGGGGCGCGTCAGTTACCCCAAACCCCCTGATTTTCACGGCACCACCTTCGTCAAGCAACTGCTGCTGGAGCTGGCTCCCAACAAAACGCTATTGCAGCAAGCGGTAAGTCCCGGGGCGTTCGCTAGCGCAACGCAAGCACTGTGGGCCTATCTGGACCAGTTGCACCCCAGCCTGTGGCGCCATGGCAAAAGCTTTCCCGCCAGTGCCGCGGAAATGCACCGTATGCTCGGCGATGGCGAGCTTAAGGTTTCGCTGACCTTCAACCCCAACGAAGCGGCCAACCTGATCGCCAGCAAGCAATTGCCCACCAGCGCCTACAGTTTTGGCTTTACTGGCGGCACTATCGGCAACGTGCATTTTGTGGCTATTCCCGTCAACGCGAAGGCCAAGGCGGGCGCCCAGGTGTTTGCCAACTTCCTGCTGTCAGCCGAGGCGCAAACCCGCAAGGCCGACATCAGCGTCTGGGGCGATGGCACGGTGCTTGATGTCAGCAAGCTGCCCGCCGCGTCACAAGCCCTGATCCGCAAGACGGCACCAGGCGCACTGAGCGAGGCCGTGCCCACGCTGGCTGAACCACACGCCAGCTGGGTGGAGGCGCTGGAGGCCGAGTGGCTGAAACGCTACGGCACACGCTAGAGCGCCCTTTGCCGCAGCCCATTCACGCCCGTGACAGCTGGCCCAGCCAATGGCTGGCTGCCTTGCCCGTCGCGCTGATATTTGGCCCCTTGTTGCCTGGTCTCTGGTGGGCCTTGCTGCCCGCCGCCGAGCCTTCCGTGTGGCACGCCCTGTGGCTGGATACCCAGTGGCCGCAAGCCTTGCGCACCACGCTGACATCGACCCTGCTGGGCACGGCGTTGGCGTGCAGCTTTGCCGCCTTGCTGGCCACCCTGCATTACCCGGGTGCCCTGTGGCTCAGCTTGCAGCGGCGCTTGCCTTTGCTGTTGTCGGTGCCCCATGCTGCCTTTGCGGTGGGCCTGTTTTTTTTGCTGGCGCCTTCTGGCTGGCTGGCACGCGGGGTGGCGCAACTGGTGGGCTGGAGCAGTCCACCCGACTGGGTCACGGTGCAAGACCCCCATGGCCTGAGTCTGGCGCTCGCGCTGGCCATCAAGGAGAGCTGGTTTTTGCTGTGGGTGCTGGCGGCGGTGCTGGGTGAGCAAGCGGTGGCGCGCCAGATGGTGATGGCCCGGTCGCTGGGGTACAACCGGGTGCAAGCCTGGGTCCTGATTTTGTGGCCGCAATTGTTGCCGCGCCTGGTCTGGCCGATGGTGGCGGTGCTGGCTTATGGCTTGTCGGTGGTCGACATGGCGATCATCCTGGGGCCAGGCACCCCGCCAACGCTGGCGGTGCTGATCTGGCGCTGGCTGACCGACCCCGACGCCGCGCTGCAAGCCAGGGGCAGCGCCGCCGCCATCCTGCTGCTGGCCATGCTGCTGCTTGGCGCCCTGGCGGCGCGCGGGCTCTGGTGGCTGGTGCAGCGGTGCCGGCCTTACCCCACGGGCCAGCGCAAACCCTTGCGCCCGCTGGCGCCCATGTGGCCCTGGCTGAACCTGCATACACCGCTGTTCCTCACGGGGTATGCGGTGGTGACGGTGCTGCTGCTCTGGTCGGTGGCGCAGGCCTGGTTCTTCCCGGCGCTGTGGCCCGAAGCCGTGTCACTGCAAAGCTGGCAACAGGCCGACTGGGCGCCTTTCTGGACCACGCTCTGGCTCGCTTTGGCGGCCAGCCTGCTGTGTCTGCCAGCCGTGCTCGTCTGGCTGGAGTGGGGGCCGCAGCGTTTTAACGCGTTGCTGTACCTGCCGCTGATCGTGCCGGCCTTGCCTCTGGTGGCGGGGCAGTACGCCGCCTTGCTGCACCTGCACCTGGATGGCACCGCCGTGGCGCTGGTCTGGAGCCATCTGCTGTGGGTGCTGCCTTACATGGTGCTCACGCTCATGGGTGCCTACCGCGCGTTTGACCCGCGCCTCATGCGCAGTGCCAGGGCGCTGGGTTGTTCCCGCCTGCGGGCTTGCCTGTGTGTGAAATGGCCGATTCTGTTTCGCCCCATCATGGCGTCGCTGGCGGTGGGTTTTGCCGTCAGTGTGGCGCAATACCTGCCAACCTTGTTTGCTGGCGGTGGCCGCTTTGCCACCGTGACCACCGAGGCCGTCGCCCTGAGCGCAGGCGGCAACCGGCGCGTGCTGGCGGTCCAGGCGCTGCTGCAAATTGCCTTGCCACTGGCCGGTTTCGCGCTGGCAGCGCTGCTACCGTACTGGGCAAGCCGGCAGCGCAAGGAGCTCCGATAATGAAGGCAACACGATGCTGAAAATATCAAACCTGACGCTCTCGCTTGGCGGCAAATCGCTCTTTGCGGACTTGTCCCTGGTCGTCGACAACGGAGACATCGTCACCGTCGCCGGGGTTTCTGGCTCAGGCAAATCAACACTGCTGAACTGGATGATCGGTGACCTGGACCCGGCCTTTGCCGCCACGGGTGAGCTATGGCTGAACGAAAGTCGCCGCGACACCTTGCCCATCGAGGCGCGGCGCATTGGGATTTTGTTTCAGGACGATTTGCTTTTCCCGCACCTGAGTGTGGGACAAAACCTGGCTTTTGCCCTGCCGGCCAGATTCACCGGTGCCCGGGCGCGGCGCCAGCGTGTGGCACAAACACTGGCCGAGATGGGGCTGGATGGTTTTCATGATCGTGACCCGGCCACGCTCTCGGGCGGGCAGCGCGCCCGTGTCAGCCTGATGCGCACGCTGCTGGCCGAGCCGCAGGCGCTGCTGCTCGACGAGCCGTTTTCCAAGCTCGACGCGGCCTTGCGGTTGCAGTTTCGCAGTTTTGTCTTTGCCCAAATTACGCACCAACGCATCCCCACGCTGCTGGTCACCCACGACCCGGCCGATGTGCCGCCGGGCGGGCGGGTGGTTGAAATCAGTGACTGGCAGCAAGCGCATGTTTGACCGCGCCTTGAACTCCGCGTTGCAGCGGCCTTTGCAGCGTCTGGCCGGCAAGCTGATCGCGGTCGGCTTGCGCGCCGATCAGCTGACCTGGGGCGGCTTTCTGCTCGGCCTCTCGGCCATTCCCCTGATTGCGCTGGGCCATTCCCAGTGGGCCATTGTCAGCATCATGCTCAACCGCCTGGCCGATGGCCTGGATGGCGCCATGGCACGGCAAGCCCAGCCCACCGATCGCGGCGCTTTTCTGGATATTTCGCTGGACTTTCTGTTCTACGCCGCCATCCCGTTAGCGTTCGCCCTGGCCGATCCGGCGCACAACGGCTTGCCATCGGCCGTGTTGATTTACAGCTTCATCGGCACCGGCTGTACTTTTTTGGCGTTTGCCGTGCTGGCAGCCAAACGCGGGAACAGCAGCACGGCTTATCCCAACAAGGGGTTTTATTACCTTGGTGGATTAACCGAAAGTACCGAGACCATCGCGGTCTTTGTGCTGATGTGTCTGGTGCCTACTTGGTTTGACGTGCTGGCTTATGGCTTTGCCGGGCTGTGCGCACTCACCACGGTGAGCCGGATTTCGGCAGGCATCCGTCTGTTCAAGCCGACACCGCCGAAGCCTGGTTCACCAAGGCAGCCCTAAACTGCGGTGTGCTTGTTCAGTACCACCAGGGCAATGCCGCCCAGCACAGCCGCCGAGGTCAGCAGCAAGCGCAGGGTGATGGGCTCCTGCACAAACAGCACACCGGCCAGTGCCGCCAGCACCGGCACGCTCAATTGCACCGTGGCCGCGCGGGTTCTGGTGAGCCGCGGCACCACGGCATACCAGATGGCGTAACCCAGGCCAGAGGTCACCGCCCCGGACAGCATCGCATACAGCAGGCCCAAAGTATCAAGTTGTTGTTGCGCCAGCAGCACCCCACTGAGCAGCGCCGACATGAGTGCGGCCCGCAAAAAGTTCCCGGCCGTCTCGCCCGTCGGGTCAGCCACACCGCGCCCGCGCAGCGAATACACGCCCCAGGCAACACCCGAGGCCAGCATCAGCAAGGCGCTCCCCAGGGGTGGCGCTTCCAGGCTGGGAGACAGGATGGTGACCAGCCCGGCCAGGGCCAGCAGCAAGCCAATCACCTGGCGGGTGTTGAGCCGCTCACCCAGCCACAAGCCGGTCAGGATCATCGTGGCCTGCACCGCGCCAAACAGCAGCAAGGCGCCAATGCCGGTTGACAGCTTGTGGTACGCAAAAGAAAAGGCAGCGGCATAAACAAACAGGGCCAGCGCAGACAGCCAGTTGCCACCTAAACCGTTCATGCGGCCTGATGCGACGGACACCACGCCCCGAAAGTGATGCCGGCCATAAACCAGCAAAACCAGCATCAAGGCACCCGAGACCAGGCGCACCGTGGTAAAGCTGGCCGCATCAATGGACGTCTGCCGAAGCGCCAGCCGGCACAGCACGGAGTTGCCGGCAAAACACAGCATCGTCACCAGGGTGAGCAGGGCCAGACGGATGGCGGACATGGATGAATCCTCAGGTTGACGAAGGGGCAGGGGTGGACGGCCAAGGCTTCATTGAGAACGGCACGATGGTAGAGCACTTCATGGTTTGGCTAGCCCCGCTTCCAGGCATGAAAGCGCGCCAGCCAGGCCAGCACCTTTTGCGGTGCGTGGGCGCGCTTCCATTCACCGGCCACGTATTTGTTGGCTTCGGCCAGTGTCGGGTAGGTGTGAATCGTGCCCAAAATCTTGTTCAAGCCCAAGTCATGCTTCATGGCCAGCACGAACTCGGCCAGCAGGTCGCCCGCATGTTCGCCAACGATGGTCACACCCAGAATGCGGTCCTTGCCCGGCACCGTAAGCACTTTGACAAAGCCGTGTGCCGTACCGTCGGCGATGGCGCGGTCCAGGTCGTCAAGGCCGTATTGGGTGACTTCATAAGGGGTATTCTTTTCTTTCGCCTCCTGTTCGTTGAGGCCGACACGGGCCACTTCGGGCTCAATAAAGGTGGCCCAGGGCACTACGGAATAGTCCACCTTGAACTTCCTGAAGTCGCCAAACAGTGCGTTCACTGTTGCGTACCAGGCCATGTGGCCGGCCGTGTGGGTGAACTGGTACGGACCCGCCACATCGCCGGCCGCATAGATGTTGGGGTAGAGCGTTTCCAGGTAGTCGTTCACCACGACAGTGCGCTGGGTCGGGATGCCCAGCTCTTCCAGGCCATAACCCTGCAAACGGGCAACACGTCCCACGGCACACAGCAAGGCATCGAATTCGATGCGTTTCTCCTGCCCCTGGTGTTCAACGACGATGAACTTGCGCTCACCCTCACGCTCGCAGCGCAAGGCCTTGTGGCCGGTCAGCACGTCAATACCGTCCCGTGCCAGCGATTCGCGGGCCAGATCGGAGACCTCGATGTCTTCGCGGATCATCAGGCGCGGTGCCATCTCGATCTGTGTCACCTGGGAGCCCAGACGGGCAAAGCTCTGCGCCAGTTCGCAACCAATCGGCCCGCCGCCCAGTACCACCAGACGCGCTGGCGGCGATTCGCGCTTGGCAAATTCATCCCACAGCGTGTCGCTGGTCACAAAGCCAACCTCATCCAGACCCGGCAAGGGCGGCACGAACGGGCGGGCACCGGCAGCAATCACGATCGCACGTGTGGTCAGGCGCTGGGTACCGCCATCGTTCAATGTGATCTCGACCGTCCAGGGATCGACGATGCGGGCATGGCCTGCCAGCACTTCCACGCCGAGTTCGGTGTAGCGTTCCACGCTGTCGTGTGGCGCCACGGTGGCAATCACCTGGTGCACGCGGGCCATCACCTTGCTGAAGCTGAACCTGGGCTCAGCCGCGCTCAAGCCATAGTTTTCACCGTGGCGCATCTGGTTGGCAATGCGGGCGGACTTGATCAGGGCCTTGCTCGGTACGCAGCCGTAGTTCAGGCAGTCGCCGCCCATCCTGTCCGCTTCCACCAACGTCACCCTGGCCTTGACGGCTGCTGCAATGTAGGCGGTGACCAAACCTGCCGCGCCACCGCCAATTACCACCAGATTGCGGTCAAACTTTTGCGGGCGCTGCCATTTGGCATAGACCCGGCGCCCCTGCAACATCGTCATGAACTTTTTGGCCAGCATGGGAAAAACGCCGAGCAGTGCAAAAGACAGCAAAAGGCCGGGCGACACAATCCCCGACAAGCTGGTGACCTTGGCCAGTTCAGTGCCCGCATTCACATACACCAATGTGCCCGCCAGCATGCCCAGCTGGCTGACCCAGTAGTAGCTCAGGGTACGAATGGGCGTCAGGCCCATCAGCAAATTGACCAGGAAAAACGGGAATACGGGTACCAGGCGCAGGGTGAACAAATACAGGGAGCCCTCTTTGGCCATGCCTTCGTTGATGGCTTTGAGGCGATTGCCAAAACGTGCCTGAACGGCATCACGCAACAGGTAGCGCGATGCCAGAAACGCCAGTGTGGCCCCGATGCTGGACGCAAACGACACGATCAAGGTGCCCATGGACAGACCAAACAGGGCACCAGCGGCCAGGGTCAGAATGGCGGCTCCCGGCAGCGACAGCGCAGTGGCAAGCACGTACACAGCGAAAAACGTCAGACCCACACCCAGAGGCGACGCGGCACGGTGCACCTCAAATTGCCCGAGGCTGGCTTTCATGCCGTCCAGGGTCAGGTACTGGTCCAGCTCAAGGGCAAAGAAGCCGAAGGCCAGGAGGGCAGCGGTGACAAGAATCAGTAGTTTTTTCATGGGTCGCCCATTTTCATCCAACTTGCCAGAGGCAATGCCTGCCAGCACAGCAGCACAAAAATCCCGACCAACAAGCAGGAACAGCGCTGTTGAGCCGATGAACCGCTCGAAACTTTCAGGCACAAATCCGTGGGTTATGGGCGGCAGTTCTCAATCAACTTTGTAGGCCGCAAAGCGCTCGTCCACGGGGGTGGCAAAGAGGTGGTTGCTGAAGTTGCTCAGGGTCTTGACGGCAATGGCCAGCACAAGGTACATCAGGTCGGTTTCCTGGTAGCCCGCGGCCAGGAAGGTTCTCACGGTCTCGGCGCTGGGCTGGCCGTGGCTGTTGACCATGGCGACAGTGGTGGCGTACAGCGTGGCCAGTTTGGCATCGGGAATGGCGGTTTGCGCGCGAATGGCCTTGAGCACATCGGCAGGTACCCCCGACATTTTGTCCGCGATCATGCTGTGCGCCGCGGTGCAGTAGTTGCAGCCGTTGACCTGGCTGACCGCCAGAAAGACGACTTCCTGCTCGGCCGGCTTCAGGCCGGATTCACCACGGAACAAAGCGTAACCGTGCAAGTAGGTACTCAGCACGCCCGGCGCGTTGGCCATGTTGGCGTACATGTTGGGAATGAAGCCGACCTGCTTGAGGGCCAGGTCGAGAATTTCCTTTGGTTTGCCCTGGGCTTGGGCATGGTTAATCGACTGCAGATTTTTGACAATTGGGGTCGTGGGCATGGCAAGTTTCTCCTGTTGAACAACGCTAAAACCAAAGTGCCAAAGAGGAATTTCCTGGCTCATTTCGCGATAGCCAATGTTAGGCAAGCGGAAGCGTTTGGCGTGGACCAAACGTCTCGTTTGAGTGTTTAACCGTTCCAGTTATGTCAACGCTCAGCCGCATTGCGGAGTATGAAAACGGCAATGGCTGCAACATCCGACAGATTGCCCATGCCGGAATGACCGGTGATACCGGGAATTTTCATAAGCAATAATTCATGTTGGCATTGCGGTAGCGCGGCTCCCCCCTTTTGGTAATGTTCCCAGCGGTACGTTCATACGAACCACTGGACCTGATTGACAAGCTTCGGCTGCAGGTTCACCTGAGCATGTGTGGCAATTGCCGTCATGTGGAAGAACAGCTCAACCTGATTCACAGGATGGGCACGAACATCGGTACGCTTGATCCGTGTGATGATTCCGACGATGCCGCGGCACCACCCATGAATTCACCCACTTGAGTTCGGAACGCGGCTCAGGCGGCGGCATTCGGGCTGCTGCACTGCTGCTGATCGTGCACGCGGTTCTGCGCCGAAGCTTGTTCAGGCTTCGCGTTGACGGGTGATCTTGTCGCGCAGGGTCACAAATTCTTCGGCCGCCGAGGGGTGCAGCGCGACGGTGGCGTCAAAGTCGGCTTTGGTGGCCCCCATGCGGATCGCAATGGCCAGGCCCTGGATGATCTCGGGTGCGTCTGCGCCCACCATGTGCGCGCCCAGCACGCGCTGGCTGGCCGTGTCCACAACCAGCTTGATCAGGGTGCGTTCGTCGCGTCCCGAGAGGGTGTGGCGCATGTTGCGGAATGTGCTGCGGTAGATGTCGATTTCGCCATACCGGGCCAATGCTTGTACCTCGGTCAGTCCCACGGTGCCGATGGGCGGCTGGCTGAACACGGCCGACGGCACCGTGGTCAGGTCAGCGCTTACGGGAGTTGGCCCAAACAGGGTGTTGGCCAGCGCTGCGCCTTCCCGTATGGCCACCGGTGTCAGCGCAATGCGGTTGGTGACATCGCCCACCGCGTGAATGCTGGGGATGCTGGTTTGACCAAAGGCATCCACCTTGACGCCGCCCGCCTCGTCCAGCGCCACGCCGGCTTCGGTCAAACCCAGGCCCCGGGTGTTGGGCACACGCCCGGTGGCGTACAGCACGGCATCCACTTCAAGCGGTATGCCTTGTATGCCGGTGACTGACACGGACAGGCTGACATCGTTCAATTTGTCGATGCGCGTGACGTCCTGGTGCAGCAGCACGGTAATGCCTTTTTTGACCATCTCCTCAAACAGGTGCGCGCGCACGTCGTCGTCAAAGCCACGCAACACCTGTTCACCCCGGTAGCACAGGGTGACCCGCGCGCCCAGACCGTTGAGGATGCCGGCAAATTCCACCGCAATGTAGCCGCCACCGACAATCAGCACGCGCCGCGGCAGCTGCGGCAAATCGAACACCTCGTTGGAAGTGATGGCGTGTTCAATGCCCGGAATTTGCGGCATGAAGGGTGTCCCGCCAGTGGCTACCAGGATGTGTTCGGCCGTGATCTTATGCCCGTTCACCGCCACCGTGTGCGCATTCAGCAGGCGTGCTGCACCATGCATTACTTCGACCCTGGACCCATTCAGGTTGTTTTCATACAGCCCGCTCAGGCGGGTGATTTCCTTGTTTTTGGCCTCGATCAGTTGGGGCCAGGAAAACTCTGCGGGCGGCACCGTCCAGCCAAAGCCCTGCGCATCGGCAAAGTCTTCGGCAAAGTGGGCCGCGTAGACCAGCAGTTTTTTCGGCACGCAACCGCGAATGACGCAGGTGCCACCATAACGAAAGCTCTCGGCAATGGCCACGCGTGCGCCCAGGCTGGAGGCAATGCGCGCTGCGCGCACACCACCCGAGCCGCCGCCCATGACAAAGAGTTGATAGTCGTATGAAGTCATTTGTTTCCTGAGGTGCTATGCGCCGCAGCGCGGGATGCCGCCATGATGACAGACCGGGTGAAGGAATCCAAACCCGGCGTCTCGTTGTAGGGGTCGAGCGTCTCAGGCCGGGTTGGTCCGGGCTTCCTGCTCACCTTTGAGCCATTCAGTGGGCGAGCAGCCCAGCTTGCGCACAAAAGCCCGTGTCAGCGCACTGGCGCTGCCGTAGCCCACATCGTTAGCCACATGCTTGAGTTGCCGCCCCTTTTTGAGCAGACCCTGCGCCGTCATGACACGCCACGACGCCAGGTAGTCAGCTGGCGTTTCGCCGGTAACCGCACGAAATCGCACGGCAAAGCGGGCACGCGACATGCCGGCCAGTGCCGCCATGCTGGACAAATCACGCGCTTGTGCCGGGTCAGCATGCATGGCGGCAAGCGCTTTGGCCAGCCGAGTATCGGCCAGCCCGGCCAGGGTGCCGCCTTGCGTCAGACCCTGTTCAATGCAGTGGCGCAGCAGGCGGATCATCAGCACTTCGCACAAGCGGTCCAGCACCGCCTGGCGCCCATTGTGCTCAGCAAAGGCTTCGTCAAACATCAGGCCCAGCAGCGCCTCGACCCCGGCCAGTGCCGTCAACCTGACCATTACCACATTGGGCAATGAATCGGTAATGGGGTTGCGGCCGCCGCCGCCAAACTGAACTGTGGCGCACACCACGTCGGCCCCGGTACGGTCATCCGCCACAAGTCGATGCGTATCCGGACGTGGCAGAAACAACAAGGTAGGCTCGGTGATCTCGAAATTTTCCTGCCTGACACCAATGACGTGCACCGGTCCGCGCTTGATGAGATGAATGTGTCCACGCGCGCTGTCTTGCGCAAAGTCGTGGATGCCGCAGATGTTGCCGGTATAGAAAACACCAGCGTGCAGGGAAAAATGCGAGAGCAGGGAAGTGAGTTTGTCCATGGCGTGATTTTGATACGAATGGCTATCCATGTGATTCTTTTAAACACTTTTCGTATCGTATCTGCCGATAAGTTCGGGTATGTCGATCAACAAGAAAAAACCATGGGGCCGTCATGGCAAGAAATCAACCGCGACTGTAAGAAAGCAGCGCCAGCCCACGACTACAGAAGCAGCGCAGAACAAAAGCCGTGTTCCGTGCTGCACCCAACCCACGTTTTAACTTGTAAAAGGACATTCAAAATGAAAGCTCAGACCACCACTGCACGTTACGTATCCGCTGCCGGCCTGGCTCTGGCCATGAGCGCCGCCATGACCATTGCCGCTACCCCTGCCGCCGCGCAAATGGCCGACAAGGACAAGTGCTTCGGCGTTGCCTTGAAAGGCAAAAATGATTGCGCCGCCGGTGCCGGCACAACCTGCGCAGGCACATCGAAAATTGATTTTCAGGGCAATGCCTGGTCGCTGGTTCCAAAAGGCACTTGTGAAAAAACAGTGTCCAAAACCTCGCCCACCGGGTTTGGCCAGCTGAAGGCCTTCAAGGAAGTCAAGGCCTGATCTTCCCGAACTGCAAGCGGAGCGCCTGACATGACAAGCCCGGTCAACATGGCATTGCCGTCTCGGGGCGCTCGCGCCAAGTCATTGCCCGCGCGGGCCGGTGTGGGCTTGAAGCCCGCACATTTTCAGGAGATATTGGCGACGCAGCCAGATATTGGTTTTTTTGAAGTCCACGCCGAAAACTACATGGTGCCCGGTGGGCCCCATCACCATTACCTGAGCCGCATTCGCGCACATTACCCGCTCTCCATTCATGGGGTAGGTTTGTCCATCGGGGCCGATGCAGCGCTGGACATGGACCATCTGGATGCGCTGGCGGTACTGCTGGCACGCTACCAGCCGCAATCGTTTTCAGAGCATCTGGCCTGGTCCAGCCACGGCCCCGCGTTCCTGAACGACTTGCTGCCACTGCCTTACAACACCGCCACCTTGCAGCGCGTGTGTGATCACATTGACCAGGTCCAGTCACATCTGGGCCGGCGCATGTTGCTGGAAAACCCGGCCACCTACCTGGAATTCACGGCCTCCACCTGGGACGAAGCCGCTTTCTTGAGTGAGGTGCTGCGCCGCACCGGCTGCGGTCTGTTGCTGGACGTGAATAACGTCTATGTCAGCAGCATCAACCACGGGCGTGACGCGCACGCCGCCATCCGCGCGCTGCCGCTGGCGCAAGTGGGTGAAATTCACCTCGCTGGTTTTGCCCGGGCGCAAGATGGCAACGGCGACCTGCTGCTGATTGACAGCCACGGCGCGCCCGTCGCCCAAGCGGTGTGGGACCTGTATGCCTTCACGCTGGGCTTGACGGGCCCGGTGGCCACCCTGCTGGAGCGTGACAACGATGTGCCGGCCTGGCCGGTTTTGTTGGCCGAGGCACACCTGGCCGATCAGCAGTTGCTTGCGTTGCGCACCGAAGAGGTGACGGCATGAGCAGTCAAAGCGCTTTTGCTGCTGCCCTGCTGAACCCGGAGCTTCCTTGCCCCGGTGGCCTGAGCACCTGGAACGGCTCTGACCCTGCAACGCGTTTCGCGGTCTATCGCAACAACGTCATGGTGTCCCTGGTTGACGCACTGGCCGACACCTTTCCCGTCGTGCAGGCTTTGGTGGGCGAAGAATTTTTCCGGGCCATGGCGCAGGTATTTATCCAGGCGAACCCGCCACGCTCGCGCCTGATGGCGTTTTATGGACACGACTTTGCTGATTTTGCGGGCGCCTTCCCGCCCGCCGCTTCGGTGCCATATCTGGCCGATGTGGCGCGCCTTGAAATGGCGCGGGTTCTGGCCTATCACGCGGCTGATGTGGACCCACTTCAAGTCGAAGCCCTGCAGTCTGCGCTCGCTGATCCGGACAAATTGACTTCTTTGCAGCTGATGTTGCACCCCTCGGTGCAGCTCATTGAGTCCCGGTTTGCCGTTTTTTCGCTGTGGGCAGCGCATCAGGGCACGCTATGCCTCTCAACAGTTGATCCGGATCAAGCGCAGGCAGCGCTGGTTTTCAGAAACGGGCTCGACGTGGTCACCCAGGCATTGGTCACCAGCTCGGCGACGTTTGTCAGCGCCCTGCAAACCGGTCAGACGGTGATGGCTGCCACGGATACGGCAAGCGGTATTGATCCCGAATTTGATTTAAGCCACGCCCTGGCCTTGTTGCTGCGCTGGCAGCTCATTACCCAGATCATCACCGGAGTACCCTGCCATGAACACAAGCACTGAATCATTAAGCGCCACAGCCGTGGCTGATGCCGGGCTCATGCCCAGACTGATTCGCCAGTTCATCAGCCTCTGCACGCACGTTCCCAATACCTTGCTGGCGTTTGTCGCACGCTTCTCCATTGCAGCGGTGTTCTGGAAGTCGGGCCAGACGAAAATACAGGGCCTTGAGATCGACATCGTCAGCCGCGAATTCACTCTGGGCTGGCCGCGTCTGTCAGATTCGGTGGTCGACCTGTTCAGGGATGAATACCGTTTGCCCGTGATTCCACCCGAAATGGCCGCCATCATGGCCGCCTTTGCCGAGCATTTTTTCCCGCTGCTGATTTTGTTCGGCATGGCCACCCGCCTGTCAGCCCTGGCTTTGCTGGGTATGACGATGACGATCCAGCTGTTTGTCTACCCCGATGCCTACCCCACCCATGGCACCTGGGCCGCCGTGCTGTTGTACCTGATGGTGCACGGGCCGGGCAAGCTGTCGCTCGACCACTGGCTTGCAAAGCATTTCCAGTAGCTCCCCAGGCCACAAGGAAGCCGTACCAGCTCTATTTTTTGACTTCGTCATTCCGACCTTCGTCAAAGCCCCTGGCATACGCCTTCATGGCCTTGCGGAGAAACGGCACTTGCAGGCTGAAGTTCTTGCACCCCGCGCACATCATGACGTGCATCTTCAGGTTGATGGTTTCCGTGAGCGACAGCGTCCGCTCCTGCGACTCGGAAATCAATCGGGTGGCTTTTTCACAGTTCATCATGCGCGTTCTTCCTTCAGAAACCAGTTGTTCTCCAGACACTCCCGCAGACGCAGGCGTGATCGGTGCAACATCACATTCAGGTTGGTGGTGGTGATGCCCACCGTGCTGCAAATTTCATTTGCGTCAAGCTCGACAAATTCTTTCATCATGAACACCCGGGCCTGGTTGCCGGGCAGCGCTTCCAGACATATCTCGAACACTTTCCAGAACTGGTTTTGATGCAAGGCGTCTTGCGGGTTGCCCCAGGTGGCTGGCCTTTCATCGGCCTGCCAGTGGCCTTTTTGATCAAAGAGCTTAGAAAAGTCTTCGTCTTCTTCATCTTCCCTGAGCAGGCTGCTGGCATCGACCATGCGCTGTTTCTGTCGCAAGTTATCCGCAATCTTGTTTTTCAAGATTGCAAAGACCCAGGTTTTCAAGGCGGCGCGGCCAGCAAAAGAGCTGGCATTTTTCAACGCACCAACCAGCGCCTCCTGCACGGCATCTTCTGCCGCATGGCTGTTGGAGAGTTGCAGCGTGGCGAACTTCAGCATCTGACGCCGCAAGTCAGTCAGAAATGCCGCGTCAGTCAGGATGGATGCTTCGGACGCCGCCGGAGTCGTGCCTTCATTTGTCAAAGTCCCCATCATTGATTTCCCCGTGGTGTCAATTCATTACTGACCGCACTGTAGCTTGCTTTGCCGTAGGGAAAGTACTGCCTGAAGCCAGGAAATTTTTACGCATCAAGGACTCAGAAAGATCGACCAAATCACCCGCCGACCCAAACCAGTCTCTTTTTTTCATGGGTGCATTCTGTTTTGACGGCATGCCACTTAGTCGTGACGACAAGCCGGTTTGTTACACCCGCAGGCCTGCCTCGACGCGAACGACATGCCGTGACAAGACACGTTGGTGCATAGCGGGAAAAAGTTTGCTGACCCAGGCGAGCGTCTGCTTTCAGCCGCAACGCAGCAGGGCATCTCCGTTAACATGGCGCACCAAGTGTCATGGCCTCCAAGCTGCCCCGAATCATGAAAGAAAACCCGTCACTGCGAGCGCAACGCGGCAGTCCATGCCGTCGGAAGTCATGGATTGCTTCACTGCGTTCGCAATGACGCTGTTCTTTCACGTTAACTTTAAAAAGTGTTTTCTTATTCTTGTCATGTCCCAATCACACAGCTCCCAATACGAAAATCTGCTGCGCCATGTGGACACCCATGGTGTTTTCAAGTCCGACCGCACTGGCACCGGCACCAAGAGTGTCTTCGGCCACCAGATGCGCTTTGACCTGGCCCAGGGCTTTCCGCTGGTCACCACCAAAAAGGTGTTCCTGCGCGCCATCATCGTTGAGCTGCTCTGGTTTTTACGGGGTGATTCCAACGTCAAATGGCTGCAAGACAACGGCTGCACGATCTGGGACGAATGGGCCAACCCCGACACAGGTGACCTGGGGCCGGTCTATGGCGTGCAATGGCGCAGCTGGCCAACGCCGGACGGCGGTCACATCGACCAGATCAGCCAGGTCATCCAGACCCTCAAAAGCAACCCGGACTCGCGCCGCATGCTGGTCAGCGCCTGGAACGTGGCCGAACTCGACAAGATGGCGCTCATGCCCTGCCATGCCTTTTTCCAGTTCTACGTGGCTCCGGCAACCGAACTGGGCGGCAAAGGCAAATTGAGCTGCCAGCTGTACCAGCGCAGTGCCGACATCTTTCTGGGCGTGCCCTTCAACATCGCCAGCTATGCACTGCTGACGCACATGGTGGCGCAGCAATGCGACCTGGACGTCGGCGACTTCATCTGGACCGGCGGCGACTGCCACATCTACAGCAACCATGCCGAACAGGTGGCACTGCAACTGGGCCGCCAGCCGTTTGCCTACCCCACGCTGGAAATCAAACGCCGGCCGACCTCGATTTTTGACTACGTCTATGAAGACTTTGCGGTGAATGGCTACCAGTGCCACCCCGCCATCAAGGCCCCGGTGGCGGTGTGATCAGCCGCCGCCAGATCTGGGGCCTGGTTGCCCTCACGCTGATGTGGGGCATCAACTGGCCCATGATGAAGTACAGCTTGCGCGAGCTCTCACCGCTGTACTTTCGCGCCATCACCATGAGCTTTGGTGCCCTGTGGCTGTACAGCTATTACCGGTTCAAAGGCGTGCGCATGTGGCCGCAACATGCCGAATGGCGCAGCATCATCGCCCTGGGGCTGCCCAACATGCTGGGCTGGCACACGCTGTCGATCCTGGGTGTGAAAGAGCTCGCCAGCGGACGCGCCGCCATTCTGGGCTTCACCATGCCCATCTGGACCGTGCTGCTGGGTGTGCTGCTGTTCAAGGAAAAACTGACCCGGCGCATTGTCTTTGCCATGGTGGCAGTGGCATTGACCATTGGTTTGCTCACTTTCAACGAACTCACGGCATTGCGTGGCAAACCGCTTGGCATTGTCTGGATGGAGCTGGCCGCCCTGTGCTGGGCTGCTGGTACCCTGCTGATGCGCAGGATGCGCCTGACGATCCCGATGGAGACGCTGACGGTCTGGATGCTGGTTCTGGCCAGCATCTGCCTGTGGCTTTTTGCGGCCGTGCTTGAACCCTGGCCCAGCTGGCAATTTTCTGCCCCGGTGTGGGCCAGCCTTGCCTATGGCGCACTCATCAACTACGGATTTGCCCAGGTCATCTGGTTCGGCCTGGCCCGCCATTTACCACCCGCCACCAGCGCCATGAGCGTGATGGCGGTGCCGATGGTGGGCACCCTGAGCGCGACCCTGATCGTCAACGAAATACCCGGCTGGCCAGACCTGGTGGCGGTACTGTGCGTCATGGGCGCCATTGCTGCCGTGCTGCTGCCACCGCGCCCAACCGTGAAAACCTTATGAAACTGAATCTGATCCTGGCCCGTGCCCGCAATGGTGTCATTGGCAACAACAACGCCTTGCCCTGGCACCTGCCCGAGGACCTGACGCACTTCAAGCGCAGCACGCTGGGCTGCCCGGTGATCATGGGCCGCAAAACCTGGGACTCGTTACCGCCCAGATTCCGCCCCCTGCCCGGGCGCCTCAATGTGGTGGTGACGCGCCAGCCCGCCTGGACGGCAGATGGCGCGGTGGTGGCCAATTCCCTCGAAGCCGCCTGTGCCGCCTGCCCCCCTGACAGCACGGCCTGGGTGATCGGTGGCGCCGAGCTCTACGCCCAGGCGCTGGCGCTGGCCAGCACTGCGGTCGTGACCGAGCTTGATGCCGATTTTGAGGGTGATGCCTTGGCACCCAGTTTTGGACCAGAGTGGAAGGAAATTGCCCGCGAATCCCACCTTGGCAGCACGGGTCTGGGCTACAGTTTTGTGACCTACCAAAAGGGGACTTGAACCATGAAACTAGCCACCTGGAACATCAATTAGCATCCCATATAGGCTCAAGAAATCCCACAATAAAGCTAAATACATATATTTATCAATAAGTTACAAATAACTCCATCCCAAGACGTTTCATTGAAGCACGGCCAAAATGGGTAGCTAGGTGGGTAGCTAGCGTCTATACTGACGCTACCAGCTACCCAACCTCAAGCATCACCATGGGAACTCAAGTCAACCTGCTCGACGATGTCCAGATACGACATTGGATAAACAAAGGCGCGCCACTCGCTCGCTCGGATGGCGGCGGCCTGACATTCACACTCTCAAACTCAGGCACGGCCAGTTGGGTGCTTCGCTACCGGACAGGTGCTGGGCGGCGCAAAGAACTGACACTCGGCAACTACCCTGACCTTTCGCTTGCGAAGGCACGGCAACTTGCACGCGCAAATCGCGTGGAAGTCGACAAAGGCAACGACCCGGCAGTCGAGAAAAAAGTTGAGAAGATGCGCTCCAAGATGGCATGGACCGTCCGCGCACTCATAGCTGACTACAAAGGAAAAAAACTCGTCACGCCCCATCTCGCCGAAGGAACCATCTACTACCGCAAGTGGGATTTCGAAAAGGTCATCCTGCCCAAGCTCGGCTCCCTCGAAGTACAGCAGGTCACCCCGGCAGAAATCGTGCACGTCTTGGAATCGGCCAAACGCTCCTGGACCATCTCAAAGCGTATCCTGACTTCGTGCAAACTGTTGTTTGCGCATGCTTGCGGCAAACGTCTGATTGACTCCAATCCGACAGCTGGTATTGACTTGGTTGCCTTGATGGGGCAGCGCCCCCCTGTTCGCAAGCGTGTGATGCTTACCGAGGAAGAGCTCCGCACGCTACTCGCCAATATCGATGACATTGGCCTTGAGAATGCCCTGGCCTTTCGCATTCTCTTGGCAACCTGCGTACGGTCCGTTGAGCTGGCGAAGGCCCGGTGGGAGCACATTGATTTAGACCGTGGAACCTGGTGGGTTCCCGATGAGTCGGTCAAGACACGAAACGGCTTCCTCGTGCCGCTAACGCCAACCGTTGTCGGTTGGTTCAAAGACCTGCAGGATCTCGCTGGTGACTCTCCATGGATATTGCCTGCACGTGTGGAGCGCAGGCGGAGACGGCTTGGAGATATCCACGTTGGCGAAACAACACTCTGGGCGGCCATCGCAAGAGCATTCGAACGGGGCGATATCGAGATCCGTAAGTTCACCCCACACGACACGCGAAGCACCGCCAAGGGACACATGCGCAACATGGGAATCTCGCGCGAGATATCCGAAATTGCATTGAACCATACCCTAAAAGGGATGGAAGCGATCTACGACGTTCGGGAAGAAATTCCCGAACGCAGGGTCGCATTGGAGCGATGGGCCGCTTTCATCGCTGCTTGCGAAAGTGGGACGCCTTGGAATGTCGTACCCTTAAAAGTAGCGTGACGCAATTATCAAGATGGGCATGTCTGCGGGTTGACATGCGCCAGATCATTCACCGCCAAGGCGGATCACACGGTCGAACAAACGCACATTTCCGACACAGACCCGATGAACAGATGGCCTGAGGCTCAACCTTCCCAGCAAACAGATCCCCTCGCCTTATCGCCAGAGAAATTACATCAGCATGTGCCATGAGCCTCACTCGATGACAACCCATTCGGAAGCCATCTGGCCGCTCAATCACAATATAGGCGAAATCCGCGACAGCATCTCCCGTATGTGCCATCAATGCCACGCGCTGCGCCGACAATTCAATGACATCCGACTGATACGTCCGATTCTTCTCCCTGGTTTTCAGCTCAACCAGCACCAACACACCTGCCGCATTGCGATAAACCTTATCCACCCTGGCAGAAATTGACACTGGCCCGGCGGATTTGAACAACCGTTCCGAATAGACCAGGCAGGCGCTTCTCAATTCTGGCGGCAACCTTGCCCGGCGTGGATCTGACCTGCTGCGCCACCACCAAAGGACGAGCGCGAGCGCGCCCACGCCAATAACGGCTGCATGGTCAAGTCTCATGATGCGGTTTCCTGACTTGAAACCACTTCGCGACACACAAAGTTAGCCAGCGCCCAAATATCAGGAAAACAATGAAATAACGCCACCAGCGGGTCCAGTCCATATGCCCCTCCCGATAAAAGCGCGCGTGCGCCCGTCGTCCGCGCTTGATTGCCTGCTGCTGTTCAACGGTTCGCCGCTTGCCATAGCGATGTTCAAACACCACCAGCCGCTCGCACACGCCCATCTGCGCCAGTTCTGACGCGCTGACTGACGCTCTCCGGCGTCCATGTTTCTTCACTGGCGCCATGATCAGTCATCCCCATCGAGCATTGGCACATCGAACGCCTGGACGACATGCCCTGCAACGGCGGGATTGACCTTCGAGGGCGCGTGCAACGCTGATGCAGTCGCTTGAGATAAGGTACCCGCCACCGGCATCAGCATCCAGTTCTGTGCCATCAACCCCTCATGAGCCAAAAAGCGCAAGCGGTTCACCCGCTTCGTGCCCTTGTTGAACCGGATCAGGTCGTCGTAGAGGCGCGGGTTGTCCTCCCGCGTCATCTCAAACAGCAGACGCACCGGCTCACTGTTTGTTTCTTGGTCCCGGCTCATGCGCCCTCTCCTTCCAATCGCGTTGTGCGAGCCGCACGGCCGGGACTTTGCATCGCTGTGGCGGCGTAATTCGTACCTGCGATCTGGTAACCCCGCAGATTCGAGAACATCGGTTCTTTCACTTCCAGAATCTGATGCGTCGCGAACGCCTCCTTCACCGCCTTTTTGAACAGAAAAGCACCACCGCCCACCAGAATGACGTGCTGGACGTCATAGAACTCCCCGATACGGCGCATCATCGCCCCCACGGCCTGCTTGGTGACACTTTCCACCACCGGCTTCATGCGTGCCAGACTGTAGGTTCGCTGGAAGATCATCAAATTCTTGTTGGTGCGCAAGGCCAGATCGATGGCGTCCAACTGGTTGTAAGGTCGGCCAATCTCTGCACTGATGTCATCCGCAATGACCTGCAGGATGTCCGATACCCCGCGGTTAACTGAATGGCTGCGCTTGTGCGACAACTTCATACCCCGCGCCACTAGCCAGTCGAAGGTGCGCGAACCAGGATCGATCACCAGGCTATGCTCGTTCTCCATTGCCACCACCTTGTCATGCTGCGAGGCATAGTCGATCAACGCTCCGTTGGGCTGGGCCATGGCCAGCGCCTTGCGCACCAACACGGTCTTGCCATTGCCCACGTCGTGGGGGCCAGTCATCAATTTTTCCAGTGCGGCCTTCTTCAAGGCAAACATGGCCACCGGCAGCCCCACCACCAGCAGGTCGATGGTGTCGACCTTCATCATGCGCAGTGCGCCACGTGCCAGGGCCAGGTATTCCGGGGTGTCAATAAAGTTGTCGTGGATCTGCGTGGCACGAAAGGTGTCGGCGGCCAGCATCACGTCCGGCCCCACCTCGTAGAACATCCCGCCAATCGGGATGGCGACGGTTTTGCGGCGATCCGCACCCAGGGTGGTGGATGGGTCGCGCGGAAAGGGATAAGCCAGTGAAGGAAAACTGGCGCAGCGGATGTCGTCACCGGAGATACCCGCGACGTACTTGGTGTTGCCGTAGCCAACGTCCACGGCTCGAATGATCAGTTCCATAAAAAGACTCCAATTCAGGGTTACAGGTCGATCAGCATCGGTGGCCCGATGCCGTCCATCCACGCAAAAGTCCCCTTCAAACCGTCCGATTTCGGGATCAGGTCTGGCCTGGGTCTAAATACAGCGATGTCAGTTCGCACTGAAATGAGACCATTTCGTCAGCCCCTTGAAAGAGCACTGCGTGTCGAACCACGGTCTCACCGCAAACCGAGCTGTCAAGGGCGTGATTTGCGCGGATCACGCCGATTTGTGCTATTTCCGTGGCCCAGCCCTGCGAACCGGCCATTAACCCGGTCAAGGTCCCGTCCGAGACCAGAGGCAGCAATTTCCCTTGTCAAGCCCGCATGCAGCCTCACTTTCAATCCCTTCGGGACAATAAACTCGGCTCACAGGCACATCCCGGTCGTTCAATCGCCACCCAAAACCACCGGGAAATCAACACCATTTCCGGCACGCCTGCTTGACTCATCCTCTGGGTCAGCGTCAACTACAGGTTTCCGAGGGCCGTCCTGGCCCTGCTCCATCGAGGAGCGCAAGGCGTCGCAGTCGTTACCTGCCCCAAACTCCGGTCCTTGAACCGGAATTAGCTATCAACCCCTGAGGTGATGGCCTCGTTTTTTTTTGTAGTGCAACCCCTTGTGGCCTTGCCAGCACTTTTCGCTGGGCGTTCCCTGAAACGCGCCACGGTTTTCGAGCACCCGGTCGGCACCTGATGCCGCACCCCTGTTCCCGCCATCCTTTGAGCACGCGTTTTACGCATCGCGCGGTTGTGTTTGCCTCTTTAGGCTCCCCGCGCGTTCCCGCTCACAAACTCGGCACCGCCCTGGACTTTCGGTCAGGGGTGGACCCATGCGAGTGGATGGCGCTACGAATCCAGAACTGATCCATCAGTACGTGCAGGGCTTGACCTTGTCACGGATGCCCTTTGCCGCCCTTGAGGTGGGTGGGCATCGCCAACCCCATGGTTGTAGAAATGCACAGGTGGGACGGATCACATGTTTCATTTTTAAGGAAGACCGAGCTGGCCAGCGCAGAAGCGCTGGCTGGCAAAACCTTGGGTAGGTGCCGCACATCGGTGGTCGGGTGCGGCGCCAGAGTTTTTGATCACTGACCTGCTGGGCGACGGAATCCGCCCGACAGGCGACCCCCTTGGGATTCCACGCAATTTTCAATACCGGCTGGCCGTTCGGGCGGCGAGCGGTCGACCCTGGAACATAACGCCATGAAAAACAGACCTTCTTTTGAAACTTCTCTTCGCCGACCTCAAGGCTCGGTAAGTCCTGGCCGCATGGCAGCCAGTCAACCCGTGCGCCGCCTACAGTGGGCCGGCAAGACCACCGAAGAAATTCTCGCGTGTTACCAGCCTGGCAAGGCGCCACCACTCAAAGTGCTGGAGGTACTGCTGGAACTCTTCAACACCCTGCACACCTCGCTGGAGAAAACCGTTTCCCACAAGACGCGCTATGAACGCGCCCAGTTCCTTCGGCGGTTCTTTCGTGACCTGAAAGCCAAAGCAGGGTTCAACACGATTCCCGATCCACGCAACCTGGGACAGAAACACATTCATGCGATGGTGCAAGTCTGGCAAAAAGAGCATCTGGCCCCTGCCACGATTCAAACCTACCTGAGTTTCCTACGCGGCTTGGGCATGTGGATGGGCAAGCATGGCTTTGTGCGGGGGCCAGCGCATTACGGCCTGAGCTTGGAGGAATACCAGCGGCATGAATATGCGCAGCGGGACAAGAGCTGGTCTGCCGCCGGAATCGATATTGAGGAACTCATTGAGCGGGTCTGCGCCTACGACCGGTATGTCGGCGCTTCGCTGCGATTGATCAATGCCATGGGGCTGCGACGCAAGGAGTCCATCCAGTTCCGGCCCTTTGAGCACGTCTTGCCTTTCCGCGAAACGGGACTACCCATCGACAGCAAGGCAGCGGATCGGTATGTGAGGATCAAGGGCAAGGGCGGGCGGGTTCGCTTTATACCTTTGGACAGCCCTGCCCGGTTGGCGGCGGTCGATCTCGCCCAAGGCCTGGTATGCAACCGGGATGCCTATTTGGGGGACCCTGCCAATGATCTGAAACAGAACCTGCGGCGCTTTGACTACGTATTGGAGAAATTCGGGATCACGTTTCGGGAACTGGGCGTGACGGCACACGGCCTACGCCATGAAGTCTTGATCCAGTTCTTCGGCGACCAGACGGGTCAACCGCCGCCGGTGCGAGGCGGTGGGCCGCTGCCGCCAGATCTGGACCTGGCGGCGAGACGGGCCGTGTCCGAACTGGCAGGACATGCGCGGATTCGAGCTTCGGGGGCGTATCTGGGAGCTGCGTCGGTCAATCAACAGGGCGCTGGTAGATCAGCGGCCAGAAAAGAAACCAATTCACATCCGCAAGAATAAAGTGGCGGTCTTTTCGGATGGCGTTCTATTCCGGTGATCAGGTTGCGTTGGCCTTCTGCTGGATGACTCGGCATCGCGCCAGTAAACCCTCGAAAGGTTCGACGTCATCAAGGAATAAACCATCATCGACCATATGCTGATAATCAGCGGCCAATTTGGCCAACGCCCCGTCACCCGGTACGAGTTGGAGCCCACCGGAGACGGCCGCGTGATAGTCGATGACATCGCCTTTGGGGTTCTTCTCTGCGAAGAACATACTCTTGTGATCGGCAACTGCTTGAGCGAGTGCCTTGTCCGCGATGGCGGCATTCGCGAAACCGGCAGCGTCAAGCCGGGTCACGTCATGCCAGTGACGCGCGAAGCGGTCACCGCCACGGAACTCACCCTGGGCGCAAAAGACGTGAATAGCCGTGGCCTTTTCCCAAAAGGTTCGCTCAGCCCGCATGACCTGTGGCGTTGCAGTGGGGAACTCGACTCCTTGTAGATGCTTGGCCGCGTCACAGCGGATGGTGCGTAGCTCACTGGGCTCACCCGTGGAGCGGGCACCGAATTCCAGCATGACAGACGGTGGGACATAGCCCGTCCCTTTGGTCAACGGTTCGTAATCAACAAAAACTTTGTCGCCCTCGGCCCGTACCACTGCCGGTAAACTTTGCAACGCAAGGTCTTGCTTGAGCCGGGGCACGATCTCGGCATCAACCCAGCTTGCCAGGCGCGCACGGATTTCTTTGCTCCATTTCTTTTCCTGGCTCTTGCTGGCCGGCAACGGCGAACCCGTGTCGCCCATCAAATCACTTGCGATGGCCCTGATGTCATAGGTCAAGTCCACGTCTTCGGAGAAGCGACGGACAACACCGTAGGCTTTTGACAGGGATATACCGCCCTTGAAAACGAGATGCTGCGCGTAAGGGCCAGTGAAGAGGTGTTGCAATGTCCAAATCACCCAGATGTCTTTTTCCAGCAAGTGCGGCGGAATGCCGGATGTGTTGGCTGCCGTATTCAGCGCTTCCAGGCGTTCTGCGGAGGAGAGTTGGAAAAACTCAACCATGGGCCACCAGAGCACTGACCTCTTGGGCCATCCAGGTTGGCAGGCGGGCGCGTGCCGAGGCGACCTCTTCCAACTCGGACGATGGCAATTTGGAACGCAACTTCCGAATCGCCTCAGCGGTTTTTTCTGGCCCCAACCAGGCCAATGCTCGCACCACATCACCGGCAGCTCGACCTGGAAAGATCAATTGCCAGATCGGCGCGTGCCGGAACTCGACCATTTGTGCGCCCAGCTTCAACTGGCGGCTGCGCCCGGATGTGAGATATACCGCCCGCATTGGCACCTGCGTGGTCAAGCCCAGCGCATTGGCAGCGGCAGCGCCGTGAGACACGATAGTTTCCCCGCGCTGGCTTACCAGACCCTCAACCATCTTGACAGTTGAAGGCGCACGGGTGCCGAAGCGACTCTCGACGGGCAGGACATAGATGCCTCGGCCTGCGCGCAGCAGAGTACCGCGACCCACAAGACGCGACAGCACTTGGTCCACCGCAGCTCGACTGCCCAGGTGCAGCAGTTCTTTGGCGGCCAAAGGCGTGCCTTCCGGCAACCGGGAGGCGTGCTCCAGTACTTGTTTGGCGAGGGTTTGCATGGCGATGGCTCTTAATTGGTAGAATTATCTTCTTATTTCTGACACTTTTCAAGACGTCAGTGTTTGAAAGCAGGTCAGAAATCGACCACCGGCGCTGCCGTCAGTCGGTAACTCGTCAACGTGCCCGGAGGCAGCAGCGTGGAAACCTGCTGGTATTCGCGAACGGCCGTTTCCGTCTCCATTGCCAGATAGAGTGCCTCCACGCCGGGTCGGTTGGCCCTCCCGCCATGCTTGGCCGCCCCCGCCCCGCTGGTTGGTGCAACGGCCCATCGGGGCACAGGCATCCGGTAAGCCGTGACGTCGGCCAACGCGGTCAGCTTTATCCTGCGGCACCCGCTTCAAGCGACTCCACATAGCGCAGAACATCCTCAGTGCGCCCTTCCGATACCAGTTGCTCTGCTGTCTTGTAGCCAAACGGGGGCAAGGGCTCGTTGCGATACCAAAAGATGGCGCGGGTGACGTCGCCGGACAGGTCATGGGCCGCGCGCATTACGCGCAGCGCCTCGCGCAGAAATTTCTGCACGCTCTCCGATGCCGGTGCCCGGCTGATGGTGTTGCGATGGACGTGTGCCTGGGTGGCAAGCGTCTGGATGTCGATGCTCAACACGTCGCCGAATCGCTTCGGCGACAGCGTAGACGCCCCCGCTTCCTGGTCACGCAGGAAATCAATGAAGCCATCGAAACCGTGACTCAAGGCAGGAGAAACCTGAAGGGTTGCAGGGAACATACTTTCTTCCTATACGATTATCAGTCAAATTATGCACTATTTTTGCACTTATGACGCACTACGGCTATTGTGGTTATCGCCCTATGCTGCGGGCGACACCTCGAAGTCGTCATCGGGGTAGATCGCCACGCAGCGCGGCGGAGACTCCTCGGTGTCGATCTCGTCCGCGCCAACACCGAACCGGGACAGCGCCGCGCAACGCGCCATTTCCTCGCTGGATTCGCTCACCTCGCCGATGTACTGCGACCGGCCTTCCCGGATCACGTGCACGTTCCACTTTCTCTGCATGATTTGAAACCTCCGTTGCAACAGTTCAAAACTCATGGTCTGACACGCTCCCCGTGTCAGTCCGCCTGGGCAAACCTCCGCAGGGTTGCTGACTGCCGACTTCTGGTTACCCGGCCAACGCGGGCTCCTGCGCCCACTGTGTTGCGCCGTCCGGTTCCACATGCTCTTCGCCAATTGCCACAGGCGGTTCGTCGCTATCTCCAGACGGGTTGACCTTCTCAGACATCCCGACCCGTAGCACGGTGGGCAACCAGCCCGTACCCGCCACGGTCTGTTCGGCGCCTGTCACGGCTGCATCCTTCTTGAGTGTGTCCAGCGGACTGGCGGCATTGGCATCGACGGCTTCGGTCACGACCTCCAAAATGCGGCCCTTGGACACGTGGTTGAAATACGATGGGCCGGTGGCCGACCACCACTTGCTCATGTCCAGTCCCAATGCAACAGCCAGCGCATCGGTGCTCTGCTTGCTTCGCTCCACACCGTAGACACCGGTGACGGTCGAAGCAATGAGGAAGGTCAGCAATTGCTGCACAGTGATGGGCTCCTGCGCCAGCACCCACGGAAAGATTGCATCTACCGATTCCGGCAGTCGAGCCGCCCAGGCTGCGCGCTCGGTGTCCATCTTCTGCCATGCTGCGCTGGTCTTCATGTCATCAGCTTCGGACGGCAGACTTGCATGGGTGTTGGTGGCGCTCATCGTCAAAACATCGTCGCTGCCGTAGTGGCGGCGGAAACCGTCGACCAGCAGTTTCACGGCCAAATGGGCAGTGATCGCGGCCAACGCCACGTCGGGGCGGTCAATCAGTTCGGCCTGGACTGCGGCCACCCGGTGGGCGGTGAGACGGCGCATCAGCTTGTCGGAATGGACTGGGCGGGTCTTGGGTGAAGGCAGTGACACCAGCGATTCATCATCAGCGCCCTCGCCTGCCAGCCGCGCCGCCTGCGCCATGTCGCTGCGGTCTTCGGGACGAACCAAACCGCACTTGAGGGCCACTGTGCCATCGTTGCCAACGAAGACCACGCATCCAGCCTGGACCATCAGGTCAGCAGGCCAGACGTTGAAGGTGTCTTCCAGTGCCTTGATCTGGGCCTGCAAGCTCTCGGACTCGGTTTCGAGCTTGTCGTATTCGCCATTTTCATCGCTTTCATCCGATTCTGCTTCGGCCAGTGCCTCCATCTGGTCGTTCAACGCAGCCAGTCGGGTTTCAAATTCCAAGAGGCTGGCGGCTTCCTGTCCGGAGGGCTCGCGCCGGGTTTTTCGTAGTGCGCCGTACTTGACAAACTCGTCGTAGTTGTAGCGGACACGGACATCGACCCATTTCCAGCCATCAGCGGCGACCTGCTTCGCCTTTTTCTGCAGTTTGTCGGTGGCCAGCTTCTCCAGCAGTGCTGCATCCAGCAGGTAGGCTTTCTTGTCGTCGTCGCTGAACAGGTCGCGGCGCAGGGTGCCACCGGCTTTCTCGTAAGCCTTGACAGTCACGTACCGGGCGACGGGGTCGCTGTCAGACTCAATCTCGCCCTGTGTAAGCAATTGGCGCAGGTAGTCGGGACGGCGATTCCAGGTCGGCACACCAGACCAGGTCTGTTCCTGCTTGTGGTGGTCGTCCACCGAAGCCAGCACCATCAGGCAGTCCAGACCGATCTTGTCGGCCCGGAACTGAGCCATCAATTGGGGAGAGACCGTGGCCAGCTTCATGCGGCGTTTGACCACCAGAGGTGTGACACCGAAGGCGGCGGCAACGTCTTCGACCGACTTACCCTGGGCCGTCAACTTGGCAAAGGCGGTGTATTCCTCGGCGGGATGGAGCGGGATATGGAAGCAGTTCTCCGCCAAGCTGGCGATCAGTGCCTTGTCGGCAGGCACCATCAGCACAGGCACGGGATAGTTGTCTGGAATGTCACTATTGGCAACCAGCAGGGTTAGCGCCTCAAGGCGGCGACCACCTGCACAAACCTCGAACAGACCGCGTGCGCCCTTCACCACGATCAGGTTTTGCAGGACATTACTTTCCTTGATGGATGCCGCCAGTTCGGCAATGCTCATCTTCGACGTGCTGCCAGCCGAGCGGGCCTGGTAAGTTTCCGACAGGATCAGCTTGTTGAAGGGGATGGTGGTGCGGGGCGATGCTTCGATGACGGCTTCGATTTCGGCTTTCGAGAATTTCATGGAGACTCCTGAAGGGTTAAAAAGGGACCAGCGACGTGCTGTCCATGCCTTCAGAATCTCATGCGCTGCGCGTTCTTCAAGCCCTTCAGTGCGATAGCATCGCTGCATGTTGCGCGGGAAATCGCGTCACAAAATTCAGCCTGAATTCCGCATTGCTCCGCACCACCGCCGCCCTGCCCATGCCGCCGCTGTACGAAGTCCTGTTCCTGTTTTCCGCACTACAAGGGTATCTTGCGGAAATAAAACGGCTCGACCAATCCGCGCTCTCGACCAAAGCCACGGTTTACCAATGGCTGTGGATCTAGGCAGCGACGGTCACCACGCTGCAGTTCGTGGAAATGGTCACGTTTCCGCGCCAGCAACGCACATTCAAAGAGGCGTTGCTGTGGTTCGATGATACGAAAGGCGAACTGTGCTGGAACAAAGGACCGACCGAACAGCTCGTTGCGGAGCCAAGCGAGACCCTGCCGCAGCCCCTGCTCCGACTGGTCAATTTGCACTTGAGTTGAATCACGGTCACCCCACCGATCCCCTTACACCCCGCTTGAGGAATCACAATAGACCACCGCAAAACACACCATTCGCACCATGTGTATCGCGCATTTTTTGCCTGAAGTAGCTGACCAGTGCGCCTCACTGAAAATCATCTATGAAACAGGACCACCGCGCCCTCCATTTTCGGCCATACTTCAACCAAATTGGATAACACATGCACCAGCGTGAAGGGGAGGCTTGCCCAACGCCACGCAATCAACCAAAGGATGATCTTGCTCATGGACAACCGGCACTCAGTCGAAAATCTAAACTTTCTGCACGTTACAGACTGTCACCTGTCAAACAAAACGGACTACAAAGAAAAAGATATCAAATTGCATGGAGCTGACGTAGAACAACCACTGCGCCAGGAGGTGCTAGAAAAAACACTTGCAGCGGTCGCCGATGCTTTGGAAGCAAGTGGGACCAAGTTAGATGCGATAGTCTTTTCTGGAGATGGAACGATTCAAGGTAGTCCAGATGGGCAACTGACCCTTCGAAACATGCTACTAAAGCATTTCGAAAAATCAGGTATAGATGCTGGAAAAATTGTCGCTACCCCAGGCAATCACGATATTGTTTCTGGAACCAAACCGAACACGGCTGAACGATACCGCCTATTCCAGTCCGCATGGATGACACCAGGTGAGGCTTCAATCGTTCCGTTCTTGGACGGAATACACGATATAGGTAAGCTCGATTTCGATAAGCATGTCTTAGTTGGGACAGATAGGAAATGGGCGGTATTCCCCATCAACAGCTCCAATTGGTCCCAAATACGCCTGAGCGCCACGGAAAACAAGGACGTCAAAACCTTACAAGACTTTCTGGCCACACAAACGGATCCAAAACCACTGATGGAAGCGTTGGAGCAACTGACGTCTTACGACATGGCGCGAATATCGAACAACCAGTTGTCGGCGATTAAGCTACTCGCAACCGCTACCCAAGACATCCCACTTCGAATAGCGGTCCTACATCACCACCTTTTGCCGGTAAGTGACCGAGAAGAATTTAAGGCAGGTGCAGACATCACAAACCTTGGCGCATTGAGGCAGGTTCTCTTGGAGCATGGATTCCATATTGTGGTCCATGGTCACAAACATCACGCGACAGCACATTTCGATCACATATACCCAACTTCTCGAGACGGGGGCATCGAAAGTCCACATCGGCTACTGACAATATCTGGTGGATCTTTCGGCCCTACGAGTACAGAGCCGGACACGCCCGTGCGTCTAATTTCAGTTAAGAACATCCCCAATGCACCGACCTGCCATATCCGTAATTACGAAATAGGCAAAGCTGGGCAAAAAATAAAGTCCAGCGAACTTAAGCCCATTCAACTTTGGGAAAATGATCCCGCGTCAATGGGGCCAATCAGCATCTATGGTGATTCTGTGGATAAGGTCTATGCGCGGTCAATTCAATCGATTGCAAAGTATCCAACAAGATCCATTGCCTGCACCGTTGAATTTGAGTCCCCTGGCACTTGCTCGTTTCCTTTTGCCTACCCCTACAGTGGTGATGACAACGAAAGGGATGAATGGTTTACAGAAACAGTCAAGTGGTGGCAGCAGCCGACATCTCGAATGGACGGCAGGATCCCCTATATTCATGGAAGCCGCCTTAAGCGGTTCGGCGGAAATATTGATCAAATAGAGCGAATCATCACACTCCTTAAGAGCAAGGAACCGACCAGCAAAACAATCGCGCTTGTGGTGGATCCGGGGCGGGATTTTGGGCCAAAAATTTCCTTTGCTTCGTTCTGTTTAGTCCAATTCTGTCTGCGGCCAAATTTGGAATTGGATTGCATCGGGTACTACCGTGCGCAGGAATTCAATCACTGGTGGCCGGTCAACGTTGCCGAGCTTCGTTACCTTCAGGAAGAAGTCCTAGCTGAAACACAACTGAAACCTGGAAAAATTACAACCATCACTCCATATCCACGGTTAAGCGACGACATTCGACAGCCAACAAAGGTTGCAGTACCTCTCATTGATCAATGGGTCGACAGTCATCCAGTTCGTATCGCGCAAATAGCGCTTTACCTTGCCGATACATCAGCGGCCTCAACTGATGATGGTGTCAAGTATTGGAAGCGCTGCCTAATTGATCTAGAACACGCGACCAATGGATTTCATCAAGATGGGAACCCTGTTGCAATTGAAGGTTTGCAGTTGCTTGAGCAGTGGTTGACTGCTGCTCATGGCCCCATACAGATAGTTGAGGCCCTCAAAGAAATTCGCCAGAATAATGAGGATTTCAGCGCCCCACAGACCAATGCGAAATTCAAAAAATGGAAAACACGCAATGCGCAATGGCTGAAGAAATTGCAGGCTACATTGCCGACAAGTGAACAGTCCGATTCGACTTCACCAAGTCTTGCCTGAGGACCTCAAGAATGTTTCATTATTTTGAAGGTATAACGGCTGATGACGTATGGCGCAAAGCACTAGTTAAGATTCAATCAGACCAGTCGAGTCTGGAGGAAAGCCGACTAGGACCTATGCGTGAGCTATTGCATTGTGGTCTGTGCATCAAGGATCCACGACAACGATGGGTACTGTCGCGTCGCCCCGCGATCAACCCAGCCTTTGCAATCGCTGAAGTGATTTGGATCTTGCTTGGGAAAAATGATTCAAGTTTTTTAAACTTCTGGAATCCCGCACTGCCAAAATACGCCGGATCCGGTGAGACCTATCATGGTGCGTACGGCGCTCGATTGCGCACACATTTCGGCTTGGATCAAATCGAGCGCGTCTACCAGGTCCTGTTGGCAAACCCGGAGTCCCGGCAAGCGGTACTTCAGATTTGGGATAGTAAAGTTGATTTACCACTACCCGACGGCACCAGCCGCGACCCTGATATTCCATGCAACTTAATGGGTCTGCTTAAAATCCGGTCACAAAAACTCGAGTGGTTACAAGTCATGCGGAGCAATGACATTTTTCTTGGCACTCCCCACAACTTTGTGCAATTCACTTCATTGCAGGAAGTCATCGCTGGTTGGCTAGGTGTCGGAATCGGCTCATTTTTACTAGTGTCCGACAGCCTGCACCTGTATGACCATGATGCAGATCGCTGCGCCATGTCGGAAGTCCCCTCTATCGGTACTAGCACCGACTCGCTCGCACTATCAAGAGAAGAATTCAATAGAACTCTTCCTCTTTTGGAGCATGCAATGAATGAAATGAGATCAGACCTTTTAACGCCAGTTCGTTTGATAAACATCGTTGATTCGCTTGGACTCTGCACGGGCTGGACCAATTACATGCATGTGGTCGCGGCCGATACCGCTCGTCGACGATCCTGGGCTGATGAAATGCACATCATCGCCAATAAATGCTTCAATCCTACACTTCAGGAGGCTTGGCGTGCGTGGTTAGTCCGATGCTCCGAGCGCTAGGAAAACTTCTACTTCCTCAACCGAATCACGCAATGGCCGCTTGCATGATGATGGACAGTGGCGTACTAATTTCACCTTCATTGCTCACTCGAACAATGCGATGCTTTTCCAATTGCGCATCCGCTAGGTGTGAATACAGACTTGTACATCTGCGCCAGTAATCCGACACCGGAAACTCGAATGGTGCGTTTCGCTCAAGTAAGAAAACTACAGTGGGAACAGTCTCACCCCAAATATGCTTTTCCGGCGCAATAATCGATTCCACCAACGTATTATTTAGACCGCATAGTTGGCCATAAACATCTGTCGACCACCAAAATCGATCCAAAATGACGGTCTTCCCAAGTGCTAAGGCTGGAAGAATTCTGGTTTGAATGGCATCCACGTGGGCGGCAACATGCAGCATTTGAAGTGCCGTGGCAGACAAGCTGTCAATTCCAAATTGCTGAGGCTCGTGATGGAGCCTATAAATTAAATTTCCCACAGTACCGATTTCATTTCCTGGGAAAGCCAAGTGAACGCAGTCAACACCGCGTGCTACTAACTGCTCCGTAAGGAGTCTGGCCAATGTAGTCTTTCCGACCGAATCAGGCCCTTCAAACACATACAGCGCTCCGTCGTTTTTCATGCAAATCCGATGCTCAAATTGATACGCGAGGAATTTTTCTGTCTCAGCAACGGCCGTTCACATGCCAAACGCAATAGCACTGCCAACTGCGACAACGTCTGTGTGACTTGAGCTCACAAGCCAACCGGCAATGTGGCGTTCTCTCTGCAGATCCTCTAACTTGCGATGCAATACGACAGAGGGCGCACCCGTAGTATGAGTGATGACTTCGACGTCGGTAAAGGAGACGCCGTCTCCCCACCCAATACACAACGCCTTAAGCACCGCTTCCTTGATCGCGAATCGCCCAGCTAGTCTTTCTGTTCGGGTCACACCTTCCCCCGCCGCAAATAGTTCGGACTCCGTGAAATAGCGGTCTAAGAATGCGCAAGCAGGCAGGCGTAGCAAACGGGAAAACTCCGCGACGTCGACAACATCCAGGCCATGACCGATCAAATTGCCATGTCGAGACATGGACTTTTGAGTGTTGTCAGTTTGCGATCGCCCCCTCAACTTGTGCTTGATATGACGTCGCGGTACGAGGGAAATCCCAGTAGAGGTCATGCGACCGATGCGCTCACGGTCATCAAGCTTTTTGCTATTGAATTTCATGATCCGCTTTCCAACTTAAGCATTGCTTGACGCCCGCTCATTGCTTGGCTGCCGGGTTTCCGATCATTACGAATCGGATCGGCAAGCTTAAGCTGCGCCTGTATCTTGTCGTTGATGCCCCATTTCGGCGGATACCATGGACTTACTGGATAACCCGTTGGTGAAAACTTCTGTTTGATGCGTGTTCGTCCAGAAATGCCTGATACCTCGGGGTGAGCAACACGCGCGTACTTATCAACTTCGCAAAATAGATTCTGACAATCGATCAATTGAAGTCTGCGCCCCCACAGTGACTGAAATTGAATTCCCAACCGCTCAAACTCTCGCTCTTGATTGTCGACCATGAGGCGTATGAGTTCAGCGTCATTGAGGCCAGCGCCATCTACAAAACACTTTTTAAGCCCATCGCGCGCGCCCGGGCCCGGCACAACGAAATCCATTTCGGTGAAGTCCGTGATCTCAGTGTAGTTAATGTCAGTGACGAACTGGTAGGCAAGAAAGTCCCCGATCGTTGGATAGCTTCTTAGCAGTTCAAATGCCGGTTGCATCCTGCGCATCTTGTGTAGCTGACCCGCGAGATCATCGGCCATCATCTTTTCAAGTAGACACAGGTGGTTCTGATGCTTCGCGGAATGCCCAAATGCCGACCCTCCTGGCGGCATGATGTACGCAGCCGAGTAGATGCGTCCACCTGCCTTCATTGCCTGACTCAGAACTCTATCGTAGTGTTCAAACTTGTAGTTTTTAAACGTGATTTCTCCGAAGGTGTGTTCTAGAAGTTCCCACGTTTCAATTTTATTAAAGAGCTTGAAGAGCATAGTCCGGAAGAGCACTTCCGACTCAGAACTTGGCAAGTCATCCCTATAAATAACGTTGCGTATTAGGTATTGACTGACCCTGTCGGATGCCCGGTACGCATTGGTAAATTTGTGCACGGAGATAATGGGGTCATTGGTCCACGGCTCTGGTTCATGGGCTAGTCGGCGAAAGTAGACGTTCTGCCGCTCGACCGCAAATCGCCAGTAGCTGTCGTACACCACGCTCAACTTGAGCGGGGACATATGTGACGGCGGTGCGGATTGCACTTGGGCTATAGCAGGTGAATCTGGCGCCTTGCAGATGACCGTGCGCTCACTTGCTACGTGCTTCAATTTACCCTCTCAACAACTGGAACTTCCGCTGCTGCCACTGCGGCTTCTAGTGTTTTTTGGAATACACACTCGCGAGCAACAGTGAGCAACGGCCCTAACGCTGGATCGGTTTTGGAGATACGTTGATCAATCTTTGCAACCCCAATAATCACGTTCATCCGGGTCAATTTCATGTGCATTTCGTGCGCCATGAAGGCGCCAAGCTGTGCAATCCCGAGATAGTTCCCATAAGCCTTCACAAAAAGTTGTTGCGTAGCATAGAACGCATTGATCACCAATCCTCCCTTTGTTGGTTCAAATGTGACATGCTGCAGACAGGGAAACTGCAGTTGGGCATCAGCAACGTGATCTCGCTCTGGGTCAAACACGCTTGCCTGAAACATGGATCGTCGCACGCCTTCACGGTCGTTGAACTGTGAGAGTATCCATTCGAGTTGATTGCCGTCGCAGGGCCCTCGCTTGTACTGGGTCAGTCGTTCAAAGTACAAACCACGGCGGTTGTCTTTCGGGTTCATTGCCTGGTATCTAGGAAAGGCTTCACGGTAATACTTGAACAGACGGGCCCGATCACCTTGCGCAACCGTCCAAAGGCGCTGCGGGAATATGGTGAATGCTACATCTTCAACATTTCGCAATCCTTTTGCGAGCAACAATGCATCCAATGCTATGCGCACAGATTGTGATTCAGCTGGATTACCAGCATCGTCAAAGCCAGTCAGGCTGAGAATAAGTGGTGATATTTCGGTACCTGCGTGATCTACAACGTGCAGCACGGCCTTTGCCCAGGCTCTCGACAAGTCTGATTCGTCAATAAGCAGCGGACCCGTTATAGGGGCTTGTCTTTTAGTCATCGGTCATATCCTCCAAGTGGCGAAATCGGGCTAACCCCACGTACTGCCGACGAGCGACCCGTACGTATGTGGCCCACGGCGTGCCCGGAATTACGACGCGCGTAATTCCGGGCTGTATTGCTCTGAAGAGTCTTCCAACCGCCAGATCCCTTTCAGGCATCAGCATCGTAGTATCGGCAACCACCTTTGTGGGTAGTAGCAGAAGAGCCCCCTCCTCCGCATCTAGCGTAGCTGAGTTCCAGTGCTGATCAGCTACCGTTAACGGTTCAGACACCACTTCGCCCAACAATTGCGTTCGAATCATTTTCGGCGTAACTCTCCCCAATTGGTTTCGCTGAGCCGAGCTGATCATCTCGATTCCGTAAGCAAGATGATTTACCAATGTCGACTGTCCCACGCCGAAATTGCACGCTATGGCGTACATGTCAACGGCAGAAGCCTTATTTGGATCCAGGCCACGTTTGGAGAATGCCTCGCGTAGCCCCAGAGTTGGCATGAGTACAAACGCAGCGAAAGCATCAGCGAGGACCTCATTCGCTGGTCGCTCCACGCTTTTTGACTGCTCTTCTTGCAACTCATCAATTGTGGAACCATGCCCAAGCACGTGGTGGCCCAATTCATGGGCGCAAGTGAATGCACGCCTTGCGAGCGGCCGCAAAGCCGACACATGGATACGTGGCTTAGACGTACGGTCGTACATGCCTTCCATATTGATGTCATTGAAGCGCACGGTGACGCTGTGCTTTTCGCACAAACCGTAAATACAGGTCGGACTCTTGAGATCAATGCCAGCTTTAGTTCGTGCTGCTATAGCAGCCTGCATTCCTTTCATGACAAGCGGCTTTCGAGCCTCGGCCATGGGTGAGGATTGATGTGAAGCGCTCATGTGGCAGAACCTCCATCATCTGAGTCCGAACCGCGCATGGATGCCAATAGCCGAAGGAGTCGGTCTAGATCGTCGGGCTTGAGTTTGCTAAGCTCTCTGGCCGCCAGTTGCAGACGCGGATCATCCACTTCGAGTTGGTCAGCAGTCTCTGCAAGCAACCAGGAGACAGTAACGTCATACATTTCGGCGAACTTGGAAAGCTCCTCGGCCGATACCCTCCGATTGCCTGCTTCGATCTCCGAGATGGTCGGTCGATGCATCCCCAACAGCTTTGCGACCTGGCCTTGCGATACGCCTGCCATTTTTCTTGCTTCACGCAGGCGTGTCGCAATCACAGCACGCTTGGAATCTTGTGATTCAGTCATGACGCATTTGCCTGTTTGGCTTCAGCAGGAGTTTGTGCTTGGGCCAGGGCGATGACCATAGCGACAGTTTCATCAATGGTCAACGCGATGCAACTCTTTTCACGTCGAAAAATATTCACATCATCGGCAATAGTGATCCCCAGTTCTGCCGCGAGCATACCGATTGCTACCGGCCAAATCTTGCTGTCAAACTTCGGAAGGCTCTCAAGCGGCTTTGTCGTGCCAACAATTGACGGGCAGTCAAGCCCACTGGATGACTGGATTGATTGAAGCACTTCAACCAGTTTTTGATGTACCAAGTTCGCGTCCATTCAGGTCTCCACGCTGGACTTACCAGCCGTAAGATTATCTTACCACAAATCCAAATATACGCAAACTAGTTGTTCGTACTACATCTCCAAACAACGGGTTTCTCTCTTCGAACCACGTTGCGGTCTTCAACACATCACCGCCAAATACCTTGGCAACAGGGTTGACGGTCGAAGCGATCTCCTCCATAGGTTCACGCGCAGCCACCGGCATCGCGTGAACGAAGTGAACCGATGCGTGCAATACCTCCCTCAGCGCGATTTACCACATTCGATTCGACAATGCTGTGATTTCCTGAACAAATAGGCCCTAGCTCGTACAGGCTAAGTCCTCGTAGCAAGCCTACCACCAGCAAACCGCCATTTGCGTCAACTATTTCGGAGGCAATTCACGTGAAGCTCCGCAACAAACCCAGCTTGATGACACACTGATCCCGCACCTTGGCCTCGGCCAAAGCGCGCTCGTCGGAGCTCTCCTGAGTCTGCTCAGGCGTTGCGGTCGTTACCCGCCTTCCCTGTTGGCGTTCCACCCAGCGCCTGTCATTCGCACCTGGGTTCTTACCCCCACTTGAGTCATTCGTCTGCCGTCGTCCGACGGTCGACTATTTCTTTCCTGCTTAGTCTATTGAGCCCGCCGCTTCTCCGGAAGCCCGGCGTGCTCGCGTTCACACACGGGTGGTCATTCCTGACCCTCTCATTCCTTCCCACCGGGGAGCACGTCTCCCAGTGGGTGGATGTGTTCCCCCTATTTTTTGGAGAACACACCCATGGCACGCTATACCGCGCCGTCCCTATGGCTACCCGGGTTCAATCCGGAGCCGTCCGAGCCTGCAGCTCTTTTCACCGAGACCGAACCGTCGGTTTCTAAACTGGCCTCTTCAATGGAGGAAAGTTCTGCTGATGAGTCGGTCGAACCCGCCCGTCAGCGTGTCAACTGGCGTGTAGTCAACGGCGCCTCAGAAACAGCACCCCGCAACCTGTGGCCACGGTTGATCTGCGCCGACTTGCACAATCTGGGCGGCAGCGTCACCAAGTTCGAGACGAACCTGGCAGCGATCAAGACACTACGACAAATTGACACCGAGGATCGCCCGGCTACCCCGGACGAACGCAGCACCTTGCTGCGCTACACCGGCTGGGGCGGCTTGCCCGCCAGCTTCAACCTCGAAGCCGAAGACGCGGCCTGGGCCAAACGTGCGCGTCAGTTGAATGCACTGCTGACCCCGGATGAGTACGAATCCGCCCGTGCGTCGGTCAACAACAGCCACTACACCGAAGTCCACGTGATTGAGGCCATCTGGCAGGCCGTGCAGCGCTTTGGATTCAGTGGCGGGCGCATTCTGGAGCCCGCTGCCGGAATCGGTCATTTCATCGGCGCGATGCCAACGGCCATCGCCGAGCAAAGCAGCGTCACAGCAGTCGAGATCGACCATTTGTCTGGACAGATGCTGCAGGCGCTGTATGCGCCGGGCAGTGTGGACGTCCGGATTTCTCCTTTCGAGAAGACCCCACTCGCCGACAACTGGTTCGACCTGGTGATCGGCAACGTGCCATTCGGCAAATACCAGGTCGCCGACGTGAGCAACCGGCCCTACGCCCGCTTCAGCATCCACAACTACTTCTTTGGCCGAGCACTGGATCTGGTTCGGCCCGGTGGACTGGTATGCCTGATCACCACCAGTTACACGCTGGATGCACAAGATGACAGCGTGCGCCGCTACCTGGGTTCGCAAGCCCAGTTGCTGGGTGCAATCCGGCTACCACGGGGTGCCTTCGCAGGCATTGCGTCCACGGAAGTGCAGACCGACATCCTGTTCCTGCGCAAGCGACAGCGGGCCGAGACAGTCGACGACACCTGGCTGGACCTCAACCTCGTTCCCGAGGCACTGCGCGACCCGCAGTGTTACCAGAAATACCTGCAGATCAATGCCTGGTATGCCAAGCACCCGGAATTCTGCATCGGCCGAATCCGGCAGGAAAGCAACTGCTACGACGAAGTGCCGGTCGCGGTGTTCGACGGTGATCTGGAAGCCACGTTACCCGAACGGGTGGCCCTGCTCCCGTCTGATGTCTATCAAGCTCAGCTGAGAAAACCGGTTGCTTTGCGCGTGGTGGTACCCGCCGAACCCGGTGCCCGTCCCGGCAGCTACTGCCTGCACCAGGGGCGGGTGCACCGGGTCGAAGGCAGCGAAATGGTCGATGTGCATGACCAGCTCAACGCCACACAACGAGGCCGGATCACCGGCATGTGCGCGATCCGGGACTACGCTCGTTCGCTGCTGGATGCCCAGTTGTCCGAAAGTAAGGACGGGCGACTGGGTCATCTGCGGGCTTTGCTCAACGGCACTTACGACCGCTTCATCACGAAATACGGTTGCCTGAGCACCCGGGCCAATGCGCTGGCGTTCCGGCGCGACCCGGACTACCCGCTGCTGCTGTCGCTGGAGCACTACGACGAAGAGTCGGACACCGCCAAGAAAGCGGCGCTGTTCACACGGCGTACGTTGACACGGGTAGTGGAGCCAACCACGGCGGGGGAACCGACCGAGGCGCTGGCGGCGTCCATCCAATGGCGTGGCCGGGTTGATCCCGCCTACATGGCCGGATTGCTGGCCGCGCCCGAAGATGCTGTGCTGCAGGCGCTGGCCGAGGCCGGACAGGTCTTTCTTGACCCAGCGGATAGCGATTGGAAAACCGCCGACGACTACCTGTCGGGCAACGTGAAGGCCAAGCTCAAGCAGGCTGTGATGTCGGGCAGCGCCTACCGGCGCAATATCGACGCGCTGGAACAGGTGCAACCCGAAGACCTGCCGCCAGCGTCCATCGAACCCCGCCTGGGCGCGGTCTGGATTCCCGCCATGGACGTCGAGGCTTTCGTCCAGGAAGTTCTGGAGCTCAAGGACTGCCAGGTCAGCTATTCGGCCGAGGCCGGAGCCTGGTCAGTGCGCTATGGCGAGTGGGAAGCGCGCCAGAATGTGAAGGTGACGCAGGAGTTTGGCACCTCGCGCATGAACGGCATCGAACTGGTGCAATGCGCACTGAACGTGCAGGTGCCCACGGTACGCGACCCGGACCCCGAGACGGACAGGTATGTCGTCAACTCTGATGAAACGCTGGCCGCACGCGAGAAACTGGGCCTGATCAAAGACCGCTTTGCGGGCTGGGCCTTTGAGGACACGGTGCGGCGAGAAAAGCTGTGCCGGATTTACAACGACCTGTTCAACGCCACCCGGCCACGGCAGTTCGATGGCTCCCACCTGAAGCTGCCGGGGTTCTCCCGATGCTTCGTGCTGCACCCGCACCAGTTGGATTCCGTCTGGCGCATCGTGCAGTCCGGCAACACCGGACTGTTCCATGTGGTCGGCGCCGGCAAGACGGCGGTGTGCGTGATCGCCAGCATGGAGCTGCGTCGGCTGGGTTTCGTCACCAAGCCTTGCCATGTGGTCCCGAACCACATGTTGCAGCAATACACGGCAGAATTCGTTCGGCTCTACCCGAATGCCTCGGTCTTGATGGCCAGCAAGGAAGACCTGGAGGGCGACCGTCGGCGCGAGCTGGTGTCGCGCATCGCCACAGGCAATTGGGACGCAGTGGTCATCACGCACTCAAGCTTTGAGCGCATCAAGATGTCGCCGCAATTCACTGAAGCGTTTATCAAGGAGATCATTCATGAGTTAGAGATGGCCGTCCGCGCTGAAAAGAGCAATGACAAGTCCAACCGGATCGTCAAGCAACTGGAAGCGATGAAGAAGAACTGGAAGGCCCGGCTGGAACGATTGCTGGCGGACCAGAAAAAGGACGATCTCCTCACCTGGGAACTGCTGGGCATTGACTGCCTGTTCGTGGACGAGGCGCATTTACATAAGAACCTGTACCGGTTCACCAAGATGACGCGGGTCGCGGGTTTGCCCCTGACCAGCTCGGAACGGGCATTCGATCTGTTCCTGAAGACCCGTTACACCATGCAAATCCATGGGCATGTGCAGCGCGGAGTGGTGTTCGCAACGGCGACACCGGTGGCCAACACCATGGCGGAGATCCATACCATGATGCGCTACCTGCAGCCCAATCGCCTGGAGGAACTGGGCTTGCAGCAGTTCGATGCCTGGGCCGCCACGTTCGGCGAGAGCGTCACGGCGCTGGAGATTGCACCGGATGGCAGTGGATACCGCATGCACACGCGGTTTGCACGGTTCATCAATGTGCCCGAGTTGATGGCGGTGTTTGGTGAAGTGGCCGACATCCGCACGGCGGAAATGCTGAACTTGCCAGTCCCGCCATTACGCGGGGGCAAAGCACGCATCGTGGCCTGCCCGGCCAGCCAGGCACTCAAGGCCTTTGTGGAAACGCTGGTGCTGCGGGCGGAGGCCATCCGCAGCGGACACGTGAAACCGCAGGATGACAACATGCTGGCAATCACCACGGACGGCCGCAAGGCTGCGCTAGATTTCCGGCTGGTGGCACCGCTGGCCAAGTTTGATACCAAGGGCAAGGTGGCCGCCTGCGTAGGTGAGGTGATGGACATCTGGCGCAGGAGTACGGACTTCCGCGGTGCCCAGATGGTGTTTTGCGATCTGTCATCGCCCAAGGGGGACAAAGGGTTCAGCGTCTATGACGATTTGCGGCAAAGGCTGATCGAAGCAGGTCTGCCTGACAAGGACATCGCCTTCGTGCACGATGCCGACACCGACATCCAGAAGGCCACGCTGTTCAAGGCGGTGCGCGACGGACGAGTCCGGGTGCTGCTCGGATCGACGGCGAAGATGGGAGTCGGCACCAACGTGCAGACCCGGCTGTGCGCCCTGCACCACCTCGATGCGCCCTGGCGTCCCTGTGACGTCGAGCAAAGAGAGGGGCGCATCCTGCGTCAGGGCAACGAGTGTGAGGAGGTGGAGATATTCAGGTACGTGACGGAACAAAGCTTCGATGCCTACCTGTGGCAGACGCTGGAGACCAAGGCGCGCTTTATTGCCCAGGTGATGAAGGGCGACAAGGGTATCCGCTCACTGGAGGACGTGGAACTGGCGACGCTGTCGTATGCCGAGGTGAAAGCCCTGGCGTCCGGCAATCCACTTGTCATCGAAAAAGCTGGGGTAGATGCGGAAGTGGCCAAACTCTCGACGCTCTTCTCGGTATGGCGCAATCAGCGCTATGCCAACGAAAGCGAAGTGGGCCGGTTGCCGATGATGATCGAAGCGCTGGAGAAAAAGATTGCGCTGTATGCCCAGGACGTGGAGCGGGTTGAGCCGCAAACCATGCAGGGTATTGGCCTCGAACTGGCGGGTCGCCCCGTCACCGGACCGGATGCCGTAGGGGAAGTCCTGCGGGGCTTGGTAAAAACAGCGAAAGAAGAGGTTCGTACCGGCACCCGGATGATTGAACGGGTGGTCGGCCGGTTTGGCGGATTTGACCTGGGCATCCTTGCGGCACGCGGCGAGGAAGTGCCCAACCTGTACCTGTCAGGCCATTGCCTGTACAACGCCGAACCGTACCAAACAGGGCCCGCCCTCGTGGCCGCACTGATGGCGGCGCTGGAATCGGTGGTCAAGCACCACACCGATGCAGTTGTGCAATTGGAGGTGCGGCGCAAGCGGCTGGAAGACATCCGGCTGGAGCTGGCTCGGACCTTTGAACACGAAGGCCGTCTGGTGAATCTGCTCGCCCGTCAGCGAGAGCTGCTCAAGCAGCTTGATCTGGACAAGGATGAAGCGGGCAGCGCGAAGGTTGATGCCGAAGAGGTGCGACAGGCAGCTTGATCAAGTTGACCCCCATGGCTGAAAAGCGATGGGGGTCTTTTTTTGTGCTTGTTTATCCACAGAGGCTGTGGACAAGCAGGTCCCGGCAAGCCGACAACCCGCGTCTGGCAATGGTACGACTGGCCTGCCCGTAAATTGGGCATGCCCAGAGAACGAGCTGCAAAACTTTCGACAGCGATCAACCAATGCCGACCGTCAGCCCCCCTGACTCACCCATTGGCCGCCTGAAATGCGGCTTGCACAGCGCGCACCAGCGAAGGATGCAAGGTGCCAAGCTTGGGCGTCTGGCCATGTGGTGCCGCAGGCGGCACCGAGAACCACTCTGTCGTGTATGCCAGATCGAGCGCTTGCTTTAAATCGAACTTGGTGTCATAGCTGAGACCCGCTGCATCATAAGCCGCCAGATTGCGGTCACGCAGGATGGTGAATTCGCCTCGGTGCAGGGTAGTCGTGCGTTGGCTGGTACCGTAGGCAACTCGAACGTGAAACTGCGGCGCATCGTCATCAAATACCGCCAGAATCAGCGCTGGCCGTGGCTTCGGGCGCGGGTTGACATCGTCGGGAAAGTGGCACCAAACAATTTCGCCAGCAGTAGGTTCGCCCCACCACTGAGGCATCATGCCAACTCGGCCTCAAACAGGCTGGAGCGTACCGAACGCTTTTTGCCCTGCGGGACACGCTTCTTGATTTGACGAACTTGGGCGGCAGTCAGCGGCCCCTCATCCGCATCATACTGCGGCAGCAGCTTGACGGCCATTGTGTGCAGTGCAATGTGGATAGCCTGAGTCTCATCAACGCCCAGGCGTTCCGCCACCCGTTTTGCGGTTTCGCGCGTCACGCCCGTGGCGCTGTCGACGGTACGGTAGCGGAAGGCGATCTGGTCGGCAGCGGCACGGGTGTTCATTATGGAATCTCCTTGTTTTGAATATCTTTAAGATATCTTAAAAGGCATTCCTTGTCAAGGTCTAGCCTATCACCCGTCGTCCACATCGCGGATGTTCATTTCCCGGAATTGCCGCGTCAACCAGCCCGGATCCTCATGCGTTTGCGAAAGCAGACCCGTCGCCACGAACCGCCTGAGCTTGAACAGTTGAATCTTCCTGTCGGCCAATGCAAAGACTATCTACCAGCTGGATTGAATCCATGTCAGTCTCCATAGACGACACGTAAATTCCAGAGCATCAAAATATTGAGGGCAATACTTGCCTGGCAAAAATAGATTCGCCAGATAACAAAATAGGAATACAAATGGCAACTGCGAAGAAAGTGGCTCCCAAGGCTGCGACGACAACAAAGAAGGTAACGGCTCCCGCGAAGGCGCCAAAACCCGCTGCGAAGGCCCCTGTGTCCAAGACAACCAAGGCCATTGCCAAACTGACGGCAAACATCAAGCTGACCGAGCGTAAAAACAAGATCGCAGCCGAAATCAACGCCCTGCGTGATCAACGCACCGCACTGAAGGTTGCGCCTGTTGTTGCAGCGCCCAAGGCAACGGTTGCTCCTAAAGCGGCGGCCTCCGCCAAGAAGGCAAAGCGGACTGCGAAGAATTAATTTGGATACGCGGCTCTGTTGCCCAATATGAAAGGCCCCTCGGGGCCTTTTCTTTTGGTGCGCCCAGCATGGGCGCACTCCTGCGGGTGCAAGTCCCGCCGTAAGTTGATCGCGACGAACGAAGTGAAGCGCAACTGCATGAGGGTGACCGAGTGTGGGAAGGAGGCGTGGAGCATAAATTGCGAGCTGATGAACAAGAACCGGATAGAAGGCGCTGCCAAGCAGGGCGAGCGGGCCAGAAACCGCGAAGCTCTCGTGATCAAGGCGAAGTGGCGTAGATCCGGCGGTTGTGCAATGAAGGAGTGCGTTCTTACCTAGGGAGATCTCGCCTTGTGCCTGAAAGGGCGACAGCGCAGGCTGGAGCGAGAAGTCAGCAAAGGTCGTAGTAGTTCGAGTCGGTGGCTGATGAGGCCAAGCCAAAAGGACGAAGGACCGAACGAGAGTGAGTGATTGAGGACATGCAAAGCTGTAAGGTCATGCGTCAGATGCCGGGGCAACCCGGGCGGGTGGGGAGGCGGCACGGTGAAGCCGGGCCAGAGACTGCCAGTGACGAAACCGGAGGTACGTTGCATGAACACCCGGACACAGGGTCGGTATCCGTCAATTAATCTGTCGAGCTTGTCATGCACCACCCAAAAGCACCCAATGTTGCGGGCGCTTCGGGGTGGTATCGCCCCGTCTGTTGCGGCACATCCTTGATCACTCGCCGCCTCCCGAGCCACACTGCAAGGGCTATCCGTGGGCATCGCGCCTGTACAGCCTTCATCAGAGGATTCCTGTCCTCCTGAAGTCCAGTCTGACTGGCGTCGCAGTCGTTACCTGCCTTTGAAAGAGTCCGGGCTTTCGCCTGGTCAGGCCATACGCTTTATGCGCATGGCTTCGTGATCCGTTCAGCCCCAGGCTGACCACTGTGCTTGCCGTTAAACCCTCGGGCTTGACGGCATGCAATGCCGTGCGCGGTGACATCTTGCATGTCATTGCAGTTCGGCATCGATAGAAGGCTCCCGTTCGAAAGAACCGGGGGTTTTCGTTTTCATGGCATACCGAAAGGTGTCGCCACCAAGCTGCTCGGCCATCTATGGCCCGAGCATTCCCGAACGGGGAACTCCAAGTTCCCCGCCGGGGATGGGTGTTCCCCTTCTGACCCTGAAGGAGAGCACCATGTTCGCAGTCCCTGTGAAAAGAGAAACGCGCCCCATTGGCGTGCTACTGGGAGGATCCGGCCTTGCCCGGATGCTCGCGGTTCGCAAGCCAGTGGTGGCCGCATTGTTGAAACCGTACCGGTCTGTTTCCGAACAGAACGCATCGGTTGTAGAAGCCTGTGCTTCGGCAGTCTGACCATGCTGGCCAGTCTTTACCGCAAGCGCGTAGCCGCCATGGCGATTCAACTCGCCAAGGATGACCCACAACTGGTCAAGGAAGTGATCGCTCGGCTGAGGAAGGCTGGGGAGATTGAGCCCGACGATCTGGTCTACCTGGACCAAATCGCCGACCGTTGGATCAGGATTGCCCGGGAGAACCGGCAGAAGGCAAGTCGCTGACCACCAGGTCCAGCGATGCGGGCAGTCGCACGCCCTTGGCCTTCGCCATCTCCAGGACGATCTTGTCCAGCAGATCAGGACGTTCGTCGGACAGCGTCTGGGCCCACCGGCCCAGCGCCTGTTCGATGTCGTCCTGTGTTCGCGTCCCTGCGAAGTCGATACCGAGTGATCGGTAGTCCTCGACTTCGTTGGGCGTGAACCTTACCGCGCTGCCTGCACGAAACATGGTGTGGGCCTTTCCTGTTTGTCACTGAGCTTATCAGTGGCATGTATCTTCGCAAGCCCTCGGGGAGTCCACCGTCTCCCCGCCGGGGAAAAGGTGTTCCCTCTTTCATCTGGAGAAACACCATGTCCCTTGAGAAACCCCATCCTCGCACGAAGCGCCCCAGCATCGAGCACGAGGAAGAAAGAGCCTGGGTCAGCTTTTACAAGCGTGTTGGCAACGACCTTGCCCTCGCTACCGAAGTGCTGGCCCAACTGGATTCCGATCCCGACATGAAGCGCTCCCATCTGGCTTTGTACCTGTGCTGCAAGGAATCCTTGCGCACGCACAAGGTCCGACAGGCGCGCAACAAACGGATTGGGATGTTCGTACGCTGGTTTTGCGGTGGGCTGTTCACGCAGCTGTTCGTCCAATGGCCGAACGCATGGCGTCGAAGTCTGCGCCAGAGCGGCGACATCGTCGTCGAGTGCCTGCCCGAGACCGGCAGAGATGTCGGCAAAGAGCCTGCCATGGCCAAAGCCAGGCAGTTGACCCAAGAGCCCACCTTTGCCACGGCGCAGGCGGACTTCCGTCAACAGAGAACGGGCGAGCCGGCAGAACCTGCTGCTGCGACCGCGCAGGCCAGTGATTCGGCCCCTTCCCCGGCTGCCCGCAAGGCGGCCTGATTTGTCAACACCTGTGGGCTGCACGTCAACCCATCCCGTCGACTTGCCTTGGGGCTTGGCGGCATCCCTTTTGAAAGGAATTCATCCATGACATCCATTGCTGATACCCTGCGTGCCATCGAGGCACGCGCTGAACGCGCCATCGTCCAGGAATTGCGACTCATGACGCAGGAGATCCTCGCCATGCGCACCCTGCTCGTGCTGCAAGACCGTAACCACGCTGACGCCCTGTTGCTGAAACTGGACCGCCTTGCACAAGACCAGACGGTGGCACCTGTGAGTGCGACTGAGACGCCTGTCTTTCTGATGCCAGACTTGCGTCTTGATGACATTCAGGCGCTGGCGCCTGTGGCGTACAAGGTCCATTTCTATAGCCGTGCGTGCGGTGATCTGGAAGACGTCGTGACGCTGGAGGCCTTCGACGCTGGCGTCCAGTTGGTTCTTGATCGCCTGGATGCCCATCGCGGACATGCGATCGAAGCCAGTTGGACCAACGGCAGAGGTGCCCTCAAAGTGCTGACGCCAACGGGTGCCGCGCTGGCAACCGTTGAAGCGGCTGATGTCGTTGACGTTTCGGTGGATCCGATCGTCAAAAAAGTCTGCCAGGCAATGCAACTGGGCGATGCTTCGCGCATTGAACAGCTGTTCGGCCTGATGCTCAAGGCCGCCTGAAAGTGTCCCGTACCCGGCGTATCCCTGCTACGCCCCGTGGAACCTGCCTTGCCCTTCGGGGTGGGGCAGGCTCATCTTTGATACTGAATTGCGATGAGCGCGGACTGGCAACACCACCCAGCCACCATCGCTATGCGACCTGGCGGCACTGCCGGTATTCCCGGTCAATCAGCCAGTGGACAAACTCCGTTTGCTCCGAAACACCCCAGTAATGCGCTTTGCACCGTGCGACATAGGCCTCCAGGTCGCCCAAGGTGCGAATGTCCACCGGTTCGATATCGGTGATCTTGGTAAACACTTCAATTTCCTTGCGGGTCAGGCGAATCTGGTCGTTGAGTCGAATCATGGTCATACCCCATTCAATGGGTTTTTCGGGTATCTTGGCCGAATCTGACGCGCATGTCTCTGGTTTTACGGGGTGGGCTATAAAGATATTTCCACCGCGACCACAGTCACAGGTCAGTGTCACGCCACTGCGAGTGGCGCCCCATCTGGAACAACCCGTCGCGCCCATGCAACGCATCCGATGACAGTCAGTCGCCCCCCGGAACACACCACCCAAATCTCTCCGGCTTTGGTGACATTTACCGGTGGTGTAGTGGCGGCCATCCTTGAACCCCGCCCATCACTGCGCCAGACTCTGCAGGTGATCTCTGTGCACTCCATCGTGGGGTGCTCATCCGGTCTTTGCCGGCGTCGCAGTCGACACCTGCCTTACCAACCGCGCATGCCCTGGCATGCGCATCCCGAGCGGGAACCTTGTTCCCTTCGGGATCGGCGTTTCCGCTTTTCTGTTTAACCATAGAGGAGAACGCCTTGAATCCATCCTTTCTTTCCCGCGCCGATCTGGTCCGAGAGTTGCTCGCGCCGCCGACCCGGGATTTCATTGCAACCGCGCCCCACGTAGGTGATAGTGAATCAGCCTACCAAGGGGTAGCTGCCAACGATTCTGTAGTCAGCCGCAAACTCGGTGTGGCCCGCGAATTGCTCTTACGTGACCTGCAAGCGCAGATGTGCACTGGTCCGGTCATGGGTACGCCACAGGTGCTGCGGGATTGGTTATGCCTGCACTGTGCGAACCTGGAGCACGAAGTGTTTCTGGTGCTGTACCTGACCGCCCAACTCCAGTTGATCGAGGCCGTCGAACTGTTCCGAGGCACTTTGACTCAGACCAGCGTTTATCCGAGGGAATTGGTCAAGGGTGCGATTTCCCGCAACGCCGCTGCCGTGGTCGTTGCGCACAATCATCCCAGCGGCCATGCGGAGCCCAGTCGCGCAGATGAGTTCCTGACGCAGACGCTGAAGCAGGCGCTGAGCCTGGTGGACGTGCGCGTGGTCGACCACATGATTGTGGCGGGCGGCACGGTACTCAGTTTTTCCGAACGCGGTCTGATCTGACGCCTTGACCTGAGTGTCCGTCAAGGAATTCTTACCCCGAGGGGCTCACCAGCCTCGCGGGGTTAGTGAGTCCTTCAATGTCATGAAGGAGAAACGATGCCTGCATCTACACCACCCCATTGCCCCGTCTGTTTGGACTTCGGGGCCTTGCTGGGCCAACTCGGCCCATTGCGCTGGTTTCGCTGCCGCGCCTGCGGCATGGACTTCAGCCGTTCGTCCCGTGCCCGCCGTGCAGCGAGCCCATCACCCCAACCCCAAGGAGTCCCCCATGGATGAATCCACTGTCACCAGCTTGCGCCAGCAGGCCGAGCCCCTGGCGGCACTGTCGAGTACGCACCTGACGCCAGCCACACGCCTAAAGTTGATGGGCAACGACCTCTCGGTCAACGCCTACCCCACCGCACATGGCGGCTTTGTCTATGTCGGTTCGCCGCGCTACGACATCCCGACGGAAGCCGACTTGGCGGCCGTCTTTGAAGTGGCGGAACGGGCCGGTATCGTCTGGCTGAAGTTCGATGCCGATTCGGCCGTCATTGATGGGCTTCCGGTCTTCGGCATCCCAGGAGAGGCGTTGTGAGTCAGCATTCTGTCCGCACGCGCTACCAAGGCGACGAAGTCGTGGTGATCGCCGGCTATGACCGACCGCTGAACGATCTTTTCCTGCAGGTGCTGAGTCATCAACACGCGAGCGTTGCAGCGGAGGAATGTGTCCTCTACAGCAGTCTCCATGAGCCCCAACGCGACTGGACCGATATCAACACGGTGTCGGACAAGCTGATTGAACTGGGCATCGAGGTACCCGACAGCTTGTTGGAAGCCGTGTACCTGGACCAGTTGTTCCATGTCGGCAACCGCATGGTCCGACACCACATTAACCAGCCACCCGAGGTGCTGCTGGCCGGATGAATCTTATCGGCCACCACAAGGTGGTCTCAAGTCACTCAGGGCGTCGCGCTGTAAGGCCGACGCCCTGTTTCTTTTGGAGCAAGATATGCAAACTGACAACATCCTGCTGGGAAAGGAACGTTCGACCCAGCAGGTTACCCTCAACACCGAGCAGAAACTGTACGTGATCGCCACCGACTATGGCTACAGCTGCTTTGGTTTCGACAATGCCCGCGATCATGCGAATCAGATTGCGCAGCGCCTGAACCGAGCCGACTTGTTCTTCACCCCGAACGATTACGCGGCGCTCGCCGGGTACAAGAAGTACGAGGATGCGGTTTCGGCGTGGTCCCGCTCAGCCCTGACCCGTCAGACCTACTTTGACCCGGGAACGGATCCCAAAGCTGCTGCCGTCCTTGAATCTCGGCGTCGGACAGGCGATAAAGTGCGGCTCGTGTTGGGCAACACCCTCACTGGAGAACCGTGGTTGAATGAATATGACGTGGTCGGCAAGATTGGCCGCTCAGGCGGTAGTCTCAAAGTCCCTCTGCTGGTAGAAGAAGGCGAGTCGGGCGGCGGTTCCATTCTCACGGCTTGCGTGCTGAACATCATCGACTGGAAATCTGGGCGGACGCTGTACCGTCACTCTGCCTACCGGGAGCCAGACCTCAGCCTGCAGCCATCGGACACCCCAGAGCGCCCTTGGGCCGTCATTCATCTCAATGAAGTGATTGCCCAATTCAAAGACATGGGCAAGGCCTGCGCCTACATTGCGTTCATGCGGGGAGAAACGATAGAGCCGCGGATTTTTCAGTAGCGCAATAACAGAGCAATGCCCGACAAGCCACTCGTCATCGAGTCACACCATGGTGGGTACCGGTTCGTCGAGTGGTGGCGTGCGAAAAATCTCCTGCGACAAAGGATGCTCTGCCAAATAGATCGGAAGCTCTTCCGCCGCCCATGGCACAAAAACAATGTCGGTAACCCCTGCGCTGGACACGATCTTGTCCAGCTTGTGGGGGTCAACGAAGGCAGCCACGACCGGACCTTCCAGCTTGCGGAGTTGGATTTTCTCGGTCAGCAGGTGGATCGTGATCCCTTTCAGGTCCAGCTTGTTGTCCCGGTCAAGCACCTTGACCACGCTGTCGCCGAAGACGGTGCGCACAACGCCGTCCAGATTGCTTTTGTTGTGGACCGCCAAACCCATGTTCGCGCTATTGCGCTGTCGCATCAGCGCGCTGCAGTGGAGGAATGCAGCGCGCAGGGCCGCTTCATCCGGCCCCATGGAATGGGTGTGAAATCGTTCAGGTGTCAAACAGGCTCCCTTGTCATCGCGATGTGCTGATAAATTCTTTGTGCGTATTTTGCCAAAAGTGAAACCAAGCCTGAAGTTGGGATGTCGCATCAAACGGTCAGGCATTGCGCCGCATGCGCTGACTTGATCTGCGCATCCAGGTCAATCACCACATCGGCCATGGCCGTCAGCTCTGGCCTCTGTGAAACAAAAAACTCCCGTTAATAGCCGCCCAGACGCAAGACTTCCCGTTTCATCGCCATGAACATGCGTTTGCGCTCAGAATCCAATGGTCCATCGGACTCATCAGAGAATAGCGTGGCATAGCGCCGCCCAGAGTTTAGGACCAGATACAGGCCACTGCCCGCGTCAAACACTCGTTATGCCGAGTCACCCAAGGCATTGGACCGCTTCTCTCCTGCGGGAGCGCACTCGCTGAACCACCACTGCCCCCTTCGCAATGGATGCAAGGACACTGACGTACCAACACAGGTACTATTGCCCTTCTGATAGATTCTTGCGAAAGTCGCCGCCTATGACTGACATCTCGCTTCAACGCGACAGGCTTGAGAAGCCGACACTCATTTATCCATTCGCATCGCCGCCTGAAGCTGGCAAAGTGATCGCGATCGCGCCCGGCGTGGTCTGGATGCGCATGCCACTGCCCATGGCGCTCAATCACATCAATGTCTGGGGGCTCGAAGACGACGATGGCTGGGCCGTGGTTGACACCGGCATGCGTACCGACGAAACCGTGGCGGCATGGCGCGATTTATTTGCCAATGCAAACGAACAGCGCCCTTTGACGCGAGTTTTTGGCACCCACATGCATCCAGACCATATCGGACTGGCAGGCTGGCTGACGCGAAAATTCAACTGCCGTCTGTGGATGACCCAGCTGGAATACCTGAACTGCCGCGTGTTAACTGCCGACACGGGCCGCGAGGCGCCCGAGGATGGTGTCACGTTCTACCACAGTGCTGGCTGGAGCAGCAGTGCCATAGAAAACTACCAGGCCCGCTTTGGTAACTTTGGCAAATATATCCATGCCTTGCCTAACAGCTATCGGCGCATCCAGGATGGCGAAGAGATCAGGATCGGCGCCAACACCTGGCGCGTTATCGTTGGCACCGGTCATTCGCCCGAGCACGCCTGCCTGTACTGCGTCGATCTGAAATTATTGATCTCGGGTGACCAGGTGTTGCCCCGCATCTCCTCCAATGTATCCGTCCACCCCACCGAACCGGACGCCAACCCCATGCGTGCGTGGCTGGAGTCATTGGCCAAGATCAAACGCGAGGTGCCCGACGATGTGCTTGTCTTGCCATCTCACAACGACTGTTTTCGCGGCCTGCACGCCCGGCTGCACTACCTGGCAGCATCGCAGGAGCGCACACTGGACCGTTTGCGCCACACCCTGAAAGAACCCAGGCGCGCGATCGATGTGTTTGCCGCCCTGTTTGGGCGCAGTATCGGCGAGACCGACGGCAGCCTGTTGAACCTGGCCACGGGCGAGAGCCTGGCCTGTCTGAACTATCTACTGCATCGCGGCGAGGCAAAAATCGAGCTGGATGAGACCGGTGTCGCCCGGTATCAGATGCGCTGATCGACGACTTGGGAGCCTGTCAAATCCTGACTGCGCTGGTCGACCACTACTTCGCGCTTGGCAGGAAAGCCGGATGCAGCTGAAGCGACGTGAACGCGAGATCGCCCAAGTGCATCGCAACATCAAACCGCAGGTGATCTCGATTCAGCACAGACCGCTCCGATGGCGACACAGACGGGAAGCACAACACGCGCGGGTATCGGTTGACCCGCGTAGGCCCGGAATGGTTCAGACTGCAGCGGCGACACATCCTGACTCCCGGGCCCCGACTTTCAACGTATCCAGATCGATCACAGCATCCGCCATCGCCGTCAGTTGCGGCGTCTGCGAGACAAAGAACTCGCGTTCGTAGCCACCCAGGCGCAATACCTCGCGTTTCATCGCCATGAACATGCGCTTGCGCTCTGGATCGAGCGCGCCATCCGCCTCGTCCGAGAACAGCGTCGTATACCGCCGCCCCGTGTTCTGCGCCAGGTACAGTGCGATCGCGCGAGTCAGGCAGACCTCCACGAACGTGCGTTCGCCGCCGCTCATCAGGCCCACGCTCTTGCTGTCGTCGGTCTCTCCATCGTGTACCACAATGTCGAAGCCTTCCTTCTGTTCGCCCTTGGCAGTTTCCAGCAGGGTGTGGATGGACACCGTAAAGCGCGGCCCATAGCACGCCAGCAGCAGGTCGTTGGCCAGTACCGACAGCGCTGGGCCGGCGTCATCGATCGCCAGCGCGATCAAGCCGTCGTTGCTCATGCAGCGCGCGAAGAGGTTCCAGTTGCCCAGTTCGCTTTCAACATAGGCCCTGCGCGCATCGACCTTTTCTCGCCGGGTGGCCAGTGCGACCGACTGCTGCAACAGTGCTTCCAGATTCTGCGCGTCCCGCACGGCCGCCAGGTGTGACTGTTCGGTTGAAGCCACCTCAGCGCGGGCATCCGACAATGATTTCGCGGCCTGGACCAGCCGTTGCTCGTCATACGCTGTCGGCAGCGCCGCAAGGGCGTCATCCAGGCGAGCCAGCGCCGCACTCGATTGCCGAACTTGCCGCTCCGACTGTTCCGCAATCGCTCGCCGCGACGCAGCAATCTGCTGGCGTTCGGTCCGTTCCTCAGATGTCTCGGCGCCGTTGGCTGCTACGTCGCTGTGCCCCAGCGCAGCCAGTTCCTGTGCAATATCGGCCAACGTCATCTGCGCCTGTGCACACTCTCCGGCCTTCGCGACCAGCACGGACAGACGGGTAACGCGGTCTCGCGCAATGGCTTCGAGGTGCTCGGCCCATGCCAATGCCCGTGGTGCCCCCATCAGCGCCTCGCTCTGTCGGCGGACAGCGGCCAGGTCGCGTTGCGCCTGCGCCTTCTCCTGGGTCAGGTGGACGATCTGGGCCCGGGCGCTGGGAACCAGAGCCTGCGCCTCGTGCGCATCGCCGAGCAACCGGCACCGGCCCTGCAAATCGGTTCCAGCACAAGGCACCTCCCCGGTCAGTCCGAACCGATGGACAAGCTCGTCGGCCTTGAGTACGGCCTGGCCCGCATCCCGCTCGATGCTGGACACCTTCTGTTGGATCAGGCGCTCAGTTCCCTGGCTCTGTGTCAGCCGTTGCGCTTGCAGGCGGCACGCACCGGTGCGCACGCTGCGCAGGGACAGCACCCGCTCGGCCAACGGCAGGCGCTTGCCCGCACGCCGCACCGCGTCGGCCCCGGCGAGTATTTCCAGACATCGCCGCCGCGATTGCGCCAGAGACTGACGCCGGGTACGCTCTTGCTGCACGCGGTCGGCAATGCGCTGATCCAGCCGTTCGAGACGCAGGCCCTCTCCCTTGTCCTGCGCCTTGAGCGCGCTTTCGGTCTGCGAGCCAACGTCGGCCACGGATTGGCGCTCGGCCACCAGTTGAACGCGACGCGCCTCGGTGGCCCGCGATTGCTCGCGCCCGGCCATCAACTGCGCATGTCTTGCTTGGGCGGTATCGAGCACGTGCTGCGCCTCCAGGCGCACCGCCAGCCCCTGGGTAACCCGGTCAGCCGCGCTGCCGAGCCGATACTGTTCGGCGCTCAGCTGCTCACCCTCCACGTCCAATCCGGCCATTTCCTGTCGGATTGCCATGAGACCGGCCTTGAGCAGCCGAGCCGTCTCCGACGCTTTCTGTCCCAGGGCACGGATTTCCTCCTGTCCGAGCAGGTCGGCGAGCAAGGTCTTGATTTCGGCGTTCCGGTAAGTGTTGAGCTGCCGCTTGCCTTGGGCCGAGAACACGGAAGTGAAGAACGTCTCGGCGCTACCGCAGACGTTTTCTACGCAGCGCGTATAGGTCTCCACCTTGCCATCGGACACCGTGCCGTCGTCGAGGCGCATTGGCTGCCAGCGTCCGCTGTCGTCGAGCACGTGCAGGAAGGCTTCGGTCTTGCGTCGGCCGTTGAGCCGAATGACCACCTGCGAACGGTAGCTGCGGCCTTCGTGCGCCCAGGTCAGGTCTTTCTCGTTTTCGGGTAGATAAACATGGTCGTAGTAGGAGAAACCACCCGACCCCGCCATCGCTGCGCGGCTCGGCAGCGTGGCAAACGGCGAGAGGTTGTCCATGATCGTGGTTTTTCCGCTTCCGTTTGCACCGGCGATGGCGATCAATTCGGCGCCGTCAGCCAAGCGTTCAAAGTCCAGCGTGAGTTCATCGAGACCCAGGCCATCGCGGATGCCGCGAAAGCCCTTGAGGGTGAGTGAGAGAGGTTGCATGGTTGGCCTTAAAAGTGAAGGTCCGATCAGAATCTCATGGGCAGCGGTTTTATCAAGTCCAATGATGGCGGAATCGGGGGCCTCGGACTGCGCCGGGTCGAGGCGTGACCTCGGCAAAAATCTGCAAGGGGCCCTCAACAGCCAGAGGTATTGACGGAAAGTGGGCGCTCGTCATTGAACGGAGCTGCACAAGGCGTCGGCCGGCCGATAAATTGACCAATAAAGACTTGCACGCCCTACCCCTGGGCCAACTGGCTCCCTTGCATCCCTCGAAGTATTGACCATCGGCCCTGTTGTTGGCATAATTGCCAACATGCAAGCGCGATTGATTACCAAGTTCAAGAACATCACACCCGAAGGCGGGGTGATTGAACTGGTGGTCTGGAAGGTTCCTGCGCCGGTGCCGCCCACAGAGCATGGCTACAAATACCGGGCGGTGTATGCCCTGAATGGCGTGCGCGTTGTTGGCTTTGACAATGAGCGTGGCAAAGGTGACCACTGTCATCTCGACGGACAGGAGTTTCCGTACGCCTTTGTCGGTGTAGATCAGTTGGTTGAAGACTTTATTGCGGCAGTCGCCGCCCGGAGAGCACCATGATGAATCGTTACCTCACCATCACCATGCAATCGGACTGGCAAGCTGCTTTGCGCGCGTCGGGGCAGTTAGCCAAGGCCGATACCTATCAAGGCGAAGTCTTAAACTTTGAGAGCCCTGGTCACTTCTTCGGTCAGCTTTCTGAGAAGCGCTGGGAGATTGTCCGGGCTTGTCAGGGTAAGGGTGAACTATCGGTGCGGGAACTGGCCCGTGCAGTGGGGCGCGATGTGAAGCGCGTGCATGAGGACGTGCTGACGCTGGCTGAACTAGGCCTGGTAGAACGTACCGAAAGTGGCGGCGTGGTGTGCCCCTTCACCTCCATGCACATCGACATGTACCTCAAGGCGGCTTGAGCGGGCAACCAAGACACTGAGGAGGGAAGTTACGGTTCGCATGCGCAGCATGTGTCGGTGCAATTCTGAGTCGGCCCACAGGTGACAGATGTCCTGTGTTGACACACCAAAATCAACATAAGGGATGCATATTGTCCATAACGGTGGTCTTGCCCCGCCCATTGGCGCAAGCGATGGCGACCAGCTCGGCGCCATCGGCCAACCGTTCGAAGTCCAGGCTCAGTTCATCACGCCCCAAACCATCGTGGATGCCCCGAAACCCCTTGAGGGTCAGTGAAAGTACTTGCATGATCGTGCTCCATATAGAGGATGGAACCAGTCTCGCGCACGATGGGCTTTGTTCAAGTCCATTCGCGCCTTGGGTGGCCCCGTCAGAACAACAGTGCGGACTCCGCTTCTGCGTCTTCGGTCAATGACAACTCCGTCATGACTTCCGCTGCGGGCACCGCAGTCCAGCACAGGATTCGCTCGGCAATCGCTTCTGGCGTCTGACTTGCCAGCACCTGAAGGCAATCGAGCAGCGGCTGGGGCTTCGCTTCAGTAGATGTGGCCCAAGCCCGCACCTTGTCCGCGAGGCTGGCAAGTTGGGAGATTCCCGCCGCCCGTGTGCGCACCACCGGCACGATGCGTCCTTCGAGCTTGACTTCCGCTGCGCCCGCCAACAGTGCCTGCATCGCCGTGCGGTCCACTTCGTGCCGATCCTCGTCGGCCACGGTCCAGCGCACCCGAACGAAGGCCCCGGCAATGCCTTCCCGCTCGACTGCTTCACGCAGCCCGGCCAGATCGGGCTTGCCTTCAAACACGATGTCAAGGGTACGGCGCGCCGGCGTGGGCTCCAGCGTGAAGCGCACCTCGCCCGCGCCGATGTCCCATACCAGGAAGCCCTTCTCACCCTCCTCGCCGTAATGAAAGCGCCCGATGGAGCCGGGATAGGCGATGCACTGATGTCCCGCCCTGCCCTCAAACGCCGCAGTCTTGTTCTCCCAGGCCTGATGCCGGTGAATGTGGCCCAGCATGAAGGCTTGAGCCTCTGCGGCAAACAGCGCGCCGGTTGTGAATTCGTGGTCAAAGCCTGCCATGGGCACGCCATGCTCTGAAATGCAACCAAACACCGTACCGTGCGACACCCCGATGGTGGGCAGGCCCTGTGCACGTGCCGCCTGGTTGCTGGCTGCGAACCCACGAAGCAGCAGGGCAAGATGCTCCCCCACAGCTTCTGCCGCTGAGCTGGCACCCACGGTGGCCGCCACAGCCGCCTTGTTCACCGTTGGCACGCAAGAAAACAAGGCCCGCAACCCAATAGGCAGGACTATGAACTGCCAGTCTTCCGACGCCACCCAACGCCCGTCAGCCGTGAGCCCCACCTGACCGATCCGGTCGGCGACGTGCACCGGGTAGCGTCCACCCAACAGCCGGAACATAGACAGGGCGCCTGGCGGTTCATGCGAGAACGTGCCCTGCAGCATCAGCACCGGGCAATGGTCAGCCAGACGCCGGATGTTGCGCGCCAAGCGCTCCACTGCGGGTGAATGCAGGTCCAGCGCATGGTCCGTCGAGTCGCCGGACACGACGGCAGCGTCGACCTTCAAAGCGATGGCGCGGTCCACTGCATGGCGAAAGCACCGGTCAGCCTCGACCAGATTCTTGGCGCTGTAGTGAAGATCAGAAAACTGGGCAATACGGATCATGGCGAACTCCTGAACGGGTGTCTGGTAAATATGTGAAGGCTTCAACAGCTTCCCCTTGATTTCCAAATCATCAAGGGCGTGCTCGGAGCCAAACGCGGTCTTGACGGACTCCTGCCCGCTCACGCCCGCCCCCGTATCGCGCAGTCGATCTTGTCGAGATAGCCCTTCGGGTCGTTCCGATAACGCTCCAGCTCGTCATAAGCGCGTTGGCGACCGAAAGCATTCAAGCGCCAGCCAGGGCCCCAGCGCTGGTTAGCGTAGGCTTCGTACTGGGTCCGATCGATGCCATACGACTTGGCCCGATCACTGACCTGTTCGAACGTCGGCCCTTTCACGGCGATATCTTTCCAATCTACCTTGTCATCGGGTTGGCTATCGGCTGGCTCTGTTGCTGGGGACATCTGATTGGCAACTGCAGCGCCGTCTTCCAGACCCTTGGCACCTTCCAGCACCTGAACCGCCTGCCGAGCCTGCACGATGACAGCACCTTCATCCTCGTTGTGGCGTATCAACGCCGTCACATCGACGGGGGCTTCCAGATCAATGATCCATTGCGGCACCCGCACCGCTCTGCCCTGTTCGTCGATACGCGCCACCTCCATCAGCTTCTTGGTCAAATAAAACGGCGTGCGCTGGCTATCCAGAAAACCCGAGATACGCCCTCCGCGCAGGAAGCTGATGGTCTCGAACTTCTGGATCGCCATGTTCATGGCGTAAAAGCTGTTCGTATGCAACTCGAAGGCGCTGATCGAGCGGATGCCCGGGATGAAAAAGAGGAAACGCCCGGTCAGGTTGCACTGGCGAAGTTGGTATTCACTACAGGATTCCGGGTCACACAAACCACCGTTCTGCTCACGCAATATCGTCTTGCGCCCGCCAAACAGACGAATCACCCGCTTGCCGGTGTCATCAAACGGCACGGATGCATGCTGCTTGCAGTAGCGCACACGGCCATCCGGCGAGTATTCAGACCAGTTGCGCTTCTCTGCCGCACCCCAGGCCGCCAGTTCGTGGGGCATCACCACCTGCCAAAAGTCGGAGGGAAATACCACCGGAAAACGGTAGAGGCGTTTGATGCCATCACCTCGGTCTTCGCTGTGAGCCTCCAGAATCTGGCGGGCGATCTCTGGGTTAGAAAAGTCCTGGCCACGAACCGTGAACCAGGACACGTTCTTGGGGATGAGCGGGGCTTTCAGCTGGGGCAGTGCTGCGGCAAGCGCCTGTTCAATTTGGATAAACGATTCGCCCTCCGCCATGCCCCGCTCGTAAATAGCGCGGGCATCGGGGTGTGCGGCCGCCTTTGCCGTCAGAACTTTAATACCGGCGCGGATTTTTCCGCCGGTAGGAATCCGTGCCAGGCCTTGCCCGAGCACGGTGGGCAGCGTAGCCTGGCTGCCATTGACCTTGACCACTGCATTCGACATGGATGCACTCCTTCATGAATCGCGAAAGAATTCGCTGATTCATGCTCTCGTGCAAAACGGCTGTGTCAACCGGCTTGTCTGACGTGGTGGGGCGCAAGCAGCGCCCAATTCATCGATTCGTAAGTAGACACCTGCTCCCGGGCTGTTCTGCCTCTATGAAACGACGTCAATCTTCAGAAGATCGTTTACCTTGGTCGCAATTTTTGACTCCATCGATGCACGGTCTGCCGCCACCAACGTCACCTTGCCATCGCAAACGAGTTCATGGTCGTCGTAAGCCCTGATGCAAAACGTGGCGCTACGCTGGCCCAGCCGTTCTACCCAGCCCTGCAGACGAATCGTTGCGCCGGGCGGTATCGGGCCACAATGCTCAAGGTGAATGGTTCGACCGACAACCACCTCCGCCGAAGGATCGATCTGCAGCTGCATCTCCCGGATGCAAATTGACTCGACAACCGCGATCAGGTACCCGGTGGCCAGACACTCGATGAGCGTCTCGGCATAGTGTTTCCCATGCGGTAAACGGGTGAACAGTGAACGTGCCGTCTGATCGATTGGCACGGTGTAGGTCTCTTCGAAACATATCTCGCTTACCTGTTGGTGATTCATAAAGTGCTGTCGGGTTGGTTGGGGTTGCATTGGCAACCGAAGCAGCACGATGTTCACGGATGTACAGGAAACGCTCCAGAAACAAGCAGCGCGAAAAAAGCGATGTTTCGGCATCGGCTGAAGCACTACCTACGGCACAGCACGACCCGATGCCCGGGAGTCTGCCAGCGCGCTATGGACGCGCTCGGGCTGGCAATTCCGGCATCGATTCATTCGTGCGCCATATCCACTGCGTGTCATCGCCAGATTTCAGAGCAAGTGCCTTGGCCGCTTGTTCTTTCGGATCCAAATAGGCGCTGACCACATGCAAGGGAACCGGCGACGCGCCTGCGTCCAACAAAAGAGCATTCGGAAAACTTGCTGCACTCCTGGCGTCGTAACGCAGGGGTTTGACGAAACGCCGCTGCTGATCCACCAGGGCTTGGACCAAGGGCAACTCGTGAATACCTTCAACCGGTATCCAGTGCTCGCTGGTCAGCATCAGGCTCGCAACATCGATCTCATAGGTATGCTCGCGGCGTGCACGAATCAGGGCGACCACCATCAGCCGCACCTTCTGGCCCACGTCGGCATCCCGCGCTTCAAACAAAGGGGCAAACACCCGCTCGATCCGTTCCCAAGCCTTGGCTGCCATCAACAGCGGCGCATCCGGCATGTGTTTGATCCACACCCGGCGCCCCAGTGGCGTCACATCGCTCGCCTTGAACTCGCCGATCACCAGCGCCAACGGGTTTAGACCCACCCGGGGCCGCAATACCGCCAGCTTCTCGCGACGTCGCTGGGCAGTTGCGGCCTTGCCGGCTTCACTGAAGGGCTCGGGCACATACAGCCTCTCAGTCAGCGCCACGCCTTTGACCACTATGCTTTCGGCAGCCTCCTGCAAGTACTTGTGCAGCACACCCTGGTTGCGCTTGCCTTCCATGGCCGGACTCCAACGATTGAATCCCGCGCGCTCGAACAGGAAATGCGTCAACGCCCGCAGGCTCATGCGCCGGCGTGGCACTTCCACCTCGGACGCGTCCTGCGACTCGCCGCGTGGCACGCCTCGTCCTGTGGTCCTTGTCCACGGAAAATCAACTCGCAGCTCTATGGAACCCAACTCGGATTCAAGCACCGCTTCGCCAACCAATTCGCCCAAACCGGACTGCCGGAATTCAGGTTCGTAGGATGGGCAACCAGGGTGGTGCTGGCTTCCCGTTTCTGGCATGCGTTTGATCACAAACTGCCGGTGGTGCGCCACGTACATCTCCACGCCGCCCGGCACGCACAGGCAGCGGGGACGTTCTGGTGTCTCGTGAATCTGCGCGAGTGTCGCTTGCAACTTTGGGTCGTCGACGCCAAGAATGCAGCCCTTGATGGAGAAACGCTGAATGTTCATGCTTGACAAGCTCCTTCGCCACCACGTTGGATCGCCTAGGGCCTATAGCACCAATGAATGCAAGGTCAAATGCAACGAGACTTCGACACTGAATGAGCCCGGTACCTCAGATCAGTTCGTCAACAAGATCATCAATGGTTGGCTTGGGCCGAGAAAGCAGCGCACGCACGGCGCTGCGCTCGCTGATACCCAACAGCAGTCCGACCTGGTCTTCATCGGCACCGCGTTCATACAGTCGGGACACCACAGTACGTCGTGCTGATCGTGCAGACACGTTTTTGATTTCGGCGTACCGGAACAGCTTGTCATAGGTCTCCAGGATGGGGCGGCATAGAAAGCGCAATTGCCCTTCTTTTCCATAAGGTGTAATCCTGAAACCTTCACCCGTCGCGGACAGGAACAGGCGGCTGCCGGGATCGAGACCTCGGAAAGTCTCGGCCGTATGCACACCCAAGTTCAGTGCCAGCCGCTCCTGCAAATAGAGCGTCAGTACCTCGTCAAGTCGAGTGCTGGTGAAATACAAAGACCGGGGTTTCTTGGTGATGGCCACTTCAGCGCGCAGCTGCGATTCCCGCCGCACGCGGCCGTCAGCATCAAGGTAGTCCCGCACCTCCAATCGAGCAATCTCCAGAGGCCTGGCTCCTGTGGCAAACAGCAAGTAGAACAGTGCAATGTCATGCCAAGGCCGACTGCTTCGACCCTTGATGCGCAACACTGCCTGCGCAATTTCCTCGCTAGAGAGGATGCGGGTATCATGAGGCCTGCCAGCTGAGCCTGGCTCGAAAGACTCCAGCGCCGTCAGAATAGCACCCCGGTGCATGCGAAGACGGCGAACAAAAGCGGCACCTTCCTCGCTGAGTCCCTGAATTCCCACCACCTTGCTCAACTGAGCCGCAACAACTTTGATACGTCTTTCGACGGCGGTACGCGATTTGCCAAACCTGGCGGCGACAACCTCATATGTCTCGCCGCTGATCACTGCTTTGAGCATCCCAACGGATTGCATTGCCGTTTCGTTTTCGCCGGCCATGTCTTGATTTCGATCATGTGGTTTGGTGTTTTTTCTCATACAGATTACGCCTCCTGATTTTTTTGATGCTCAACCTTTTCATCTGGAGTCGCCAGGCCAAATTGCCAGGAAAGATGGGGGATTTCGGCGCCACCCCGAGCTCGGCGCCAAACCCTCGGAGTCGCCCCGCATTCCCCAAGGCACGGCACGAGCGTCATTCGTTGGGCGCAATAGCAGTCATTGTCCTTGCTCAGAAATCCAGCGCCGAACATCCTCGGCACGCCACACCGTGGCGCGAGCCGAAAGTTTCACGGGCCCCGGAAAGGACTTCGCTTGGATACGTCTCCACAAAGTAGACTTTGAAATGGGAACGAACACCAACACTTGCGGCTGCCGCAAAAAGCCGGTCTCTGGCAATACTGGCACAGGCGATGAAATGGAAGAGGTCACCGCAGTGGCGGTGGAAGACGAAATTTGTTTTGGCATGATCTGGCCTCTTCACGGTATGTGCCGTGGAAGGACTTGACCCGCACTGTCACGGCTGCGCTAGGGCAGGATTGCGCATGCCGTTGAGGCTGTAAAAAAACTCCCGCAGTCAGGCAATCCCGTCATCGCGTGCGGCAGAAGAAATGTTTGCAATTTATCGCAATTGTTGTAACTACTCACCCCCCACCTTGAGGCGATAGTCGATAATCCAACGCAATACAAAACCCATCAAGCCTGAATCAGTTAAGCCATGCCGAGAACGGTGCGCTGATTTTGATGCTGCAAGAGCAGATCACTGTATTGCAGGAAGCCGTCAAGCAGTTGCAATCGCAACGCAAGATGAATAGTCGCAACTCCAGCAAGCCCCCATCAAGCGACGGCATGAACAAACCCGCGCCGAAGTCCTTGCGTATTGCAGGTCAGAATCCAACGGGTGGACACAAGGAACACCCGGGTAACACATTGTCACAATGTGTGGCACAGCCCGACGAAATCGTTATTCACGACGTACCAGACCATTGCCAAGCGTGTCAAGGCAAGCTGCCGTTTGCGTATGTGGCTGAAACCCGCCAAGTCTTTGATTTGCCGACCGTGACATATGAAGTCACCGAACACCGCGCCATGCGATCGATCTGCAGTTGTGTCCATGTGCATACCGGGGAGTTCCCTGACGCAGTCAACGCCACAGTGCAATATGGCCCACGCGCACAGGCCGCCATGGTGCACCTCAATCAAAACCATGCTGTGTCAGTGCAGTGCACCGCAGCGCTAGAAATTGAATAAGCAGGGTGCTCTCGGCAATCTGGACTATTTTTGATGCCCCAGCACCGAGAGACGAACATTTGGCGGCAAAAATCACCTAATGTGCATTAGACTTCGATCTGGGGGTGCTTGTTAGTACCTGCTTGCGGAATGAACCAATTTGTCAACGCAAGATGCTATGGGCGATGACCAACTCATGCAGCTCTTGCTCAATAGAAGGAGAGAACCTGTGACCGTACT
>NZ_JAMPYG010000003.1 GCF_023700745.1 Rhodoferax sp. | reverse complement strand
TGTTGATTCCAAATGAAGGTTGGGCCAAAAAAGTAGGAATTCCAGTCGAAAACTGAGCCACGTTATCCACAATTCTTGCTTCATTTTTGAGCAGGGGTGATTAGGAGTGATAGACGTGGGAACCCTCAGCAAACTCAGGCGCATGGTGTTACGTGAGAACGTATCTGTGCGCGAAGCGGCCAGACGGCTGCGCATATCCAGAAACACGGCGGCCAAGTGGCTCAATGAGCCACAGATGGTAGAGCCACGTTACCCGCAGCGGGCGCCAGCGCCAAGCCTGCTGGACCCGTATCGTGATCAGTTGGCAAGCTGGCTCAAGACCGACAGTTACCGAGGCAAACGTGAGCGCCGCAGTGTGCGGGCGTACTTTGAAGCCATCCGGGCCATGGGCTTTACTGGCAGCAAGAATCTGGTCTACGGCTTTTGCAGCCTCTGGCGGCAAGAGCAAGCCAACGCCCCACGCCATGCCGGGTTCGTGCCCCTGAGCTTTGAGCTCGGCGAGGCCTTCCAGTTTGACTGGAGCTGCGAATACGTGGTGATTGGAGGCTTGCGCAAACGCCTGGAAGTGGCACACACCAAGTTGGCAGCCAGCCGGGCGTTCGTACTGGTGGCGTACTTTACCCAGTCCCACGAGATGCTGTTTGATGCACACACCAAGGCCTTTGAAGTGTTCGGTGGCGTGCCCAAACGCGGCATCTACGACAACATGCGAACGGCCGTGGACAAGGTGGGCAAAGGCAAGGAGCGCAGCGTCAATGCCCGGTTTGAATCGATGACTGGGCATTACCTGTTTGAGGCCGAGTTCTGCAACCGCGCAGCGGGCTGGGAGAAGGGCCGAGTGGAGAAGAACGTGCAGGACCGGCGCCGGCACATCTGGCGGGAAGCGGCAGAGAAGCGCTGGGCCAGTCTTGCTGAGCTCAATGCCTGGTTGCTGCAGGCCTGCCAGGACAGTTGGGCTGAACTCAGCCACCCGGACTGGCCGGAGCTCACAGTGGCCGATGTCATGCAGGATGAGCGCAGCCGCCTGATGGCCTTGCCCAGGGCATTCGATGGCTATGTTGAGTTGCCCACGCGGGTCACTTCCACGGCGCTGATTCACTTCCAGCGCAACCGCTACAGCGTGCCTTGTGAATGGGTGAACACCGTGGTTAGCTTGCGGGCCTATCCCGAGATCCTGCGCATTGTGGACAGTCACGGTGAGGTGGTCGACCTGGTGCGTAGCTTCGAGCGTGACCAGACCTTTTATGACTGGCGCCACTACATCAGCCTGATAGAGCGCAAGCCTGGAGCCCTGCGCAATGGCGCTCCCTTTAAAACCATGCCCGAGCCGCTGCAGGAGTTGCAGCGGCAATTGCTCAAGAACGCAGGTGGGGACCGTGTAATGGCACAGGTTCTGAGCGCCATTCCACTGCATGGTTTGGACACCGTCCTGGCGGCCATTGAGATTGCGCTGGAGGCAGGGCGGGCAAGCGCCGAACACGTTCTGAACACATTGGCCCGTCTCAAAGATGCCGCGCGCCCGATGGCCTCGCTGCAGATCGATACGCCACTGACCCTGCAGACACAGCCCTTAGCCAACGTCATGCGTTACGACAGCTTGCGAATCCAGGAGGTCAGCCATGTCCAATGACATCGTTGCCGCCCTGAAGGGCTTGAGTTTGCACGGTATGGCCAGTGCGTGGCCGGAGGTGTTGGGCACAGCACGGCTGAAGACGCTGGACCATGAAACGGTTCTGCACCAGTTGCTCAAGGCAGAATCGGCACAGCGTGAGGTGCGTTCGATGGCCTACCAAATGCGGGTGGCAAGGTTCCAGTCACACCGCGATCTGGCAGGGTTCGACTTCACCCAGGCCAATGTAGATGAAGCCCTTGTGCTTGATCTGCACCAGATGAAGTTCCTGGAGTCGGCTCACAACGTGGTGCTCATCGGAGGGCCGGGAACTGGCAAGACGCACCTGGCCACCAGCCTCGGAGTCAATGCAATCCGCAGCCATGGCAAACGGGTGCGCTTCTTCTCCACGGTCGAGTTGGTCAACGCCCTGGAGCAAGAGAAGGCGCAGGGTAAGTCAGGGCAACTAGCTTACCGCCTGATGTACGTGGACATGGTGATCCTGGATGAAATGGGCTATCTGCCATTCACGCAGTCCGGTGGTGCCTTGCTATTCCACCTACTGTCCAAACTCTACGAGCGAACCAGTGTGGTGATCACCACCAACCTGAGCTTCTCGGAATGGGCCAGCGTGTTTGGCGACGCCAAGATGACCACCGCGCTATTGGACCGACTGACCCATCACTGCCATATCGTGGAGACCGGCAATGACAGCTGGAGGTTCAAGAATTCAAGTGCACAGATCAGACCAGCACGCAAAGCCAGCAGGGCAAAAATACAGAAAGGAGACGCATCAAATGTAGACTTATCCACAATCGAGTAGCCAAAAATACCTTTAAACCGTGTGGCTCAAAATTCGACTGCAAACTGGCTCAGATTGACGCTGGAATCAACAGTGGGTACCTCCAGCGTGTCCAAAGCGGTCAGCTGCAGGTAGGCCAAGCGGTCATTCGCCGGCGCCAAAGAAATTGAAAAGCGGTCGTTCGCTCCAACAACGCTTTGGTGGTCCGCCATCCGACTCGAAGGCAGCGGTGGCAGTCGATCACCTCGAAATCGGGAGCACCCGGTTTGGGTCTTGACCCGTCCGTCAGGTCTGAAATGCCCAAAATCCGGGCCAAGGGCTCTTCACGACCCGTTGCTGTCATTCGAGTTTCCAACATGCCGGGCAGGTCCCGACCCAAAGGCGACGTACGAGACTGGGAGTTGCCTACCGTATAGCGGTCACTCAATTGCCGGACTTTAATTTCAACTCTGCTGCGAAAGCTGACGTAGCCCAGACAGCAGCCGTTTGATTGGCTGTGACAGGGTGCGATTAACGTCTGACATAACGGAGGCTACGCGGCTTCATCGCGCAGCGTCCGTGTTGATGGATGGGTTAGGCATCAGTTGGCGTTCGGTTGACCGAGAACTGCCTTTCATAGTGACAGCGATATTTGATCTGAAATCTGATTTCGTCCGCCAGTTGTTTCGCAATTTCTCGCCCCTGCATAAAGCTGCGGCCCTCGGTAGGCCATCTAGCCACAAAGAGAATCTTCTCAGTACCCTTGTCAATGGCTTCACCATTGGAAAGATACATCGCTTGCACTTCAGCCTTACCTCGTGTCGGAATCACTCGATTCACGAATCGCAAAAATTCTGTAAAGACGGTATCGGCGTCGGAGATTGCTTTGCCTTCAATCGTCAATGAATAGGTGTCGATGATGGCGGGGCCCAGCCCGACGTTTTTTACGGACAGACTATAGGTATGAAAGTTGTCCTTGGATGTGCTATCAAATTTACTGTCTAAGATTAGATGCGGCTGAACCTGAAGTTCGTTGTGGCGCCTCACCGCGTAGTAGTGATGAATAGTTGTGGTGAACGTGAGTACGGCAATGAAAATGCTGACGGTTACTCCCACCGGAAGCTGCCATCCAAGGTTCCAGGCTTGGCCAAGAACGAATCCAAAAATGGATGCCAATACGAGGCTTAACAGGATTGGGGCAATGAATATCCGCATTGGTGCTACATGCCTAGCGTCGGAGTTGACCGGCGGCCAATAGGCCGTCCGAGTCGAACGACCTGTTAGCCTTCATTGACTAGACGGCGGAGTAAGACCGCGATGAACACAAGCTGGCAAGCTAAAAAGAAACTGGCCGAGCGCGGACGCGAAGTCGATACATCGCTTTGCGTCACCTTCGTCGGGCAACGATGCCGCCTCATCTGCGTGGCGCTGGTCATTTGCATCCAAACGTACGGCATGCGCCCAGTGCGCCATGTCTGACGTGATTACGTGATCTTCCGCTGTCTTGTCGATGCGAGCGTACAGGGAGCCCTGGGTGTAGCCCTTTGCCTTAAGCATCGCATCCACAGCACTCGCAGTAAGCATCACAGCTCCGGCAGGAGCGTGAATGCTGGACACCGCTTGCTCCAAAAATGTTTGTGCTCGCGCGGGAAGATCGCTCGGGATAGCCGCAGTGCTTGGAAAGTGATCCTGCACTGGTCCGTCGAAATTTGGCGACCAAGCTGTGACCAATCCGCCGCACCGTGTGCAGCAGTACACAACCCAACTCCGCAGATTCATACCTGCTTGGTCTTTTGTTTGTCCTCGCCATTGTTGGACAAGCGAAGGGGTGTCCACGCTGCAATGGGGGCAGCGGGGGAGTTGCAGGTGCGGCGTCAGGTTTGTCATGGCTTCTCGAGCCTTCTAACGTAATGTAGACGGCAAAACCCGGTTGATCCATCCGGGATGCACCGATACATCTTGTTGGAAAAAAGCCCCAAACCCCCTTGAACATTGGGCTGGCAGACCGTATGCAGTACAAGCGTACAGATATAAATCTTTCATGAAACCCGGTACTCCCTTGTTGCAATCAACCCGCCCTGTGGACCATGTGCGTTAGCGGCTTCGCTATTTCCACTATAGCCTACGAACCGAAGGGGCTTACGTGTACTGGGCGAAATTTTTATCCGTTGGCATGGGCGTAATGTCCGGTATCAAGGAAGAGCGTGACCGGCAACTAGCTGCCAATCAGAGTCATGCATCGACGAAGAAAGTTGAAAATCTGCCCACCGGTTAGCTGTCACCGACGAGCGTCGGGAACTGGCCCAAACCGGGTTCTCCCGATTTCGAGGTGACCGACTGCCACCGCTGCTCAGGAGTCGACCAAGGCCACATTCCATTTTTCAAACCTGTGTGACCGGTATTGAGACTTCGGTTCGCCCAATGACCGGAATCAGGCAAACACCCCCAATGTCGGCACCTGTTCGATGACCGACGACCACTATGAAAGTTGGACATCCCATCAGCGGTCACTGGAGCAGAGGTCGTAGGCGTTGGTGTACTTCGGTTTGCAGGCGATTACTTCGGAGAGTTCTGCGACCGCTCTGGGTCGGGGCCAGTCAAATGGATGGGCTGTTTACGACTATAAAAAATACGTAGTTTTAATCCAACGGGCCGCGAACCCGCATGGATGCTAGGCCCATGTTTACGACTTTAATGACCTGTTTACGACTTTATTTGTCCAGAATACATGTCCTTACCAGTTCGCCTCGCGCTCGGGCGTCGCGCTGATCTTGTGGATCGACAGGTCGGCACCGTCGTATTCTTCTTCCTGGCTCAGGCGGATGCCCATGGTCATCTTGAGCAGGCCGTACACCAGCAGGCCGCCGCCAGCAGCCCAGGCTACACCCATGAGCGTGCCGATCAGTTGGGCAGCCAGCGTCACGCCACCCAGACCTCCCATGGCCTTGGCACCAAAAATACCGGCGGCCAGGCCACCCCAGGTGCCGCACAGGCCGTGCAATGGCCAGACACCCAGTACGTCGTCAATCTTCCATTTGTTTTGCGTCAACGTGAACATGACCACAAAAATGGCGCCCGCCACAGCGCCGACCACCAGCGCGCCCAGCGGGTGCATCAGGTCCGAGCCGGCGCACACCGCCACCAGGCCCGCCAGCGGGCCGTTGTGGACAAAGCCGGGGTCGTTCTTGCCCAGCGCCAGGGCCGCCAGCGTGCCGCCCGCCATGGCCATCAGTGAGTTGACCGCCACCAGGCCGGAAATCTTGTCCAGTGTTTGTGCGCTCATCACGTTAAAGCCGAACCAGCCGACCGTCAGCACCCAGGCCCCCAGTGCCAAAAATGGAATGCTGCTGGGCGGGTGGGCTGACATGCCGCCGTCCTTGCGGTAGCGGTTAGCGCGCGCGCCCAGCAGCAGCACGGCAGGCAATGCGATCCAGCCGCCCACCGCATGCACCACCACACTGCCGGCGAAATCGTGAAACTCGGCCCCGGTGACCGCCTTGATCCAGGCCTGCACGCCAAAATGCTGGCTCCACACCACGCCCTCGAAAAACGGGTAAATCAGGCCAACGATGACGGCCGTGGCAATCAGCTGTGGCCAGAACTTGGCTCGCTCGGCAATACCGCCCGAAATGATGGCGGGGATGGCGGCGGCAAAGGTGAGCAAAAAGAAAAACTTGACCAGCTCATAGCCGTTCTTGGCGGCCAACTGCTCGGCCCCGACAAAAAAGTGGGCACCGTAGGCCACCCCGTAACCGACCGCAAAATAGACGATGGTGGACACCGAGAAGTCCACCAGTATCTTCACCAGAGCATTGACCTGGTTCTTGCGCCGTACCGTGCCCAGTTCCAGAAAGGCAAAACCTGCGTGCATGGCCAGCACCATGACAGCGCCGAGAAGAATGAACAGGGTGTCTGCGCCCTGTTTGAGTGCTTCCATGAGAACCTCTTGGGGAAAATTGATTTGAATTGGTGCGTCAAAGATCGAAAAATCAAAAACGCACCAACATAAAGCAAAGAACATGCCCAAATGGAAGTTAACAACCCATGCTTGTGCAAAAAATGTGGTTTCACCCCAATTCAACCCGAATTGGGGCGGGTTTGAAACAGGGTGAGTGTCAGACGGGATAAATCCTGACGGGCCGGGTGGCGACCGGGAAGCCCGCCGCGCCCAGTGTGTCGGCAATTGTTTTGTTGGTGTCGAAATAGACCTGCCAGTAGTCTTTGGTGTGGCAGTATGGCCGCACCGCCAGCTTTGGCCCGAACTCGTTGAATTCAAGAATCTCGACATCAACGGCTGGGGTCTTATGGGTGTTTTCCACTTTTGAAACGGCCTCCTTCAACAGGGCAATGGCCTGGTGCGCATCGGCACTGCCAGCCAGCTGCGCGACCAGTTCGACGCGCCGATAAGGATTGGCCGAGTAATTCTTGATATCGTTGCCCATGATCTTGCCGTTGCCGACGATGGTCTTGACATTGTCAGGCGTGGTCAGTGTGGTGCCGAACAAGCCCAGCTCCATCACGGTGCCCTCGATGCCGCCAATCATCACGTACTCACCCACCTGGTAGGGTCGCAGCACCAGCAAAAAAATCCCTGCCGCAAAGTTGCCCAGCAAACCGCTCCAGGCCGCGCCAATGGCCACACCGGCACCGGCCACCAACGCGGCGAAGGAGGTCGTCTCCACACCAAAGTAGCCCAGGATGGCGACGACCAAGATGATGTTCAGCGCCACCGTGATGAAGCTGACCAGGTAGCGTTGCACCGTGGAGTCGAGTTGTTGCCGCGTCATGGCAGCGCCGATGAGCCTGGTTGCCAGGCCGATCAACCAGCGACCCACGACAAAAACCGCAATGGCACCCAAGGCCTTGAGGCCGAAGGCCACCAGAATGGGTTGCGCCTGATCCATCCAGCTGGTAATTTTTCCGGTGTCCATGGGTTGTTCCAATCGAAATGCTGTGTTTAACGCATCGCCTTGCCTGCCATGTGCAGAATGTCGTCCAGCGGGTTGCCATCACCGTTCATGTCGAGCATCGAGGCCAGCCCCGATCCGCTGCCAGCGCCGCCGGGCTGGCCACCGAACAGTCCTCCCAGCATGCCGCCCAGCCCCGCCCCCAAGCCGTCGCCCGTGTCTGCGCTTGGCGCTGCCGTGTTGTCACCCCCCTGTTTCGCCATGAATCCGGCAACCAGCATGGCCAGCAGCGGCAACATCTTCTTGAGCAGGGACGGGTCAAGCCCCGACTGCGACGCCGCGTTTTGCGCCACCGCGCGGCTCACGTCCTTGGATCCGAAAATCTGCCCCAGTACCTCGTTGCCCTGGCTCACGTCGGTCGGCTCCGGTGCCAGTACCTGGTCGAGCAGACCGCCGCCGCCGAGTTGCCCGAGCAGGCCACCCAGCCCTTCAATGCCCGCGGGCTGCGACTGGGCCTGGTTCTTGAGGCCACCGAGAATCGCCGGAATGAGTGCCGCGGCGCCACTTGACGCCTGGCTCTCACTGATGCCCAGCTCCCGGGACATCGACTGGAGGCCGCCCATTTGGGCGAGGATGTCGGTTAACTGCATATGTTTTCTCCTGGGTTGGTGCCTGCGCCGCCGGCTTAGTCCAGCAAGGCCTGCGGAATATTGCCGCCGTTGGCGGCGATGTGCGCCAGGACGTTTTTGTGCAGCCACATGTTCATCTGCGCCGAATCCCCCATCAAGTCCGCCGGACAACCCAGCTCGGTGGCCAGCTCCTTGCGCGCCGCCAGGCTGCTGTCGAGATCGAGCAGTTTCAACAGATCGACGATGGAGGTTCGCCAGTTCAGCTTTTGCGGGTTTGCCGCAGCACGCTGCTCCATTTGTGCCACGACATCGACCATGGCGATCGGATTGGGTGCCGGCGGCGCGGCCGGAACGGTGTCAGAGCTCGGACTCGCTGTGATGGTTGGCGGTGCGGCAGGGGGGGCTGTGGTGCTTGCGGCGCTGGCGCTGCCGATGCCCAATTTTTCAAGTATCTTGCTGAAGAATCCCATGGTGTATTCCTTGTTTGTTGTGACTGGGCGATGCTGCTGTATGGCTCAGAATGGCGATGACCAATACCGATTGGTTAATTGATGGTAGAGGCCAGCAGGCATCGTACGATTGATAAAGCGCAACGCTCGGAGAGTTACCATTTGTTTCATGTCGGCCGCGCGCTCAGCCCCTCGAAACAGGTGATCATGACCAGGCTGACGATTTCTTCGTCGGTGTGCAAGCCGCTCATTTTCAGGAACTCCAGCACCGGGTCGCAGGCGCGGGCGTACAGGGTGTAGAGCACGGCGATGGCGGGCAGTTTGGGGTTGAGGCTGTCTTGCGCCTGCGCCGCCTCGATCCAGCCACCCAGCTTGTCACTGACCTCGATCAGGCCATCCATGTAGGCGCTGTTGCTCATCAGCGCCGCGCGCAGGCTGGAATTCTGGCTCGGCAGCGACGGCATTTCGCCGACCAGTTTGAGTCCCATGGTCCAAGCCACCGCGGCGCGCAAGTTGTCCATGGGGGCAGCCTCTGGCGGCAGGCTGTCCAGAAACGCCTGGGCCCGGTGCATCACACTCACCATGGCGGCGGCGGCCAGGTCTTCCTTGCTGGGAAAGTGCTTGTACAGGCTGGCTTTGGCAATGCCCACGTCGGCCGCTACCTCATCGACGGTCATGGCCTCAAAACCCTTGCTGGCCAGCAAATGGTTGACCGTCTGGATGATGGCTTCTTCGCGCGCCTGCAGCATTTGCGCCTTGAAAGAGACCCGGGTGCCGTTGCGAGTAACCATATAAGAAATGTTGCTTTTGGTTTGGGAAAAGTGAAATGTCCTGCGGCAATAATACTATCAAGTTAAATTGTGACCAATCAGTATTTAAATAGCATTTGCAGTCTAAAGGAATAAATGTGTCGTTGAAAGTTGCCATCGTGGGCTCTGGAATTTCTGGTCTGGCAGCGGCCCATGCCTTGTCCGGTCGTGCCGAGGTCAGCCTGTTCGAGGCCGGGTCCTACTTTGGCGGTCACACCCACACGGTGGACGTGACGCTGCCCACACGCCAGGGCCTGGTGACCCACGGCGTGGACACGGGGTTTCTGGTGCTCAACGAGCGCACCTACCCCAACTTGCTGAAGCTGTTTGCCGAACTCTGTGTGGTCACCGCGAAGTCGGACATGTCGTTTTCGGTGCAGGCTTTTGACCCCATCCACGTGCGGGCGCTGGAGTGGAGCGGCTGCAACCTCAACACGGTGTTTGCCCAGCGTAGCAACCTGGTCAATGGCCGCTTTTGGGGCATGCTGCGCGACTTGTTGCGCTTCAACGCGCTCACCACCCGCATGGCCCACAGTGGTACCGAGGCTGAGCTGACGCAACCGCTGGGTGATTTCCTGCGTGAACACCGTTTTGACAGCGCCTTTTGCGACTGGTACTTTTTGCCCATGATGGCCTGCATCTGGAGCTGCCCCACAGCCCAGATGCTGCAGTTTCCGGTGGCCACGATGGTGCGTTTTTGCCATAACCATGGTTTGCTGCAAATCACCAACCGGCCGCAGTGGTGGACGGTGCAGGGCGGCGCGCGGCAGTACGTCGAAAAAATCACCGCCGGCATTCAGAACAAGCACCTGAACAGCCCCGTGCGCTGTATTGAATCGGTGAGCGCCACGCCCACCCAGCAGACTGGTGTGCGCATCAGCACCGATGCCGGGCAAGCGTATTTTGACAAGCTCATCATTGCCACGCACGCCAACCAGGCCCTGGAGATGCTGGCCGCGCCGACATCGCTAGAGCACGACACGCTGGGCGCCATGCGCACCCAGCCCAACCGCGCCGTGTTGCACACCGATGTGTCGGTGCTGCCCAAGCGTCAGGCGGCCTGGGCGGCTTGGAATTACGAGCGCGCACCCGCCACGGTCAATGAGAACGCCAGGGTTTGCCTGCATTACCTCATCAACCGTTTGCAGCCCCTGCCCTGGCAGCAGCCGGTGCTGGTGTCGCTGAACCCGGCGCGTGCCATCGACCCCGCGAACATCTTGGGAGAGTACGACTATGCGCACCCGGTGTTCGACCAGGCTGCGGTGGCCGCGCAAGGCCGGATGCACCTGTTGCAAGGCCAGCAGCATCGCTATTACGCTGGCGCCTGGATGGGTTATGGCTTCCACGAAGACGGCCTCAAGGCGGGCTTGGCAGCGGCAAAAAAACTGTTGGCTGACGTGGCAAGCCAGGAAGCGCTGGCATGACAGCGCAAGCGCTGATCGGTTTTGGCGAGGTGCGCCATGCGCGCCAGCGGCCGGTGGCCAATGCCTTTGTCTACCCCAGTTATTTCCTCATGCTGCCCCTGCGCAGCCTGAGCCAGACAGCAGCGCCAGCGGCAGGCGTCTGGGCCATCAACCGCCCCGGTCCGCTGAGCTTTTTTGAAACCGACCATGGTGATGGCCGCGCACCAGCGCAAGGCGGTGCTGTCGCTTGGCTTGACGAACTGCTGCACAACGCGGGCATTTTTGACGCCACCGGCGAAGCCTGGCTGCATACCTACCCCCGTGTGCTGGGCTATACCTTCAAGCCCGTGAGCTTCTGGTACTGCCATCGTGCCGACGACCAGGGCGGCAGCTTGCGCGCGGTGGTGGTTGAGGTCAACAACACCTTTGGCGAACGCCATTGCTACCTGCTCGACCACCCGCAGTACGGTGTCGAGCAGCGCGCCAGCAAGGTGTTTCATGTGTCGCCGTTCTGCGAGGTGCAGGGGCATTACCGCTTTCGTCTGATGCGCACCTTTGGCCCTGGCCCGCAGCGTACCGTGGCCCGCATTGATTATTTTGATGCCGAGGCCAGTGACCCGGGGGCCACAGTGCTGCTCAAAACCAGCATCAGCGGCGCCCTGGAGCCCATCACCCCACTGGCTTTGCGCCGTGCCCTGTGGCGCTACCCCGCCATGACGCTGGGCGTGATGGTTCGCATCCACTGGCAGGCGCTGCAATTGTGGTTGCGCAAGGTCCCGTTCTTTCGCAAGCCTGCGCCACCGCAAACCTTCATTACCCGCTAAGTCCAGCCACTTCCTGTTCCATTCCACTGCTCAGACCTGACCATGAACACCGCCACTTCTGTTGCCCCCCGTTATGCCATCCCGCAGCACGCCCCGGCTTCGGCGCGCGCCGCCTTGCGCCTGCTTGAGCAACTGCGCCACGGCGCCCTCACGCTGGTGCTGCCCGACGGCTCGCACCGGCGCTACGGCGAACACCCGCATCAGCATGCGCTGCCCAGCCCGCAGCATCCCTGTGCGACCCTTCAGTTGCATAACTGGAAAGTGTTCGCGGCGGCGCTGAAATCGGGTGACATCGGTTTTGCCGAAAGTTTCATTGCGGGCGACTGGAGTACGCCTGACCTGACCGCCTTGCTCAAGCTGTTTGCAGTCAACCGCCAAGCCATGGAGTCGGTCATTTACGGCACCTGGGGCGGGCGCCTGCTGTACCGCATCAAGCACCTGTTGCAGCACAACAGCCGTGCCAATAGCCGCAAAAATATCCACGCCCACTACGACCTGGGCAATGACTTTTACCGGCTCTGGCTTGACGAGACCATGAACTACTCGTCGGCCTGGTTTGACGGCGATTTTTCACAGCCCATGGCGCAGGCCCAGACTGCCAAGGTGCGCCGCGCCTTGCAAATGGCCCGGGTCAAGCCGGGCGACCGGGTGTTGGAAATCGGTTGTGGCTGGGGCGCGCTGGCCGAGCAGGCCAGCACCGAATTCAAGGCCGCCGTGGTGGGTGTGACCCTGAGCACCGAGCAACTGGCTTTCGCGCAGCAGCGACTGCAGAACTTGGGCGTCAGCACGGGTGCGGGTGCCAGCGCCGACTTGCGCCTGCAGGACTACCGCGACATTTCAGACGCAGCTTTTGATGCCATTTGCTCGATTGAAATGGTCGAGGCGGTGGGCCAAGCCTATTGGCCGCAGTATTTCCAGACCGTGAGCCGCCTGCTCAAACCCGGTGGCCGTGCCTGTGTGCAGAGCATCGTGATCAGCGACCCCCTGTTTGAGCGTTACATCAAGGGCACCGACTTCATCCAGCAGTACATCTTTCCGGGTGGTTGCCTGCCGTGTCCGCGCGAGTTTCGCCAGCAGGCGCAGGCCGCAGGCCTGGTGGTCGAAGACGAATTTGCCTTTGGCCTGGACTATGCCGAAACCCTGCGCCGTTGGCGCGATGCCTTCTTGGCGCGCCAGGCCGAAGTCGCCCAGTTGGGCTTCGATACCCGCTTCATGCGCATCTGGGCGTTCTACCTGGCCTATTGCGAAGCGGCCTTTGAGGCGGGCAACATCGACCTGGTGCAATACACCCTGGTCAAGCCCGCCCCATGAAGCCCCTCGCCAGGCAGGCTCTGTTGACCGGTGTCGCAGGGCTGCTGAGTGTGCAGGTATGGGCCAATAGCCCGCCCGCCGAGTTGCGCGTGGCGCTGCCCACCGCGGCGCTGGCAGGTCAGGCCAAGCTGACTTTTTGGGGCCTTGACGTGTACCAGGCCTCTCTGTGGGTGGCGCCGGGATTTACCGCAGCGGCCTATGCGGACCATGGCTTTGCGCTGGAGCTGGTCTACCTGCGCGGTTTTGCAGGTGCCGACATTGCCAAGCGCTCGCTCGCCGAGATGGCACGCCAGGCACCCCTCCGCGCTGACCAGGCCCGGCGCTGGAGCGACCAGATGCGCGCACTGTTCCCCGATGTCAAGGCCGGTGAGCGCCTGACCGGCATCCACCAGCCGGGCGTCGGGGCAGGTTTTGTTTTCAACGGCCAGCCTGTGGGCGAGATCGCTGACGCGGAATTTGCTCGCCGCTTTTTTGCCATCTGGTTGTCGCCGCAGACCTCGGAACCCGGCTTGCGGCTGGCGCTGTTGCAGCAGCTGACACCTGCGGCTGGTGCGGTCACCACGCCATGACAATCGATAACGCCAGTTTCGGTAGGCGAGACGGCTGGCGTTATGGCCTGCTGGGCTTGCCACTGGCGTTTTGCGCTTTGCCGCTGTATGTGTTGATGCCCAATCTGTACGCGCGTCAATGGGGCGTGTCCCTGGCTGCCCTGGGTGCGGTGCTGCTGGCTGCGCGCTTGCTCGACGCCGTGCTGGACCCCTGGTTGGGTCGGGTTTGCGACCACTTGTTTGCACGCTCCATCGCTGCCGTGCTGGCGTTTGGCGCGGCGGCGGCGGTGCTGCTCGGGCTGGGTTTCTCCGCCATTTTTTTGCCCACCGTGCGCACCCCTGATGCCTTGCTGTGGTGGGCCGGTGGCTGGCTGGTGCTGACCTACCTGGCCTACAGCGCCCTGGCGGTGGCGCACCAGTCCTGGGGCGCGATGCTGGGTGGGGATGCATTGCAACGCAGCCGCGTGGTGGCCTGGCGCGAAGGGCTGGGGCTGGTGGGTGTGGTGCTGGCCGCCGTGGTGGGGAATATGCTGGGTGTGCCGGTGATGCTGTTGCTGCTGTGGCTGACGCTGGGCCTGGGCTGGTGGGCCTGGTCGTGCGCGCCCCGGCCAGCGTGCCGCGCCGCCGGGCCGGTCGCCGCAGCGCCCAGTCTCTGGCATCCCTGGCAGCGGCCGGCTTTCCGGCGCTTGCTCGCGGTGTTCATGCTCAACGGCATTGCCAGTGCCATCCCAGCCACACTGGTGCTGTTTTTTGTGCAGGACCGTCTCCTTGGTTCCGAGGCGCTGCAGTCAGCGGCATTGGGTCTTTATTTTGTCTGTGCCGCCCTGTCGATGCCGCTCTGGCTGCGCACGGTGGCCCGATTCGGGCTGGCGCGCAGCTGGTTGCTGGGCATGTGCCTGTCGGTGCTGGTGTTCTTGTGGGCCAGCCAACTCGGTGCTGGCGATGGCGCGCTGTTTTTGATCGTGTGTGCCCTGTCGGGCGCCGCATTGGGCAGTGATCTGGCGCTGCCCGGCGCCATGCTAGCGGGCCTGATCCACGAGGCGGGGGACCGCGGTCGCGCTGATGGCGCTTATTTTGGCTGGTGGAACTTTGCCACCAAGCTCAATCTGGCGCTGGCGGCCGGCCTGGCGCTGCCCTTGCTGGGCTGGCTCGGCTACGCCCCCGGTGCGCGTGACGCCCACGCCCTGCAGGTGCTCACCGTGGCTTACTGCCTGTTGCCCTGCGGGCTCAAAACCGGAGCCGCGTTGCTGCTCCACCTTTTTTATCGCCAACCCGCGGCCCGGACGCCCTCGCCATGAAACGACGTTTATTGATGCTTGCCGCTGGGCTTTCTTCGGCGCTGGCCCTGAGCGGCTGCAGCACGCCCAAAATCACCGACTACGCCACGCAAAAACCGGTGCTGGAGTTGCGCGATTACTTCAACGGCACGCTGGACGCCTACGGTATTTTTACCGACCGCTCCGGCCAGGTGGTGAGGCGTTTCACCGTCGTCATGGTGTGCAGCTGGCAGGGCGACCAAGGGGTACTCGATGAGGCTTTCAGCTATTCGGACGGCAGCACGCAGCGCCGGGTCTGGCGCCTGCAGCGCCTCGCAGACGGCCGCTACACCGGTCAGGCCGATGACGTGGTGGGCACGGCCGAGGGCCAGCAAAGCGGCAACGCCTTTCACTGGACCTACACGCTGGCGCTGCCGGTCGATGGCCGCGTCATCGAGGTGCAGTTTGACGACTGGATGTACCTGATGAATGACAAAGTCATGCTCAACAAGGCCGCCATGCGCAAGTGGGGTGTCGGTTTGGGCGAGGTTACCCTGTCGTTTGTGAAGCGCTGACCATGGCATTCAACGCGCGCATGACCCACTGGGCGGGCCGCCGGGTCTGGCTGGTGGGTGCCTCCAGCGGCATTGGGCGCGCCACCGCCCAGGCCCTGCATGCGCAGGGCGCACAAGTGATTGTGTCGGCCCGCGACGCAGCGGCGCTGGAAAAATTTGTCAGCCAGCACCCCGGCGCACAGGCGGCCGTGCTGGACGTGACCGATGCACCGGCGGTCAGGCGCACTGCCGGGGTGCTGTTGGCGCAAGGCCCGCTCGACGCCGTGGTGTACTGCGCCGGTCACTACCGTGCCATGACCGCCGACCGGCCGAACCTGCCCGACTGGCTGCGCCACAACCAGGTGAATTACCTCGGTGCCGTGCATGTGCTTGACGCCGTGCTGCCCGGGCTGCTGGCGCAGCCGGTCGGCCGGCGTGGCCATATCAGCCTGATGGCCAGTGTGGCGGGTTACCGGGGCCTGCCCAACAGCCTGGCCTATGGGCCGACCAAGGCCGCGTTGATCAACCTGGCCGAGACACTCTACCTCGACCTGCACCGTCACGGCGTCGGGGTGTCGCTGATCAACCCGGGCTTTGTCGAGACACCGCTGACGGCACAAAATGCGTTCCGGATGCCGGCGCTCATCAGCCCCGCGCAGGCGGCCCAGGCCATATTGAATGGCTGGGCGCGCGGCCGGTTCGAGATCCATTTTCCCAAGCGTTTCACCTTCTGGATGAAAATGCTGCGCTGCCTGCCCTACCCCGTCTATTTCGCCCTGACCCGGCGCCTGAAGTCCAGTTGAGGCCACCATGAAACCATCTGTCGACACCATCGTGCACGCCTTCGAGACGCTCGACCCCAGGCACATCGACACGCTGGAAAGTCTCTATGCCCCCAACGCCCGTTTCAAGGACCCGTTCAACGACGTGCGCGGCTGGCCTGCCATTGCCGCCATTTTTCGCCACATGGAGGTCAGCCTGGTGCAGCCGCGCTTTGTCATCACCGGGCGCATCGTCGATGGCCGGCAGTGCTTTCTGACCTGGGAATTCCACTTTGCCTTCAAGCGCTTTTCAGTGGGACAGCCGCAGTGCATTCTGGGCGGCTCGCACCTGGTGCTCGACGAGGCTGGTCGCATCACCCTGCACCGCGACTACTGGGACGCGGCCGAGGAACTGTACGAAAAGCTGCCGCTCGTGGGTGGCCTGATGCGCTGGTTAAAGCGGCGCGCCAATCGCTAAATCGCCTCAGCAAGCCGGACCCGCCATTTCCGCTGTGGGCTTAAACTGGGTGTACCTTCACTTTGCACTCAGGCCCCATGCCCCAGTCCAATGCTTTCCCTTCGGCTGTCCCTGCCACGCCAGCCCGGCCAGGTGATGACATTGACGCTCTTTTCAGCCAGCACGGCGTGCGCGACGTGGAGTGCATTTTTCCCGATATTTCAGGCTACCCGCGCGGCAAGCTGATGCCCGCCGAGAGTTTTCTGGAAGGTGGTGAATTGCGCATCTGCCAGGCCATTCCGATGCAGGCGGTGACGGGGGATTATTCCTACAACCCGGTGTTTCCCGACTCGGATCCCGACGTGCGGCTGTTGCCCGACTACGCCACAGTGGCGCTTGCGCCCTGGTCCAGCGTGCCGCGCGCTGTGGCCATTCACGACTGCCTGGAACTTGACGGCAGCTTGTGCCAGTTCGCTCCGCGCAGCGCGCTGAAAAACGTGCTGGCGCAGTACGCTGCCCTGGGCCTGCGGCCGGTGGTGGCGCCCGAGATCGAGTTTTATCTGACCGCGCCCAACGCCGACCCGACGCAGCCCTTGCAGGCGCCCGTCGCCCGCGGTGGGCGCGCCGAGGTTGGCCAAAGCGCGTTCAGCCTCAACATGCTCAACGAGCTGGCCCCGTTCTGGAACGAGTTTCGCGATGCTTGCCGCACGTTGGGCATTGCCACCGACACCTGGATTCATGAGGTGGGTGCCACGCAATATGAGATCAACCTGCTGCACGGCGATGCGGTGGCGGTGGCGGACCAGGCTTTTCTGTTCAAGTATGCCGCGCGTGAGATTGCGCTGAAACACGGGCTCAACGCTGTCTTCATGGCCAAACCCCTGGCTGCCAGCGCCGGCAGTTCCATGCATTTGCACATCAGCGTGCTTGACGCCAAGAGTGACAACGTGTTCAGCTTGGCGGACGGCAGCGCGAGCCCGCGTCTGGCGCATTTCATTGCCGGTTTGCAAGCCTATTTGCCCGAGCTGATGCTGATGCTGGCGCCCAACGTCAATTCCTACCGGCGTTACGTGTCTGGCAGCCAGGCCCCGGTGAACCTGCAATGGGGTCATGACAATCGCACCACCGGCTTGCGCGTTCCGGCCAGTGGCCCGGCGGCGCGCCGGATTGAAAACCGCGTGGCCGGCGCCGATGCCAACCCGTATCTGGCCATGGCAGCATCGCTGGCGGCCGGACTCCAGGGTTTGCAGGAGCAGCTGGCTGCCACCGAGCCCCTGGCCGGCAACGGTTATGACTCGGCCCACAGCCTACCGCGCAGCATGGAGGAGGCTTTGCAAAAAATGCAGCACAGCAGGGTAGCTCAGGCGTTTTTCGGGGAAAAATTTGTAACCGGCTATTGCGCAGTCAAGGCCCTTGAACTGGCGAGTTTTCAGAGCGAAATCAGTCCCTGGGAGAGGCGCTTTTTGTTGCCGCAGGTGTAAATTGGGTCCGTTGACAGCACCCACTCAAGCCCGCAGGCGTTTACATCCGCTTACCAGCTGCAAGTGCGTCTTTTCCTAGAATGAACTGATGAACAATTCAAAAAAATTCCTGGGTTGGACCTTGGTTGCTGTCCTGTTTCACACAACGGCATCCGCTGCCGATGTGGGTGTGTCCGTCAATATTTCCGAGCCCGGTTTTTACGGGCGCATCGATATCGGGCGCGTGCCCGGTCCGTTGCTGATTTACCCGCAACCGGTCATCATTGAGCAACGACCGATCAACATGATGCGCCAGCCCATTTACCTGCGTGTGCCACCCGGCCACGAGAAAAAATGGGACAAACATTGCTACCGCTACAACGCTTGCGGACAACCCGTTTACTTTGTGCAGGATGGCTGGTACCGGGATGTTTATGCACCGCGTTATTACGGTGCGCCTGATCGCCGCGACATGCGCCGGGAGGACCGCCGCGAAGGCCGTCGCGACAATGGGAACCGTGGGCATGAAAAATACAAAAAAGGCCACGGCCCTGGTCGCGATTGACGCACCGCACGGCGTCTGTGACTACAGCGTGCCGTTGCGCTTGTATTTTTCAGTAGCGGCGACCAGGGCAGCCACGATGCCGGGCTCAAAAGCGGCATGGCCGGCGCCTTCAATCATCTGAAAATTCGCCTGTGGCCAGGCCTCGTGCAGGCGCCAGGCAGACAGCGCCGGACACACCACGTCGTAACGCCCCTGGATGATGGCGGCTGGCAGGTGCGTGATGCGTCCGATATTGCGGATGAGCTGGTCGTCGCTTAAAAAAGCATTGTGCAAAAAATAATGCGCTTCCAGCCGCCCCACGCCGAGTGCAACGGCGTCCGAGCCAAACTGGTCGGCCACCTCCGGGTGCGGCAGCAAATGCAGGCAACTGCCCTCAAAGCGGCCCCAGGCGCGCGCCGCCCGCAGGTTTTCTGCCGGGTCAGCACCGAACAGGCGACGCCCAAAGGCCTGCAGCAAATCGCCTCGCTCAGCGTCCGGGATGCCTGCCACAAACTGGGCGTGTTCTTTCGGAAAAAACCATTTGATGCCGTTTAAAAACCAGTCAATCTCGGGCGGGGTGCACAAGAAAATGCCGCGCAAGATGAAGCCGTTGCAGCGTTCAGGGTGAGCCTGGCCATAGGCCAGCGCCAGCGTCGAACCCCAGGAGCCGCCAAACACCAGCCACTGGTCAATGCCCATCAGAACCCGCAGACGCTCAATGTCGTCAATCAGCAGTGGCGTGGTGTTTTGTCGGACTTCACCCAGCGGCGTGGACCGGCCAGCGCCGCGCTGGTCAAACAACACGATGCGGTAGAAAGCCGGATCAAAAAACTGGCGGTGTGCGGGCGACAAGCCCGCGCCCGGTCCGCCGTGCAAAAACAGCACCGGCACACCTTGCGGGTTGCCACATTCTTCCCAGTACAGGGTATGCAGGTCGTCCACGGGCAAATTGCCGCTGAGGTAGGGCTCAATCGGCGGAAACAGGGGATCAGGGGCTGGAAACATAGGGCTTGTCATGGCTTTGGGATCAAAACGTGATTGTCGGACCATTGGACCGTCATCAACGGCACCACGCTTTTTCTGATAGTTCCTATCAATCCATTAGCAAATTCCAATTGGCTTAATAAATAGTTTCAGGCTAACATTATCCCCGTGCTGATCGATATCTTCTATCAGTAAATTGTTTTAAACCTCAGGAGCTCACCATGACTGCAAACATCCGCCCCGAAATCAAGACCCTTGCCAACCTGGAAGCTGCCTTTGCCGGCGAATCCATGGCCCACATCAAGTACCGTTACTTTGCCAAACTGGCCCGCGAAATGGGCGACGAAGACACTGCCCGCGCCTTTGAAGAAACCGCCGACCAGGAGGTGATGCACGCCTTTGGCCATCTTGACCTGCTCTACCCCAAAGCCAGCATGACACCGGCCAAGGCGCTGCAGATTGCCATTGACGGCGAGACCTACGAGTACACCGAGATGTACCCGGGTTTCCGTGCCACGGCCGAAGCCGAGGGCCAGACGGCCGCCATCGCCGAAATGGACGAGCAAATTGAAGAAAGCAAAGTGCATGCGGCGCAGTTCAAGGCCACGCTTGAGAAGGCGCAAAAACGTTTTGCGGCCCTGGCCAAGGTGGAAGAACGCCACGCCAACCACTACAAGGCCCAGCTGGCCAAAGTTGCTGTCTAACGCCGTACTGTCCTTTACCCCTCAATTCAAACAGGAACAACACCATGAAAACTTATCTTTGCATCGTTTGCGGCTTCATCTATGACGAAGCGGCTGGTCGTCCCGAAGACGGCATTGCCCCTGGCACCCCGTGGGCTGACGTGCCCGAGAGCTGGGCCTGCCCGGACTGTGGCGTTGCCAAGGCCGACTTCGAAGCAGTTGAAATCTAATATCTTGGGGACAGATCTTCAGCTCTGTCCCCAACACTTCAAAGAACACCATGGAAAACCCCATCATCATCATTGGCGCCGGGCTGGCTGGCTGGACTGCGGCGCGCGAATTGCGCAAACTGGACAAAACCACGCCAGTGTTGCTGATCACGGCCGACAGCGGCGACTTTTATGCCAAACCGTCGCTGTCCAACGCCTTCGCACAAAAACGTGGGCCGGCGCAATTGGTGACCACGCCCGCGGCCAGCATGGCGCACAGCCAGCAGGTCACGCTGCTGGCGCATACCCGCGTCACCGCCATCGATACCGCCAGTCAAACCGTCCGCACCAGCGCCGGTGATTTCACTTATGCCAAGCTGGTGCTGGCCACGGGTGCGCAGCCGATCCGCCTCCCCATGGCCGGTGATGCCGCCAGCGCGGTGTTGTCAATCAACTCACTGCAGGATTTCTCGGTCTTTCACGCGCGCCTGACCCGTGGCGCGGAAACGGATCAAGCAGCAACGGCCCAAAAGCACGTCGTCATCATGGGTGCCGGGTTGATCGGCTGCGAATTTGCCAACGATCTGATCAGTTCAGGTTTTGCCGTATCGGTGGTTGATCCCTCCAGCAACCCGATTGGCGCATTGCTGCCTGCTGGCCTGGGCGAGCAACTGCGCGAGGCACTGGCCAGCCAGGGCGTGGCCTGGCATTTTGGTACTACGGTACAAGCTGTCAATCATCTGGCCGAGCGCAGTGGTGCCCTGACCGTGCAATTGGCCAACGGCCAGACTTTGCAGGCAGACGTGGTACTCAGTGCGATTGGCCTGCGTGCCGACCTGGAGCTGGCGCGAGCTTCCGGGCTGCAGTGCGAGCGTGGCATGGTGGTCAATACCAGCTTGCAAACCAGCGCTGCCAACGTGTATGCACTGGGGGATGCCGTCCAATACGCAGGTGGCCGGACGATGCCTTATGTCATGCCCATCATGCACGCGGCCAAGGCGCTGGCAGCCACGCTGGCGGGCCGGCCGACCCAGGTGCAGTTTCCGTTGATGCCGGTGGCCATCAAAACCCCGGCGCTGCCGGTGGTGGTGGCGCCGGCCGAACCTGGTACGGTGGGGCAGTGGGCGCAAAGCGGACCCGGCGTCTGGTTATTCACCGATGAGACCCAGGCGGTGAAAGGGTTTGCCCTGAGCGGCTCGCACACCAGTCGTCGCGCTGAGCTGGTCAAGCGGGTGGTCTGAAGCTGGCCTCTGTGCCTGCCAAAAAGTAAAAACTGCTGCGCCTGCCTGGGGCGCAACGCTGTAGCGGGTGCGGCAACGTCAAGGCATACAATTTCTCCCTTGAGCAAACACACGTGCCGGCTCTGATGAGACGGTTCAGATAAGCAGGAGACCCCATGACGCAAGCCGCCCCCGCGACTCCCGAAGACAAACGCGCCGAATTGCGCCGTGCCGCCCTGGAGTACCACCAGTATCCGATCCCGGGCAAGATTGCCATTGCAGCGACCAAGCAATTGGTCAATCAGCACGACCTGGCGCTGGCCTATTCACCTGGCGTGGCCACGCCCTGCGAGGAAATCGTCAAGGACCCCAACAATGTCTACAAGTACACCAGTCGTGGCAATCTGGTGGGCGTGGTGACCAACGGCACGGCGGTGCTAGGCCTGGGTGATATCGGGCCGCTGGCGGGCAAGCCGGTGATGGAGGGCAAGGCCGTGCTGTTCAAGAAATTCGCCGGGATTGATGTCTTTGACATCGAGATTGACGAGAAGCAGGACCTCGACAAGCTGGTGGACATCATTGCCTCGCTGGAGCCGACCTTTGGCGGCATCAACCTCGAAGACATCAAGGCGCCCGACTGCTTTTATGTCGAGCGCAAATTGCGCGAGCGCATGAAGATTCCGGTCTTTCATGACGACCAGCACGGCACGGCCATCACGGTGGGTGCGGCCATTCTGAACGGCCTGAAAGTGGCTGGCAAAGAGCCTAAAGACGTGAAACTGGTCACTTCGGGCGCCGGGGCTGCGGCGCTGGCCTGCGTCGGCTTGCTGGTCAAGCTGGGCATTCCACGCGAAAACGTCTGGGTCACCGACCTCGCTGGTGTGGTGTACGAAGGCCGGGTCGAGTTGATGGACCCGGACAAAGCCATTTATGCGCAAAAGACGGATGCCCGCAAGCTGGGCGAAGTGATCGACAACGCCGACGTGTTTTTGGGCCTGTCGGCGGGGGGGGTGCTCAAGGCCGAAATGGTCAAGCGCATGGCCGCCAATCCGATCATTTTTGCGCTGGCCAACCCCACGCCCGAGATCACGCCCGAGGAGGTCAAGACCGTCCGTGACGATGCCATCATTGGCACCGGGCGCTCGGACTACCCGAACCAGATCAACAACATCCTGTGTTTTCCGTACATCTTTCGCGGTGCGCTGGATGCCGGTGCTTCGACCATCACGGTCGAGATGGAAATGGCGGCTGTGCATGCCATCGCCGAACTGGCCCAGGCCGAGCAGAGCGAAGTGGTGGCCGCTGCTTACGCTGGCGAGCCACTGGCCTTTGGCCGCGAGTACCTGATTCCCAAGCCGTTTGACCCGCGCCTGATGATGAAGGTGGCGCCCGCGGTGGCGCAGGCTGCTTTTGACAGTGGCGTGGCGCTGCGCCCCATCACCGACATGGACGCCTACCGGGAAAAACTGCAAAGCTTTGTCTATGCCTCGGGCACGGTGATGAAGCCGATCTTTACCGCGGCCAAAAAATCGCTCAAAAAACGCGTGGCATTTGCCGAGGGCGAAGAAGAGCGCGTGCTGCGCGCCGCGCAAATTGTGGTTGACGAAGGCCTGGCCATGCCGACCCTGATTGGCCGCCCCAAAGTGATTGCCGAGCGCATCGAGAAGTTCGGCCTGCGGCTCAAGGAAGGGGTCGATTACGACGTGGTCAACGTCGAGCTTGACGACCGCTACCGTGATTTCTGGCAAACCTACCACCGCATGACCGAGCGCAAAGGCAACACGGTGCAAATGGCCAAGATTGAAATGCGCCGGCGCCTGACGCTGATTGGCAGCATGCTGCTGCACAAGGGCTATGTCGATGGCTTGATTTGCGGCACCTGGGGCACCACCTCTGTGCACTTGCAATACCTTGATCAGGTGGTGGGTCGGCGCCCGGGCGTCAACACCTACGCCTGCATGAATGGCCTGATGTTGCCGGGTCGGCAGGTGTTTTTGGTCGACACCCATGTCAACTACGATCCCACCGCCGAGCAGCTGGCAGAAATCACCTTGCTGGCTGCCGAAGAAATGTTGCGCTTTGGTATTCCACCCAAAGCCGCGTTGCTGTCGCATTCGAGCTTTGGCAGCAGTAACCAGCCCAGCGCCGTCAAAATGCGCGACACGCTGGCGCTGTTGCGCGCGCAGGCGCCATGGCTTGATGTGGATGGTGAAATGCATGGTGATGTTGCGCTGGATGGCGCAGCGCGTGCCAACCTGATGCCCAACAGCACCTTGCACGGTGATGCCAATTTGCTGGTGCTGCCCAATATTGATGCCGCCAACATCGCCTACAACCTGCTCAAAACGGCGGCGGGTGGCAACATCGCGGTGGGCCCGGTGCTGCTGGGCGCGGCCAAGCCGGTGCATATCCTGACGGCCAGCACCACGGTGCGCCGCATTGTCAACATGACCGCCCTGACGGTCGCCGACGCCAACGCCATCCGCTAGCAACTCTGGCGACTGGCTTGCTCAAAAAGGCCAGGCCAGCCAGCGCCTGGCCCTTATTTCCCTGACCTGAATTGCCCATGAAATGGGCAATGGCTTGCAATTTTTTGTCAAATCAGCGACACTAGAGCCTCAAATGTTCGGGTTTACCCGAATTTTTTATTGGAAATTGAGGCAATGTCGTCGTTGAACCGTTTTAAGTTGGTGCTGACTGGCTTAACGCTTGCCGCGGCCTTGCTTGTTGGTGGGTTGCAGGCCAAAGCGCCCCCGCCAGTGGGTTTGCAAAGCACGATCAGCCTGGCTGAGTTGCCGAGTCCTGGCGCCGAAATTTACAGACGCATCCATCAGGGAGGTCCGTTTGTCAGTGAAAAGGATGGTTCTGTTTTTGGTAACCGGGAGCGTTTGCTGCCCGCCCAGAAACGTGGTTTTTACCGCGAATATACCGTCCCGACACCTGGTCTGACACATCGGGGTGTCAAACGGATTGTGTGTGGCGGTCAAGTCGAAATGCCAGAGGTTTGTTATTTCACGGCAGATCACTACGCCAGTTTTCGACGGATTGCGCCCTGAACTTGAATTGTCAGTTTATAAATTGTGAAAAGAGAATTGAAAATGTCACCTAGCCAAACCATTGCCGAGTCTCAACTCAAGACCGTCTCCGAGACGATTTTGAAGGGTGTTCGCCCCAACATCGTGCAGTCGATCCGGGCTTTCCGGGTGCAGGACCTGCAGGAAGCGGCGCAGGCCATGGGTCAGCACTTTTTGTACGCCAACATTGCCAACGCCCAGAGTAAACAGGACGTGCTTGACCTGATTGGCCAGCAATTCATGTTGACGGTGGCTGTCGGTAAAAACTTTGACTCCCTCTACGACAGCATGACCGATCCGGTACACAAGTCGGGCCCGCAACCCGGCTTTATTGTGGTGCTGGAGCACATCCCGGCGCACGCCAAGTTTGACAAGGAAGCGCGTGAACAGTTGCTCGACATTTTCCGTGACACCGCCGACTACTGGGGTGACCGCAAGATCCCTTTCCGCTGCTTCTATTCTTTTTCGGTGGCCCGTGCTGCGCACGCCAGCAAGGGTGAACACGCCCAGTTTTCCAGCAACCCACCGACATCGGGCATTGAACTGCTCGCTGAAAACGGCGAAAGAATGCCCACCGACAAGCTGCTCGATATTTCGCCGCAAGCGCTGCGCATGAGCAGCCCGTTCAACGCGGGTTACTGGACGACCGCCTGATGATCTGATGCCTGCGCGCTGGCCAGCGCCAGCGCCAGTCGCAGGTACTCGTCCACCGGTACCTCTTCGGCACGCCGCTGCACATCAAATTCCCCGGCAAAATCTTTCCTCTGCAACCACGCGCCCAGCGTGTGGCGCAGCAATTTGCGCCGCTGGCTAAAGGCCACTTGCACCAGTTCACTTAACGCCTGCTCGTTCAGCGCGACCGCATCGGTCCGAGGCACCATGCGCACCACGGCGCTGTCCACGCGTGGCGGCGGATCAAAACTTTCGGGCGGCACAAACAGCACGTTTTCCATGGCGTAACGCCACTGCAACATCACGCTCAAGCGTCCATAGGCAGCCGTTGAAGGTTGGGCCACCATGCGATCAATGACTTCTTTTTGCAGCATGAAGTGCTGGTCTTCGATGACGTCCACATACTGCAACAAATGAAACAGGATGGGTGTGGAGATGTTGTAGGGCAGGTTGCCTACCACGCGTAGTCGAGGTGCTGCCTGCGCCTGGGCCAACTGGGCAAAATCCACTTTCAGCACATCGGACTCAATAACCTGCAACTGGCCGTGGCTGCGCAGACGTTGTGCCAGATCGCGGTCCAGTTCGATGACGGTCAAGGCGCCCAAGCGCTCGACCAGCGGCTGGGTGAGTGCCGCCAGTCCCGGGCCAATTTCAACCATGGCCTGACCCGGCTGCGGGTCAATCGCTTGCACAATGGCCTCGATGATGCCGCCGTCAGCCAGGAAATGCTGGCCAAAACGTTTGCGCGGAATGTGTTTGCCGTGCTTCATCTGGTCAGCGTCACTGTGGCGGCTGGCGCAGCTCAACATAGGCCCGGCCACGCAACTCCTGGGTCCAGGTTTGTGCCGCTTCTTCGAATTTTTTCTCACGCAGCAGTGCACTGACCGCCCTGCGTTGTTCGGCTTCGCTCAGTTTGGCTTGACGTCGCTCCTGCAATTGAATCAGGTGCATGCCGAAACGTGACAGCAGGGGTGCGCTGATTTCGCCCGGCGCCAATTGGTTCAAGGCGTTTTCAAATTCGGGCACAAACATGCCAGGGCTGGCCCAGCCCAGGTCGCCGCCTTGCGCTGCACTGCCGTCCTGTGAATATTCACGTGCCAGCGTCGCAAAATCCGCCTGTCCTGCTTGCAGCTGTTTTTTGAAATCGAGCAGGCGGGCACGGGCCTGGGTTTCGTTGAGCTCTGCCGAGGGTCGCAGCAAAATATGGCGGGCACGACTTTGCGTCATTGTCATGGCGGGCAAACCCGCACTGGTTTTTGCCACCACTTTCAAAATATGAAAACCAGCCGGTGAGCGAACCAGGTCGGCCACCTCGCCGGGCGCCAACAGTTTCGTGGCTTCAACGAATGAGGTCGGGTAACGGTCAGCGCTGCGCAAACCCAGCTGACCCCCGTTGGGCTGCGCCGAGGGGGCAGAGAAGTCACGCACCAGGCTGGCAAAGTCCTCGCCGGCGCGTGCTCGCGCCAGCACTTTGCTCGCCTGCGCCTGCAAGACTTGCACCTGCTCGGCACTGGCCGTCTCAGGAACGGCAATCAGAACTTGCGCCAGATTGATTTCCATTTGGCTCGGGTCCTGCGTGTTTTTTTGCGCCTGCAGATAGGCATCGATCTCGGATTCGGACACCCGCACCCGTGGCGTCAGATCTCGCTCGCGCAAGCGCTGCAGCAAAATTTGATCGCGCAGTTGGGCCCGGAACTGGGCCACCGTCAAACCATCGGCTGTCACCCGCTGACGCAGCTCGGCAACCGTCAGCTGATTTTGGGCGGCGATCGATTGTTCGGACTGGTCAATGGCCAAGTCTTCGACCTTGAGGCCGGTGTCGCGCGCGTACTGAAGCAGTACTTTTTGGTTGATCAACTGCTCCACCAACTCGGCGTTCAGCCGTTGAAGATTGGGCGCAGGACGGCGTTGTAACGCAAACTGTTGCTGTACGCGCAGAACTTCGCGCTGAACCTCGGTATTGGTGAGCGGCTCGGAGTTAACGACTGCCACGATAAAGTCAGAGGTGGTGGCGCTGTTGGCCGGACTGCTGGCGCCAGTTGCGGGCGCCAGGCGCAAACCCTGGGCCTGCGCCTGTGCACCAAGCAAACAGGCGGCCACAGCAGCAGATAAAAGTTTAAGGCGGACAGTCATGATGGTTCAATCGTAATTGCTGAAACGGCTGGGCTGGCTGCCGGGTTCACGCAGCATCTGGTAGCCGGGGATATTGTCCTTGAGTGACTTGATCGGATTCACACCGAGCCGGGTGAATCCGACAAACTCCAGCTGGAACATGATGCGCTGGGTGGCGGTCTGGTTACTGGTTTGCAGGCGCTCCAGCACAATGCGACCCAGCCAGCAATCCGCATCGTACTCAAAACCCAACAGCGCGTTGACCAGCTTGCGCTCGTTCATGCTGTAGTTCATGCGCCCCACGCTATACCAGCGGCCTTGGCCCTGACCCTGACCCGCAGTCAGACTCTGGCCCTTGTCACCCCAGAGATCGTTCAGTGGCCATTGCCAGCCAAAATCAACTTGCTCACTTGAATCGCGCTGGTAACGATAGGCCGCCGTGAGGGTGCGGTAGGGACCGGGGTTGTAACGTGCGCCCAGCGTGGCGCGTACCGACTGGTCGGTGGATGGGTTGAACTGGATCGTGCTGTCAACGCTCCAGCGTGGGTCCCAGTTGATGGAACCGCCCAGCAGCAGGTCGCTGACACGGCCGTCTGCGGGTAACTCGCCGGGCAAGGTCACATTCTGGTCCGAGAAGCGCAAGCGCTGCGCCACCCCCAGGCGGGCTGTTTCAGCACCGGTGGCAGGATCCAGAAAGCGGGTGGTCACGCCGAGCGTCAGCAAATTGCTGTCAGAGATGCGGTCATTGCCGACGTAGGCGTTTTCCGTGTAGATGGTGGCCAGGTTAAAGTCGTTGGCGCCCGAATCGTAATTGGGCAACAGGCTCTGATCACGGTAGGGCGTGTAGACATAAAACGCCCGAGGCTCCAGGGTCTGGCGCAGGTTGCGGCCAAACAATTGGGTGTCGCGCTCAAACACCAGGCCACTGTCGAGGCTGAAGGTGGGCAGCACACGGCTGGCGGATGTCTCGCCATTGCTCAGGGGTGTTTCAAACTGGTACTGGCTGGCGTGCAATTGCACTTTGGGCGTTAAAAATCCGGCCGGGGCGGTCATCGGGTAGCTGGCCTGCAACAAGGCAAAGCTGCGCTGGCCGTTGGCCTGTCCGGTGCGCGTGGCGTCGGATTGGAAACGGGTGTAGTCGGCGTTGAATGCATAGTTGAAACCCGTCACCTGGTGACTGGCGTAGCTGGTACTGAGCTGCGGCAGCCGGTCGTAGGGCGGGATGATCGGTGCCGTGACATCCTGCAGGGTTTGCCACTTGAGCGTGCGCACACTGTTGGACCAGGCGCCCTGACTCCAGGACAAGGTGGCATCATTGGCCAGCAGGCGTTGCGTCAGGGAGTTGTTGGCGAGGCTGAAATCACGCCAATAGTTGTCATCGCTGACCCGGTTCAGACTCAGGTTCAAGGCGGCGCCGTTGTTGGTCCAGGCACTGTCGATGTGGGCCTGGTGGTTCAGGTTCAGGCCCCAGCGGTTGGCGTCACGCAATTGGTCGGAAGGCATCCAGTCAAGCTGCACTTCGCCCTTGTAACTTGGCTCCAGATAACGGAATTCGGTGCCGATATTGACGCCGCGCTTGCTCATCAGGGTGGGGGTGATGGTGGCGTCGCGGTTGGGCGCGATGTTCCAGTAGTAGGGCACTGAAACCTCGGATCCATTGACGTTGTCCAGCCCTATCGTGGGTGGCAACATGCCCGACTTGCGCTGCTCGCTCAGCGGAAAGCTGATGTAGGGCACCGGCAGCAGCGGCATCCCCTTGAAGCTGAGCAAGGCCCCGGTGGCGGTGCCCACGTCTTCGTCGTTGTCCAGGGTAATGGTGCTGGCCTTCAGAATCCAGTCCGGCATCCAGCTGGGGCCCGGCAAGCGGCGGCAGGTGGTAAAGGTGGCGTTGTGGATCACCGCCCGCTGCTCGTCCAGAAAATCCACCCGGTCCGCCTGGCCATGGGCCTGGTTGCTTAAAAAATGGTAGCTGGGTTCGTTGAAAAAACCTTCAAAGGCATCCACCCGCAACTCCAGCAAGGGGCCTTCATAGACGTTGCCCGCGCGGTTGATCAGCACATGCCCCCGGGCCTTGGCCAAATCGGTGGGCTGGTCGTACTCCAGCTGGTCTGCCTTGATCACCATGTCGCCGCGGCGCAGCATGGCCTCGCCTTCGACCACCGTCTCCAGGTCCGGTCGCCCCGTGATGTGCTGGCCCGAAACAAAGCTCGGCAAACTGCCGCGCACCCCGGGTGCAATCTGCTCTTGCAACAAGGGGCTGGTTTGCAGAAGCAAAGGCGCATCAGCGGCCTGCTGCGCACTCACCAGAGCTGACTGCAGCAGCGTGGCCAACACGCTCAGGCGCAGCGGGCGCGCGCGGCCACGCAGCCGAAAGGCAGGCGTGTCGCGCATCAGGCGACGCATTTGGAAAACGCGCAGGGTTCGAAAACGGTAACGGGCATGAAGTAGGCGCGGTAGATGGCTGGACAGATTTGTAGAATGGATTATCCATGAGCCACGCCACTACCCCCCAAGTCCCCACACAGCCAGCCATTGTCTGGAACGATCCCACCCGCGCGGAGCAGTTTTCCTGCTGGCTGAGCGCCACCGCCGCCCAGCACGGCTTGCAGATGGAGAGTCTGCGGCTGGCCTCGGCCGATGCCAGTTTCCGGCGTTATTTCCGCATTGATGCCCCGGATGGCAGCTGCATCATCATGGATGCCCCCCCCGACAAAGAAAACAGCGCGCCTTTTGTCAAGGTGGCGGCGCTGATGCAGGCCGCCGGTGTGCACGCACCGCAGGTGCTGGCCTGGGACGAGCCGCTGGGCTTCATGCTGCTGACCGACCTGGGCGCGCAGACCATGATGCAGGTGATCAACCGCGACGACCCCGGCGCCAACCTGCCGCGCTACCTGCAGGCAGTGGACGCGCTCATTACCTGGCAACTCAGCTCCCAACCCGATGTGCTGCCACCTTACGACGAAGCGCTTTTACGTCGCGAGCTGGCGCTGTTTCCCGACTGGTACATCAGCCGGCACAAGGGCGTCGTGCTGGACGACGCCATGCGCCAGACGCTGGACAAGAGTTTCGACCAAATCATCAGCCAGAACCTGAGTTGGCCCAGCGTTTTTGTGCACCGCGACTTCATGCCGCGCAACCTGATGGTGTCCGGGCCCGACGCCCTGGGCGTGCTCGACTTTCAGGATGCGGTCTATGGCCCCATCACCTACGACATTGCCAGCCTGATGCGTGACGCGTTCCTGAGTTGGGATGAAGACTTTTGCCTGGACGTGACTATCCGCTACTGGGAAAAAGCGCGCAAGGCCGGTTTGCCCGTGGGCGACGACTTTGGCGAGTTTTACCGCAGCGTGGAGTGGATGGGCCTGCAGCGTCACCTCAAGGTGGCCGGCATTTTTGCCCGTCTCACGCTGCGCGACGGCAAGCCCCAGTACCTGGCCGACACGCCGCGCTTCATCACTTACATCCGCACCACCTGTGCCCGCTACCGCGAGCTCAAACCGTTGCTGCGTCTGGTGGAAAAAATAGAAGGCATTGAGGAGCCCGCCGTTTTTGGCTTTGGGCGGCAATAAAAAGCCGTTGCCACCGCCCGACGTGATTGCGCAAGAAATTGTGGATGACCTGGAAGCGGCGCTGGAGCAGTTCAGACTGATCGCAGGCGATTTGGCGGGCAGCGCCGAGACGGTCTAGTCTCTGCGCTACGACTTGAAACTACCAGGCCGCCTCAGCAACAGCCACCCGAGCGGCCGGAGCCGTAGCGGGCTTCCTGGCGGTTCCTGAAAAACTCCAGCTCGGTCATGATCGGCTCGCCCGGATGGGTGATGCGCCGGTGTCTGACGTAGGTGGCGTAATCGGGTACGCCCACCATCTGCCGGGCGGCCTGCCCCAGGTACTTGCCTACCGTGGACAGGTCGTTGAAAAACAGGCTAGCCATTGACCGGGATCGCCTGGTACGGTGTCTCGCAACTGGTTTGCCTGTCGGTGCGCAAGGCCTTTACGCAGGCGATGACGGTGTAGTACAGCATGCTGACCACCACAAACATGAAAAACAGCGCCAACGCAGCATCGAGTTGGTTGTTGTACACGATCTGTTGCATCTGGGCCATGCTCTTGGCTGGTGCCAGCACCGTGCCCTGGTCGATCGCTGCCTGGAACTTGTTGGCCAGCGCGAGAAAGCCGATCTTGGGGTTGGCGTCAAATACCTTTTCCCAGCCGGCGACCAGCGTGCAGATCAGCAGCCAGGAGGCCGGCAGAATCGTCACCCAGGCAAATTTCTGGCGCTTCATCTTGAACAGCACCACCGTGCACAGCATCAGTGCGACACCGGCCAGCATCTGATTGGAAATGCCAAATAGCGGCCACAGGCTGTTGATGCCGCCCAGCGGATCGACCACGCCCTGGTACAAAATGTAACCCCAGGCGGCCACACACAGGGCAGTGGCAGTCAGGCTGGCAATCCAGGAGTCGGTCTTCTTGAGGGCTGGGATGAAGCTGCCCAGCAGGTCCTGCAGCATGAAGCGGCCTGCGCGGGTGCCGGCATCGCAGGCGGTCAGGATGAACAATGCCTCGAACAGGATGGCAAAGTGGTACCAGAAGGCCATCATGGCCTGGCCGCCCATGATCTGCGAAAAGATCTGGGCCATGCCCACTGCCAGCGTCGGTGCACCGCCCGCGCGTGACAGGATGGTGTTTTCACCGACGTCCTTGGCGGTCTGCAACAGCACGTCGGGCGTGATGATGAAACCCCATTGCGAAATGACCTGGGCGGCGCTGTCGACATTGCTGCCGATGATGGCCGCCGGGCTGTTCATGGCGAAATACACGCCCGGATCGATCACCGAGGCGGTCACCATGGCCATGATGGCCACGAACGATTCCATCAGCATGCCGCCGTAGCCGATCATGCGGGCATTGCCTTCGCTGTCGAGCAGCTTGGGCGTGGTGCCCGACGAAATCAGGGCGTGGAAGCCGGACACGGCACCGCAGGCAATGGTGATGAAGATGAACGGGAACAGGCTGCCAGACCAGGCCGGGCCGGTGCCATCGATGAACTGGGTCACGGCAGGCATGCGCAGGTTGGGCGCCACAAATACCATGGCCAATGCCAGACCGGCAATGGTGCCGATCTTCAGGAAGGTGGACAAGTAGTCACGCGGCGCCAGCAACAGCCAGACCGGCAGCACCGAGGCGATGAAGCCATAGATGATCAGCATCCAGGTCAATTGTTTGGCATCAAAGGTGAACATTGGGCCCAGTACCGCGCTTTCGGCCACCTGGCCGCCTGCCACGATCGAGGCAATCAACAACACCAGGCCAATGACGGAGACTTCGCCGATGCGCCCGGGGCGCAGATAACGGCTGTAAACCCCCATGAACAAGGCAATCACAATGGTGGCAGCCACGGTAAAGGTACCCCATGGGCTGGCAGCCAGCGCCTTGACCACGATCAAGGCCAGCACGGCCAGGATGATCACCATGATGACAAACGTGCCGATCAGGGCAATCATGCCGGGCACCAGGCCCAGTTCGGACTTGACCAGGTCGCCCAGTGAGCGCCCGTCGCGTCGGGTCGAGACAAACAGCACCATGAAGTCCTGCACCGCACCGGCCAGCACCACGCCAACGATGATCCACAGCGTGCCGGGCAGGTAACCCATTTGCGCCGCCAGCACCGGGCCCACCAGTGGGCCGGCGCCTGCAATGGCCGCGAAGTGGTGGCCAAACAGGACATATTTGTTGGTCGGCACAAAATCCAGCCCGTCGTTGTGGCGCACCGCCGGGGTGGCGCGGCTGGGGTCGATCTGCATGACCTTGTCGGCGATGTACAGACTGTAGTAACGGTAGGCGACCAGGTAAATGGATATCGCCGCGGTGATGATCCACAACGAATTGATGGTCTCACCCCGCGACAGCGCCACGGTGCCCAGGGAAAATACCCCGATCACCGTTAAAAGCGCCCACAGGGCGTGCTTGGAAACAAGATGCATGTCTTCTCCTGGTGTTGGTTGATGCCCTGAAAATGTCAGAACTTGCTGATCCAGGTGGCGCTGTGCCGCGCAAGGCGTCAGCTTCTCCGGTCAGTGGGCCGGAAATGTAGCGGCATTGGCGGCTTTTTTGTGCGCTATCTGGCCAGTGGTTGCCAGCAGGATTGAGTGGCGCGTGCGCGCGGCCCAGCGGTGTGCCAAAACCTCAGCCGATGAGCAACTGGTCTTTCAGTTCGCGCAGGTAACGCCGGCTCACTGGCAGGCGCCGGTCGCTGCGGGTGATGATTTCCGCGCTCCCGTTGTCCATCAATGTGATCTCGGCAACGTGGTTGATGTTGACCAGATATTGCCTGTGGCAGCGCATCAGCGGCGTGCGTTCCTGCAGTATTTTCAGGGTCAGTTCGGTGATGCCCTGACGCTTGTCGGCCACCACATGCACGCCGGTGAGGTCGGTGTGAACAAATTCAACCTCGTCGAGCGCCAGCAAAAAGATGCGGTTCAGTCCCATGCAGGGAATATGCCGCAGCGCCGGAATCAAGGGCGCATGTGCCGGCTGCGATGGCCGGGCGCCTGCACGCAGCCAATCCAGGGTTTTGGCAAGACGTTGCGGGTCGATCGGTTTGAGCAGGTAGTCGGCGGCATGCTCTTCAAAAGCTTTCAGCGCGTGTTCATCAAACGCGGTCACGAACACGATGTGTGGCAAGGCGGCGACCTCGATCATGCCCACCATTTCCAGGCCACTCACGCGCGGCATCTGGATGTCCAGAAACACCACGTCGGGGCGCAAGCGGTGAATGGCCGCAATGCCTTCCAGTGCGTTGCTGCATTCACCCAGCACTTCTATGTCGGGGTGGGCGGTCAGCAGCGCCTTCAGTTCGTCGCGTGAGGGTGCTTCATCGTCAATGATCAAAGCGGTCAGCATGGCACGCGTTCGTCTTCAATCGGCAGGCGGATGGCCACCCGGGTCCAGTCATCGGCTTGGCAGGTGACATCAAGACCAAAGTCCGGGCCGCAACGCAGCTTGATGCGCCGGTCCACCAGGTTCATGCCCAGGCCGTCGCTGCCGGGCTTGGTCTGATACAAGCCGGCGCTGTCTTCGACCACCACGGTCAATACCGCCCCGGCACGCCGGGCGCTGATGACAAGGGTACCGGGCTCCAGCATCTGGGAGATGCCGTGCTTGATCGCGTTTTCCACAATCGGCTGCAGCGAGAAGGCTGGCAGCCGCAGCCCCAGCAGATCGTCGGGCACATCAAAGCGCACGTTGAGCCGGTCGGCAAAGCGGGCCAGCTCGATGCGCAGGTAGGCATCCACATGTTCGATTTCATCCTTGAGCGTGGCATCGTTGCCGGTGCGCTTGAGACTCTTGCGAAAAAAAGTCGACAGGTATTGCACCAGCCGCCGCGCCGACTCTGGATCACGCCGGATCACGGCGGCCAGGGTATTGAGCGCATTGAACAGAAAATGTGGGTTGATTTGGGCTTGCAGCAGCTTGATTTCGGCCTGCGCGAGCAACTGCTTTTGCTCCTCGATGCGGCCCGACAGCAACTGGTTGGACAGCAGCCGGGCAATGCCTTCGCCCAGTGTGCGGTTGAGCGATGAGAAAAATTTGGTTTTGGGCTCGTACAGTTTGATGGTGCCAATCACCCGGTTCTCGGTACCCCGCAGCGGAATCACCAGGCATGACCCGAGCTTGCAGTCCCTGGTCACCGAGCAACAATAGGGCACGGCCGCGCCATCGGCATAAACCACTTCGTTGTGGCGGATGGCCTGCAAGGTGTGCGCCGAAGAGATCGGCATGCCGGGCAGGTGGTGGTCCGCGCCCACGCCGACAAAACCCAATACCTTCTCGGTATTGGTGATGGCCACGGCGCCAACCCCGGTTTCTTCGCGAATAATGCCGGCCATGCGCGCGCAATTGTGTTCGTTGAAGCCCTGCACCAGGACGCCGACGGAGCGCTCGGCAATGCGCAGCGCTTTGGCAGAAAAGGCAATCGAGTACTTTTCCAGGGTTTCCTTGCGATCCAGAATCAGGCGCATGAACAGGGCTGCGCCAAACGAATTGGTGAGCACCATGGGCAAGGTAATCTGGGCCACCAGATGGGCGGCTTGTTCAGCCGGTTTGGCCAGCAGCAAAATGATGCTCATCTGGCACAACTCGGCAACCAGCGTGGTGCCAAAGGCAATCGCCGGATTGAGCACCAGGTGGGCCTTGTGACGGCGCAACAAATAGAAATGCAGAAAGCCGCCAATGAGTCCTTCGGTCACCGTGGAGACGGCACAGGCCGTTGCCGAAAAGCCCCCCAGCGAGTAGCGATGCAGGCCACCGGTCAGGCCTACGGCCAGCCCCACCAGCGGGCCGCCCAGCATGCCGCCCAGCACGGCACCAATGGCCCGGGTGTTGGCAATGGCGTCGTCAACCTGGAATCCGAGGTAGGTACCCATGATGCAGAAGCCAGAAAAAACCACGTAGCACACCAGCCGGTCGGGCAGGCGCACGGTGACCTGCATCAAGGGGGAGAACAGGGGCGTTTTGGTGAGCAGGTAGGCCACCACCAGATAGACGCACATCTGCTGCAGCAGGTCGCCAACGAGCGCGATGTGGTTGATCTCTGCCAGCATGGTCTTGGGTCTGGATGGTGTGAGTGAAGGCGCTATTATCCAGTCCCTCATGCCGCGCTTTTACTGCCCCACTCCCTTAGCCAGCGGCGACCTGCTGGACCTGCCCGCCAGCGCGGCACGCCATGTGCAGGTGCTGCGTCTGCAGCCCGGTGATGCCATCACGCTGTTCAATGGCGGGCCGGATGTGCCTGGCATCAGCGGTGGCGAATATGCAGCCACCGTCACCCAGATGGGGCGCAGCCATGTGCAGGTGCAGGTGGCTGCGCACACCGCGGTGGAGCGCGAAGCCGCGCTGCAGGTGCATCTGGCAGTGGGCATGCCGGCCAACGAGCGCATGGACTGGCTGGTGGAAAAAGCCGCTGAGCTGGGCGTGGCCAGCATCCAGCCGCTGATGACCGAGCGCAGCGTGTTGCGTCTGTCCGGCGAGCGTGCCGACAAGAAACAGGCGCATTGGCAAAGTGTGGCGGTGGCGGCCTGCGAGCAGTGCGGCGGCAACCGGGTGCCGCGCGTGCATGCGGTGCTGCCGCTGGCGCAGTGGCTCAAGGCACAAACCCCGCTGAACCCTGCGCAGCCACAGCGTTTGTTGCTGTCCTTGCGACCCGAGTCATTGGGGTTGCGCGAAGCGACCCATGCCACGGCAACAGGCATCACTTTTTTGTCCGGCCCCGAAGGCGGCTTGAGCACGGCCGAAGAAGACGCGGCGCTGGCCCTGGATTTTGCCCCGGTGACGCTGGGGCCGCGTGTACTGCGTTCGGAAACCGCCGCTCTGGCGGCGCTGGCGGCCTTGCTGATTTAACGCGACAGCGTGTACACCGAGGTGCCGGCCAGCAAGTTCGGCAGCAGGCGCACCACCTTGCCGTCCTGCAGGCCAAAGCTGTCCTGCACCAGCAGCCGGTTGCGGCTGGCCAGCACACCCAGGTCGGCGTGGGTGCCGACGCGGATATTGGGGGTGTCAAACCACTGGTAAGGCAGGCGCTTGGTTACCGGCATGCGTCCGGTGAGCACGCTCAGGCGATTGGGCCAGTGGGCAAAATTGGGGAAGGCCACGATGCCCAGGCGCCCCACGCGCACGGTCTCGAGCAACATCACTTCGGCGTTGCGCAGGTGTTGCAGGGTGTCGATTTGCAGCACCACATCAAAGCTGGCGTCGGCAAAGGTGGACAAGCCTTCGTCCAGATTGAGCTGGATCACGTTGACGCCGCGCTTGACACAGGCTTGCACGTTGGCGTCGTCGATCTCGATGCCGTAGCCGCTGCAGCCGCGCGCCTGGGTCAGGTGCGCCAGCATGGCCCCGTTGCCGCAGCCCAGGTCGAGCACGCGCGAGCCTGGTGGCACCAGCTCGGCAATGGCCAGCTGGGTGGTGTTGACCTTGGCACTGGCGCTCATGCGGCCTCCCCGGCTGGTTTGACCACGTTGCTGAAATAAGAACGGATGACGCCCATGTAGCGGGCATCGTCGAGCAAAAAGGCATCATGCCCGTGCGGCGCGTTGATTTCGGCGTAACTGACGTCGCGCTTGTTGTCGAGCAGCGCCTTGACGATTTCGCGGCTGCGTTTGGGGGCAAAGCGCCAGTCGGTGGTGAAGCTCACCAGCAGGAATTTGGAGGTGGCGCGCGCCAGCGCCTGGCTCAAGTTGCCCTCAAACTGGCGCGCCGGGTCAAAGTAGTCGAGCGCGCGGGTGATCAGCAGGTAGGTGTTGGCGTCAAAGTATTCGGCAAACTTGTCGCCCTGGTAACGCAGATAGCTTTCGATCTGGAACTCGGCTTCCAGTGTGCTGTAGAAAAAGTTGCGGTCCTGCTCGCTTTGGCTGCTGGCGATGAGTTGGCGGCCAAACTTCTCGTTCATCACGTCGTCGCTGAGGTAGGTGATGTGGCCAATCATGCGGGCAATGCGCAGGCCGCGTTTGGGCACCGTGCCATGCGCATAAAAATGGCCGCCATGAAAATCGGGGTCGGTCTGAATGGCGCGCCGGGCCACTTCGTTGAAGGCAATGTTTTCTGCCGTCAGGTTGGGCGCGCTGGCAATCACCACCGCGTGACGAACCCGGTCCGGGTACTGCAGCGCCCAGCTCAGCGCCTGCATGCCGCCCAGGCTGCCACCCATCACGGCGGCCAGCGTCTGGATGCCCAGCGCGTCGAGCAGCCGGGCCTGGGCGTTGACCCAGTCCTCGACCGTGACCACCGGAAAGTCGGCGCCATAAATGCGACCGGTGTCGGGGTGGGTGTGCATCGGGCCGGTCGAGCCAAAACACGAGCCCAGGTTGTTGACGCCGATGACAAAAAAATGCTCGGTATCGAGCGGCTTGCCCGGCCCGATCATGTTGTGCCACCAGCCTTCAGATTTGTCCTGCCCCGCGTAGGTGCCGGCCACATGGTGCGAGGCGTTCAGGGCGTGGCAGATCAGCACCGCGTTGGATTTGTCGGCGTTGAGCGTGCCGTAGGTCTCAAAGCTGAGGTCGTATTCCCGAATGGAAGCGCCGCTTTGCAAAGGCAAGGCGGCGGCAAAATGCATGGACTGGGGTGTGACGTTCATAGGTACGGGGTAGGACTCGCTTTGAGTATAAAGCGCCCGTCATCCCCGCACGCACCGTCACAGCAGGTTCAGCCGGCGCGCGCCCTCGGTGAGCTCGGCACGGAAATCCGGGTGCGCAATGGCGATCATTTCCTGGGCGCGCTGTTTGGCTGATTTGCCGCGCAATTGGGCCACGCCGAATTCGGTCACCACGTAATTGACGTCGTTTTTACTGGTGGTGACATGGGTGCCCGGTGTCAGGGTGGGCACGATGCGTGTCAAAGTGTCGTCCTTGGCGGTTGCTGGCAGCACGATGAATGACTTGCCGCCCTGCGAGCGGTTGGCGGCGCGCACAAAGTCCACCTGGCCACCGCTGCCCGAGTAGGGCAAGGGGCCCAGGCTTTCCGAGCCGCACTGGCCCAGCAAATCGATCTGCAAAGTGGCATTGATCGACACCAGCTTGTCGTTTTGCGCGGCCAGGTAGGGGTCGTTGGTGAAGTCGGCGGGATGCATTTCCAGCGCCGGGTTGCGTTCCATGAACTGGTACAGCTTTTTTGAGCCCAGCGCGAACGTGGCCACCATTTTCCCGGGCAGGTAGTTCTTTTTGCGGTTGGTCACGGCGCCGCTCTCGATCAGGGTCAGAATGCCGTCGCCGATCATCTCGGTGTGGATGCCCAGGTCGTGCTTGCTGGCCAGCTGCATCACCACCGCGTCGGGAATGCCGCCATAACCAATCTGCAGGGTCGAGCCGTCATCGATCATGTCGGCCACATATTTGCCAATGGCTTGCTGCACCGGGCCAATTTTTGGCAGGCCGACTTCCTGAACCGGTTCATCTGTTTCCACCAGGGCACTCACCTGTGAAACGTGCACAAGGCAATTGCCGTAAGCAAACGGCACGTTGGGGTTGACTTCCAGCACGATGGCACGTGCCCTGGCCACAGCCGCCATGGTGTAGTCCGGCCCCAGGCTGAGCGAGAAAAAACCTTTTTCATCCATGGGCGAGGCCATGGAAAAAACAACGTCAGCCGGGATCTGGCCCCGCTGGATCATGACCGGGATGTCGGAAAAACTGCAGGGAATGAAATCAACCGACCCGTCTTTCCCGCCGGTGCGCGAGGCACCACCAAAGAAGAAGGCCATGTGGCGCACATGGTGCGCAGTCTCGGGGTCGAAGTAAGCAAATTTGCGCACCGCCAGGATCTGCGCCACCTTGACATCATTGAAGCGTCGGCGCTGTTCCGAGAGTGCGGTCAGCAGCGTCGGTGGCTCGCCCACGCCGGTGGGCACGACGATGAAGTCGCCGTTGCGCAACTGGTCCAGGGCTTCTTCGGGGGTGACGCGTTTGCTTTGGTACAAGGTTTGAAATGACATAAGTCTGGCCGGTGGAATGAGGTGGGGGAAACAGCGGTTGGGCCCGCTGCCAGACATGGTAGGTCCACAGCTGGACACCATCCTGACAAGCATCAACTAACCCCATAAATTTCGACCGACCCAGCGCCCGGATCGACTCAGCTGCGCTGCGGCACCGTCAACCCGCGCTGCACGGCAGGCCGCGTCACAAAGGCTGCCAGCGCCCGCGTCACATGGGCAAAGTCCTGCATGCCCACCAGGTCGCCCGCGTGGTAGCGCTCGATCAAATTGCGTACCCAGGGGAAGATGGCGATGTCGGCAATGGTGTAGGCGTCACCCATGACCCAGGCGCGGGTTTCCAGGCGCTGGTTGAGTACGCCCAACAGGCGTCTGGACTCGGCCACATAGCGGTCGCGTGGGCGTTTGTCCTCGAAGTCCCTGCCGGCAAAAATTGTAAAGAATCCCACTTGCCCAAACATCGGGCCAATACCGCCCATCTGGAACATCAGCCATTGGATCGTCTCATACCTGGCCGCCGCATCGGCCGGGATAAATTGGCCGGTTTTTTCAGCCAGGTACAGCAGAATGGCGCCGGACTCGAACAGCGCCAGTGGCTGGCCGCCGGGACCGTTGGGGTCGAGGATGGCGGGGATCTTGTTGTTCGGAAAGGTGGCGATGAATTCGGGCGACAACTGGTCACTGGTCTCAAAGTTGACCAGGTGCGCCTCATACGGCAGGCCCAGCTCTTCCAGCATGATCGACACCTTGACGCCATTGGGTGTGGGCAGCGAGTAAAGCTGCAGCCGATCCGGGTGTTGGGCGGGCCATTTGCGGGTGATGGTGAAGTGGGTAAGGTCAGGCATGGTGACTCCTTGGTTCATTCACCCGCATTGTCACAGCTGATCCAGTCGGGTGATGTCCGATACACCCATATTGTGATGGCTTGATGCCGCTGGCTCCGCGAGCTTTGGAAAACAGAAAAATTGATTTTAATGTTCCTGTTTTTACGAACCTTAATGAATGTTTTTTCAGATTAAGCATGGGTATTCCTCGCTAAACTTTGGCAACACTTGGGCGCTGGCGCTTTGGTCCGTCGTACAAGAACAGCAACCGTGGAGGTCTGCTGATTTCCAACTTGTGAGGTTTCTATGCAAACTATTGCACCCCTGTGGCTCTGGGCCACCTTCGGCGCTATCGTGCTGGTGTCGCTGTTCATCGACTTCGTCGTGCTCAAAAAACAGGGCTCACATGACATTGGTGTCAAAGAGGCGCTGAACTGGTCCGTGGTCTGGATTGCGCTCAGCTTTCTGTTCAACGGCCTGTTTTGGTGGGCAGTGAAAGACAGCACCGGGTCAAGTGAGATGGCCAACACCAAGTCGCTGGAATTCCTGACCGGATATCTGATTGAAAAGTCATTGGCGGTGGACAACATCTTCGTTTTCCTGATGATTTTCACTTACTTTGCCGTGCCCACGCACTATCAGAAGCGGGTGCTGATGATTGGCATCATCGGCGCGATTGTGTTGCGCACGGTCATGATCCTGGTGGGTGGGTGGCTGCTGGCCGAATTTCACTGGATCTTGTATGTGTTCGGTGCCTTCCTGATCCTGACCGGGGTGAAAATGTGGTGGGCCGCAGGCAAGGAACCTGACCTGAACGACAACCCGGCTTTGAAGTTGCTGCGCCGCGTGCTGCCAGTGAGCAAAAACTACGACGGTGAAAACTTCTGGACGATGGAAAACGGCAAAAAAATCGCCACACCGTTGTTCATGGTGATCTGCCTGATTGCGCTTACCGACGTGATCTTTGCGGTGGATTCCATCCCCGCCATTTTTGCCATCACCAGCGACCCCTTCATCGTGTTGACCAGCAATGTGTTTGCCATTCTGGGCTTGCGCGCCATGTACTTTTTGCTGGCGGCGGTGGCCAACAAGTTCCACTTGCTCAACTACGGACTGGCGGTGATTCTGGTGTTCATTGGCACCAAGATGTGTTTGATTGACGTCTACAAAATTCCGGTGCTGTTCTCTCTGGCTGTGGTGGTGGGCATCCTGGCTCTGACCATGCTGCTGAGCGTGCGCACGGCCAAGCCCGAAGCGAAGACCTGACCCGCCCGCTGACTAAAGCGCCGGTTGCAACAAGCGCTGCACCAGCGGGTGCTGTACTTTTTTTTCGGTGCCAATGGCAAAAAAGTGCTCGGTAACCCCCTCACAAGAGCCCAAACGCTGCACCGCGTAATGGGCTAACAGGTCTTCATGCGCCCACTCGGCCGCCGGGAACACGCCCATGCCGCTGGCGCCAAAGGTCTTAAGCAAGGCGCTGTCGGCAAACTCGCCGACGACGCGTGGCCGAATCGCGCGTTGCTCAAACCAGTGGTCCAGGCGGGCGCGCACGGCGGTGTGCGCCGTGGGCAGCAGCATGGGCACGTCGGCCAGGCTTGCCGGAAAGTTTTGGCTTGCAGCGCGGGTCATCGTCGCTGTGCCGTACCAGGCAATCGTGGACGACCCCATGGCGTGGCTGTAGAGTTTGATGTTGGGGTTGAGTGGCGCAGGGCGGTCTGACAGCACGACGTCCAGCCGGTGCAAGGCCAGGTCACCCAGCAAATCGTCAAACTCGCCCTCATGGCACAGCAAGCGCAAGTTCGGCTCAGCAATGACAGGCTGCAACAGCCGCCGCACCACGAGTTTGGGTAGTCCGTCACAAATGCCTATGGCCAGGCGAATGGTCGGCGTGCTGGCGGCATCGCGCACCCGCGCAGGCAAGTTCTCACCCAGTTGAAAAATCTGGTCGGCCTGCTGCATGGCGGCTTGTCCTGCGTCGGTCAGCACCAGCCCGCGCCCGGCAGGTTTGAGCAGCGCGTAACCCAGGGATCGCTCCAGTTCTCGCACCTGTGCGCTCACGGTTTGGACGGCCATGTCCAGTTTTTCTGCGGCCCGCGAGATGCCGCCTTCTTTGGCGACCACCCAAAAATAATACAGATGCTTGTAATTGAAGGGCGTACTCATGATTAGGTTTTCAGGGACTATGGATAAGAAATTATCTGCTTTTTAAGAATAGATTTGTACCCTATCGTTGGGCCTTGCTTCACCCATTGGAGAAAACATGAAATGCCCTGTATGCCCCGACGCAACCCTGGTGATGACTGATCGCCAGGGTGTTGAAATTGACTATTGCCCGGCCTGCCGCGGCGTTTGGCTTGACCGGGGTGAACTTGACAAACTGCTGGATCGGGCGGCCATTGCCATGGCACCCACCGCACCCGTCCTTGCGCCGGTGTCGCGAGGTCGGCACCAGCCTGATTTTGAAGACTCCGACGATCGCGACGGGCGGCGCTACCAATACAGCCGTAAAAAATCGTGGCTCAGCGATATTTTTGATTGAAGCCTTGATACCGCAACAGCCAGCCGCCGCCGCTCACCAGCACAATCCCGATCAGCACCGGAATGGCGCCCAGCAAAAAGCTCGCCTCGATCGGTTCCGACAGCAGCCAGGCGCCAAAGACAATGCCAAACAGGGGCGTGAGGAATGAGAACACACCCAGCGGTGACGCCAGGTAATGGCGCAATAGCCAGAACCAGGCCAGATAGCTGGCAAACGACACCACCACCGAGTGAAACGCCAGGCTGGCCCAGATGTGTGGCGTGAGGTTGATGCGCGCCTGGCCGGTCAGGAAGGCGCCCGCCAGCAGCAACACAAAGGCGCCGATCAACTGGTACAGCAGGGTCTGCGTCGCCGGCGCCCTGGACAAGCTGGAGCAGCGCACCACCACGGTGGTGGCCGCCCAGGCCACGCCGCCCAGCAGGCCCAGAAAGTCACCCCACAGCGCGTTGTCAGGCAATGCACCGGCCATCGTGCTGCGTCCCAGAAAGGCATAGGCGATGCCGCCAAAAGCCAACACAATGCCCAGCCACTGCACCGCACCCAGTCGCTCTGCGGGCAGTTTCCAGTGCAGGCCGAGCGCGGCAAAGATGGGTGCGGTGTACAAAAACACCAGGATGTGGGAGGCGCTGCTGTGGCGCAGTCCTTCAGCCACCAGCAAAAACTCCAATCCAAAAAGCAGCCCCACCACCACACCAGGGCGCAGCGTGCCGTCGCCCAGGCGCATGGGCTCCTTGCGCCACCACATGAGCAGCCCCACCAGAGCGGCAGCCACGCCCGAGCGCAGCGCAATTTGCATGACGGGTGCAATATCGGCTGCGGTGGCCTTCAGCACCACCTGCTGCAGACCCCAGGTGGCGCACAACACCACCATGAGGGTGATGGCATGACTGTCGAGGGCTTGGCGGGTGTTCATCGGTACGGCATGGAAGTTGGCGCGGAGGCTGCATTATTGGGTTGACGACTTTTATTGATATAGTGAAAAACAGACAAGACATAGGCCGTAACCGACAAAACATGCGCATCCTCCGTCCCAAGCTCGACATTCCCCTGGCCAGCCCCGACCTGCCGGCCCCCATCATGTTCCGCAGTGCTTACGAGCCCGCTGAAGGCATTTACCCGCTGCACCAGCACGCCTGGGGGGAGTTTGTCTACTCGTTCAGCGGCGTCATGGAGGTCAAGGTGGCCGACCAGCACTACCTGGCCCCGCCGCAGTATGGTGTCTGGTTGCCGCCGGACCAGGCGCATGTGGGACTGAACCGGCAGGCGGCCCACCATGCCTCGCTCTACATTTCCGCCGCCCTGAGCGCTGCGCTGCCCGCGGAGACCTGCGCACTCACCGTCAGTCCACTGGTGCGGGCGCTGCTGGACCACTTGCGCGCACAGCCTGCCCACCTGACAGATACGCCCGCCGAAGCCCGTCTGCTGCGCGTGCTGCTGGACCAGCTCATTGCCGCGCCACGTGCCGGCAGTTACCTGCCCACCTCCGAAGACCCGGCCCTGGGTGCCGTGCTGCGCCTGCTGCAGGCCAACCCTGGTGACAACCGCTCGGTGGCCGAACTCGCGGCGCAGGTCAACACCACCGAGCGCACCCTGATGCGCCGCTGCCAGCGCGACCTGGGTCTGAGTCTGGCGCAGTGGCGCCAGCGGCTGCGCGTGGTCAGGGCCATGGCGCTGCTGGAGAGCGGGCAAACGGTGGAAACCATTGCACTGGACCTGGGTTATGGCAGCGCCTCGGCGTTCATCACCATGTTCAAGCGCTTGGCCGGCGCGACGCCCGACGAGTTTCGCAAGGGCAGCGCGGGCCGAACGACGCCCTCCTGGCGAAGGCAGTGAGCCAAGGTCAGTCCGCTATGCAAAAATTGCCCATGCCTCAGCTTTTCAAAGTGTATGCACCGCGGTTCATGGTCTGGTTCGCCATCTCGGCGATCGGCTGTGTGCTGCTGGCTCGCACCGAGCTGGCGCAGTTGCGTGAGGCGTTCGAGACCGATGCCCGTATCAGCCACCGGCTGCTGAGCCAGCGCGTGGTGCAGCACGAGGCGGTGCTGGCCACCCTGGCCCTGCTGCAACCCGCTGCATCGCTTGGCAGTAACGATTCTGCGGAGCAGCGTTTGCCGTCGGTCTACCCGCAAATTTTGAGTGTGCAGCGGCGCGACGCTGGCGCCGCGTGGCTTGGTACCGGTCTGGACGCCGCCGAGAAGACGTCACGCACTGGCCGCGTCGCCGTGCTGGCCAATGCCGATTTCACGTTGGCCCGTGGTCGCTACCAACTGGTGCTGGCGGCACAACCCGCCAGTTATGCGCTGCTGATCGACATCCACGGCACCATTCCCTGGAACGACTGGTCGATGCCGGTGCAGACCAGCCCGGTGCGCGTCACCCTGGAACACGCGGGCCAGGCCTTTGTGGTGCAAGCGGGTCGCATCAAAACAGGCGGCTGGCGTTTTGCGTTTCACAAGCATCTGGACAGCGTGAGCCAGCCCTTTGAGGTGGTCGCCATCCGCCAGGTCGGCTGGCTGGAACTGCCCTGGCTGGCCATGGCGCTGTGGACCTTCGCGGTGGCAGCCGCTCTGGCGGGGTGGTCGGCCTGGCAGCGCCAGCGCAGCGCGCGCCGCCGTGCCGAAGCCTTGCTGCGCGTGGGCCAGGTGGCCCGCCTCAATACCCTGGGCGAATTGGCCGCCGGCATGGCCCATGAGCTGAACCAGCCGCTGACGGCAATTCTGGCCAACACCCAGGCCGCCAAGCGCCTGCTGCAGGATGACCCCGGCGAGCTGCCTACTGCGCTGCAGGCCATGGACCAGGCGGTGGCGCAGGCGCGCCGTGCCGCCGAGGTGCTGGGCCGCTTGCGCCGCACCGTGGAGCAGCCCGTGCCCACCGCGCCGGGCCAGACGGTGGGCCTGGCGCAGGCGGTGCGCTCGGCGCTTGATCTGCTGGAACCCGAGTGCCGGCGGCGTGGCGTGGTCACGGCCGTACACATCGACCAGCCCGTCTTGGTGCTGGCCGAGCGCGTGGCGCTGGAGCAAATTGTGCACAACCTGATCACCAATGCCTTGCAGGCGCTGGACGCGGTGCCCGCCAGCGAGCGCCGGTTGGCCGTCCACATTGGCGCGGCCAAAGGCATGGGTGTGCTGCGCGTGCTTGACACCGGGCCGGGCATGGCGCCAGACACCTTGCCCCATGTGTTCGAGCCGTTTTTTACTACCCGCGAAGGCGGCCTGGGTCTGGGCCTGAGCCTGTGCGAAACCCTGGCCAGCGGCATGGGCGGGCAGCTGAGCGCGCAGGCCAATATGCCGCGCGGTGCCATCTTTGTCCTGACATTGCCGCTGGCGAGCCGCCCATGAGCGCACCGCTGTCACCCTTGATCCACTTGATTGACGACGACGACGCCGTGCGCGCCGGTCTGGCGCTGTTGATCGGCACCGTGGGCTTGCGCGTGCAGACTTGGGCCGATCCGCAGGAATTCATGCGCAGCTTTGATCGCCAGGGCATTGGCGCCATCGTGCTTGACGTGCGCATGCCCGGCATCAGCGGCCTGACCGTGCTGGATCAATTGGTGGAACAGGGCGTCGACCAACCGGTCATCATGCTGACCGGGCACGGCACGGTGGAGTTGTGCCGGCGCGCCTTCAAGTCGGGCGCCACCGAGTTTTTGGAAAAGCCGGTGGACGACGAGCTGTTGCTCGAAGCGCTGCAAAACGCCGTGCGTCTGCATGTCCGCTCCCGCGAGCGGCACCAGGCCGACCGGCATGCGCGTGCGCACTACGCGCAGTTGTCCGAGCGCGAGCGCGAGGTGCTGGGGCTGATCGTCGAAGGCCTGACCAATAAGGAAATCGGCCGTGCCCTGGGCCTGTCGCCGCGCACGGTGGAAAGCCATCGCGCCAACCTGTTTGCCAAGCTGCAGGTCGAGTCCCTGGCGCACCTGATACGCCATTACGCCACACTGGCCGCCGAAGCCGATCGCTGATGCACCGGCCCCTCCGTAGTTCTACGGAGCCCGACGCGTAGCCGCACGAATCGCCGGCGCGCCCCGCTTTGCCTACATTTACGCCAGGGTTTGAACAGTTGCTTCAGCACCCACATTTTCTGGAGAAAAACCATGCGTTCCATTCATTGCGCCACCGCCCTCGTCCTGTCTCTTGCCACCCTGGGCGCCAGCGCCCAGAGCGTTCGCGTCGAAAAAAACATGTCACTTGAACTGGCTACCAAGATTGCTGCAGCCACCGTGGCGGCCTGCAGTGCTGACAAGTTCAACGTGACCGCCACCGTGGTCGATCGCGCCGGTGGCGTGCGCGCCGTTTACCGTGCCGACAACGCCGGCCCGCACACGCTGGCCGCCAGCCAGGCCAAGGCATTTACTTCCGCTTCGGGCAAAAACACCACGCTGGCGATGTGGGAAGGCGTGCAAAAGAACCCCGCATCCACCCATGTCGCCATGATCCCCGGCTACCTGCTGTTGGGCGGCGGCGTGCCGGTCAAGGTCGGTGACGAAGTGATCGGCGCGGTCGGCGTGGGCGGTGCGCCGGGCGGTCATCTGGACGAAAAATGCGCTATGGCGGGCATCGCCAGCGTGCAGGACATGCTCAAGTAAACGGTACCTGCCCAACCCGAGGACACACCATGGCAAACAAGTCTCATTGGCGGGCATGGCCCATGGCGGCCTTCATGGTCATGGCCTGCCTGACTTCAACCGCACAGGCCCAGGTGGCGCCCGGCGCCGCTGAGGTGGCTCGCTACATCGGCTTGTTTGCCGCAGCGCATCAGGGCGACCTGGCCAAAGCCAAAAAACTGCTGGCCGCAGGCGCCAATGTGAATGCGCGTGACCCGTACGGCCGCACCGCGGTGCACATTGCCACCCACGCCCGTCAGCGCGAGCTGATTCGCGCTTTGGCCCAGGTCGGTGCCGATCTTGAGTTGCTGGAAAACGACCGTTATGACGCCGTCACCATCGCCTCGGTGGCGGACGACGAAGACACGTTGCGTGTGTTGCTCGGCCTGGGCGCGAGTGCCCGGCTCACCACCAGCCGCTACGACGGCACCGCGCTGATCGCGGCGGCCCATCTGGGTCACGATGGCGTGATTAGGCAACTGATTGCCGCCGGTGCCCCGCTGGACCATGTCAACAACCTGCACTGGACGGCGCTGATCGAGGCCATCGTGCTTGGCAATGGCGGGCCGCGGCATCAGGAAGTGGTGCGCGCGCTGCTGGCCGCCGGTGCCAGCACCCGCTTGACCGACCGCGAGGGCAACACGCCGCTGACGCTGGCCAAGGCGCGGGGCTACTCAGCCATGGTCAGCCTGCTGACGCAGGCCGGGGCAAAATAAGATCAGGCGTCGGGGTCGAGGTGACCCAGCAAGGACCAACCCGCATGGGTGTTGTTTTTGTCGTTCTCATAGTCCCAGACCGCAGCACAACGCTCACACACGTAGCGGGTGACGGTGACCGCCCCGTGGCGGCGCGGCTCCTTGCGGTTGACACCCTGCATCAGTTCGGCATGGCCGGGCGCGCGGCGCCAGTTGCGCTGGATGCCGGCGCAGGCATCGCACAGCGCCGGCGCATTCAATTCGTTGGGTGGGTTCCGGTCTTGGGTCATGTGGCAGCTCTTTGTGTTGGGTAGCGATTGTCACCCGGTGAGCGGTATGGCTGTTTTGACTTTGTAGGAGTTGCGCCCTCGCGACGAAGGCTGTTCTGAACGCATTTCATTGCAATTGATGCCATTCACAGCGAGGGCGTGGCGCCAAATGACAAATCCCGCAGCCGCAGGTGCGCCGCATCTTCCCAACCGACCGGCTGCTGGTTTTTGGCCTGCAGGTAGTGGTGGGTAAACACCTCCAGGTAAGCGTCCAGCACCTCAGCCGCATGCGGCTCACCCGCCAGGGCCAGGCACAGGGCGCCCACCTCGGAAGTGCAAAAGTGGTCGGCGCGGGTGGAGCGGCGCAGGCGGTAGTTGGAGATCTGCTCCGGGTGGAGGCTGAGCACCGGCAAGTGGTTCAGATAGGGGCTTTTGCGAAACATCTTGCCGGCCTCACTCCAGGTGGCGTCCAGCAGCACAAACAGCGGGCGTTTGGCCGGATGCCCCTCGGTGGCCACGGCCGGCAGCAGCGCGGTGACCATTCGTTCGGGCGCGACAAACTCGCCCGGGAACACCACATAGGGCTGCCACTGCGGGTCAGCCAGCAGGGTCAGCAAGTCGGGGTCCACCGAAGTGCGGGCCCAGCCAAACGCAAAGGTGTCGGTCACCACATCGGCAATCAGCCAACCGGTGTTGCTGGGCTTGAGCGGCTCGATGTCGGCCATCAGCAGGCACATGCCGGCGCGCGTGGGCACATTGGGGCGCAAGGTGCACAGGCAATGGCTGTGCATCACCCGGCAACCCGGGCAGCGCTCGCTGGGGCCACCCCGGGTGCGAAAAGGTTTCACGGCACGCGCCAGGCGGGCGCTACGCAAGCGGAAGACGGCGTGGGTCATGGGTTCAGCGATGGCGTGCTCTGGTCTATTTAGCTGGCCGGTGCAATGCGCAAAGCTTGTTGCCGTCGGGGTCACGCACATACGCCAAGTAGAGCTTGACCGCCCCGCCTTCGCGAAACCCCGGTGGGTCTTCACAAGTGGTGCCGCCGTTGGCAACGCCGGCGGCGTGGAATGCATCCACTTGCTCTGCGGACGTCGCGTTAAACCCGATGGTGCTGCCATTGCCGTGCGTTGCCGGCTTGCCATTGACCGGCGTGGTGATGGCAAACGAGCCGGTGGGGCTGTGGTAGAAATAACGGTTCTTGTTGGCAACCCCTGGGCCAATACCCAGCGTGCCGAGCACCGCGTCGTAAAACTTCTTCGAGACCTCAAGGTCATTGGTACCAAGCATCATATGACTGAACATAAATTCTCCGTGGGGGCCCGGTAAGGGCGAAATGGGAATAGGTGATGGTAAGGGATCGCCTGTTTTGGCGATTAATTTAGATTAGACGTTCCCAGGCTGCAAGGCAGCGAACTCTTGCGATACCAGCCTGATGAAATGGGCCTTGTCGGGGGCGGCCTCCAGGTCAGCCTCGTCGTAGCCTTGGCGTAGGCCCAAAAAGTCAAGAAAATACGGGTCTTTGAAGACTTGGGCGGGGCTGGTGCCCGAGGCTTCGACAGGCTCAGCCCGAACGGTGATGGGTGCCTGAGCGGTGAAGGGAGCTTCCCGCGATGCGCTCGATCTGATGCGCCAGCGTGCGCACGCTCCAGCCGTCTTGCGCGGCTTGGCTTGCGTAAAACTGGCGGACTTGCGGGGTTTTGAGTGCCACGATGGCGACCATGTGGCTCCAGCTCAATTGTGTCGACAGTGTTGACACAATTGCCGCATCGGGAAAGCTCTCGACAAACCTCACCCTGCCGCGCAGGTTGCACGACTCAAAGCCCCGGCCAAATTCTTGCGCCAGTTGCGGCCCAGCAGGTCATTGTCGTCAGCCGTTAATGCTGATGCCCGTGCGCTCCATGCACATGGCCGTGGGCCAGTTCTTCGGGCGCAGCTTTGCGCACGTCGGTCACTTTGATGCTGAAGCGCAGCACTTTGCCAGCCCAGGGGTGATTGCCGTCGAGTAGCACCGTGTCGCCCTTGATCTTGACCACATGGAACACCTGGTCGCGGCCATCGGCGGTGCGGCCCTGCAATTGGCCGCCCACCTTCACGCCCGGCGGAAAGTCGCGGCGCGGCATGGTTTGCGCCAGGCTCTCGTCGCGCAGGCCGAAGGCGTCTTCGGGTTGCAGCAGCAGATTGGTCTGGTAGCCCACGGTCTGGCCGTCCAGCGCGGCCTCGATTTTGGCCAGGGTATTGCCGTAGCCGCCGTGCAGGTAGGCCATCGGTTCTTTCGCTTCTTCAAGCAGCTTGCCCTGGGCGTCGGCCACTTTGTAGCGCAGGGTGACAACGGTGTCTTTTTCGATTTTCATGGGTGTGTGGTGAGGTGAATGGTTGAGCTGTGCATTTTCGCGCAATGGGGCCAGGTGATGGCGTTGGTGTCCATTCCGGTCACTTGCTACCATTGCCGGCATGAACCCAACTGCTTGTCCGCGCATCGTGCTGGTCACGCTCAACGCACGCTACATCCACGCCTCGCTGGGCTTGCGTTACCTGCTGGCCAATCTTGACCGGCATGGCGGCGCGGGCTTGCGCGCGTTGACCGTGCTGCGCGAGTACACGATTTCCCGGCCCGCGCAGGATGTGGTGGCGGACCTGCTGGCCACGCTGGGGCCGGCGGCAGAAGCGACACCGCAGATAGTGGGTTTTGGCGTGTACATCTGGAACGTGACGCAAACCACCGAGCTGATCCGTCTGCTCAAGGCCGCGCGGCCCGACCTCAAGCTGGTGCTGGGCGGGCCGGAGGTGAGCCATGAGACCGGGCAACAAACCATCACCTCATTGGCCGACCATGTGATCACCGGCTGGGGCGACGTGAGTTTTGCCAAACTCTGCCGCGCGCTGCTGCATGGTCCGCAGCCGCTCATGAAAATCATTCCCGGCGAGCAGCCGCCGCTGGCCGAGCTGAACTTGCCCTACGGCGAATACAGCGATGCCGATCTGGCGCACCGCCTGCTGTACGTGGAGGCTTCGCGCGGTTGCCCGTTCAAGTGCGAGTTTTGCCTGAGCGCGCTCGACAAGACCGCCTGGGCTTTTGAGCTGGACCGGGTGCTGGCGGCGCTGGATGTTTTGCACCAGCGCGGCGCGCGCACCTTCAAGTTTGTCGATCGCACCTTCAATCTGAAGATTGAGCATTCGGTGCGTATCCTGCAATTTTTTTTGGATCGGCTGCCACCGTCCAATGCCCCGGCAAGCGTGCAACTGTTCTTGCACTTCGAGGTCATCCCCGACCACCTGCCCGAGCGCCTGCGGGCCATGCTGGCGCAGTTTCCGCCGGGCGTGCTGCAGTTGGAAGTCGGCGTACAAAGCTTCAACGTGGCGGTGCAGCAAACCATCTCGCGGCGTCAGGACAACGACGCCACCGAGTCCAACCTGCGCTGGCTGCTGGCCCACACCCATGCACACCTGCATGTCGACCTGATTTTTGGCCTGCCCGGGGAAACCCTGCAAAGTTTTGCCGACGGCTTTGACCGGCTGCTGGCGATTGGACCGCACGAAATCCAGCTTGGCATGTTGAAACGTCTGTGCGGCGCGCCGATTGCCCGCCACAGCGCGGCACATGGCATGGTTTACGCGCCGGAGCCGCCCTACACCGTGCAGCACACCGGGGTGGTTGACGCCGCCACGTTGCAGCGCTTTGGTCGCTTGGCGCGCTATTGGGAACTGCTGGCCAATTCCGGCCGTTTCGCGCAGACGCTTTCACTGCTGCTGCACCCCTCACCGGTTGATGGCAGCGCTGTGGTGTCGCCGTTCTGGCGTTTCATGGCGTTCTCAAGCTGGCTGTGGCAGCGCCAGGGCAGCACGCACCGGCTGACGCCCGAGGCGCTGGTGGATGCCTTGTTTGACTACCTCAGCATCAGCCTGTCGCCAGCCTTGGTGCGCCAGGCCCTGCTGGCAGACTACCTGGCGAGCGGCGCACGCGCCAACCCCAAGGCGCTGCACGGCCTGTTGCCCAGGCGCACAGCGTCCCCCGACAAGGCCGGCCGCACGCTGGCCACCCGGCAGCACCGCCACCGCGAACTCACACCTCATCCCAATCCTTCCAGTCCACGGCATGGTGGGTCCGGTAAAGGTTGACCGCATTGCCCACGGTGGGAGCAAAAATGTCGTGGCCGATCAGGTCCAGCGTGCCGTAATTTTTCAGCCGGTCTTTCACCTGGCCCTTGAGTCCGGCAAACCACAGCTCGATGCCCTGCTGTTTCAGGTCGAGGTACAGGCTGGCCAGCATGTCGGCGGCCGTGATGTCGATGTCGGTAATGGCATCGGCCACCACTACCAGGCGCCGCGTCGGGGTGGGTGCAGTCGCAATGGCGCGCTGCACCTGTTCCTGAAAAATTTCGCCGTTGGCAAAAAAGAGTTGTGCATCCCAGCGGAACAGGACCAGGCCGGGCACGCGCCGGCCCTCGGGGTGCCGGGTGATGTCGTGGTAACCCTTGGTGCGGTCCACGCGCGCCAGCACCGCAAAGTAAGGGTGCCAAGCGTTCCACAGTAACACCAGCATGGTCATTGCCAGGGTGATGAAAATACCTTCGATCACGCCGATCAGAGCGACGCCGACAAAGCTGGTCAGCGACAGGGCAAATTCCACTTTGCGCTGCCGGTACATCTGCCGCATGCCCGCCACATCGGCAAATGACAGGCAGGCAGCAATCACCACGGCGCCCAGCACGGCGTTGGGCAGACTCTGCAGCCATCCGGTGCCCCAGACCAGCAGCAGGGCAATAGCCAGCGCACCCACCAGACCGGTCACCTGGGTTTTGGCCCCGGCGGCTTCAGCCACCGGGGTGCGCGAGGCGCTGCTGCTGATGGCGAAACCCTGAGCCAGTCCGGTGGCGATATTGGCCAGGCCCAGCGCCACCATCTCCTGGCTCTGACTGACGCGGTAGCCACCACGTTGCGCCAGCGCGCGCGACAACACACTGGTATCGGTGAACGACAGCAGGGAAATCATGATGGCGCCGGGCAGCAATTGCAGCACGTCGTGCCAGGACACCAGGGGAAACCGCCAGTGCGGCAGGCCTTGCGGCAGCCGACCCAGCACGGACAAATGGGCCGTGTCTGCCAGGTCGAACCAAGCCGAAACGCCCGTGGCCAGCAGCACCACCAGCAACAGGCCGGGCCAGCGTGGCCGACTACGCGCCAGCAGCAGAATCAGGGCCAGACTGGTGCAACCGGTCAACAGCGCCACCAGATTGCTCTGCCCGCTGACCAGGTTTTGCAGCAGATGGACCAACTGGTCAAACAAGCCGCCCGACGTGGCTGGAATACCCAGTATTTTTGGCAATTGCCCGACCAGCACGGTCAGGGCGATGGCGTTCAAAAAGCCAATCCGGATGGGTTTGGACAGCAGGTCGGCCAGCAGGCCCAGGCGGGCCAGCCCGATCAGCATGGAGCAGACCCCTGACAAAATGGCCAGCATGCCCGCCAGCAGCACGGCGCGCTCGACACTGCCAGCGGCCAGCGGCAGGATCAGCGCCGCTATCACCGCCGTCAGCGTTGAATCGGGGCCCAGCACCAGAATGCGGCTGGGGCCAAAAATGGCGTACACGATCAGGGGAATGAGGGTGGCGTACAAGCCATGGATGGCGGGCAGACCCGAGGCTTCGGCATAACCCATGCCCACCGGCACCAGGATGGCGGTGAGCGCCAGGCCCGCCACCAGATCACGGAGCAACCAGGCGGACTGGTAGTTCAGCAAGGTGGACAAGCCGGGTGCCCAGCTAGGCAGCAGGCGAATGGTTTTCCAGAAAGCGTGCATCAAACTAAACCGCTGGGTGAATGGGCTTACGCAAAGGAATCGTCATGGTTGGCAACAAGTTTACGATTCCCCCAGTCAACGCAGCAAGAACCCGCCCCGTTACCATTGCCGCCATGAAAAAGAACGTTCTTGCCGTCCACGCCGCCTGCCCCTGTGACAGCGGCTTGCCCTATGGCGATTGTTGTGGCCGCTGGCATGCGGGTTGGGCGCAGGGCCTGCACGCCCCGACTCCCGAGGCGCTGATGCGCTCGCGTTACAGCGCCTACGGGCTGGGCCTGATCGACTACCTGCTGGCCACCTGGCACCCGTCCACATCACCCGGCGAGCTGGAACTGCCGCCGCTCAAATGGCTCGGGCTGGAGGTGCGCCACGCCCAGGCCTCGGGCGACGCAGGGGTGGTGGAGTTTGTCGCGCGTTACCGCGACAACGGGCGTGGTGGGCGCATGCACGAGCTCAGCCGCTTTGTCTTTGAGGACGGACGCTGGTTGTACATCGACGGCGAGCAGCAGGCGCCGGATTGACGCGTCGGCGGGCATCTCAGGCGGCGGGTAGCCAGAGCGTGACCGTGGTGCCCTCGCCCAATTTGCTTTCCACAGTCACTTCGCCGCCATGGATTTCGACGATCTCCCGGACGATGCTCATGCCCAGTCCGGTGCCCGGGATCTTGCCGGTGCTGTCGGCACGATAAAAGCGCTCGAAGACGCGCGCCACTTCTTCCGGGCGCATGCCGATGCCGTGGTCACGCACCTCGATGCCGAAGCGGCCTACGCTGTGATGCACTTCCTGAAGAAAGCTCAGGCAGATTGAGCCGCCGCGCGGTGAGTACTTGTAGGCATTGGCGAGCACGTTAAGAAGCGCCTGTTGTATCTTTTTGCGGTCAACCCGTACCAGCAGCGTTTCATTGGATGCCCGAATTTGCGGTGCTTCGCGCGCCGCCGGCAATTTGTAGCCCGCTACCGCCTCGTTCACCAACTCGTCCAGGGACAGCCGTTCCAACACGAAGTCCTTGCCGCGGCGCGCCTCGATGCGCGCCAGGTCCAGCAGTTCGTTGATGATGGAGGCCATCAGCTCGGACTGACGGAAGATGGTGGACAGCATGTCCTTGCGCTCGTCCGCGTCGAAATCGCGCATCAGCAAGAGCTCGCAGTAACCGTAAATGCTTGCCATCGGCGTGCGTAACTCATGGGCTGCCGTGGTCAGGAACTCGCTTTTCATGCGGTCCACTTCGGTCTCGTGCGTGACATCGCGCAGGTACAGAATTTGCGACACATTTTCGGCCTGCGACAGCCTGATGCCGACCTCCAGCACGCGCTGCCCCGGGCCTGCCAGCTCAATCAGGCAGTGCCGAATCCTGACCTGTTGCGCCGGCGTACCGTCGTCGCGCATGTTTTTGCGTTCCAAACGCAGCGCAGCAACGCCCGGAAAAACGGACTCGGGCAAGCATTTGCTGGCCAGCAGCCCGGAAAATTGGGCTTCGTCCTGGCCGATGATGTCGCTGGCCTCGGTGCCCGTCATGCGCAGGAAAGCCAGGTTGGCAAACGTCACTTTGCGCTCGGCATCGAAAGACACAAATCCGTCCGGGCTCAGATCAAAAATGGCATTCAACTGTTCGGTGCGGTCACGGTTTGTGGCCTGTGACTGCTCCAGCTGTGCCGTTCGCAGGGCCACTTTTTCTTCAAGGGACGACTCAGAAATCCGGACCGCGTTGACCATGACCTCAAAGGCCATGGCCAGCTGTGCCACTTCTCCGGCGCTGGTTTTTGGCACGGCAATGCCCAGGTCGCCGGTCTCGGCCACCTGGTGGGCCGTGTTGGTCAATTCGGTCAGCGGCGCAATCAGAACGCGCGACACGCGTCGGGCCCAGACAATGACCAGCAGCACCATCAACAGGCCGGCCAGGCCATAGCCCAGTCCGAGCGGCAGCAGCTTGTTATCAAAAGGCTGAAAGCGGTCCCGCACCACCACTTCCAGCGGGTAAGGCAGCGCCTCGGGCCGATCCTTGAAGAGCGCAGCGCTGGCCTGCTGCAGGTTAGCCGGCGCGTCCTGCGCCGCCTGAACACCCACCAGCACTTCCGTGCTGCCGGTACGCTGTAGCGCAACGTCGCTCAGATCAAGATCTTTGGGCACGGACTGCAGGATGTCATTCAAATCAAGCTGCGTCACCACCACCCCTTCCACCGTGCCGGTGTAGCCAAAAACGACGCCGTGGTAAACCGTCCAGCCCAGATGGCCGTTTGGCAGCAAGGCCAATTCACGCAGCGTCTTGCCGTCGACCATGACCTGCTTGAAAAGGGCGGAGTCCGGGTGGCAATTGGACAGCGGTGAGCGGGTTCCAGCCAGCCGTGTACCGTTGATGTCGCACAACGCCAGCCCGCTGGACGCCGCAATCGGGAAATTGTAGTTTTCCAGAAACGGCACCACGTAGGAATCACGACCTTTGGAATCGAGCAGCGCGGTCATGAACATCGGATTGTTCGCCAGTGCGGTGACAGAGCTCTCGACGACCTTGATCGATGCTTCCAGACGTTCGACGACGCGGCCAGATTTTTCCTGAAGCCGTTCATGCTGGGTGCTGGCTTCGACCCAGTAGATGACGGCCAGTGACATCAGGGCCACCAGCGCAATGCTGGCAATGGCAATGAACGCCGCCTGCAGCGCGAAGGTATTGGCCAGGCTGGAGGCGCGCCAGCGCCTGAGCCTGTTGAGGGATTCCTGCAAGTTCAGCAAGCTGGCCTCAGGGTTTTGTTTTCAGCATCGGCTCAATGGCGCCATCGGTCGCAAAACGCGCCATGAAGACTTCATTGATGCTGAGCGCGTCATGCCGTTTGGCCGTGAAAGGTTTGTCGAGCGGGCGTACCAGGCCCTTGTACGGCCCCAGGTTTTCCAGCGCCTGGCGCACCGCCGTGCGTTCCGTGGTCTTGGCTTTTTTGATCGCCATGGCGAGCAAATGCACCAGGTCATAGGCATGCGCCACGCCAACCGGAGAGACCACCTTGCGCGGGTCGTCGCTGCCGGTGATGGACTTCAAACCCGCCAGCACGCTCTTGGTCTTGGCATCGGTCTTGCCAATAAAAGAATACGTCTGCACCACCGACAAGTCGACCGACTTCATGGCTGCGCCCGCCTGCTCGAAAAACTGTCCGCCGGTGAGACCCCAATGCGCTACCAGCGGCAAGCGCTGGTCTGGCGGCAGCTTGGCCATTTCCCTGACCAGAATCACCGCCTCCTTGTCATTGGCGACGAAGATGACCGCCTGAGCCTCCGCGTTGCGCAGCGCTTGGTAATGCTCGATCATGCTGGCATCACCCCAGTTGTACCACTTGGCTGCGACGATGTCTTGGCGCGTGTCCTTGCTTGCGGTCTCTTCAGCGGCCTTGAGGCTGCTGCGCCCCCATTCGGTGTTGGGCAGCAAGATGCCTACCTTTCTGTAGCCCTGTTTGAGGGCATGGCGCATCATGACCTGCAAGGCCCAGGAGTCCCTGAGCGACAGGCGAAACACATAGTTGGGCGAAAAATCGTTGTCGGTGATGCTGTCGGCGGCGGCCCAGGGGTCGAGCATCAGCAGCTTGAGGCGGTGGATTTCGGGCAGCATCTCGACCACCACCGGGCTGTAGCGGCCACACATGACCGCCACCACGTCGGGGTCGGCTGCCAATTCGCGCAGGTTGTTCAGGGAGCGCGCAGGCACCGCCCGGTTGTCGCGTTCGATGACTTCGAGTTGGCGCCCGAGCAAGCCACCGGCGGCATTGATTTCGTTGACGGCCAGCTGCGCACCGGCACGCACTGCCTGCGCCGAAGTGGCGTTGGGAATGCCGAATTCGGCATCAATGGCAATCTTGATATTGCCCGCTGCCAAGGCGCTGGCAGACAGGGCTAACAAGACCGAAGTCAGCAGAAACGAGACAAACTTTTTGAGACGGGTTTTCACAGGCAGCTCCAGAGAGGGGACAGGTCGAATTGTCCGCCGAAACCTGGCTGGTGACCCGGCATGCTTGGTCTCAAGCCAGCAGCCGCCGGATCAACACGGGCGAGCCAATAGGCGGCTGCGGGGCGATTTGCAGATGGGTCAGGAGTGCGCGGCTGGCGTTTTCCGCAGTCCGCTGATCGGCTGCATGCACAACCGTTAGCAACTCGCCCGCCTGCACCGCCTGGCCCAGCTGGGCAAACTGGCTGAAGCCCACCCGCGCATCAATCGTGTCGCTGGCCTGGCGCCGGCCGCCACCGAGTTCCACCACGGCAAGGCCGATGTCGCGCGTGGCCATGGCCGCGACAAAACCACTGCACGGTGCCAGCACCGGCAGTTGAACCGGCGCCGTGGGCAGGTAGTGGCCGGGGCGCTGGCAAAAGTCCACCGGGCCGCCCAGCGCGCTGACCATGCGTGCGAACTGTTCCAGTGCGCGGCCATTGTGCAAGGCGTCATCCACCTGTTGCCGCGCCTGTGCGTCGTCCGCCGCCAGGCCGCCCATGACGAGCAGTTCGGCGGACAGGGCGCGGGTCACATCGAGCAAACGGGGCTCACGCCAGTGGCCGGTCAAGAAGTCGACGGCTTCCCGCACCTCCAGCGCGTTGCCACAAGCGCTGCCCAGCACCTGGTTCATGTCGGTGAGCCAGGCGCGCGTGGGCAGGTCGGCGCCGTTGGCCACCTGCACCAAGGATTCGGCCAGGGTGGTGGCCATGGCAGAACTGTCGGCAAAAGCGCCGTTGCCCACTTTCACGTCCATGACCAGCCCCTGCAATCCGGCGGCGAGCTTTTTCGACAGGATGCTGGCGGTGATCAAGGGTACGGATTCGACCGTGGCCGTAACGTCGCGAATGGCGTACAGCCGGCGGTCGGCTGGCGCCAGCTCGGCGGTCTGGCCAATGATGGCGCAGCCGGCACTTTTCAGGGCGCGGTGCAGCGCGGCCACGTCGGGCGCCGCGTTGTAGCCCGGAATGCTGGCCAGCTTGTCGAGCGTGCCGCCGGTGTGGCCCAGACCACGCCCCGAGATCATGGGCACCACACCGCCACAGGCTGCCACGATGGGGGCCAGCATCAGGCTGACCTTGTCACCGACGCCGCCGGTGGAATGCTTGTCCAGCAGCGGGCCGTTCAGGTGGGCGGTGCGCCAGTCCATCACCAGCCCGGAGTGCGTCATGGCCCGGGTCAGGTCGACGGTTTCCGTGCGGCTCATGCCCTTGAGGAACATGGCCATGGCCAGCGCGGCAGCCTGGCCTTCGCTCCAGGAGCCATCCACCAGGCCACGCACAAAAGCGTCGATGTGGGCGCGCTCCAGCGTCTGGCCGTCGCGTTTGATGCGGATGATTTCCTGGGCCAGCATGGTGTGTTTTTCAGTAAGCATTGCGCGGCGCTGGCGTGGGTTCGGCCGTGCCGGACAGCAGCGCCTCGATGTCGTTCAACAGGCTGCTGGCGCCAATGCGAAAACGCTGCGGGGTCAGGGCGTGTGCGCCCAGCAGTTCTTGCGTCAGGGCCAGGTACGCGGCGGCCTCGGCCACGGTGCGAATGCCCCCGGCGGCCTTGAAGCCCACACGCTGGCGCGCGGCCGGGCTGGCGGCAACGGCACCGAGCATGATGCGCGCCGCCTCCAGGGTGGCGCTGACCGGGGTTTTGCCGGTGCTGGTTTTCAGAAAATCGGCGCCGCTGTCCAGACTGAGTTGGCAGGCGCGCTCCATCAGCGCGGGCGTTTTGAGTTCGCCGGTTTCCAGAATCACTTTGAGCAGCAGGCCGGGGCAGGCCCGGCGCACAGCCAACAACAGTTGACTGGCGGCGCGGTCCTCACCGGCCATCAGGCTGCGGTAGGGCAGCACCACATCGATTTCTTGCGCACCGGCTTGCACGATCTGCGCCGTGTCGCGCACGGCGGCATTGATGTCGGCGTCGCCATACGGGAAATTGGCTACCGCCGCTACGCCGATGGCGGTCGGCAAGTGGCTGCGTGCAAAAGCCGCCAGGCGCGGCCAGACGCACACGGCAGCCACCGGGCCAAACGGGCTTTGCGCCCGCCGGCACAGGGCGGCAATGTCGGCTTCGGTGTCGGCCGCGTTCAGGCTGGTGAGGTCCAGGCAGGCCAGCGCCAGGCGGGCGTTGTGCCGTGGCTGGTCCGGCCCGTCGCGAGGGTGGTCAGGCGGCATCATGGCAGGGAGCCCATCTTGGCAATGATGTCTGCCAGCAAACGACTGGCACTTGCACTACCGGCCTGCGCTTGCTGCAGGGTGTGGGCATGGCTCAGATGTTCGGCCGACAGCCCCGCGCCCAGGTTGGTGATGAAGGACAGCGCCAGCACGCGCAGGCCCAGATGACGCGCCAGGATGGTTTCGGGCACGGTGCTCATGCCCACGGCATCGGCGCCGAGCAGCCGGGCCATGCGGATCTCGGCCGGGGTTTCGAATTGCGGGCCGAAAAACCAGGCATAAACCCCTTCAAACAGCGTGGCACCTTGTGCCTGGGCCACGTCCCGGGCGTGGGCGCGCAGCGCCGGGTCATAGGCGTCGACCATGTTGACAAAGCGCTCCGAGCCCGCCAGGCCGACCAGTGGCGAGCGCTGCGGCAGATTCAGGTGGTCGCTCAGCAGCATCAGGCTTTGCGGCGGCATCTCCGGGCGCAAACTGCCGGCCGCGTTGGTTTGCACCAGCGTGTGGCAGCCCAGACTTTTGAGCACGCGCAAGGGCTCGGCCATGCCGTCGACCGCACCGGTTTCATAGCCATGCTGGCGTCCGCTCAGCACCGCCACCGGTTGCGCGCCCAGGTGTCCGAGCCACAAACTGCCGCCGTGGCCGGCCACACCGGGTTGCGGGAAACCGGCCAACTCGCTGTAGGGAATCTGGATGGCGTCAGTGAGGTGCGCAGTCAGCCCGCCCCAGCCCGAGCCCAGCACCACGGCGATGCGTGGCTGCAGACCGGGCGCGCGCTGGCGGACGGTGTCGATGGCGTTCATGGTGTGTACTGGCCTGCGTTTGATCAGGCCTTGATGTGGCCTGGGCCAAAGCTTTCGGGCAGCAATTGCGCCAGGGTATGGCGCGGGCCCAGCGCCAACTCGGTGGCGCTCAGGATGAGCAAATCGGGCGTGCCAAATTCACGGAGTTTTTGACGGCAGCCGCCGCAAGGGGTGATCCAGTTGCCATCGTCACCGCTGCCCACCACCAGCACAGCGCGCGCCTGCCGCCCGCCCGCCAGCACCATCGCGCTCAAGGCGGCGGCTTCGGCACACAGGCCCTCGGGGTAGGCGGCGTTTTCGACATTGCAACCGGCGTGGATGCGGCCCTGCTCGTCGAGCACGGCGGCGCCCACGGGGTAGTTGGAATACGGCGCGTAGGCCTTGTTCCGGGCCTGGCGTGCGGCTTGCAGCAGCGCCTGCTGCTGGCTGTCGGTGAGGGTGAAGGCTGGCATGGCTGCACTTTACCGTGGGTTGGGCGATTGGCCATGCCAGAAAGAAATCAGCGCTTGATGGGGCGGGGCCTTTTGCGGATCAATCAAGGCGTGATCTACGTCGTCCTTCAGGCCCACCCCCGTCAGTTGCTGCTGGCGCGCCTGGATGAGCAACTGGTGCAGCGTGCGCGCGGCAGCATCGATGGACAAGCCAGCCAGGCGGATGTTCGAGATGCAATTGCGCGCCGCATCGCTGGTGCCGGCTTGGGGCGCCCAGGTGATGTAGAGGCCCATGCTGTCGGGCGAGCTCAAACCCGGGCGCTCGCCGATCAGCACCACCACGGTGTTGGCGCGCAAGGCGGTCCCCACTTCGTCGCCGATGGCGACCCGGCCCTGTTCCACCACGGTCAGCGGCGCCACGTTCCAAGGCTGGGTATCCAACTGCAGGCGCTGCAGCATCAGCGCCACCAGGGCCACCGCGTTCTGGTGGATCGCCAGTGACGACAGGCCATCCACCACCACAAAGGCGACGTCGAAGCCCGGCGCCGCGCCCTGCCGTGTCTGCCACTCGGCCAATGCCTGCAGCGAGGCCGCATCAAGCCGGCGCCCCAGGTCTGGCCGCTGCAGGTACATGGCGCGGCTGGTGGCCTGGCTGTGCAGTCGCATGGTGGGCCGGCCCAGGCCTTGCAGGTCGGCTTGCATCCCGTGCGCGTCCAAGGGCAGCTGCACCGCGTCACGCGCCTCGGCGTGCGCCAGCTGGAACGCCAGGTGTGCGGCGGTCGGCAGGCTGCGCCCGGCGCGCCCCAGGGCGATGCGGGCATCGGTGAAGTTTTTCAGCGCCTCCCAGGGCGTGGGCGTGACCAGCGCGGGTTGCGTTGGCGGTCCTGCGCGCGCGGGCGTGTTGTGCTGCGCTACCACGTCAGACGCCTCCGAGTTGTTGCAGCGCGGGCGCAAAGGCGGCTGGCAGCCGGTCGGCCAGCGCCGGCGCAGACGCGTTGCCCGCGGTGGTGATGCCCATGGCTTGCTGCCAGGCCTCGAATTCCGGGGCGGCGCGCAAGCCCAGCAGTTGGCGTAAAACGAGCGCGTCATGGAACGAGGTGCTTTGGTAGTTGAGCATGATGTCGTCCGAACCGGGCACGCCCATGATGAAGTTGCAACCGGCTGCGCCCAGCATCAGCATCAGGCTGTCCATGTCGTCGCCATCGGCTTCGGCGTGGTTGGTGTAACACACGTCGCAGCCCATCGGCAGGCCGAGCAGCTTGCCGCAAAAGTGGTCTTCCAGGCCGGCACGCGCAATCTGCTTGCCGTTGAACAAGTACTCGGGGCCGATGAAGCCGACCACGGTGTTGACCAGCAGCGGCTTGAAATGCCGCGCCACCGCGTAGGCGCGCGCCTCAAGCGTTTGTTGGTCGCAGCCGTGGTGGGCATTGGCGCTCAGTGCACTGCCCTGGCCGGTCTCGAAATACATCACATGCGCACCGCGCTGGCCATCGCTAAACAATGCGCCGCGCTGCAGGGACAGGGCGGCCTCACGCGCTTGCTGCAACAGCGCCAGCGTGATCCCAAAGCTGCTGTTGGTGGCCTCGGTGCCGCCAATCGACTGGAACACCAAGTCCACCGGCGCGCCGCGCTCGATCGCCTGCAGCGTGTTGGTCACATGCGTGAGCACACACGACTGGGTCGGAATGCCATAGTGGCCGATCACATCGTCCAGCATGTGCAGCAGCCGCACCACCTGGGGCAGGTTGTCGCTGGCCGGGTTGATGCCGATCACGGCGTCGCCACTGCCCAGTAACAGGCCGTCGAGCAGGCTGGCGGCAATGCCTTGCAGGTCGTCGGTCGGGTGGTTGGGTTGCAGCCGCGTGGCCAAGTGGTTTTTGAGGCCCAGGGTGTTGCGCAAACGGGTGACAACTTCGCACTTGCTGGCGACCAGCACCAGGTCTTGCAGGCGGCACAGCTTGCTCACGGCGGCCACCATCTCGGGCGTCAGACCAGGCGCCAGGGCGGACAAGCTGGCGCTGCTGGCGTGGCTTGATAGCAGCCAGTTGCGCAGCTCACCCACGGTCAGGTGGCTCACCGGCGCGAAGGCGCTTGCGTCATGGCTGTCCAGAATCAGCCGCGTGACGTCGTCGTTTTCATACGGCACCACAGCTTCATGGAGAAAGCTGCGCAGGGGCAGGTCGGCCAGCGCCATTTGCGCCGCGATGCGCTCCCTGGCATCCAGCGCCGCCACACCGGCCAACTGGTCGCCCGAGCGCAGCGGGCTGGCCTTGGCCAGCAGCGTGCGCAGGTCCGCAAACTGATAACGCTGTTGGCCGATGGTGTGGCTGGTGGGCATGATTTTGGAGTGTACTGACGGAAACGCAGTTATCGCTTGTCAGCCACGTTCACCTTCGACCCCCGCATCATGGTGAGCGCCAGCACCGCCGAGGCCACCATCAGCAGCAGGCTCACGGCATTGAGCACCGGCGTGGCGCCTTCGCGCATGCGGCCGTACATCATCACGGTGAGCGGCGCATCGGAGCCGACCAGCATCAGCGTGGTGTTGAAGTTCTCGAAACTCATCAGGAACGAGATGGCCGCCGAGCCGATCAATGCCGGTCTCAGGTACGGCAGGGTGATGGTCCAGAGTACCGCTGCGCGTGATGCACCCAGGTTGTAGGCGGCTTCTTCCAGCGTGACGTCAAAGCGCTTGAGGCGCGCGGTGATGGTGAGCGTGGCAATCGACACGATGTAGGAAAACTGGCCCAGCACCACCAGTGGCAGGCCTGGGCGCAAGAACTCCAGCTCCAGCCCCCACAGGTCGTCGGCCAGGTTGGCCATGCGGCTGGCAAACGCCAGGATCGAGATGCCCAGAATGACCCCCGGAATCACCAGCGGCGCAAGCATCAGCAGGTTCAGCGCCTGTTTGCCGCGAAATTGCGTGCGCTCAATCAAAAATGCGTTGGCGGTACCGACCACCACCGACAGCAGCGTGACCCAACTCGCCACCACCACGCTGGTCCACAGGCTGCCCAGCATGGCGCTGTCAGCAAACAGGCCAGTGCGGCCGGCGCCGTCGTGGCCAAAAAACCAGTCCAGCGTGAAGCCGCGCCAGGGAGGTGCCGGGTAGGGTGCGTCGTTGAAGGCAAACACCGCCACCACGACCAGCGGCAGAAACAAAAAGGCAAAGAACAGCACGCCATAGACGACGGTGCTGGCACGCAGCCACAGCGGGCGGGGCAGGGATGCGATCATGTTTTTTGCATCACTTCGTCAAATTTTTGCCCACTTAATTTCAGACCCAGCCAAACGATGGCGGTGCTCAAGCCCAGCAGCAAAAAGCCGAATGCTGCGCCCTGCTCCCAGTTGAAGCGGGTGATGAACTGGGTGTAGATCTGCTCGGTGAACCACTGCGAGTTTTTGCCGCCCAGCAGCGTTGGTGTCAGGTAGTTGCCCAGGGTGAGCATGAACACCACGATGCAGCCGGCCACGATGCCCGGCGCGGCGTGCGGAATGACGATTTGCCGCAGGATCGACCAGCCGTTGCCGCCGAGGTCGTAGGCGGCTTCGATCAGTGAGTCGTCCAGGCTCTCCAGGGCGCTGATCAGCGGGATCACCATGAACAGCATCGAGGTGTAGACCAGCCCGACCAGGATGGTGGCGTCGTGGTAGAGCATTTCCACGGGCGCCGGCGTGACACCCAGGCTGACCAGCAGGGCGGGCAGCACGCCGGACTCGCGCAGCAGGATCATCCAGCCCAGCGTACGCACGGTTTCACTGACCCAGAACGGGATCAGGCACATGACAAACAGCATGGATTGGTTGCGACCCCGGGCGATCTTGGCAATCGTCCACGCCACCGGAAAGGCCATCAGCAGCGTGATGGCGGTGGCCACGATCGACATCAGCGCAGTGCGCACAAAGGTGTGCCAGTACAGCGGTTCTTCGACAAAAGTGGCGAATTGCGCCAGGCTGGGTTCGTACACCCGTGGCGCCACGCGCTCGCGCAGAGACAGGATGCCCAACTCCACATGCGGCAGCACGATCAGCCCCATCAGCCACAGCAGCGCGGGTGCCAGCAGCAACAGCAGCATCAGGCGGGCCTGGGTTTTCATGGCTCAACTGGCAAAACACACCGCCCGTTGCGCGTCGAAGCCGAAGGCCACGGCCTCGCCCACCGTCAGGTCGGCGAACTCACCGGTTTGCGGCAAGGCGATGCGGAATTCGGTGTTGGACTGCGCCTCGCGCAGCAGCACCGCCGAGTTGGCGCCGTCAAACAGCAGGCTGTCCACGCGGGCGCTAAAACTCGGCAAACCGGCCTTTTTCAACACGTCGGCGTTGCGCGCCAGACGTGCCACTTCGGGACGCACAAAGGCTTCGACCGCAGCGCCCCGGGCCAGCTTGCCGATGGCGCGTGCCGGGATCACCAGACCCTCAGGACTGGTCACGCTGACCGCATTGCCGTTGACTTCCGTGGCGACCCCGGCGATGCGGTTGTTGGCACCGACAAAGCCCGCCACAAACGGCGTTTGCGGCTCGTAATAGAGCTGCTGCGGCGTGCCGACCTGCTCGAAGCGGCCGTGGTTCATCACCGCCACATGGTCAGACAGCACCAGCGCTTCGGACTGGTCGTGCGTGATGTAGACAAAGGTGGTGCCAAAAGCCGCCTGCAAGGCTTTCAGCTCGATCTTCATGTGCTCGCGCAGTTTCAAATCCAGCGCGCCCAGTGGCTCGTCGAGCAGCAGCAGGGTCGGCTCCAGCACCAGGCTGCGGGCAATTGCCACGCGCTGTTTTTGTCCGCCCGAGAGCTGGTCGACGCGCTTGTCCTGGGCACCGGCCAGGCTGACGCGCTCCAGCATCTCGCCGACACGGCGCCTGATTTCGTCTTTGGCGACGCCGCGGCGCGCCAGCCCGTAGCCGACGTTGTCGCCCACATTCATCATCGGAAACAACGCCAGGTGCTGGAACACCATGTTGACCGGGCGCTTGTTGGGTGGCACCTGGTTCATGGTCTGGCCGCCGATCCGGATCTCGCCGCCGTCTGGTTCCAGGAAGCCCGCAATCATGCGCAGCAGCGTGGTCTTGCCGCAGCCCGAGGGGCCGAGGATGGAAAAAAAACTGCCCCGCTCGACCGAGAACGAGAGTTCGTCCACCGCCCGGAAAGCACCGTAGTGCTTGGCCACGCGGGTGGCCTGCAGGTCAGGTTGGGCCGTCAAAATCAGTTGGCCGCCTTGATGCGGTCCAGCACGCGGCCTTCGATGTCTTCAATGCCGGCCGGCACAGCCGGGTACCACTTGATGTTTTTCAGCGCGGCTTCAGGGAAGCTGGCGGCAAACTGGGTTTTCAGCTTGGCATCCATCAACTGATCGGCGCCTTTGGAGGCGGTGAAGTTGCCGGCAGCACTGGCGACCCTGGCGGCAATTTCGGGGCGCATGTTGAAGTTGATCCAGGCGTAGGCGGCAGCGTCATTCTTGCCCTTGGCCGGGATGGCAAAGGTGTCGATCCAGCCCAGCGCGCCGGATTTGGGCGCGATGAACTGGATCTCGGCCTTTTCTCCATTCAGTTTCCAGCCACCCGTGTCCCACATCATGGCGCCGACAACTTCGCCGGTGCGCATGCCGTTGAGCAACTGGTCTTTGTTGTCCCAGAAGAACTTCAGGTTGGGCTTGCAGGCCATCATGGTTTTGCCCACTTCATCCATCAGTGTCGCGTAGGCTTTGGGGTTGCCGTACAGCGCAAACGGGTCTTTGCCCGAGGCGAAGGCAAAGGCCAGCAGCGTCGGGCGCTTCAGGCGCACGGCGGTCTTGCCCTTGACGTCGGCACGGCACAGATCCGGGTAGTCGGCCATCTTGGTGAGGCTGGTGTTGACCACCAGGCCATCGGTGCCCCAGATGTGCGGCAGGCCGTAGACCTTGCCGGCAAGCGTGGTGTTTTTCTTGGTGGCTTCGAGCATCGAGGGGATGAACAGTTCGGCCTTGAGCTTGCCCAGGTCCATCGGCTTGTAAATGCCAAATTCCTGTTGTGGGCCGGTGATGCGGTCTTGCGAGGGCTGGGCCAGATCAAAGCCGGCACCACCCGTGGCGCGCAGCTTGGAGATCATCTCTTCGTTGTTGGACAGGGTGAGTTCGACCTTGTAGCCGCTTTCTTTCTCGAACTGCGCCACCACATCGGCAGGCGCGTAATCAGCCCAGGTCAGCAGGCGCAGGGTTTTTCCCTGGGCCATGGCAGAGCCAGCGACACCGAGGGCGACAACGCCGGCAGCGAGCAATGAATAACGCAATTTCATGGTACATCCTTGAAGTGGTTCAATGGGGTCGTTGAAAACGAATCAGGCACACCGGCCTGAGCGGGGCATGGTATGTCAGGCAAGTGACATTTTGATGTCAATCGCGCGCGGCGGTCAATGGGTTTTCCCTTGGGTCGCTGATGCCGCTAACATCAGCAAGTCATGTTGCAGGAGGTTTCACCCATGCCAGTTGTCGTCGTCGCCAACCCCAAGGGAGGTGTGGGAAAGTCCACGCTGTCCACCCAAATTGCCGGCTACTTTGCCAGCCAGAACCACCGTGTGATGCTGGGCGATGCCGACCGTCAGCAGTCGAGCAAGCTCTGGTTGTCCTTGCGCCCGGACAACGCGCGGGCCATAAGCAGTTGGGAGCTGGGCAACGACCAGATAGCCAAACCACCCAAGGGGACGACCCATGTGGTGCTGGACACCCCCGCCGGTCTGCACGGCAAGCGGCTCAAGGAGCTTCTCAAGCGCGCCCACAAAGTGGTGGTTCCCTTGCAGCCCAGCGTGTTTGACATTTTTGCCACGCAGGACTTTTTGAATGAACTGGCCGACAGCGCCCGCGCCGCCAAAATCGAGATTGGCATTGTCGGCATGCGGGTGGACGAGCGTACCCGCGCCGCCGAGCAGTTGCACGCCTTTGTGGAAGCCACCGGCCTGCCCGTGCTGGGCTATGTGCGCGACACGCAAAACTACGTCCAGTTGGCGGCGCGCGGCTTGACTGTGTTCGACTTGCCGCCTGAGCGCGTTGCGCGGGACCTGGCCCAGTGGCAAGCCATTTGCCACTGGCTGGATCAGTAGCCCGCTGGTAAGGCGCGGTAGGTCCGGGCCATTTTTTCATAAGGCTACACAAACCACTTGTTAGCTATACCCGCGCAGTGGCTGGCTTTGACAGCTTCCTCATACTGGAGTACCAGAAATCGTCAGCCGCCAAAGCCAGCCACTGCGCTGGCGTCTGTGCAGTAGCCTGAGTCTGGTAACTGCATTTGCCTTCAAAACTTCCGCATATCACTTTATCGCGCGGTAACCCGTAGGGGCGGCCACCGATTTCTGGTACCCCAGTATGAGGTGGCCGCCCCTACGGGTTACCGCGCGGAGCGCATCACCGCAGTTTGCATACGGCAAGATAAGGGAGAGACTTGGAAGTCACCTCAGCCCAAATGCTTGCCCACAATCCCTGCCAGTTCAAACATGGTCACCTGCGGCTTGCCAAAGACGGCCAGCAGTTTGTCGTCGGCGTTGATGGCGCGTTTGTTGGTGGCATCCTGCAGCTGGTTGGCCTTGATGTAGTCCCACAACTTTTTGATGACCTGGGCGCGCGCCACGGGCTCGGCACCAATGACGGCAGCCAGGGCCGCGCTGGGCGTGGAGCCCGCGCTCCCTGCGGCCGGTGCTTTGCGCGGTGCTTTGGCAGTGGCCGCCTTGGCCACTTTTTTGGCCGGTGCTTTCGCTGTTTTTTTGGCAGTTGGACTTTTTGCGGCAGTGCCCGCTTTGGCCGCCACCGCTGCCCTGGTCAGCGGGCTTGCCGCAGTTTTGCGCGGCGGAAACTTGCTGGGGGCAAACTCGAAATTCACCTTGCCCGCTGCCGCGTCCCAGGTCAGCATGGCCTTGAAGGCGCGCCGGGTGCGCATCGACACAAACTTGTCGAGCAAATCGGTCTTGCCGGTGGCCAGCAGCTTGACCATCTGCGCGCGCTCGATCGGCTGCTGCAGGATGATTTGGCCGGTCTTGAAGTCGCAGCTCGGTGTGGCTTGTGCGTGTGTCGGCACCGATTTTTCGCAGACGTAGTTTTTGCCATGCTCAAACACGCCCGCGCCGCATTTCGGGCAGGCGCCGAGACTGGTTTGCGCCGAGAAGTCGATCAGTTCACCGGATTCCTCGCCGTTCTTGTCGTCGCCAAAGTCGAATTCCAGCTTGTAGTTCTTGCTTTCCTCGTCGAACTTGATGACCATTTCGGCGGTGAATGGCCAGCCCGCCTTGGAGCGGAAACCGCTCAGGGGGCCGATCTTGCGGTCGCGCAGGAATTGCTCGACTTCAGCCAGCTCGAAGGTCCGGCCTGCGGGCGTTTTGCCAAAGGAGAAGCCGCAGCCGTCGCTTTTGCCGTCGGCGCCGGTGCAGGCGTAGCGGCGGTAGTTTTCTTTCACGACGCCGCCGCAGTTGGGGCAGGGCGTGTGCAGCGTGGCGTAGTCGCCCGGCACCGTGTCGCGGTCGTATTCCTTGGCTTTCCTGACCATGCGCTCGGTCATGGCGGCAATCTCATTCATGAAGGTTTCGCGCTTGAGCTTGCCGTGCTCCATTTGCGCCAGCTTGAATTCCCACTCGCCGGTGAGTTCGGCTTTGGTGAGTTCCTGCACGTCGAGGCCGCGCAGCAGCGTCATCAACTGGAAGGCCTTGGCGGTGGGAATCAGCTCGCGGCCTTCGCGCAGCATGTAGGCTTCGGAGATCAGGCCTTCGATGATGCTGGAGCGGGTGGCGGGCGTGCCCAGGCCTTTTTCCTGCATGGCTTCGCGCAGCTCGTCGTCTTCCACGGTTTTGCCGGCGCCCTCCATGGCCCCCAGCAAAGTGGCCTCGGTGTAGCGCGCCGGGGGTCGGGTTTTCAGGGCCTTGGGGTCGACCGCTTCGGCCTTGACCCGCTCGCCTGGCGCCACCGGCACCAGGTTGCCCGCGTTCTTGTCGTCGCCGTCCTTGCTTTCTTCCGCGGCTTCCTTGCCGTAGATCGCCAGCCAGCCCGGCTTGACGAGCACCTTGCCTTCGGTCTTGAAGCTGTGACCGACAGCGGTTGAAATGCGGGTGGTGATCTGGTATTCGGCGGCCGGGAAAAACACCGCCATGAAACGGCGCACCACCAGGTCGTAAATTTTTTGCTCGGCCTCACTCAGACCGTGCGGCGCCTGCAGCGTCGGGATGATGGCAAAGTGGTCGCTGACCTTGGCATTGTCAAAAATGCGTTTGCTGGGGCGGATGTAGTGGTTGTTGAGGGCGGTGAGCGCGTGCGGCGCCAGGTGCTTCAGGCCGCTGTCGGCGAGCATCTCGAAGGTTTGCTTGACCACCGGCACATAGTCTTCGGGCAGCGCGCGCGAGTCGGTCCGCGGATAGGTCAGGGCCTTGTGGCGTTCGTACAGGCTTTGTGCAATCGACAGCGTGGTTTTGGCGCTGAAACCGAATTTGCCGTTGGCCTCGCGTTGCAGGCTGGTCAGATCAAACAGCAGCGGCGACACCTGCGTCGTTGGTTTGCTTTCCTCGGTGACCGTGGTTTGCTGGCCGCGCACCGCCTCGGCAATGGCCTGGGCTTCGCGCTGGCTCCAGACCCGGTCGGCCTTGAGTTCGGCGTCCACCTCGTCGTTCCCCGCGGCCGCATTGGCCGCCGCGCGTTTCCACGTCGGGTCAAACCATTTGGCCGGGTAGTCACCGGCCTGCGCGGCAAATGTGGCGTGAATTTCCCAGTAGTCGCGGCTGATGAATTTGCGAATTTTTTCCTCGCGCTCCACCACCACGCTCAAGGTGGGCGTTTGCACCCGGCCCACGGTGGTCAAAAAGAAACCGCCGTCGCGTGAGTTGAAGGCGGTGAGGGCCCGCGTGCCGTTGATGCCGACCAGCCAGTCAGCCTCGCTGCGGCAGCGCGCAGCATCGGCCAGCGGCTGCATCTGGGCGTTGGAGCGCAACGCGCCGAAGCCGTCGCGGATGGCCTGCGGTGTCATGCTTTGCAGCCACAGCCGCTGGACGGGTTTGCCCAGCGGCTTGCTGCCGCCAGCGTACTGTTCGATCAGCCTGAAAATCAGCTCACCCTCGCGCCCGGCGTCGCAGGCATTGACGAGCTGGCCCACATCCTTGCGCTTGGCCTGCTTGACCACGGCGTTGAGCCGTGTCTTGGTTTTGTCGACGGGTTTGAGGTCGAAGTGCGGCGGAATCACCGGCAGATGGGCAAAGCTCCACTTGCCGCGTTTCACGTCAAAGGCTTCGGGTGCCTGGATTTCCACCAGGTGGCCGACCGCGCTGGTGACCACATGGGTGTCGTTTTCAAAATGCTCGTCGTGTTTTTCAAACTTGCCCGACACCGGCGTCAGGGCGCGCACGATGTCTTGGGCGACCGAAGGTTTTTCAGCAATGATCAATGTTTTCATCTGACTACAATCCATTTTCTCGCGCTCGCACGGGCGGGCACGCGCAGGCAGGTACGCACACGCGCACCCATACGAGTCCACGATACCAAATTTTTTAACGTGTCAATCAAATCGCCTTCAATTTCACGCCGCATCCAGGTTCGTCGTTCTGCCGTCCACGGCAAGGGCGTCTATGCGCTGCAGGACATTGCTGCCGGTGACGCCTTGATCGAATACGTGGGCGAGATCATCACCTGGGAAGAAGCCCAGGCGCGGCACCCGCATGACCCGCAGAACCCCAACCACACGTTTTATTTTCACATTGACGAAACCCGTGTCATTGACGCGCTGTATGGTGGCAACTCGTCGCGCTGGATCAACCACTCCTGTGACCCCAATTGCGAAGCCGACGAGCAGGACGGCCGCATTTTCATCAAGGCGCTGCGCGACATTGCTGCCGGCGAAGAGCTCAATTACGACTATGGCCTGATCATTGACGAGCGCTACACCAAAAAGCTCAAGGCCGAGTACCCATGCTGGTGCGGCGCAGCAAGCTGCCGGGGCACCCTGCTGGCGCCCAAGCGGCGCTGAACCATGGCCGTCACACCCGCCCTCCCTGTGCGCTGGCCTGCCGAGGCCATCTGGCAAGCCGTGGCGCCTGCGCTGCCGGGCTTTACCGTGGAGGTCTTGCCGGCAGTGGACTCGACCAATTCCGAGCTGATGCGCCGCGCCCGCGCCGGCCGCCTGGAGCCCGTGCTGCTGGTGGCCGAGCAACAAACCGCCGGGCGTGGCCGCATGGGGCGGCAGTGGCACAGTGGCGCGCAGACGGCAGGCCAGCGCGGTCAGGCGCTGACTTTTTCACTGGGCCTGAATCTGGCGCCGGCCGACTGGTCGGGGCTGTCGCTGGCGGTGGGCTTGAGCGTGGCGCAAAGCCTGCATCCTGACATTCGCCTGAAGTGGCCCAACGACCTGTGGTGGCATGATCGCAAGCTAGCCGGTATTTTGCTTGAGACCGTCAACCGGGGGGAAGCCGGCGCCAGTCGTTATGTGGTGATTGGCATTGGCCTCAACCTGCTCGTGCCTGATGCGACCGGCCTGTCCATTGCCCCGGCCGGTTTGCTGGAGTTGTTGCCGGGAGTGGATGCGGCGCAGGCCTTGTCGCTTGTGGCGGCCCCATTGGTGCAGACCGTGCAGCGCTTTGAGACGCACGGTTTTGCACCGTTCCAGAAGGCCTTCAACATGCGTGACGCGCTGGCGCAGTTGCCGGTCACGCTCAGTGATGGTTTGCAGGGTGTAGCGCAAGGCGTGGATGCCAGCGGCGCGCTGCGGGTCGTCAGCGCCCAAGGCGTGCAGCGCATCACCAGCGCCGAGGTCAGCGTGCGCGTCCAGCCGGCCCCTGGTTATGGCCATGTGTGAGGTGCAGGCCTGATGGTGCGCACGCTGGTCTGGCTGTTGCTGTTGCTCAATGCCTTGTACTGGTCGTGGGCGCAGGGCTGGTTGCTGCCCTATGGTTTTGGGCCTGCACCACAACGTGAGCCGCAGCGCCTGACGCAGCAAATTCGCCCGGAAGCGATCACGCTGCTGAGCCCGGACGAGGTCAAACGGGAGTCTTTGCGAGAGCCGTCTGACGACACCGTGTGTCTGCAAAGCGGACCCATGGACGCGGCGCAAGCCGAGGCGGTGCGCCGTCTTCTGCAAACTTCCTGGTCACCAGAAAGCTGGTTGCTGATGGAACAGTCCGATGGACAAGGCTTGCGCCTGCGTTTGCCGGCCTTGAATCCAGCGCAGCAAGCCCGGTTGTCCGAACTCAGCGCCGTCTTGCCTTCTGGTGCACTTGAATCCTGCCCCGAGCCTGAGACAGAGCGCTAGGCTGGGCTGGCACCCAGGGCGCTAAAACGCACCGCAAAACGGGCGCCAGGCGGCGTCTGGCCGGGGTGGGTTTCTTCCAGGCTGACGCTGGCCTGGTGTTGTTGGGCGATTTCAAGAACGATGGGCAGACCCAGTCCGGAGCCATCGACCTCGGTCCCCAGGGCACGGTAAAAGGGCTGAAAGATCAGGTCGCGCTCGGCTTCTGGCACGCCGGGGCCGGAATCTTCCACCTGCAGCACCAGGGTGTGGCCAAAGGGGTCGGTGAGCACCCGTGCCGTGATCACCCCCGGCTTTTGCAGCGTTGAGGGGGTGTAGTTGATGGCGTTGTCAACCAAGTTGCGTACCATTTCCTTGAGCAGGGTCGGGTTGCCCAGCACAGTGCAGCTGGGCGTGCCGGGTTGGGTGCCTTCGTAACCCAGGTCAATGTGTTTTTCCAGGGCGCGTGGCACGCAGTCGCGCACCACCGACATGGTGAGCTCGGCCAGATCACACACCACCCTTGGCATCACCGAGCCATTGCTTTCGGCGCGAGCCAGTGACAGCAACTGGTTGACACTGTGGGTGGCGCGAATGCTGGCGCGGCCAATCTGTCGCAAATAATGTTTCAGGTCTTCGGCGCTGGCGCCTTCGCGCTGGGCGATCTCGGCTTGCATGCGCAGTCCGGCCAGCGGGGTTTTGAGCTGGTGCGCCGCATCGGCCAGAAAACGTTTCTGGGTGGCAATGGAGTCGGTCAGGCGCAGCAGCAAGTCGTTGACAGACTCCACCAGCGGCGCCACTTCCATGGGCACGATTTGCGCGTCGATCGGGCTCAGGTCGTCGGGTTTGCGGGCGCGGATACGTTCTTCGAGCTGGTGCAGGGGCTTGATGGATTGCACCAGCGCCAGCCACACCAGCAACACGGCCAGGGGCAGGATGACAAACTGCGGCAGCATCACGCCCTTGACGATCTCGGTGGCCAGCACCGAGCGCTTCTCCAGGGTTTCGGCCACCTGCACCAGGGCGGGTTTGCTGTCGGGAATGGGCAAGCTCACCCATAAATACGCCACCTTGACATCAAAGCCCTTAATCACGTCATCACGAATACGAACCTCGTCAAGCACCAGGGGCTCGATGGGCGGGGGTGCCGGCAAGTCGCGTTCGCCACTGAGGAATTCATTGTGTGGGCCCAGCACCTGGTAGTACACCGTTTCGGAGTCATCGGCCCGCAGCAGTTCACGTGCGGGACGGGGCAGCACAAACTGGGCGCGGTTATGTTGTGTGGTGATGAGCTGCGCCATGGCGCGGACGTTGTATTCAAGGGCACGGTCAAAGGGCTTGCCAGCGATGTTCTGGGCCACCAGCCAGGTCATGACCAGGCTCAGCGGCCACAGCAACAGCAGCGGCGTGAGCATCCAGTCCAGGATTTCACCAAACAGCGAGCGCTGCTCGCGTGGATTGACCATCACGACAAACGCTCTAGCCCGGGATCTTTTCCAGGCAATAGCCCAGGCCACGCACCGTGGCAATGCGGATCGGACCCTTTTCGATCTTCTTGCGCAGGCGGTGGATGTAGACCTCAATGGCGTTGTTGCTCACCTCTTCGCCCCATTCGCACAGGCGCTCCACCAGTTGGTCCTTGCTGACCAGACGGCCGGCGCGCTGCAGCAGGACTTCCAGCAGGCCGAGTTCGCGCGCCGACAGCTCTACCATGACGCCATCGATGCTGGCCACGCGACCGCCCTGGTCGTAAATCAGCGGCCCGTGCTTGATGGTGCTGCTGGCCGCGCCCATGCCGCGTCGGCTCAGGGCACGCACCCGGGCTTCGAGTTCCTGCAGACTGAAGGGCTTGGCCATGTAGTCGTCGGCACCGTAATCAAGTCCCTTGACGCGCTCGTCGACACTGTCAGCAGCCGTCAGGATCAGCACCGGCAAGGTTGAGCCGCGGGCCCGCAGACGTTTGAGCACCTCCAGGCCGTGCATCCTGGGCAGGCCAAGATCGAGAATCAACAGGTCGAACTCGGTGTTGGTCATCAGCGCGGCATCGGCTTCGCTGCCGCTCGCCACATGGTCGACAGCGGCGCCCGAACTGCGCAAGGTGCGCAACAGGCCATCAGCCAGAACCTGGTCGTCTTCGGCTATCAAAATGCGCATCAAGGGCTCCTCTTTTGGGTCAGTCTGATGAAATCTTTATGCTGCGTGTTGTCTTTTTTCAAGCATTCTAGGCGGCATAGGCTTCCAGCCCGAGCGCCATGACGGTGGCGACTTCCTGGCCCACGGCATCCTGCAGTTCGTTTTGCGCTTGCGTGACGGCCTCTTTGAAAGCCTGTAACCAGCTCAGGCCAGTGGGGGTGAATACCACCAGACAGGCGCGTGCGTCGCGCAAGTCGCACTGGCGCTGCACCAGGCCCCAGGCTTCGCACTGGTCCACCAGCTTGCCCATGGCCTGCTTGCTGACCCCGGCGCGTGTGGCCAGTTCGGTCAGGCGCGAACCCGCCAAGGCCAGGTGCCGGGTGATGTGGACATGGGAGGCGGTCAGGTGGCCGCGCGCCGCCAGGTTGGCCAGGGCCAGCGGCATACTGTCATTGGCCGCCATCAATGTCAGCACGCGGGCGTCAAAACGCCCCGATGCCTGGGCTAGCCAATAACCCATGTGGGTCTGGCGCCAAGGCGTGGTGGCAAGTTCTGTCATGGTGAAAATGGTAAACCAAATTGACTAAAAAATAAGTTTACGGAGTTTAATAATCGAAATAAACTACTGTTCAAGTATCCAGCCTGTTGTTAAAAACAGAAGATGCAGCCCATGCCAAGCTGTTGGCAATTGACCTCAACCCCCAGGAGAGAAACCATGGACGCACCCGTCAGAGCCGCCCCCCCCATCAATCCCGAAAAAGCCAAAGCCCTGCAAGTGGCGCTGGCTCAAATTGAAAAGCAATTTGGCAAGGGCACCATCATGCGTTTGGGCGAGGGCGAGGTCATCGAAGACATCCAGGTGGTCTCCACCGGCTCGCTGGGGCTGGACATCGCGCTTGGCGTTGGCGGCCTGCCACGCGGCCGGGTGGTGGAAATTTACGGTCCGGAATCCAGCGGCAAAACCACCTTGACGCTGCAGGTGATTGCCGAGATGCAGAAAACCGGCGGCCAGTGCGCTTTTGTCGATGCCGAGCACGCGCTGGACATCCAGTACGCGCAAAACCTCGGCGTCAACCTGCAGGACCTGCTGATCAGCCAGCCCGACACCGGTGAGCAGGCGCTCGAAATTGTCGATAGTCTGGTGCGTTCGGGCGCAGTGGATCTGATCGTGGTGGATTCGGTGGCGGCTTTGACGCCCAAGGCCGAGCTGGAAGGCGAAATGGGCGACAGCCTGCCCGGCTTGCAAGCCCGCCTGATGAGCCAGGCCTTGCGCAAGCTCACCGCCCACATCAAGAAAACCAACTGCATGGTGATCTTCATCAACCAGATCCGCATGAAGATCGGTGTCATGTTTGGTTCGCCTGAGACGACCACCGGCGGCAATGCGCTCAAGTTCTACGCTTCGGTGCGGCTTGACATCCGGCGCACCGGCACCATCAAGAAGGGCGACGACGCCATCGGCAACGAAACCAAGGTCAAGGTGGTCAAGAACAAGGTGTCGCCGCCGTTCAAGACGGCTGAATTTGACATTCTTTTCGGCCAGGGCATCAGCCGCGAAGGCGAGATCATCGACATGGGCGTCACTGCCAATATTCTCGACAAGTCCGGCGCCTGGTACGCCTACAACGGTGAAAAAATTGGCCAGGGCCGTGACAATGCGCGGGAATTTCTGAAAGAAAACCCGGCCCTGTCGCAAGAAATTGAAAACAAGGTGCGCGCTTCCCTGGGCATTCCACTGCTGGCCGGTGCCGAAGCATCGCTGGCAGAGGTCAAGGCAGCAGGCAAAAAAGCGGCTTGACGTGCCAGTCAGCCAGCGCAGCGGTGTTGAACTGAATTCAGCGACCCATGGCCCTTGATCAGCCCTCCCTGAAAGGCCGCGCTTTGCGCCTGCTCAGCGGTCGTGAGCATTCACGCGCCGAGCTGGAGCGCAAGCTGCAGCGTTTTGAAGACGCGCCGGGCAGTCTGGCGCTGGCGCTGGATGATTTGCAGGCCAAGGGCTTTATCAGCGAGCAGCGGGTGGTCGAATCGGTTGTCCATCGGCGTGCCGCCAAACTCGGTGCCTCACGCATCAAGATGGAGCTACAGGCCAAAGGTCTTTCGCCTGATGCCGTCGCCGCTGCGGTCACCCGCTTGCGTGCGAGCGAACTCGAGCGCGCGCGCGAGGTGTGGGGCAAGAAATTTGGCCACCCGCCCGAAGACGCCACCGAACGGGCCCGGCAAATGCGCTTTCTGGCCAGCCGTGGATTTGGCGGTGACACCATTCACCGGCTGGTGTCGGGGGGCGACGATGATTGAGCCCATGTAAAGTAAAGGCCCTCCTGCGCCGCCCGCCCGGGCGTGCCCAAGCCAGGATGGCGGCATGATTCTTGACAGGAAACCAGTCTGATGTCTCATCAAAGTTCGAGTGTTGAATTTTTGTCGATACGCGGCTTGCGTTACGCCATACGGCACTGGGGCGATCCCCAGGCACCGATGGTGTTTTTTTTGCACGGCTGGATGGACTCGTCGCCCACCTTCCAGTTTGTGGTGGATGCGCTGCAGTCACGCTGGCATGTGGTGGCGCCCGACTGGCGCGGCTATGGGCAATCCGAGTGGTTGTCGCGCCCGTACTGGTTCCCCGACTATTACGCTGACCTGGCGCTGATTCTGGACCACTACAGTTCGGCGCCAGTGCGTCTGGTGGGGCACAGCATGGGGGCCAATATTGCCGGCATCTTTGCCGGCCTGCGTCCGCAGCGAGTGGCACAGCTGTGCATGATTGATTTTTTGGGTCTGCCCGTGCCCACGGATACCGACGCCTGCACCCAGCTGAGCCAGTGGCTCACCGAATCGGGTAAAACCCACGCCATGCGCGCTTACCCCAACCACGCCGCTCTGGCGCGCCGGCTCACGGTATCCAACCCGCGCCTGACTGAAGCACGCGCTGCATTTCTGGCCCAGACCGTGAGCTTCACCCAGCCCGATGGCCAGGTCGCCATGGCCTGTGACCCCTGGCACAAAATCCCGTCGCCACAGCGCTACCACCTGGAAGACACCCTGAGCAGTTGGCGTCGCATCAGCGCTCCGGTGCAACTGGTGGTGGCTGAGCATGGCTATGTCAACAAGCGCTTTGCGCATGACCCGGCGCAGTTAGAACTGCGCATGGGTGCCTTTGCCCGGCACGAAAGCATCACCATTGGCGACGCCGGCCACAACATCCAGCATGACCAACCCGAGGCCCTGGCGCGTGCCATCGAGGCATTTTTGCTGCGCCACGGCAGCGCCGGCTGATTCTGATATCGCGCGGCACGGCGGCCCGGGTGCCGTGAAGGGGGCAGGCGTCGGGCGTTTTACAGACCCAGCATCAATTGCAGGTTCTGTACTGCCGCACCACTGGCGCCTTTGCCCAGGTTGTCCAGCCGTGCCACCAGTACCGCATGCCGGAAGCCATCCGCCGCGTCACGGTTGGCAAATACCCGCAGCTCCATCTGGTTGGTGCCAGCCAGCGCCAATGCATCGAGCTTGTTGTCCGGGGTGGCAGGCATCACCTTGACCCATTCGCTGTTCGCATAATGTTGCACCAGGGCTTGCTGTAAATCGTCAGCGCTGGGCTGGTTTGGCAGCAGGTCCAGATGCAGCGGCAGCTGCACCAGCATGCCCTGTTTGAAGTTGCCGACCGAGGGTACAAACAAGGGGCGGCGTGTCAAGCCGGTGCAGGCCATGATTTCCGGGATGTGTTTGTGCTTCAAACCCAGTGCGTAAAGTTCAAAAGCCGGTGCCGTGCCCTGTTCGTAGGCTTCGATCATAGGCCGACCCCCGCCCGAATAACCACTGACCGAGGGCAGACACAGCGGGAAATCGACTGGAATCAAGCCGGCATCGATGAGGGGCCGAAGCAGCGCAATGGCACCGGTGGCGTAGCAGCCCGGATTGGCCACGCGGCGCGCGCCCTGGATGGCCTCCCGCTGTCCCGGCATCAATTCGGCAAAGCCATAGACCCAGCCCGGGGCCGTGCGGTGCGCGGTGGAGGCGTCAATGATTTTGGGGCCAGGATGACCCGTGCTGGCTGCCATTGCGTCGACCATGGCCACCGACTCAATCGCCGCATCGTCGTGCAGGCACAGCACCACCAGATCGGCCTGCGCCATCAGTTCGCGCTTGGCAGCAGCATCCTTGCGGTGCTCGGGCGCGATGCTGAGGAGCTCGACCCCTGGCAGGGTTTGCAGGCGTTCGCGAATTTGCAAACCGGTGGTGCCTGCTTCGCCGTCAATGAAGATTTTGTGCATGGTGAAGTCAACTCCTGAAAAATAATACGCGCGTAAGGCTGGTAACAGATTGCCGCAATGCAGCATGATACAGTCCGGTGTTGCTTCGCACGGTGTCCCTGATATTGTCTTGTTGGCAAGTCAGACGGCTATCAACCATTCATTTCTGAGAGAGAGCTCATGAAAATTCACGAGTACCAAGGCAAGGAAATCTTGCGTCAATTTGGTGTGCCAGTGCCCCGCGGCATTGCGGCGTTCACCGTTCAAGAGGCGGTGGAAGCCGCTCAAAAACTCGGCGGCCCGGTGTGGGTTGTCAAGGCGCAGATTCATGCCGGTGGCCGTGGCAAGGGTGGCGGCGTCAAGGTGGCCAAAACCATTGATGACGTCAAGCGCCTGGCCGGGGAAATCCTGGGCATGCAACTCAAGACCCACCAGACCGGCCCCGAAGGCCAGAAGGTGCGTCGCCTCTACATCGAAGACGGTGCCGATATCCAGAAGGAATATTACGTGTCCGTGGTGACCGACCGCGCCACGCAAAAGGTGGCCTTCATTGCCTCCAGCGAAGGCGGCATGGACATCGAGGAAGTGGCGCATTCCACCCCCGAAAAAATCATCACCGAATTCATCGATCCGCTGACGGGTCTGGGCGAGGCGCAAGCCAAGAAGATTGCAGACGCCATTGGCATGCCTGCTGACTCTACGGCACAAGCCGTGGACATCTTCCAGAAGCTCTACAAGTGCTACATGGACACCGACGCGTCCCTGGTCGAAATCAACCCGCTGAACCGCGACGGCAAGGGCAATGTGATTGCGCTGGATGCCAAGTTCAACTTTGACTCCAACGCCCTGTACCGTCACCCCGAAATCGTCGCTTACCGCGATCTGGACGAAGAAGATCCGGCCGAAGTCGAGGCCAGCAAATTCGACCTGGCCTACATCAGCCTGGACGGCAACATCGGCTGTCTGGTCAATGGCGCAGGCCTGGCCATGGCGACCATGGACACCATCAAGCTGTTTGGCGCCGAACCCGCCAACTTCCTCGACGTGGGCGGCGGTGCCACCCCCGAGAAGGTCACCGAAGCCTTCAAGATCATGCTGAAGAACCCCAAGGTCGAGGCCATTCTGGTCAACATCTTTGGCGGCATCATGAAGTGCGACACCATTGCCACCGGCGTGATTACCGCCTGCAGGGCGACCAACCTGAATGTGCCGCTGGTCGTGCGCATGAAGGGAACCAACGAAGAGCTGGGCAAGAAAATGCTGCAGGACAGCGGCCTGCCGATCATTTCCGTGGACACCATGGCAGAAGCTGCACAAGCAGCAGTTAAAGCAGTCGCTAAATAAATTTGCGGGTCAGACCACTTGCGAAGCAGCGTGCTCTGACCCCAACTGATTAGGAAACATCATGTCGATCTACATCAACAAAGACACCAAGGTCATTACCCAGGGTATCACCGGCAAAACTGGCCAGTTCCACACGGAAAAGTGCCAGGAATACGCCAATGGCAAAAACTGCTTTGTCGCGGGTGTCAACCCCAAGAAGGCCGGCGAGTCGATCTTCAATATCCCGATCTATGCTTCAGTCAAGGAAGCGGCTTCGGAAACGGGCGCTACGGTCAGCGTGATTTATGTGCCACCGTCGGGCGCTGCGGCCGCCATCTGGGAAGCCGTTGAAGCTGACCTGGACCTGGCGATCTGCATCACCGAAGGCATTCCGGTGCGCGACATGCTCGAAGTGCGCAACCGCATGAAAGCCAAGGAAGCCGCTGGCGGCAAGAAGACCCTGTTGCTGGGCCCCAACTGCCCCGGTCTGATCACGCCTGACGAGATCAAGATCGGCATCATGCCCGGTCACATCCACCGCAAGGGTCGTATCGGCGTGGTCAGCCGCTCCGGCACGCTGACCTATGAAGCGGTGGCACAGTTGACCGAAATTGGTCTGGGCCAGTCCAGCGCCGTCGGTATTGGTGGCGACCCCATCAACGGTTTGAAGCACATCGACGTGATGCAGGCTTTCAACGACGACCCTGACACCGATGCGGTCATCATGATCGGCGAAATCGGTGGTCCGGACGAAGCTGAAGCCGCACGCTGGTGCAAGCTCAACATGAAGAAACCCATTGTGGGCTTCATCGCGGGCGTGACGGCTCCTGCCGGCAAACGCATGGGCCACGCCGGTGCTTTGATCTCCGGCGGTGCCGACACCGCGGAAGCCAAGCTCGCCGTGATGGAGGAGTGTGGCTTCAAGGTCACGCGCAACCCGTCCGAGATGGCCAAACTGCTTAAAGCCATGCTGTAAGTTTCAAGGCTGCAAAACAAGGTTTTTGACCGAGTCCAAGCCCCGAGCCGGATTTCCTGATGGAAAATCCGGCTTTGTTGTATCTGGGGTTGACTGGTGCGGTTGGGTCCACACTTTTGCAGCGCAGCCGTGGTCCTGATGGAAGAGGAAGCTTGATCTGATGACCTCACAATTGAACTACGCCTATTGCGCGAGAACTGACCAGGGCCTGATTCGTCAAAACAACGAAGACAACTTTGTATTTGACGAAAGTTGTGGTGTGGCGGTGTTGGCCGATGGCATGGGGGGGTACAACGCGGGCGAAGTTGCCAGCAGCATGGCGACCACCTCGATTGCCGCAACGTTGACGCACTGGTTGTCAAACAGCGAGCGGTCGCATCACCCGGACGACCTCTGCCGCTTGCTGGTCGTCAGTGTCGAGCGAGCCAATCAGGAGATCCGGCAAGCGGCCACCACCAACCCCGCCTACAAAGGCATGGGAACCACTGTGGTGGCGGGCGTTTTCAAGGGCGACCGGCTGTTCTTGACCCATGTGGGTGACTCACGTTGTTATCGTTTGCGCGGCGGTGCTTTGGCGCAAATGACCAAAGACCATTCGATGCTGCAGGAGCAGGTGGATGCCGGCTTGATCACCCGCGCCCTTGCCGCCCGCGCCCCGGGTCGCAACTTGCTGACCCGGGCTCTGGGCGTTGAAGCCAGGGTGCCCCTCGAAGTCAGGATTTACCCGGTCGAGGCCGATGACCTTTATCTGATGTGCTCCGATGGCTTGAGTGACATGGTGGACGATGACAGTATTGCCAACCTGATGGGTCAAGCCACGGATATTGCCACCCGTGCGTCTGCGTTGATCTATCTGGCCAATGCCAAAGGCGGACGCGACAATGTGACGGTGATGTTGATTCAGGCTCATAATGCGACCGCCAGCTAAGGATGGCTGCCGCATTGGTTTGGTGGATAATTAAAAACATTTTGAGGAGGTTTTCGTGCCAAAAATCACCATCAGACTTGACGGTGAACTCATCAAGGAAGTCAGCCTGACCAAAAAACGCACGACCCTGGGCAGGCGTCCCTACAACGATGTTGTCCTTGAAAACCAGGCGGTCAGTGGTCGGCACGCCTGCTTGATTCAACAAGATCAGCAGGTCACGATTGAAGACCTTGACAGCACCAATGGCACTTATGTCAACGGTCGCGCGGTTAAAAAGCAGGTGCTGCAGGAAAATGACAGCATTGCCATTGGTCAATTAAAAATCATTTTTTCATTGGAGTCCGGCAATGATGACGAGGTGCAGGACAGCCAGGATGCACCCCCGTACGATGCCACTTGGCCACAAGCTTTCCAGGATATGGCAGAGCCGCCCGTGCGCCTCCAGGGTCTTATCAAGGTCGTCTCAGGTCCGTCCGCCGGACGCGAACTGCCGCTCACAAAAACAGTGACAACCTTTGGTAAGCCCGGCGTGGCAGTAGCCGCCATCACGCGACGCGAAGCACATTATTTTGTACACCATGTCGAGGGTGCACGGGTGCCCTTGTTGAATGGCGTGGCGGTGGGTCAGGAGCCGGTCATGTTGCACCAGGGTGATCAAATTGCCTTGAGCGGGACGGTGATGCAATTCGTGTGGTCCTGAGCCGTACGATGTTCCGCTGGTTGGCGACAATTTTTCAAAAGCTGGGAGTTGCTAAATCGGCTAAAAATGCCAGTTCGGTAAAGTCAGCCAAATCCACAAGGCCCGTGACACAAGGAAAAATGAAAACCCTCTACGAACAGCCCAGCCTGGATCTTGGCAACATGGCTCTTGACGCGCTTTTTTACAAGCAATTGCAACAAGTGACTGCGCGTATCCATGAAACCGACAACATTGAGCAAATCATGTTGGAGTCGAGTGCGGATATTTGCGAGCTGTTCAATGCTGATCGGCTGACGCTGTATGTGGTCAATGAGGAACGTAATGCCATTATTTCCAAGGTCAAAACCGGACTCAACAGCAACCAGGACCTGAAGCTTCCCATCAGTCCGCAAAGTGTGGCGGGTTATGTCGCCTTCAGTCAAAAGCTGGTCAATTTGCCGGACGTCTATGATGACGCAGCCCTGAAGCTGGTGCATCCTGACCTGACCTTCTTGAAAGCGGTGGACAAGCGCACTGGCTACCGCACGCGTCAAATGCTGGTGGCACCGATTCTGGATGGCAAGACGCTGCATGGCGTACTGCAAATCATCAATAACAAAAATGACCAGATGTTCGGTGATCTGGATGTTGAAGGCATCAGCCGGCTCAGCAAAACCCTGGCTACCGCCATCCGGCAGCGCATTCGCAAACAGGAAGAAAGCGTTCGCCGCATGGTCACCAAGTACGACGACCTGGTCGCCAGCGGCGTGATGACAGCAGAAGAATTGCAGGGCTGCCTGAAGCAGGCGCGCGAACAGGGGCAAACCGTCGAGCACCTGCTGCTCAACAGCTACCAGGTGCGCACGGTCCAGATCGGTCCGTCGCTGGCCAAGTTCTTTGGCGTGCCCTACGAGCCTTTCAGTGAGGGCCGCGTTCGTTCGGAGAACCTGCACGGCAAACTCAAGCGCGAATTCATCACCGAGCAGGGCTGGATTCCGCTGGAAGAGTCGCCTGACGGTCTGGTCATCATGTGTCTTGATCCTGAAGCTGTGCGCAGCTCACGCATCGTGGCGCAGGTTTATCCGCGTCTCAGCAAGTTTGCCTACCGCGTCACCACGCACTATGAGTTCATGCAGACCCTGGGTCAGATCTTTGGCATCGAGGCTGAAAGCGGCAGCATCAGCGACATGCTCGCTGACATGGACAACTCACCCATGGACGACGGCAGCAATGACGAATCGCTGGAGTCCGCCGCCGCTGACAATGAGCTGGTCAAGTTTGTCAACAAGATCATCCTGGATGCCTACCATCAGGGGGCGTCCGACATCCACGTCGAGCCCATGCCCGGCAAAATGAAAACGGGGGTCCGCTTTCGCATTGACGGTTCATTGCAGCCCTACATCGAAGTGCCGGCCCATTTTCGCCAGGCCATGGTGACGCGTCTGAAAATCATGTGTGATCTTGATATCTCGGAGCGCCGCAAGCCCCAGGACGGCAAGATCAAATTCAAGAAGTACGGCCCGGTAGACATCGAGTTGCGTGTGGCCACGATCCCCTCGGCCGGTGGGGTGGAAGACGTGGTGATGCGGATTCTGGCCGCAGGTGAACCCATTCCGCTTGATAAGCTGGGACTGACGCCGCACAACATGGAGCGGGTGATCAGAACCGTGGAGAAACCCTATGGTCTGTTTTATGTGTGCGGCCCCACCGGTTCGGGCAAGACCACCACGCTGCACTCAATCCTGAAGCACCTCAACAAGCCGGATACCAAGATATGGACCGCCGAAGATCCGGTCGAAATTACCCAGAAAGGCCTGCGCCAAGTTCAGATCAACAGAAAAGCCGGCATTGACTTTGCACTGGTGATGCGCGCTTTTCTGCGGGCCGATCCAGACATCATCATGGTCGGTGAGTCGCGCGACCACGAAACCGTGGCCATGGGTGTTGAAGCATCGCTCACGGGTCACCTGGTGTTTTCCACGCTGCACACCAACTCGGCCCCCGAGTCCATCACCCGCTTGCTCGATATGGGCATGGACCCGTTCAATTTTGCCGATGCACTGCTGGGCATCCTGGCGCAACGCCTGGCCAAGAAATTGTGTGCCTGCAAGGAATCCTATGTGCCGGATGCAGAGGAGTTGCATCTATTTGCCATGGAATACGCCGAAGAATTGAGGCGTTCTGCTTCATGGAGAGACAATTACGATGCACAGTTGGCACAGCTCCTCGAACGCTGGAAGACCGAATTCAGCGACGGCGGCGAACTCAAACTGTACCGCCATGTGGGCTGCGACAAATGCCATCAAACCGGCTACAAGGGCCGGGTCGGCCTGCATGAATTGCTGATTGCCGACGACGGCATCAAGAAGCTGATCCAGGAACGTGCGCGGGTCGCTGAAATTTTTTCTGCCGCCGTTGAAGGCGGCATGCGTACCCTGAAGATGGACGGTATGGAAAAAGTCTTGATGGGGTTGACCGACCTGAAAATGGTGCGTTCGGTTTGTATCAAATAGCGGATTCTGGTTGACATGACGAACCACCACACCTGCCTGTACTGCCAGCGCCGGCCGCTCCTTCAGGGCATGGCCTTGCTGCTGCTGTCGCCTGGCCTGGCGCTGGCACAGGGCAGCGACAGGGAGGGCGTGGAGGTGGGCGGCAACTCGTTGTTCAGCCGGCTGGTGCCGGCCGAAACGGTTGAGCAATCTGCCGTCCAGCAGTATGCCGAGATGCTGCAGCAGGCTGCCGCCCAAAACGCACTGGGCGGCAAGAACCATCCCCAGGTCAGGCGTTTGCGCGCCATTGCGCAACGCATCATTCCCCATGCGCTGGGCTGGAACCCGCGCGCCAAGAACTGGCGCTGGGAGGTCAACCTGATCGGCAGCCGGCAGGTCAATGCGTTTTGCATGCCGGGCGGCAAGATCGCGTTTTACAGCGGTATTCTGGACCAGTTGCAATTGACCGACGACGAAGTCGCCACCGTCATGGGCCACGAGATCGCCCACGCGCTGCGCGAACACGCCAGAGCGCGCATGGGCAAAAGTGCGGCCACCAGCATCGGCGCCAACTTGCTCAGCAATGTGCTGGGTTTGGGGCAGTTGGGTCAGACCGTGACCAGTTATGGCGCGCAGCTGCTCACGCTGCAGTTCAGCCGCAGCGACGAATCCGATGCCGACCTGGTCGGCATGGAACTCGCCGCGCGCGCCGGTTTTGATCCGCGCGCCGGTGTCACGCTGTGGCAGAAAATGGCCGTTGCCAGCCGGGGCGCGCCGCCGCAATGGCTCTCGACCCACCCGTCTGGCAACTCCCGCATTGCCGACATCCAGGCCAATCTGCCCAAGGTGCTGCCGCTGTATGCGCGCAGTCAGAACAAATAGCCGCGCCAGTTTTATTGACTTTTCGATGTCTTGGCGATTAAATGGCGATCCCGTGCGGCTTCGCACTCTGTTAGAGGAAAAGCACCATGCGCAAAATTTTTATACTGCTTGGCACCCTGATCATCAGCACCTCGGCGCTGGCCTTTCATTGCCCCGCTGACATGAAGAAGATCGACGCAGCGCTGGCCACGAGTCCCAAACTCACTTCAGAACAATTGTCAGAGGTGAAGAAGTTGCGCGCCGAAGGTGAAACCCTGCACAAGGCTGGTAAACACCAAGATTCGGTCGATATGCTCGGCAAGGCGATGAAAATCCTCGCAATCTGACTTATCGGCAGCTCAGCTAGTTTTGTCCTTCAAGCCCAGGGCCAGTTCATACAGCGCATTGCGCGGCTCGCCGGTGATGACGGCGAGCCAGCAAAGGCGCACCGCCACAATGGCTCTCGCCCCACCCCTCCGGCAACACCCGCATTGCCGACATTGAGGCCAATCTGCCCAAGGTGCTGCCGCTGTACGCACACAGTCAGGACAAATAGTTGCGAAGACCTGGCGCCATAAAAAGCGCCTAGGGATTTTTACCTACGGCCATGTATATTTCTTCTCATTTTCAATTTTGAGCGCAACGCTTAATCTTGCTCCGTCATCAAAAAACGGAGCTTTGCATGAGCGCTCATCCTCATCCTTCCCGGCGCACCTTCTTCGCGGCGTTGCCGGCCGTCACCGCGGGCCTGGCTCTTCCGGCCATGGCCGCAGAAACAAGGGGTCCGCATTGGTCGATGCTGGTCGATACCCGGCGGTGCATTGCCTGTCAGGCCTGCACCATGGCCTGTTCCATGGAAAACGCTTCCCCCGAGGGCCAATTCCGCACGGTGGTGGCAACCTACGCGGTCACTGGCCAGGACGGCAAAACCGGCCTTGCCGTGCTGCCGCGTCTGTGCAACCACTGCGAACAGCCGCCCTGCATTCCCGTCTGCCCGGTCGGTGCCACCTTCAAGCGCGAGGACGGCATCGTGCTGGTGGACGGGGACCGTTGCGTCGGCTGTGCTTACTGCGTCCAGGCCTGCCCGTACGACGCGCGCTTCATCAACCACCACACCGGCAAGGCTGACAAATGCACTTTCTGCAGCCACCGGCTGGAAGCCGGGCTGCTGCCTGCCTGCGTTGAAACCTGTGTTGGCGGGGCACGCATTTTTGGCGACATCAATGATCCGGACAGCGACATCAGCAAGCGGCTGAAAGCGGCAGACGGCAAGGTCAAGGTGCTGAAACCGGAAGCCAAGACGTCACCCCGGGTGTTCTACATCGGCCTTGAGGAACACCTCGACGGCCGTGTCGATGGCGCTTCTGCCGCCGACATGATGTGGCGCCCCGAACAACAAGGAGGATGAACATGAACACGACAGTTGAAGTGTTGGGTTTTGCGCGGGAACCGGCCTGGCTGCCCTGGGCGGTAAGCTATTTTTTCCTGATCGGGATTTCCACGACGGCTTTCTTTTTGTCCTTGCCGGGTCTGGTCTGGCGCCGTCCTGATTGGCGTGGCGTTTCCCGGCGAGCCTTGCTGGTGGCACTGGTGTGCGGTTTGACGGGACCGGTGGCCTTGCTGGCCGACCTGCACCAGCCAGGCCGTTTCCTCAATTTCTACCTGCACCCGAATTCTGGCTCGTGGATGGCCTGGGGCGCATTCTTCATCCCCGTTTATATGTTCGGTCTGTGCCTCTATGCCTGGCTCTGTCTGCGGCCGCAACTGGCGGCAATGGGGCAAAGCGGCGAAAAATTTGCCGGACTGTACCGTAGGCTGGCCTACGGTGGCCATGACAACCCCGGCGCCATCAGAATGGCGGCACTCGTCGGCAGCATCGGCGCCGCGCTGATCCTGCTCTATACCGGCATGGAAGTGATGGTGGTGCAGGCCCGCGCACTTTGGCACAGTCCGGTGCTGCCGCTGCTCCTGCTTGTCTCGGCCTTGAGTGGCGGCCTGGGCATGACCGGCCTGTTCGAAGTCATGAGCGGCAACCGGGCGGCTGCGCCTTTGCTCAATCGCTGGCTGGCGTACAGCCAGTGGGCGAGCCTGCTGTTGCTGGCCGTCTGGGGGCTGCTTGGCGCCTCCGGCCTGTCGAGCGCCGCGGCCGAAGCGCTGGCCGCCATGCAGGGCGCGTTCAGTTGGTGGGTCACGGGCGCCTGGCTGATCGGCAGCACCGTGCTGACGCTGTGGCTTGCCAGCGCCCGGCGTCATACGCTGCTCTTGCCTGCGCTGTTTGCCCTGCAGGGTGCCTGGCTGGTGCGCTGGATCGTTTTGATGGTCAGCCAGAGCCTGCCCAAGATGGGCGCCACGACCTCGCGCTATGTCCTGACCCTGACGCCCGATGGCCTGCTTGGCATCGTCGGCATGGTCGGTCTGTGTCTCACCATTTACATTGTTCTGACCAGTCTTGTCCCTTGGGATGAGCCGGCGGAAGTCTGAGGAGTTCGATCATGAAAATCAGCAAGCGTCGCCAGGTTCTGGCACTCGGCGGTCTGGCCGCCTTTGCCGTCGGCTATTCCGAAACGGCTGGCCGTGTTGTCGGCAAACTCCTCGGCAAGGATGCTCCCAGGCACAAGACGGCGGGGGAAGCCCCGGCACCCGAGTTCCGTGTGGATCGTCAGGGGCAGCTGGAGCTCAACCCCAACCAGCAAGTCAGCTACACAACCTGTCTGGGGTGCACCACGATGTGCGGCGTGCGCGTGCGCATCGATCGTACCTCAGGCAAGGTCTTGCGGGTGGCGGGCAACCCTTACAGCCCCTTGTCAACCGACCCGCACCTGCCGATGAAAGCCAGCGTGCGCGAGAGTTTCATTGCCATTTCTGCCCACAAGGGCAAGGGGCTGGAGGGGCGCTCCACCGCCTGTGGGCGTGGCAATGCCGTGGCCCAGCAGATCGACTCGCCGTACCGTGTGTTGACACCTTTAAAACGTGTGGGGGCGCGCAACAGCGGTCAATGGGAACCGATTGCCTTTGACCAACTGCTCAAGGAAGTGGTGGAAGGCGGTGATCTGTTTGGCGAAGGCCATGTGGATGGACTGGCTGCGCTGCGTGATCTGCAAACGCCCATCGACAGTGCCCAACCGGCGCTTGGGCCCCGGGTCAACCAGGTGGCGGTACTGTCCAGCGTCAACGATGGCCGTGAGAGCTTCGCCCGCCGCTTTTTTCAGCAGGCCTACGGCACCATCAACTTCGTTGGCCATGGCTCTTATTGTGGCGGCTCCTACCGTTCGGGTTCGGGCGCTCTGTTCGGCGACATGAAGGCCATGCCGCACTGCAAGCCGGATTTCTCCAACGCCGAGTTTGTGCTCTTTGTCGGCACGGCACCGGGACAGGCCGGCAACCCGTTCAAGCGCCAGGGTACTTTGGTCGCCAAAGCACGCACTGAGGGCAAACTGTCCTACGTGGTGGTCGATCCGGTGCTGACGCATGCCGACAACCGCGCCAGCGGTGACCGCGGCCGCTGGTTGCCGATCCGTCCTGGAACCGACGGTGCGATGGCCATGGCCATCATCCGCTGGCTGTTCGAGAACGAGCGTATCGACAGCCGTTTTCTGGGTTTTCCGAATGCCGAACTGGCCAGGGAAAATGGCGAGCCCTCGTTCTCCAACGCGACCCATCTGGTCGTCGTGGAACCGAAACATCCGCGTGAGCGGCGCTTCCTGCGCGCCTCCGACCTTGGCGTCGAAATGCCTGAAGAACAGCGCTACAAAGAAGGCGATGCTTTCGTTTGTCTTGACGATACCGGCAAGCCGGTGCTGAGTGACCAGGCCAAGGGCCCAGCCGCCTTGTTCGTCGACACCGTGTTGACGCTTGGTGGTCAGGAGATTAGGGTCAAGTCGTCGCTGCAATTGCTGCGTGAAGAAGCCATGCGGCTGGAGCTTGGCGCCTATGCCCAGGCTTGCGGCATCCCGGCCGATACCCTGGCGGCGCTGGCCCAGGAGCTGGCCTCGCACGGCAAGCGCGCTTCGGTGATCGCCCACGGGGGCATGATGAGTGGCAGCGGTTTCTACAACGCCTATGCGCTGATGAGCATCAACGCGCTGCTGGGCAACATCAACTGGAAGGGCGGTTTTGTCGCCAACGGCGGCGGCTTCAAGGACAGTGGCGAGGGGCCTCGCTATAACCTTGCCTCCTTTGCCGGCATGGTCAAGCCATCCGGCACGCCGCTGGGGCGCAATGTACCTTATGAAAAAACCGCCGAATTTGCCGCCAGGAAAGCCGACAACAAACCCTATCCGGCAACGGCGCCATGGTTTCCCAATGCGCCCGGACTCACCACCGAAATCCTGCCGGGCGGGATCAGCGGCTACCCTTATGCCTTGAAGGCGCTGGTGCTCTGGTCATCCAATCCGCTTTACGGCGTCACCGGCCTGCGCAACAAGATTGCCAAGGACCTGGCGGACCCGAAGAAGCTGCCACTGATCATCTCGGTCGATCCTTTCATCAACGAAAGCAACGCCTATGCCGACTACATCATTCCGGATTCGCTGATGTACGAGAGCTGGGGCTGGGTCGCCGCCTGGAACGGCGTGCCGACCAAGGCGATGGGCGCCCGCTGGCCGGTCATTGAGCCCAAGGCGGCGAAGACCCCCGAGGGGCGCGCCATTGGCATGGAAACTTTCTTCATCGCGCTGGCCAAGGCCATGCAACTGCCCGGCTTTGGCGCGGGGGCCCTCAGCGATCCGGACGGCAACACCTATGCCCTGAATACACCTGAAGATTGGTATCTGCGTGGCGGCGCCAATGTTGCCTGGCTGGGCAAGGAGCCGGTGGCCGATGCCACCGAGGAAGATATCCGCCTCAGTGGTGTCGAACGCATTCGCCCGTTGCTGGAAAAGACGCTGAAACCTGAAGAGGTGGCCAAGGTGGCCTTCCTGTTCAGTCGGGGTGGCCGCTACCAGCCGGGCAAGGACGCCTATGACGAAGAAAATCCGGAATGGATGCGAAATCCGATGAAAGCCATGTCCCATCTGTGGAACGAGAACGTGGGTGCCTCGAAGAACAGCCTGACGGGCAAACGTTTCAGCGGTTGCGCGAGCTGGGTCGAGCCCTCGTTTGCCGATGGCACACCGGTGCGCAAGCTCTATCCGGCCGACAAGTGGCCCATGCAACTGGTCAGCTACAAGTCGGCGCTGCAAAACCCGTACTCGATCGGGGCGACCCGCCTGCTTGGCCTGCATCCGGAAAACCCGGTGCTGATCCATCCGGACGATGCCCGTCGCCTGCATGTGAAGATGGGTGATCTGACCGTGATCACGACGCCGGCGGGCAGCCTCAAGGCCCGGGTCATGGTGCACGCCGGCATCACGCCGGGGGTGGCGGCCTTCGAGCATGGTTTCGGACATCGCGAGCTGGGTGCACGGGCGCATCGCCTGGGCGAGGTGCGCCAGCCGCAGGACCGCCGTCTGGCTGCTGGGGTCAACTTGAATGAGATTGGTTTGATCGACCCGACTCGCCCTGACAAATCGCCTTGGGTTGATTCCGTCTCCGGTGCCGCGGTGCGTAACGGCTTGCCGGCGACCCTGCGCCGGGCCTGAGCGACGCAGCGTTAATCCAGTGCCGCTGGATCGGCCCGCAGCATCAGGCGGGCCAGTTCGGCGGCGGATGAGATGGCGGCCTTTTCCATGATGTGCTGGCGGTGGATGTGCACAGTCTTTTCGCTGATGCCCAGGCTGGCTGCAATCAGTTTGTTGGGTTGACCGCGCGCGATCAGGCTGGCAGCTTCTCTTTCCCGGGGTGACAGCGTGGCCAGCACCGCCAGGGCGGCATTGCGCCGCTGCGTTTCCTCCAGCGCCTCGGCACTGTGCCGGATGGCGGTGGCCACGGTATCGAGCAGCATCTGGTCCTTGAACGGCTTCTCGATGAAATCGCTGGCGCCGGATTTCAAGGCCTGGACGGCCATCGACACATCGGCGTGGCCGGTCATGAACAGAATCGGCAAATGCACCCCGCGTTCGCGCAGCACCTGTTGCAGTTCCAGGCCACTCATGGCCGGCATGCGGATGTCGAGCAGCAGGCAAGATGGCTGGGTTGGCGGGGCGGCAAGGTCGAGGAATTCTTCCGCCGAGGCGTAGAGCTTGACGTTCCAGCCCACCGAATCGAGCAGGAAGCGAAGGGAGCGGCGCAGGCCCGCATCATCGTCAACGACGTGGACGAGACAATCTTCAGGTGGGTAGGTCATGGCAGGGGAGCGAGAAGGAAAAACACATGCCCGGGCCAGCGGCATTGGGCTGGGCCCATAGCCGGCCGCCATGGGCTTCGATGATGGTTTTGCAGATCGGTAGCCCAAGGCCCAGGCCATCCGGTTTGGTGGTGAAAAACGGCTCGAACAGGTGCGCCAATTGCGGCGGTTCGAGGCCGCAGCCCTGGTCAACGACGTGAAGCTGAACCCAGTTGTCCACGGCTTCAACCATGACCCGAATGCCTTGCCGATCAGGCCCCAGGTTGCGGCCGGCATCCACGGCATTCTTGAGCAGGTTCAGCAGAACCTGCTGGATTTGCGGACCGTCCGCCAGCACCCGGCAACTGGCAGGCAGTTGGTTGTCGATGTGGATCTCGGGCGGGTGCGCCAGCATGCCGACGACCAGGTGCCGTGCCTCCTGGGCAAGGAGCACGAGGTCAACCGGCTCGCGTACGGCGCTGCGTTTTCGGGCGAAATGGCGGATGCGCTGCACGATGCCGCCGGCCCGCTCGGCTTCATTGACGATCTGGGTGCAGGCTTCGCTGATAGCCTCCGATGTCAGGCGGCCGCTGTCCTGGCGGCGCAGCACGGTGCGGGCATAGGTGCCGATGGTCGTCAAAGGCTGGTTCAGTTCATGCGCCAGGTTACCCGACAACTCGCCCAGCACCGACAATCTGGACAGGTGCTCCATCTGCTCCTGGCTGTCACGCATGCGGGTCTCTGCCTGCTCCCTGGCACTGAGGGAATCACGCAATTGCGCCGTCCGGCGCAGCACCTGGTGCTCGACCCGCACGGTGTGGATGATCCAGGCCACCAGCGCCAGCAAGGCAGCCAGCAGCCAGGGCCAGAAACGTCGCGCCAGCCCTTCAGGCGTGATTTCCCGCAGGTAGGCGTACGGGCCGACACGCAGCGCCCGGTACAAGTCGTGTATTGGCTGGTAGTCCGCCGGAACGGTCCAGCCCATGCCGTCGGCTGTTTGTGGCATGGACAGCAGGGCGTGGGCGACCTGTTTGGCCAGCACAGGGTCGGTCTGGCGGGTGACGGCCAGTGGCCAGTTCGGATAAAGGGGGGTCGACAGCGCGCACGGAAACGGGTCTTCCTGGCGCTGCGACAACACCCGGAAGTCCGCCGACGAGAGCCGTTTTTCGCGCACCATTTGCTCTGGCACACAGGCGCGCACGATGCCGGCATCCACTTTGCCCTGTTGCACTGCTTCGACGATCTGGTCCATCGGCAAACCCATGAATCGAATTTCCTTCAGGTCCGTCTCCGGATCAACCCCGTTGCGCAGCATTTCCTGTGCTGCCAGCAGGTAGCCGCCAAAGGCGTCCGGTGCAACGGCAGCAAGACGTTGCCCAGCCAGATCGGAGAGTTCCTGCAAATCCGTTCGGTCACTCCGGACCAGGACCGCCGAACCCAGCGCTTTGGCGGCTGACATGCCCGAAGACTCCAGCGTGGCGATGCGGCTGAGGCCAAATGCGGCCTCCATGGCGATGTAGTACCCCGGGTTGGTGATCACCAGATCGATGCGCTCCCCGGCGATGGCCTGGTGCAAGCTGGCGGCGTCATGGTTTTCCAGGCGAAAACGGTGTTCTGGCAGCGCCTGGTTCAGGTAGCTGATGAGCGGATGCCAATCGGACGTGGAGGCGTGCTCACCCTGGTAGGCAAAGACACCGATCGCCACCTCCTTTCCCAAGGCCTGCGATGGATTGAAACAAAAGAGGAAGATCAAGCCGATCAGCCAGCTTGGTCGCAGGGTCTTTTTGTCGCCGACGTTGTCCATGGGATCAGTATAGACAAGCGTCCCGTGCCGATTTTTTAAAGCGCGGTAGTCGGGCCGACGCCACTGGCAACGGCAAAGTCAACGGCCAGGACAAGGTGCTCAGCTCAGGCGGCTTTGTCCTTCAAGCCCAGGGCCAGTTCATACAGCGCATTGCGCGGCTCGCCGGTGATGTCGGCGGCCAGCTTGACGGCGGTTTTCAGGGGCAGTTCGGCCAGCAGCAATTGCAGCACACGGGTGTCCGGACCAGTGGCCAGGCTGGCCGGGGCCGGGTGCAGTACCAGCGCGAATTCACCGCGCAGGCGGTTGCCGTCCTGCGCCAGCCAGGCCGGGAAATCCTGCGCTGCCAGCGTCGCAATTTCTTCGAACTGTTTGGTCAGCTCGCGCCCCACCGTGACCGCCCGCGTGCCCAACATCGCCAGGGCCGTAGCCAGGGCTTCGATCCGGTGCGGGGCTTCAAGCAGCACCACGGCCCGCACCTCACCCGCCAGGGCCTGCACCGCGGTGTTGCGTTCGCCGCTTTTGCTGGGCAAAAAACCCGCAAAGACAAAACCATCGGGGTGCCGGGCGTCCAGCGTCAGACCGGCCACGCTCAGCACCGTGGTGATACTGCTGGCACCGGGCAGCGGCAGCACCGGCAGCCCGGCCTGGCGCGCGTCGGCAACCAGACGGGCGCCGGGGTCGCTGATGGCAGGCGTGCCGGCATCGCTCACGTAGGCCACGCGCAGGCCCTGGCGCAGCCGCTCCAGCACCGTTTGTGCTGCCTGCGCCTCGTTGTGCTGGTGCAGTGCCAGCATCTGTGCCGGCGGCTTGTCGATGCCATAGGCGCGTAACAGCGCCTGGGTGTGGCGCGTGTCTTCGCAGGCAATCAGATCGGCCAGTTGCAGCACATGCAAGGCACGCAGGCTAATATCGGCCAGGTTGCCAATCGGCGTGGCCACCACATACAAGGCGCCGCGCGGGTAGTTTTGCTGGCCACAGGCTTGTTGCGCAGCCAGCAGGGCCTGGGCGAAGCTGGCGCTCACAGGTGTCAAGGAGCTTGAAGTCAATGGGTATTCCTCTGGTCAAATCGGGGACGGTACCGGCGCGGTTGCAACCGTCCACTACCAAACAACTGGGCGATCAGGCTGAAAACCTGGCGCTGGCACATTTGCAGCACGCCGGTTTGCGCCTGCTGGAGCGCAATTATCGAACCCCGGGGCGCGGTGGTGGCGAAATCGACCTGATCATGCGTGCGCCCGATGGCACCTGTGTCTTTGTCGAAGTGCGGCGCCGGGCATCAGCCAGCCATGGTGGTGCTGCCGCCAGCGTCAGCTGGGTCAAGCAAAAGCGCATTGTGTTTGCCGCACGGCACTACCTGATGCGCCTGCGCACTTTGCCGCCTTGCCGCTTCGATGTGGTAGCGGTGCAGGCGGACGGGGTTGAGTGGCTGGCGGGTGCCTTTGATGCAGGCGGAATGTAAGACTTTGCAAAGCTGGGCCTGGCCAGGGCCGTGAGGAACCGCATATCGGTCTTGCGCGAGTATCATTGCGGCCATGCTGCAACAACGTATCCAACAACATTTCATTGACAGCGCCGACCTGAAATACCAGGCTGCCCCGCTGCTCAGCCAAGCCATTGCCGATGCCGTGCAGGCGCTCATGGCCTGTGTCACCAGTGGCGGCAAGGTGCTGAGTTGCGGCAATGGCGGCTCGGCCGCCGACGCCCAGCATTTTTCAGCCGAATTTGTCGGCCGCTTCGAGCGTGAACGCCCTGAGCTGGCGGCCATCGCGCTGACCACCGACAGCTCGATCCTGACGGCGATTGCCAACGACTATGACTTCACCCATGTTTTTTCGCGTCAGGTGCGGGCCCTGGGTCAACCGGGCGACGTGCTGCTGGCCATCACCACCAGCGGCAACTCGGCCAATGTGCTGGCCGCCATCGAGGCGGCGCACCAGCGCGACATGGTGGTCATTGGTTTGAGCGGTCGCGGCGGCGGCAAAATGGTGCAGGCGCTGCGCGATACCGATGTGCATATCTGTGTGCCCCACGAGCGTACCGCGCGCATCCAGGAGGTTCACCTGCTGACCCTGCATTGTCTGTGCGATGCGGTCGACACCCTGTTACTTGGCGATTAGGAAGTCCCCATGAAATTCATCAGTCAGAAACTACTCTCCATGTGCCTCGTTGGTGCCGCTCTGGGAGCCACCTTGAGTGCCTGCGCTCCCGTCATGATGGGCGGCGCCGTCATGGGCTCGCTGGTCGCTACGGATCGGCGCACTTCGGGCGCCCAGCTTGAAGACGAGACCATTGAACTGCGTGCTGCCAGCCGCATTCGTGACAATCTGGGCAGTCGCGGGCATGTCAACATCAGCAGCTATAACCGCCGTGTCCTGCTGACTGGCGAGGTTCCGAGCGCGCAAGACAAACAACTGGTGGAGCAGATCGTGACGCGCGTGGAGAACGTGCAAGCGGTGGTCAATGAACTGGCGGTGCTGGGCCATACGACCCTGACGCAGCGTACGTCCGACACGCTGGTCACCGGCCGCGTCAAAGCGGCCCTGCTGGACGCCAAAGACCTGTTTTCGAATGCCTACAAGGTGGTCACCGAGCGTGGCACCACCTACCTGATGGGCCGCGTCACGCAACGCGAGGCTGATCGTGCCACTGACATTGCCCGCAGCACGACCGGTGTGCAAAAGGTGGTGCGCGTGTTCGAGATCATCAGCGAAGACGAACTGCGCAACCAGTTGCCACAACCGGCGCCGGCCGAAACCAAGAAATAAGGCGGTTTCAGCGCAAGCGCTTGATCAGGCTGGAGGTGTCCCAGCGCCGGCCGCCCATCTGCTGCACGTCGGCGTAAAACTGGTCCACCAGCGCAGTCACCGGCAGGCGGGCTCCGTTGTGTTTGGCCTCGTCGAGCACCAGTCCGAGGTCCTTGCGCATCCAGTCCACGGCAAAGCCAAAGTCGAACTGGCCGGCCACCATGGTTTTGCCGCGGTTGTCCATTTGCCAGCTTTGGGCCGCGCCCTTGCCAATCACCTCAAGCACCTGGTTCATGTCGAGCCCGGCTTTCTCGCCAAAGGCAATGGCTTCGGCCAGGCCCTGCACCAGGCCGGCAATGCAAATCTGGTTGACCATCTTGGCCAGTTGCCCGGCCCCGCTGGCGCCGAGGTAGGTCATCGCCCTGGAAAAGGCCATGGCCACCGGTTGCGCCGCCTCGAACGCGGCCTGCTCACCACCGCACATGACCGTGAGGGCGCCGTTCTGGGCGCCGGCCTGACCGCCCGAGACGGGTGCGTCGACAAAATGCAGCCCCCTGGCTTGGGCCACGGCATGGAGTTCGCGCGCGACATTGGCTGACGCGGTGGTGTGGTCCACCAGCACGGCCCCCGCTTTCATGCCGGCAAAGGCGCCATCGGCACCCAGTACCACGCTGCGCAAGTCGTCATCGTTGCCGACACAGCAGAACACCAGGTCGGCATCCTGCACCGCCTGGCGCGGTGTGGGCGCATGTTTCAAATGCCCCGCCTGGGCGGTGGCAGCGGCATACTCGGCGCACCAATCTATGGCCTTGGCCGCAGTGCGGTTGTACACGGTGACCTGGTGGCCGGCGCGTGCCAGGTGGCCGGCCATGGGGTAACCCATCACGCCCAGGCCCAGAAAGGCAACGCGGCGACTAGGGGTGGTGTCGTAACTTCTTGTGTTCATGCTGGATGGCCTGGTGTTGTGTTCAAACAATGCTGAAATTTTCGGTGCCGGCGCTCAGGTCCTGCGTTTTGCCGCGCTGGCTGTTGAGTTTGATTTGCAGCCGCAAATCGTTCATCGAGTCGGCGTTGCGCAGCGCGTCTTCATAGGTGATCTGGTTGGACTCGTAGGCATCAAACAGCGCTTGGTCAAAGGTTTGCATGCCGATGTTGCGACTTTTCTTCATGATTTCCTTGATCTCGGCGACTTCGCCCTTGAAGATCAGGTCGGAAATCAGGGGGGAATTGAGCAGGATCTCGACCACAGCCAGACGCCCCTTGCTGTCCTGCTTGGGCAACAGGCGTTGCGATACCAGTGCCTTGAGGTTGAGCGACAAGTCCATCAGCAGTTGGGCGCGGCGCTCTTCGGGGAAGAAGTTGATGATCCGGTCGAGCGCCTGGTTGGCGCTGTTGGCGTGCAACGTGGCCAGGCACAGGTGGCCGGTTTCGGCAAAGGCCACGGCATGCTCCATGGTCTCGCGGTCGCGGATTTCACCCATCAAAATCACATCGGGGGCCTGGCGCAAGGTGTTTTTCAGCGCCGCTTCCCAGCTGTCGGTGTCAATGCCGACCTCGCGCTGCGTGACCACGCAATTTTTGTGTGGATGGACAAACTCGATGGGGTCCTCGATGGTGATGATGTGACCATAGGTGGACTGGTTGCGCCAGTCCACCATGGCCGCCAGCGTGGTCGATTTGCCCGAGCCGGTGGCACCGACCAGGATGCACAGCCCGCGCTTGGTATTGACCACATCTTTCAGGATGGGTGGCAGACCGAGGCTGTCAATACTGGGCAGGGTCATGGGGATGGTGCGCAGCACCAGGCCCACCTTGCTCTGCTGCATGAAGGCGTTGACCCGAAAACGGCCCAGGCCCGGTGGTGCAATGGCAAAGTTGCACTCCTTGGTGCGCTCGAACTCGGCCACCTGTTTGTCGTTCATGATGGAGCGCGCCAGCGCCAGCGTGTGGCCTTCGTTGAGCGGCTGGGGCGAGACCTTGGTGACCTTGCCGTCGACCTTGATGGCGGGCGGGAAATCGGCGGTGATGAACAGGTCGCTGCCGCCGCGACTGGTCATCAACTTGAGCAGGTCGGTAATGAAAGAAGTGGCTTGATCGCGTTCCATAAGGTCACCCTGGGAAGTTTTCGGGAATTTTTGCCTTGGTGCGGGCTTCGGCCGGACTGATGATGTTGCGCCGCACCAGGTCGGTCAGGTTCTGGTCGAGGGTCTGCATGCCGACGTTGTTGCCGGTCTGGATCGATGAGTACATCTGGGCCACCTTGGCCTCGCGGATCAGGTTGCGGATGGCGCTGGTGCCCAGCATGATTTCATGCGCCGCCACCCGGCCCTGGCCGTCCTTGGTCTTGCACAGCGTTTGCGAGATCACGGCTTGCAGCGATTCGCTGAGCATGGCGCGGATCATTTCCTTTTCAGCCGCCGGAAACACGTCAATGATCCGGTCAATGGTCTTGGCCGCGCTGGAGGTGTGCAGGGTGCCAAACACCAGGTGCCCGGTCTCGGCGGCGGTCATGGCCAGGCGGATGGTTTCCAGGTCGCGCATTTCGCCCACCAGAATCGCATCCGGGTCTTCGCGCAGGGCCGACTTCAGGGCGGCGGCAAAGCTTTGCGTGTGGGGGCCCACCTCGCGCTGGTTGATCAGGCATTTTTTGGATTCGTGGACGAATTCAATCGGGTCTTCCACGGTCAGGATGTGACCGAATTCGTTTTCATTGAGGTAATTCACCATGGCCGCCAGCGTGGTGGACTTGCCGGAGCCGGTGGGGCCGGTCACCAGTACCATGCCGCGCGGCTTGAGTGCCAGATCGGCAAAAATCTTCGGGCAATTGAGCTGTTCCAGCGTCAGGATTTTGCTCGGAATGGTCCGGAACACCGCGCCGGCCCCCCGGTTCTGGTTGAAGGCGTTGACCCGGAAACGCGCCAGGCCTTCGATTTCAAACGAGAAGTCGATTTCCAGAAATTCTTCATAACGTTTGCGTTGTGCGTCGTTCATGATGTCATACACCATGGCATGCACCTGCTTGTGCTCCAGCGGCTCGACGTTGATGCGCCGCACATCACCGTGGACCCGGATCATGGGAGGCAAGCCAGCAGACAAATGCAAATCTGACGCTTTGTTCTTGACGCTGAAAGCCAGCAATTGGGTAATGTCCACAGGGGCCCTTTTGTTTGTTACGCTTGGCAATTATGACCAAGATTTCAACACAACTCAGCGCTGTGCGTGCGCGCATCCGCGCCGCCTGCCAGGCGGCTGGCCGCCCTCCCGAAGCCGTGACGCTGCTGGCAGTTTCCAAAACTTTTGGCGCCGATGCGGTGCAGGCTGCCTTCGAGGCCGGTCAGACCGCGTTTGGTGAGAACTACATCCAGGAAGCGGTGGAAAAAATCATCGTTCTGCGGCACCTGCCGTTGGTGTGGCACTGCATCGGTCCGGTCCAGAGCAACAAGACCCGGCAGGTGGCCGCGCACTTTGACTGGGTGCACACGGTGGATCGTCTCAAAATTGCCCAGCGCTTGAGCGAACAACGGCCTGCAGGTTTGCCGCCTTTGCAAGTGTGCATCCAGGTCAATGTCGATGGTGGCCCCACCAAGTCGGGAGTGGCGCCTGAAGACACATTGGCGCTGGCCCAGGCCATGGCCGGCCTGCCGCGCTTGCGTTTGCGCGGTTTGATGTGTATTCCGGAACCTGCGCCAGATTTTGCGGCGGCGTGCCGGGTCTTCAAAAGCGCCAGCGTCCTGTTGGACGACTTGAAGGCGAAAGGGCTCAACCTGGATACCCTGTCGATGGGCATGAGTGCCGATATGGAGGCTGCCATCGCCTCGGGAAGTACCCTGGTACGGGTCGGTTCGGCCATTTTTGGCGCGCGACACCCCCCGGCCTGAGCGCGTCAGTGGCCTAGGCGCCAGCCGTCGGAATGGGTGTCGGCTGGCCAAACAGATAACCCTGGAAATGGCGGCAGCCCAGCGCCAGCAAGGCATCGCGCTGCACCTCGCGCTCCACGCCCTTGGCGATCACCGCCAGCCCCAGGCTTTCACCGAGTGTGACGATGGCGCGAATGATGCTGGCGTTTTGCGGGTCGTCGAGCATGTCGCGGACGAACGCCTGGTCAATTTTGAGCTGGTCAAGCGGCAGCCGCTTGAGCATGGCCAGCGACGAGTAGCCGCTGCCAAAGTCGTCCAGTGACAAGCGCACGCCAACAGCGCGCAGCGCATCCATTTTGGCCATCACGTCGTGCCCATCGTCGACCAGTTGGCTCTCTGTCAGTTCCAGTTCCAGCTGCGCTGCATTGGCGCCGGTTTGCTGCAGGGTCGTTTCTACCCGGGTGACAAAATCGGGCTGCCGGAATTGTGCCGCGCCGACATTGACCGCAATGGTCCAATGGCGCTGTGACGCCTGCTGTGAAAACGCCTGCAACTGAAGACAGGCGCTGCGCAGCACCCAGGCCCCCAGCGCCACGATCAGGCCGGAAGATTCCGCCACTGCGATAAATTCAGCGGGCAAAATCACGCCGCGCATTGGGTGTTGCCAGCGCAGCAACGCCTCAAAGCCAAGCGTTTGCCCCTGGTCATCCAGCTGTGGCTGGTAATGCAAGACAAATTCATCATGTGCCAGCGCCCAGCGCAGGTCGGCCTCAAGCGTGGTGCGGGCCACCACCTGGGCCTGCATCTCGGGGTTGAAAAAGCGCAGGGTGTTGCGTCCGGCGGCTTTGGCCTGGTACATGGCCATGTCGGCCTGTTTGAACAGCTCTTCACGCGTGTCGTTGGGTCCCTCAATCAGGGTGACCCCGATGCTGACGCTGGTTTGGCAGTTGTGCGCGCGCAATTGGTAGGGTTGGCTGAGCCGGTTCAGCAGTTTTTGGGCCACCTGCTGCGCTTGCCGCGCCGCCTCGCCCGGCTGGGTGCTGAGGTTGACCAGCATCACCACAAACTCATCGCCACCTTGGCGCGCCAGGGTGTCCTGGGTCCTGACGCATTCGCGCATGCGCTCGGCGATCTGATACAGCAGCTCGTCGCCGGCGTCATGGCCAAGGGTGTCGTTGATGTCCTTGAAGTTGTCCACGTCCATGAACATCAGGGCGGCGCTTTGGGGGACGCGTGCGAGCGAGCTCAGCAATTGCTGCACCCGGTCCTGCAACAAACGCCGGTTGGGCAGACCGGTCAGGGCGTCGTAAAACGCCAGCTGATGGATGGCTTCTTCGGCCTGCTTGCGCCGGGTCATGTCGGTGGAGATGCCGCATAGGGCATAAATGTGGCCCTTGGCGTCGCGCAAGGGCAGCTTGACTGACAAATAGCTCTGCGTCACCTGGCCATCGAGGCTGCGGTTGATTTCTTCCTCTTCGACGCGCTCACCATGTTCAATCACGCGCAAGTCATGGGCACGCAACTTGGCCACCGTGATCTCATCGAAAAATGCACTGTCCGTTTGCCCGATCACCTGTTCGGCGCTGCAGCCAAACAGCTGCGCGACCCGGCTGTTGGCATACTGGTAACGCAGTTCCCGGTCCTTGATGTAGATGAAGGCATCGACACCGTTGAGAATGGTGTTGAGCTGTTCTTCATCGGCACGGATACGGGCGGTTTTTTGCACCACCTGCTGGCGCAGCCAGGCGTTCAGGGCGAGTGCCAGCAACAAGGCGGCAAATAAGCCTGACAGCGCCCACCATAGGTAAGCCGGTATCTCAAATGAGGGGGCGGCTTGCATCCAGCGCTGCAAAGCGGCCGCATAGGGTGAATCGGGCTGCGCCTGCCATGCCTTTAAATGACGGTCAATGGCCGCCAGCAGTGCCCCATTTTTGTCCTTGGTTGTGGCGAAATACAGTTGCGCCGGCTGAAACACCACGGCGGTCGATTCGACGTCAAAGCGGTGCGCCTGCATATCGCCAAAAAAACGGTTAGCAGCGACGGCATCGACATTGCGCTGTTGCACCTGCTCAAACCCTTGCTCGAATGAACTTACCTGAACCAGCGTGGCAGTCACCGCAAAACTGTCGAGCATGTTTTTCAATGACGAGGCCTGGATCGAGCCGGCGACGACCGCGATGCGTTTGTTGTGCAAATCGGTGACAGTCTGGATAGGTGTGCCCCTGAGCTTGTAAAGCTGTGACCAGCTCAACAGGGCCGGCACCTGATGAAAATCAAAAAGCTGTGCCCGCTGGTCGGTGTAGGCCACATCGGGCATCAGGTCGATCTCTGCTCTGACCAGCGCATCCAGACAGGCCTGCCATTCGCAGGGCACAGCGACCACGTTCCATTGCTCCTGTGCCGCCATGGCCATCAACACGTCGCCCAGAATACCGCTGGGCTTACCCCCTTGGCCCAGCAGCAATTTGGGGGCGTTTTCATAGACGCCGACCCGCACCGTGCGTGCTGGCGGGTTGGCAGCCTGGACCCAGGTGGTCAACAAGAGCGCTGCCAACGGCAATCCCCACTGAACGATCAGGCGCCAGTGTTTGAGCCGGGTCATCCAGGGTGGCAACATGGTTGTATGAAAGTAAATGTTCAATAGGGATCGATGGTCTGCTATGTAAGCAAATGTAAGTCAGACATGAATTATGCAGGTTGCGGGCTTCAAACCGTTTTTTTTTGACTGTTGGCAACGTGCGCCAGTACGGCCCTGCAACTGCCGGTGGGTGTTAGCGGTAGGTCGCCAGGTGGATGTTGGTTTCGGTGCTGCGGATGCCCTTGATCAGGCGGATGCGCTCCAGAGTCTGCGATAGCTCGGCCATCGAGGTGGCCTCAAGTTCGGCCAGCAGGTCCCAGCGGCCATTGGTGTCGTGCAGGGCTGCCACGCCGGGCTCGCCCAGCAAACTGGCAATCACCAGCCGGGTCTGATTGCCTTCGACCAGCACCTCCATCCAGGCACGGATCCGGTCGGGCTCCGATTCGGGCCGCAATTTCACGGTAAAGCCCAGAATGACCTGACTGTCTTCGAGTTTGCGGATGCGGTTGGTCACGGTGCCGCGCGACACCTTGAGCTTGTAGGCCAGGTCGGCCACGTTCATGCGTGCGTTCTGCCGCAGCAGGCCGATCAGGCGTTGGTCAATTTCATCCATGGTGTCAAAAAGATAATTGAATTTGGCAAAACGCTAATTTTGGAGCAAAACAGCACATTTTTGACGATTTGATTTATCGCCAGACTGCAGCACACTTGTTTCGCCGAGCAAAGCCTCTGACTGAGCCAATTTTTATGACTGCAAACACCACTTTTTCCAGCGCCACCAGGCCAAACGTTGCCACCCTTTACCTGAGTGCCCCCGAAATGGTCCGGCTGATCTGCCGCCAAGGCGTGAAGGCCTGTATTGCAGGCATCGCAGAGAACATTCGTGCCGATTTCTTGCGCTGGCCTGATTTCGACAAATCGGCCCGTGTCGCCAACCATTCAGAAGACGGCGTGATCGAACTGATGCCGATTGCCGACGATCGGCTTTACAGTTTCAAGTATGTCAATGGCCACCCCAAAAACACCCGCATCGGACTCTCTACGGTGATGGCTTTTGGTGTGCTGGCCGACGTGGCCACCGGCATCCCGCTGCTGCTCAGCGAATTGACACTGACCACGGCTTTGCGTACCGCCGCCACCTCGGCATTGGCGGCACAGGCCCTGGCACGCCCGGACAGCCGTGTGCTGGCCTTGATCGGCAACGGTGCCCAAAGCGAATTCCAGGCGCTGGCCTTTCAGCACCTGATGGGCATTGAGTCGCTGCGCCTGTTTGACGTCGACCCGGCGGCCACCGCCAAGCTGGTGGCCAACCTGAATCACTCGGGCTTGAACATCACCGTATGTGCCAGCACCGCCGAGGCCGTCCAGGGCGCCGATATCGTCTCCACCCTGACCGCTGACAAGACCAACGCCACCATCCTGACGCCGGACATGGTTCAGCCGGGCATGCACATCAATGGCGTCGGCGGCGACTGCCCGGGCAAGACCGAGTTACACGCCGATATCCTGCAGCGGGGCAGCGTGTTTGTGGAATTTACGCCGCAAACCCGTACCGAGGGTGACATCCAGCAAATGCCGCACGATTTTGCCGTGACCGAGTTGTGGCAAGTGCTGGCCGGTCAGCACCCGGGGCGCCTACATGCCGAGGAGGTCACGGTGTTCGATTCGGTCGGGTTTGCGCTGGAAGACTACTCGGCCCTGCGTTACATGCTGGAGACGGCGACCGCGTTGGGGCTGGGTGAGACCATCGCCCTGATTCCTGAAATGGCCGACCCGAAAAACCTGTTCGGCGCCTTGCTCGCTCAATGAGTCGCCTTGCGCATCAGTGTGCTCTTGCCAAAGAGTGATTCGATCAGGTCGACCGCCACTTCGGCGGTGCGGTTGCGCACGTCAAACGCCGGGTTCAGCTCCATCACGTCGAGCGAGGCCAGGCGGCCGGTGTCGGCAATCATTTCCATGCACAGTTGCGCCTCGCGGTAAGTGGGGCCGCCGCGCACCGTGGTGGCCACGCCGGGCGCAATGTCGGGGTCGAGAAAGTCGACGTCAAAACTCACATGGAGGTGGGTGTTGGCATCGACCAGGGCGAGGGCCAGCTCCATGGCCGCGCGCATGCCCATTTCGTCGATGAAACGCATGTCAAACACCTCCAGTCCGGCCTCGTGCACCAGGCGCTTTTCGCCTTCATCGACGCTGCGAATGCCGATCTGGCGCACCCATTTGGGGTTGATGGCCGGCACCTGGCCGCCGATCCGGGTCAGCACCTCAGGGCCGTGACCACACAAGCAGGCGACCGGCATGCCGTGGATATTGCCGCTGGGGGTGAGCGCGCTGGTGTTGAAGTCGGCATGGGCATCGAGCCACAGCACGCGCAATTTCTTGCCAGTGTCGCGGCAGTGGCGCGCCACCGCGCTGATCGAACCCAAACCCAGGCAATGGTCGCCACCGAGCAAGATGGGCAGGCGGTGTTGCTGGAGTTCGGCATAGACCGCGTCATGCACGGACTGGTTCCAGGCGGCCACCTCGGCCAGGTGGCGGTAGCCGTCCACCGGCGGCAACCACGGGTTGCTCGGGCCGCTCAGGTTGCCCCGGTCAAGCACCTGCAGGCCGTGGCCCGCCAGCACCGTGGCAATGTGGGCCACGCGCAGGGCTTCCGGCCCCATGCTGGCGCCGCGGCTGCCGGCGCCAATGTCGGTGGGGGCGCCGATCAGGGAGATGTTGGTGTTCATGGTGTGTCGGGTTCCTGGGTGTGAAGCGCGTTGTTGTGCGAGCTGGGAATGCTTTGCGCAGTTTAGTCAGTTCGCCGGCTTTTACTGCTCTGGAGCGGATTGATTTCGGGTTTAATACGTTACTCAATTTGTTCAAATGTAATAACCTCAATCATGATGGACGAGACCTTTTTCTGGCTGGGTTACCCGGTGGTGTTCCGACCGGGGGAAAGCTTTGCTGCCGCGTTACAGCGCGCCGGTGTGGCTGACCTGGGTCCGGCCATGGGGGCGTTGCGCGGCCGCTATTTTTGCGGCATCGGGGCCTGCCAGGCCTGTCTGGTGTCGGTCAATGGCGCAGCGCCGGTAGAGGCCTGTCTGACGCCGGCCCGCGCCGGGGTACAGCTCACCCTGGCTGCGCTGCCGGCCCGTGAGGTGCATCGTGTGGCAGCCTGACGTGCTCGTGGTCGGTGGCGGCCCGGCGGGGGTCGCCGCTGCGGTGGAACTGGCCGGCATGGGCTTGTCGGTGCTGCTGGCCGAGCAGCGTGACCGGCTCGGCGGCGCCATCCATCGCGCCTACGCTGGCGCGGGTGCCAGCCCGGTCAAGCGCAACCCGCACCACCAACGCCGCTGGCAGGGCTTGCTGGACCAGCTGCCGCAGGTGGGCGACCGACTTACCCTGCAATTCCAGTCTGTCTTTTTGGGCGTTGAGAGGGATGGCCGCTATTTGTTCGATGACCGTGTTGCGGGTCACGTGCGCAGTGTGCGTCCCAAGGCGGTGGTGATGGCGGTCGGTGGTGTTGAGCGGGTGTTGCCGGTGCCCGGCTGGGAGTTGCCGGGCGTGACCACGGCAGGCGGCATGCAGGTGCAACTCAAGGAAACCGGTGAAGTTCCCCGGGGCCTGATCCTGGTGGCGGGCAGCGGGCCCTTGCCGCTGGCCCTGGCTGCGCAATTGGCGGCTGCGGGCAATCCGCCGCTGGCTGTGCTGGAGCGGGGCCAGCCTTTTCGCGCCGCACTGGCGCAGCCTGGCGCGGCATTCAACGGCTTGCGCAGTTGGCCGCAGCTGGCGGAAGCCCTCGGTTATGTCCAGCAACTGTTGCAGTCTGGCGTGCCTTATCGCACCGGTTGCGCGGTTACCGCCATTGAAGCTCTGCCCCATGGTCTGCGTGTGGCCGTGGTTGATCACCATGGCCGGGATCGGGTCCATGAGGTGGCCCATCTGGCCTTGCACGATGGCCTGGATGCCAATCAGACCGGTTTGCCCAGTCCAAGCCAGTCCGGTTTGCCGGTGGTGTGGGCGGGGGATTGCCGCGAAGTGCTGGGCGCTGATGCAGCCATCTACGATGGCCGCCAGGCCGCCCAGCGGGTTGCGCAGGCCTTGGGGCATCTCTGTGGCATGGTGAGTTTTGACGGCCAGTTGCAGGCAGCCCGGCGCACGCAGGCGGCATTGCGTACGCTGTACCACACACCCGCACCAACTTTGACGCCGGAAACGGTGGTTTGCCGCTGTGAAGGCTTGCGCGCCACCAGCTTTGCCGCACTTCAGGGCGCAGCTTCGCCGCATGAAATGCGCGTAGTGGGACGTTTTGCCATGGGAACTTGCCAGGGCCGCTTTTGTGCCCGTGCGATCCAGGAATTTGCTGCCGAGACAGGCGTACCGTTTGAACTCGGTGCGCTGCACGGCAGCGTGCCGCGCTGGCCGCTGCGGCCGGTGTCAGTGGCTGCACTGGCGGCCTATACCGAGACCTAGTCGATCAACGAAGCCTTCCTATTTTTCACCCGGCAAGCTTTGCCATAACCAGGAGAAGACGATGACCTTGAAGCAACGACGCCATTTCACCATGGGTGTGGCCGCTCTGGCTGCCAGCTGCCTTGCCGGCGCTGCGCTGGCCCAGGCACCCAGTCCCGAGCAAACCACCTGGGACCGCATCAACAGCAGCAAAACCCTGCGCGTCGGCGCGGTGGCCGGTGCCCCGCCAAATTACCAGAAAAACCTGGCCACCGGCGAGTGGAGCGGCATCATGGTCGACCTGGCCAAAGACCTGGCGGCCAAGCTCAACGTCAAATTGGTGGTGACCGAGACCACCTGGGGCAATTCGGTGCTCGATCTGCAGACCAACAAGCTCGACATCTTTTTTGGCCTGAACCCGACACCGCAACGCCGCGAGGTGATCGACTTCACCGTGCCGCTGTACCAGAACGCCTTCACGCTGATTGCCAAAAAGGGCTTCGAGGCCAAGACCTGGGACGAGCTGAACAAGCCCGAAGTCACGATTGCGGTCGACGTCGGTTCGTCTTACGACAATCTGGTCACGGCCATGTACGACAAGGCCAAAATCCTGCGTTTCGAGAAATCCAACGACGCCACCATGGCGGTGCAGACCGGCCGTGCCGACGTGCAGCCGCTGGTGGTCACGGTGTCGGCCGGCATCCTCAAGAAGAACCCCAACGTGGGTCATCTGATCGTGCCGGAGCCGCTCAAGGGCACCACCACCAACGCCGGCTTGCGCAAGGAGGCAGACAAAACCTGGCAAACCTACGTGGACAAGTGGATCACCGAACTGCGCGCGTCCGACAAGATGAACCCGATCGTGCTGTCGAATCTGGACAAACTGATGGGCATCAAGCCCGAAGATATCCCGGTGATCGTCAAGTTCTGAGGCGTGTTTGCCAGCGTGAAACGCGAGGCCGCAGACCGTGGCGATCCAGTGGGGGCCTGTCTTTGTGGGAGGCCCGCCCTCGGGCCGAAGGATGTCCTGGGGGCATTCGCGGCGAGGGCGCCGCTCCCACAGGGCGCCGCATTCGCAGTGCCGATTGTTTGATTGACGGGAGACCCTGTGTACCAGTGGAATTTTGAATTTTTGTGGGAATACCGCAGCCTGTTTGCCACCGGCCTGCTCTATACCCTGGGTTATACCGTGATGTGCATTGGCCTGGGGCTGCTGTTTGGCTTGATCGCCGGCCTGGGACAGTTGTCTCGCTGGGCGGTGATGCGCTGGCCCATGAAGGCTTATGTGGAACTGTTCCGGTCGACACCGGTGCTTGTGCAGATCATCTGGTTTTACTACGCCCTGCCGGTGTTACTGGGCATCGAGATGTCCCCCGCGATGGCGGCCGTGCTGGCGCTGTCGCTCTACGGCGGTGCGTTTTACTCGGAGATCATCCGCGGCGGCATCATTTCGATCGACGTCGGCCAGACCGAGGCCGCGCGTGCCCTGGGCATGACGCGTTTTCAGACCATGCGACGGGTGGTGTTGCCGCAAGCCCTGCGGCGCATGACGCCGCCGCTGCTGAACCAGTCGATCATGCAGCTCAAAAACACCTCGCTGGTGTCGATCGTCGCCTTGCCGGACCTGGTCTACCAGGCCCAGGCGGTGGTGCATGAAACCTACCGTCCGCTGGAAACCTACACGCTGATTGCGCTGATGTACCTAGCCGTGCTGGTGCCTGCCACCAGCCTGATCAAGCGCCTGGAGCGGCGCGCCGATACCTGATTTTTGGAAACCAAGTCATGATTGAAATACAGGGATTGCGCAAGCAGTTTGGCGACAACGTGGTGCTGCGGGACGTCTCGATGCGCGTGGAGCAGGGCCAGGTGGTGGCCCTGGTGGGGCCGTCAGGTTCTGGCAAATCCACCCTGTTGCGCTGCATCAACCTGCTGACCCTGCCTGACGCCGGCCGCATCCGGGTTGGCACGCACGAATTTACCTACCAGGGCGACAGCACGCGGTTGCCGAGTGACCGCGTGCTGTCGCGTTTTCGCGCCAACACCGGCATGGTGTTCCAGCATTTCAACCTGTTTCCGCACATGACCGCGTTGCAGAACGTGATGGAAGGCATGGTCACGGTGTTGCACATGCCCAAGGCACAAGCCCGCGAGCAGGCGCTGCAACTGCTGGACAAGGTGGGTCTGGCGGACAAGGCCGACGCGCATCCGCAACAGCTCTCGGGCGGTCAGAAACAGCGCGTGGCGATTGCCCGCGCGCTGGCCATGCAGCCGCAGGTGATGCTGTTCGACGAGGCCACCTCCGCGCTCGACCCCGAGCTGGTGGGCGAGGTGCTGGCGGTGATCCAGTCGCTGGCTAAAGACGGTATGACCATGGTGATCGTCACCCATGAGATCGCTTTTGCCCGTGAAGTGGCCGACGTGCTGGTCTTCATGCGCGACGGCGTGGTGGTGGAAAGCGGCCCGGCCAAAGACGTGATTGACCACCCGCAGCAGGCCGCCACCCAGGCTTTTCTGGCGCGCTTTCACGACAAGTCTTAAAGCGTTGGGGTCAGAGCACGTCGCTGTGCGAGTGGTCTGACCCGCAAGGTTTCAAGTTGGTTGGGGTCCGAGCACGTCGCGGCGCAGGTGGTCTGACCCGCAAACGCTAAGCCTTCGGAAAACGTGCGGGCGACAGGGCAGCAAAATCCTGCGCACTGTCCTGCTCCAGCGCCCAGCGTGCCACCGCAGCCCCCACCAGCGGCCCCAGGCAGATGCCGTCGCCCTGCATGGCGGTGGCCAGGATCAGGCCGTCCAGTTCGGGGTGCCGACCGACGATGGGCAGGCCGTCTTCGGTGGTAGCGCGAATGCCGGCAAAGGTGCGAATCACGCGTTGGCGCGCCAGCGGTGGGTAAACGTCGATGGCCTCACGCAAAATGGTGGCCACCGTGCGGACGTCGGTCTGGCGATCCAGTATGCCGGTCTCGCGGCTGCTGCCCAACAGGAACTGGCCGGTGCGCAGCGGGTCAATCACCAAGCTCACCGAACTTTGCAGGACGGTGGGCGTGTGTTTGGAGGCCAGGTAACTGGCTGACATCAGCGGCCCGGGCAGCACCGCGTAGCCAAAGGCGGCGCGGTCGGTCACGACCAGCTGTCCCTTGCGCGGAATCATCACCTTATCCAGCCCCAAAAAAGCCATCGAGTCGATGCCGGCAGCCAGCACCACCACGTCAGCCAGGAGGCGACCGGTGGCGGTTTCGACCCCGATCACCCGGCCGTTGGACAACACCAGATCAAGCACCGGGGTGTGGCGCAGCGGCACCACGTTGGCGCAGGACAGCAGGCGGTGCGTCACCTGGTAGCCAATGGCGTGGCCGTCCTTGGGCACCTTGAGCCCGGCCAGCACGCTGGCGCCCAAACCTGGCACGCGGCGCATCAGCATGGCGCGGTCGAGCCACAACGTGGGCTCGTCCTGGCTGTCGAGGTCGCGCTGCTGCGCCGCAATCACCGCCACTTCGAGCTCGGAGCGGGCAAACAGGTAGGTAGGGCGGGTATGGAACAAGTCGGTCAGAACTTCTTCGCGCACGAGCTGGGCATAGAGGTCGCGCGCCTGGCGCGCCAGCTGCATCATCACGCCGGGACGCTTGCTGGCCACCGACACGGCGCCATCCGAGGCGCCGGTGGCACCCGCTGACGGCGTTTGCGCGTCCAGCACGGTGACCTGGGCACCGGCGCGGCTGAGATAAAAGGCAGTGGCCGCGCCCACGATGCCGGCGCCGATCACAACAACATGGGGAAAAGGTCGACTGACAGGCATGTTTGGGTTATGGGAACTTGTCTCATTATGGCGGGGCTGGCTTTCGCCTTTCTGGCGGTGCGGGCAACAAATCATGGCCGCACCGGCGGCGCCCTGGCTCAGGTGCGTTCGATCTTCCAGGCCAAGGCCACGGAGGTGGTGGTTTTCACCACGCCTTCCAGGTTGCGCATGTCGTCGAGCAGGGTGTTGAGTCGCACGGCAGACTCGGCGCGCAGCAGCAACACGTAATCGAATTCGCCACTGACCGCGCAAAGCTGGCGTACCTCGGGCATGCGCGCCAACCGGGTTTCGACTTCGCGCCCGGCTTTGGCTTGCACCGTCAGGCCGACAAACGCCTGCAGCCCCTGGTTCAGCACGTCTTGCGCCAACCGTACGGTGTAGCCGGCAATGACGCCCTCACGTTCCAGCCGGTTCAGGCGGGCCAGCACGGTGGTGCGTGCGGTGCCCAGTTTGCGCGCCAGATTGGCGGCTGATTCGCGTGCGTTGGCTTGCAGCAAGGCGATCAGTTCACGGTCCAGTGCATCACGCAAGGCCGGTGGGGTGGGGGTGACAGGTGTGGGCATGGCGGGTTCGGTCTGGTCAATAGGAGCATTTAAACGTCATAGTGACATTTTCTGGGAATTTTTCGTCATATTCATCCATCCATCTGACAATACTTGTCTTTAAACTGAAGGCATTCACAATGGTTTCAAGGAGCACAGGATGCGTGTCGTTTTAATGGGTGCCGGCCACATTGGCCAGGTGATTGCCAGGCTGCTCTCAGGCACAGGCGACTACCAGCTCAAGGTGGTGGATTGCAGCGTGGTGGCGCTGAAAAGCCTGAGCCACCTCGAACTGGAGACCGAACTGGTGGATACCTCCAGTGCGGCTGAGTTGTTGCAGTGTTTGCAGGGTTTCGATGCGGTCATCAACGCCTTGCCTTACCACTTGGCGCTGACCGTGGCCACTCAGGCCAAGGCGGCGGGCTGCCATTACTTTGACTTGACCGAGGACGTGGCCGCGACGCGCGGCATCATGGCACTGGCGTCCGGGGCGAAAACGGCTTTCATGCCGCAGTGCGGTCTGGCGCCGGGCTTTATCGGCATCGTGGCGCACCACTTGAGTCAAAAATTCAGCAGCCTGCGCGAGGTCAAGATGCGCGTTGGTGCGCTGCCTGCGTTCCCGACCAACGCACTCAAATACAACCTGACCTGGAGTGTCGACGGTCTCATCAACGAGTACTGTCATCCCTGCGAAGCCATTCACAACGGGGAGCTGATCGAGGCGCTGCCGCTCGAAGGCATGGAACATTTCTCATTGGATGGCACCGAGTACGAAGCCTTCAACACCTCGGGCGGCCTGGGCACCCTTTGCGACACCCTCAAGGGCCGGGTGCAAACGCTGGATTACAAGACCGTGCGTTACCCCGGTCACCGTGACCTGATGAAAATGCTGCTGCAGGAACTGGGTATGCAGCACGATCAGGCCACGCTCAAGGCCATCTTCAGGCGCTCGATCCCGCTCACCATGCAGGATGTGGTGCTGGTGTTTGTGACGGTCAGCGGTGAGCGCGACGGCCAGTTTGTGCAGGAAGTGTTTGCCCGCAAGATTTTTGCCGACCGCTCGGAAGAGCACCCCATGAGTGCGATCCAGATCACCACGGCCGCCGGCATCTGCGCGGCGGTGGACCTGTTCCGCGAAGGCAAGTTGCCGATGTCGGGTTTCATCCGTCAGGAGCAGGTGGTGTTGCCGGATTTGTTGGCCAACCGCTTTGGCAGCGCTTACGAACAGTCACGCCAGGTCGAGTCGATTGGCTAGATGTTGGCTGGCTTGGCAAGCTGAGTCCGGTGGGCCGGGCTGACGTGCCGGTGGCGATGGCCGTGTGCGCCACTGGCGCAAGGCGTGCGCCTTGGGTTCTGAAACGAGGCGCAGGTCACGCTCATAAAATAAGCCTGACAGCCTGTTTTGATCGATACAACCATGACCTTCCCAAACGCCTTTGAAAACCTGAACGTGCTGTCGCAGCAAACCCTGCTGCCACCCAGCGTACTGCATGATGCGGTGCCCGCCAGTGAACGTGCCACCCAGACCGTGGCTGCGGCCCGTAGCGCCGTGGCCAACATTTTGCAGGGGCGCGACCCGCGTTTGCTGGTGGTGGTCGGCCCGTGCTCGATTCACGACCTGGTCGCCGCCCGGGACTACGCACAACGTCTCAAGGCGCTGGCGGAGGAGCTGAGAGACCAGTTGCTCATCGTGATGCGGGTCTATTTTGAAAAGCCGCGCACCACGGTGGGTTGGAAGGGGCTGATCAACGACCCACGCATGGACGACTCGTTCCACATCGAAGAGGGGCTGCACCTGGCGCGCCAGTTGCTGGTGGACCTCAACGACATGGGCTTGCCCTGTGGCACCGAAGCGCTCGACCCGATCACGCCGCAGTACCTGGGTGACCTGATTGCCTGGAGCGCGATTGGCGCGCGCACCACCGAGAGCCAGACCCACCGAGAAATGGCCAGCGGCTTGTCGAGCCCGGTGGGCTTCAAGAATGGCACCGACGGCAACCTCGACGTGGCGATCAACGCCATGCTGTCGGCCGCCCAGCCGCACACTTTCCTGGGGATCAACGGCGAAGGCCAGGTGGCCTTGACGCAGACCCGCGGCAATGCCCATGGCCATCTGATCCTGCGTGGCGGCAGCGTACCCAACTACGACTCGGTGGCCATCGCACAAGCCGAGGCCGAGCTCGCCCGCGCCAAATTGCCGGTGAATATCGTGGTCGACTGCAGCCACGGCAACTCGCGCAAAAACCACGCGCTGCAAAGCCTGGTGCTGAAAGATGTGGTGGGGCAGATCGTGGACGGCTGCCGATCGATCAAGGGTGTGATGCTGGAATCCAATCTGTTCGAGGGTAACCAGAAGCTGGGCGACCCCAGAAACCTGCGCTACGGTGTCTCGATCACCGACGCCTGTCTGGGCTGGGACGCCACCGCCGCAGGGCTGCGCGAAGCGGCGCAGCGGTTGCGCGCCGTGGCACGCTAGGTCTCTATTTCAGGCTGCCAGCGCGGCTTCAATGTCTTTGACCAGGCTTTCTGGCTTGTCCGTGGTCGCGTAGCGTTGGCGCACCCGGCCGTCCTTGCCGACCAGAAATTTGGTGAAGTTCCACTTGATCGATTTGCTGCCCAGCAGGCCCGGGGCCTCGGCTGCCAGCCACTGGTAGAGTGGGTGGGCGCCAGCACCGTTGACCTCGATCCTGGCCATCATCGGAAACGTGACGCCATAGTTGAGCTGGCAAAACTCGGCAATTTCGCTGTTGCTGCCTGCGTCCTGGGAACCAAACTGGTTGCACGGAAAGCCCAGCACCACCAGGCCTTGCGCGCCATAGCTTTCATGGAGCTTTTCCAGGCCGGCAAACTGGGGCGTAAAACCACAGGCACTGGCGGTGTTGACAATCAACATGGCCTTGCCTTTGAATTTTTTCAGGGCCACCAGCTTGCCGTTGATCGACAGCGCTTCAAAGTCATAGACCGTCGTCATGATTCCCCTCCATCAGCCGTGGGCCTTGTCATCGCGGGCAATGGCCAGCAAGCGGTCAACTTCCTCATGGTGCAGCGCCAGGTTGCGCGCATGCCAGCGGCGGATCAGCCACATGAAGCCGGCAATCACCAGACCAAAGCCGGTGATGGCCGCAAAGGTCGGCAAACCCAGTCCGGTGGACAGGCTGTAGAGCGCGCCAAGCACCAGAATGCAGGCCTGTTCATTGAAGTTCTGCACGGCAATGGAGCGCCCGGCGCCCATCAGGTTGTGGCCGCGGTGTTGCAGCAGGGCATTCATGGGCACCACCAAAAAGCCGCCCAGGGCGCCCAGCAGGATCAAAAACGGTGCCGCCACCCAGACATTGGTGATGAAGATCAGGCCGATGATCAGCAGGCCCATGACAATGCCCAGGGTGATCACGCGCGGGCCGTCTTCGAGACGCATGCGCATGGAGGCCACGACCGCCCCGGCCGCCATGCCAATCGCCACGACCCCCTGCAAGGCCGACGCCTGCGTCACCGAGTAACCCAGGGCGGCGGCAGCCCAGGCCAGCACAATAAAGCGCAAATTGCCCGCCACACCCCAGATCAGGGTGGTGGCGGCCAGCGAGATTTGCCCCAGCTTGTCGCGCCACAAACGGGCGTTGCAAGTCCAGAAGTCGGGCAGCAGGGTCAGCAGCCGCTTGGGCATGGGGCGCATCAGCACGCCGGTGAGCGGAATATGGGTGTTGAACCAGGCGGCCAGCAAATAGACAAAGATCAACACCGCAATGGCGGCTTCGGCCGGGTTGTTGATGCCGGTGTTGATGCCGGGGATGTCGATGGCCAGCAGGTGTTGCGATATATGACGCCCGACCAGTTGGCCACCCAGCAGCACGCCCAAAATGATCGAGCCAATCGTCAGCCCCTCGATCCAGCCGTTGGCCTTGACCAGTTGCGAGGCCGGCAAGAGTTCGGTCAGGATGCCGTACTTGGCCGGTGAATAAGCCGCAGCGCCCAGGCCGACGATGGCATAGGCCAGCAGCGGATGGGTGCCAAACAACATGAAAAGACAGCCCCCGACCTTGATGAAGTTGCTGATCAGCATGACGCGGCCCTTGGGCATGGAGTCGGCAAATGCGCCCACAAAAGGCGCCAACACCACGTAAAACAGCGCAAACATCGGCACCAGTGCGGCTTGTTGCCATTCCGGGGCGTGGCTGGTGCGCAGCAATTGCACGGCGGCTACAAACAAGGCGTTGTCGGCCAGCGAGCTGAAAAACTGCGCCGACATGATGGTAAAGAAGCCGCGTTTCATCGAAATTTTTTGCAAGTGTCCAGGGGCGGCGCTTTGAAAGGGGTGACATGTCTCCAAACGGTACCGGGTTATAGCACGCCGATGCAATGTCAAAATCGCCCCAACGCAATTTCCTCAGAGCTTTTATGCCCCGCCCGATCCTCGCCACCATCCATACCGCTGCGTTGCAGCACAACCTGGCGCGTAACCGCCAGGCAGCGCCCGACGCCAAAGTCTGGGCGGTGGTCAAGGCCAATGCCTATGGCCACGGCATTGAGCGCGTGTTTGATGGTCTGCGCAGCGCCGATGGCTTTGCCTTGCTGGACCTGGCCGAAGCCCAACGGGTGCGTGACCTGGGCTGGCGCGGCCCCATTTTGTTGCTGGAAGGCGTGTTCGAGGCGCGCGACCTCGAGCTGTGCTCGCGCCTTGACTTATGGCACACGGTGCATTGCAGTGAGCAAATTGACATGCTGGCGGCCTGCAAGACCCATGTCGGTCACCGGGTGTTTTTGAAAATGAACTCGGGTATGAACCGCCTGGGCTTTACCCCGGCGAGTTACCGCAGCGCCTGGGCGCGGCTGAACGCCTTGCCGCAGGTCGACGAGATCTCGCTCATGACGCACTTCAGCGATGCCGACGGCGGCCAGGGCATTGCCGCGCAAATGGCCTGTTTTGCCGAGGTCACGCGTGACCTGCCTGGCGAACGCTCGTTGAGCAACAGTGCGGCCAGCCTGCGCCATGCCGATGCGGTGCTGGCCTCGGACTGGATTCGCCCCGGCATCAGCCTGTATGGCAGTTCGCCTGATCACCCTGAGCACCTGGCGGCCGAATGGGGCCTGCAACCGGCCATGACCCTGTCGGCAAAAATCATCGGGGTGCAGGACATTCCCCAGGGCGCCAGCGTCGGTTATGGCTCAAGCTTTGTCGCAGAAGCGCCGATGCGCCTGGGTGTGGTGGCCTGTGGTTATGCCGACGGCTACCCGCGGGTTTGCCCCACCGGTACGCCGGTGCTGGTGGCGGGGGTGCGCAGCCGCTTGGTCGGGCGTGTCAGCATGGACATGATCACCGTCGATCTGACGCCGGTGCCCGAAGCCGGCATGGGCAGTGACGTGACCCTGTGGGGGCGCGCCGCCAACGGTGTCGTGCTGGGCATCGACGAAGTCGCGCAGGCGGCCGGTACGCTGGGCTATGAGCTGATGTGCGCGCTGGCACAACGGGTGCCGGTGCAGGTGGCTGATTAGGGCTTTGCCATTCGGTGCTTGATCCCCTTGAGCAGCTCAAACCACAGCACGCTGGCCAGCCCCAAAGCCGCTGCGCCTGCCAGCCAGGTCAGGGGCAGCAGTTCAAACAAAAACAGGCGCGCCAGCCATGGCACATAGAGCACCAGCCCCAACAGGCTCAAGGCGGCCGCCACCACCAGCCACAGCGTGCGGTTGGGTACCCGCAGGCTGGCCCAAACAGCACCGGCGCGGCTGCGGTTGGAAAAAATCAGCGCCAGGTTGGTGAACACCAGCACGGCAAAGGCCAGGGCGCGCCCGCCGCCTTCAGACAACTGCGATGCGCCCCAGACGGTGGCGACCAGCACCACAGCCAGTGCGCCCAGGCCTTGCAGCAGGGCCAGCCCCAGCGCCATGCCGCCAAACAGGGCTTGTTGCACATCGCGCGGCGGGCGTTGCATCACGTCCGACTCGGCGGGCTCGTTCTCGAACACCATGGAGCAGGCCGGGTCAATCACCAGTTCCAGAAAGGCAATGTGCAAGGGGAACAGCACGGTGGGCCAGCCCAGCAGCACTGGCAGCAGCGCCATGCCGGCGATCGGCACATGCACCGCCAGGATGTAGGACATGGACTTGCGCAGGTTGTCAAAAATGCGCCGACCCAGGCGCACCGCGCCCACGATCGAGGCGAAGTTGTCGTCGAGCAGCACGATGGAAGCCGCTTCGCGCGCCACGTCGGTGCCGCGTCCGCCCATGGCGACACCGACATGCGCGGCTTTCAGGGCTGGCGCGTCGTTGACGCCGTCGCCGGTCATGGCCACCACTTCGCCAGCCGCCTTCAGCGCCTGCACAATGCGCAGTTTTTGCGTCGGGGCGATGCGCGCGCAAATGTGCACGCTGGCAATGCGACGTTGCAGTTCGGCGTCGGTCAAATGCGTCAGTTCGTCGCCGGTGAGGAGTCCCTGGGGCCCGTGCCGGAGTCCGGCTTGTGCGGCAATGGCCAGCGCTGTGGCAGGGTAGTCGCCGGTGATCATCACCACCCGTATGCCGGCGTTGTGGGCCTCTGTGACGGCTTGCGGGATTTCGGCGCGCAGCGGATCGGCCAGCCCGAGCAGGCCGATGAATTCGAAGTCGAAGTCGTGTTCGATGGTCGGCCAGTCCTGACCCTGAAAGCGGGCACGCGCCACCCCCAGCACGCGCAGTCCCCTGACCGCCATGGCTTCGGCCGCGCGGGCAATGCTTTCTTGCGTTGCGCCATCCAGATGACACAGGTCCACGATAGCTTCCGGTGCCCCCTTGGCGGCTACCACATGATCCGCGCCATGGGTGGCCCGCCAGACATGCGACATGGCACGCAGCTCGGGTGTCAGGCCATAGGTTTGCATCAAGGTCCAGTCGCGGTGCAGGTGCTCGGTGTCCTGAAGGAAGTGTTGCCCCAGCCGGTGGAAGGCCTTTTCCATGGGGTCAAAAGGGTCGGTCACGCTGGCCAGAATGGAGTATTCCACCAGGGTGTGGAAGCACTCGTGCAGCTCGTTTGTGGTGCCGTAGTCAATCGCCAGGTTGGCCGCCTGCTCGGAAAATTTTCGCTTGGTCCCGCCCGTGACAGGCTGCGGTACATAGAGCTCGGCGACCGTCATGCGGTTCTCTGTCAAAGTGCCGGTCTTATCGGCGCACAGCACGCTGGTGGCGCCCAGGGTTTCAATGGCTGCAATGCGCCGGGTCAGCACGTTTTGCCGGGACAGGCGCCACGCGCCCAGTGCGGGAATGATGGTCAGCACCACCGTGAATTCCTGTGGCAGCAAGGCCATGGCCAGCGCAATCGCGGCCAGCAGAGCGGCCAGCCAGTCGCCGCGCATCAGTCCATAGGCGACTAACAAAAACAGGCTCGCACCCAAGGCGACCCCTGCCAGTACCTTGACCAGGCGCGCCATCTGTTGTTTCAGTGGTGAAGTTTCGCTGGTCAAGCCGCCCAGCGCCTGGCCAATCCGGCCAATCTCGCTGTGTCGGCCGGTGGCGGTGACGCGCGCCATCCCCTGTCCGCGCACCAGCAGGGTGCCTGAAAACAAGGCACTTGCGGGCACGGCCATCGTGGCGTTTGGATCTGGCGTGGCCGCCACCTTGTCGACCGGCACAGGTTCGCCGGTGAGCAGGGATTCATCGACCTGAACCCCGGTGCCCTGGATCAGCACCGCGTCGGCAGGCACGCGGTCCCCTTCGGCGAGCATCAGCACATCACCACAGACCACCTCGCGCCCGGCAATGCGCAGCGCGGCACCGTCGCGCAGGACCAGGGCACGCGGGCTGGTGAGATCACGCAGGGAATCGATGGCGCGCTCGGTTTTGCCTTCCTGGTACAGCGTCAAGGCCAGCACCACCAGCACCAGGCCGAATAACACCAGGCCTTCCTGCAGATCCCCCAACACCAGGTACAGCACGCCGGCGGCCAGCAACAGCGCAAACATCGGGTCCGTGAGCATGTCGCGCATGATGTCCAGCGGGCCCCGCTTGTGCGCGTCGGGCAACTCGTTGGGACCATTGTCGCGCAAAGCCTGTGCGGCCTGCGCCGCGCTCAGGCCTTTGTCTGATGCCGGTAAAACCATTGTTTTCCCCCTTCAACCACCAGCAGGTAGGATGCCACAAGTGCAGCCAGCAGTCCAAAATACGCCAGCGGCAGTGGCGTAAAACCGAGATAGGGCGCCAAGATCGTGAATGGCAGCGCCATGGCCGTGGCCACCACCGCCAGCGAGGTCAGGGCCAACCAGCGGTCAGGCTGGCTGCGCAAGGGGTTGCGCCGGGTCCGAATCACAAAAATAACCAGTACCTGGGTGGCCATCGACTCCACAAACCAACCGGTGCGAAACATCGATGCCTGTGCATCGAACAGCCTGATGAGCAGAAAAAAGGTCAGGAAATCGAACAGCGAGCTGATGGGCCCGATGCTCAGCATGAAGTTGCGAATGAAGCCCATGTCCCAATGTCTGGGTTGCGCCAGGTCTTCTGCGTCCACATGGTCCAGCGGCAACGTGACCTCCGACACGTCATAGAGTAGGTTGTTGAGCAGAATCTGCAAGGGCAACATGGGCAGGAAAGGTAAAAACAGGGTGGCTGCCGCCATGCTGAACATATTGCCAAAATTGGAACTGGTGGCCATCATGATGTACTTCATCACGTTGCCGAAGGTGCGCCGGCCTTCGAGCACACCCGCATGCAGCACCATCAGGTCATGTTCCAGCAAAATCATGGCCGCCGCCTGCTTGGCCACGTCCACTGCACCATCAACTGAGATGCCCACGTCGGCGGTATGCAATGACGGTGCGTCATTGATGCCGTCACCCAGATAGCCCACCACATGGCCGCGGTTCTTGAGGGCCAGGATGACGCGGTTTTTTTGTGCCGGATTGACGCGGCAGAACAGGTTGACACTGGCCACCCGGGCCCGCAGGGCATCGTCGTTGAGCGCTGTCAACTCGGAGCCGGTCAACACACCTTGAACCGGCACGCCAAGCTGCGTGCAGACATGACGTGTGACGCGTTCGTTGTCGCCCGTGACGATCTTGACGGCCACACCACTGGCCGCCATGGCGTGAATCGCCTGCCCGGCACTGGTTTTGGGTGGATCGAGAAAGGCCGCAAAGCCGGCAAAAATCAGGGCGCTTTCGTCCGACACCACGGCGTGCGGGTGGTCTAGCGCGACGTCGTGCCAAGCAATGCCCAGCACGCGAAAGCCGTCTTCGCTTAGGCTGTCAAATAGGGCATTGATGCGCGTTTGTGCTGCCGCATTGAGTGCCACGGTTTGACCGGCCGGGTCTTGGTAATGCGTGCACAAACGCAACACATCTTCGGGTGCACCCTTGACGACCAGCCGCCGGCAGGCAGCGCACTCGACCAGCACCGAGACGCGCCGGCGCTCAAAATCAAAAGGTACCTCGTCAATTTTTACCCAGTCTGATACGTCCATGTCCGCATGGGCGAGGATCGCGTCGTCGAGCGGGCTTTTCAGGCCACTCTCAAAATAGCTGTTGAGGTAGGCCAATGCCAGCACTTGCGGGTTGTCAGCCCCGGAGGCATCGACATGCCGCTCCAGCCGGATCCGGGCTTCGGTCAGCGTGCCGGTCTTGTCGGTACACAACACGTCCATGGCGCCGAGGTCCTGAATGGCCGACGGGCGTTTGACGATCACGTTCAGCGAGGCCATGCGCAGCGCGCCACGTGTGAGTGTGACCGAGACCACCATCGGCAGCAGTTCCGGGGTCAGACCCACGGCCAGTGCCACAGCAAACAAAAACGACTCCAGCAGCGGACGCTGCAGTGCCACATTGACCAGCAGGGTAAACAGTACCAGCAGCAGCGTCAGCCGCATGATCAGCATGCCAAAACGCCGGGTGCCCAACTCGAATGCGGTGGACGGTGCCGGGCGCGACAGGCTGAGCGCAATTTGCCCCAGAGCGGTGTTGCTGCCGGTGCGCTCCAGCAGCACCCGCGCTGAACCGCTGACCACCGAACTGCCCATGAACACCAGATCTTGCGCCGAGGTGTCGGCATCAAGGTGATCCGTCACGCCCTCGTTCTGCGGGGCTTGGGCCGAGGCTCCGGCAAGCGGACGTTTTTCTACCGGATAAGGCTCACCGGTCAATTGCGCCTGATTGACGAAAAAGTCCCTGGCCTGCAGCACCCTGGCATCGGCTGGCACCAGGTTGCCGGCTGACAGCAGCACCACATCGCCTGGCACCAGCCTGGCCACTGGCAGTTCACCCGGCATGCCATCACGCAGCACGGTGGCGGTTACTGCGACCTGTAGCGCTAGGCGGTCGGCTGCCTGACCGGCACGGTAGGACTGCACAAAGTCAAGCGTGACACTCATCAGCACGATGAACCCGATGATCAGGGCGCCACTGGCATCCCCCGTGAGCGCGGAAATGCCACTGGCCACCAGCAGTGTCAGCACCAACGGGTTTTTGAAATGCAGCAGGAATTGCAGGGCCATGGCCCGTTGCAGTGCAGGTATCAGCCGATTGGGTCCGACGCGCTTGAGCCGTTCAGCCGCCTGCGCGGAGCTGAGCCCGGTTGCATCGTGCGGGGCCGTGAGGACCTGAGCGGGTATTGCCATACAAGCGGTCATTTTCATTGTTGCCAGCTGCCGGATGACGCGCTGGTGTCAATGAAAAAAGTTATCACAAGCTTCCCTGCGGTGCCATGCGATATGTCACGCCGAGGCACCGCACAGGATGTGTTGTGAATCTGTGAATTTATACAGTATTATTCTCCCATGGCCAAAGAAAAAACCCACTACGTCTGTTCCGACTGCGGCGGCACCAGCCCCAAATGGCAGGGCAAGTGCCCGAGCTGTAACGCTTGGAACACCCTGATCGAATCGGCCCCCGAGAGCGCTTCTCCGGTTAAAAACCGCTTTGCTTCCCTGGCCAAGACGGCCGAAATGGCGGTTCTGGGCGACATTGACGCGGTCGACATGGCGCGCACGCCCACCGGTCACGAGGAGCTGGACCGGGTGCTGGGTGGCGGCATGGTCGAGGGCGGTGTGGTGCTGATCGGTGGCGACCCTGGCATTGGCAAGTCGACCCTGCTGTTGCAGGCGCTGGATGCGCTGCAGCGCAGCGGCCAGAGCACCCTCTATGTCACCGGCGAAGAAAGTGGCGCGCAGGTGGCCTTGCGTGCGCGTCGTCTGGGGCTGGATGGCTCACAGGTCAAGGTGCTGGCCGAAATCGGCCTGGAGAAAATCCTCGCCACGCTGGCGTCCGCGCAGCCCGACATTGCCGTCATCGATTCCATCCAGACGGTCTATTCCGACCAACTTACCTCGGCGCCCGGTTCGGTGGCGCAGGTGCGTGAATGTGCGGCCCACCTGACGCGTGCGGCCAAAGCCAGTGGCGTGTGTATGGTGCTGGTGGGCCACGTGACCAAGGAAGGGGCACTCGCGGGGCCGCGCGTGCTGGAGCACATGGTCGACACCGTGCTCTACTTTGAGGGCGATACCCACAGCAGCTTCAGGCTGGTGCGCGCCATCAAGAACCGCTTTGGCGCGGTGAATGAAATCGGCGTCTTTGCCATGACCGAAAAAGGTCTCAAGGGAGTCAGCAACCCGAGCGCCATTTTTCTGAGCCAGCACGCCGAGCCGGTGCCGGGCAGCTGTGTCATGGTCACGCTTGAAGGCACGCGCCCGATGCTGGTCGAAATCCAGGCCTTGGTCGACAGCGGCGGTCCAAGCCCCAGACGCCTGAGCGTGGGCCTGGACAAGGACCGCCTGGCCATGTTGCTGGCGGTGCTGCACCGCCATGCCGGGGTCGCTTGCATGGACCAGGACGTGTTTGTCAACGCGGTCGGTGGTGTGCGCATCAGTGAGCCGGCTGCCGATCTGGCGGTGCTGCTGGCCATCACCTCCAGTCTGCGCGGCAAGCCGCTGCCGAAAGGTTTTTTTGCCTTTGGCGAAGTGGGCCTGGCCGGTGAAGTGCGGCCTGCGCCGCGTGGCCAGGAGCGCCTCAAGGAAGCAGCCAAACTGGGCTTCAGCGTGGCCGTGGTGCCGAAGGCCAACCTGCCCAAAAACCTCAAGACCAAAGACTTTGAAGGCCTGACGATTCACGCTGTGGAGCGCGTCGAACAGGCCATGGAGGTGGTGAGAAGCTTATAAGCTTGTGGGTCAGACCACTCGCGCAGCGACGTGCTCTGACCCCAACCAATCTGAAATCTTGCGGGTCAGACCACTCACGCAGTGACGTGCTCTGACCCCAACTGACTAGATGGAGTTCAGACCACTCGCGCAGAAGATCAGTTGCGCTCCAGCACATTCCCCGATTTGCGCACCGCATCGCCGACCTTGAAGCCGGGGTCCTGCGCGTAATCGAACTCGGCCGTTGTGCCATTGTTGTAGCGCACGCCGACAGTCCAGACTTTATGGGCGTTCATTTTCTCTTCGATCTTCTTGCCGGCGTAGGCACCGCCTGCCGCGCCGGCAATGGTGGCCAGGTCTCTGCCGGTGCCGCCCCCCACCTGGCGTCCCAGCACGGCACCCGCCACCCCGCCGGCAATCATGCCGACCGGACCGCTGTCACCGGCTTTTTCGACGACCTTGACGCCTGTCACCTTGCCGCATTCGTTGCAAACGGCCGGTTGCGATGACTTGGGGGCGGGTTTGCTGGCTGCCAGTGCTTTTTCGTACACCGCCTGGGCATCACGGCGGCATTGCAGCCGTGCTTCGGACGAAGCTTCATCAGCGCATAATTTTTTGTCGGCCTCATAACGCGCCTTGGCCGTGCTGGCAGCAGAGGGCTGCTGCTGCGCGCCAAGGCTGGAAGCGCCCAGCAGCAGGCCGACGGCCAGCCAGCAAGAGGCAGAACGGGTTGTCAAGGTGTGGGTCATGAAATTCTCCTGAAATAGAACATGGTGCAGGCGGGCGCAGTGGCCGGCCACAGGCGCAAGAATACTGCGACTTGACGGTTTTGCACAGCCGGGACCCCATTTTGGGCGATCCTTGAGCACCTCGTGACAAGTCGCAAAGCCCTAAATTCTCACAAAAGCACCTTGTCGGTGCCCGTAAAATCTACAATTTGTAGCATTGCCCCCCTTAATTTGAAGGAATAACCGATGAGCCCCTTACCGCCCGACCTGTCTGACCGTGATGGAAAAATCTGGATGGATGGCCAGATGGTGGAATGGCGTGACGCCAAGATTCACGTCCTGACCCACACCCTGCACTATGGTTGTGGTGTCTTTGAAGGGGTGCGTGCTTACAAAACGGGGGATGGTACGGCCATTTTCCGGCTCGAAGAGCACACCCAGCGTCTTCTCAACAGCGCCAAAATTCTGCGCATGGCGATTCCGTTCAGCAAAGAACAAATCATGCAGGCGCAAGTCGATGTGGTGCGTGCCAACCAGCTCGAATCCTGCTACCTGCGTCCCCTGAGCTGGATCGGCAGCCGCAAGCTCGGCGTCAGTCCCAAGGGCAACCACATCCACCTGATGGTGGCGGCCTGGGCCTGGGGGGCCTACCTGGGGGACGAAGGCATGACACGCGGCATCCGCGTCAAGATTTCCAGTTACACCCGCCATCACGTCAACATCACCATGACGCAGGCCAAGGCGGTGAGCAACTACACCAACTCCATCCTGGCCAACACCGAGGCGCTGGACGATGGCTATGACGAAGCCATGCTGCTCGATGCCAATGGCTTTGTCAGCGAAGGTTCGGGCGAAAATGTCTTCGTCGTGAAAGACGGCGTGGTCTACACCCCCGACCTGTCGGCCGGTGCCCTCAATGGCATCACCCGCAACACGGTGCTGCACATCTGCCAGGACCTCGGGCTGGAAGTGGTGCAAAAACGCATCACCCGCGACGAGATCTACATCTGCGATGAGGCTTTCTTCAGCGGCACCGCAGCCGAGATCACGCCGATTCGCGAACTTGACCGCATTGAGTTGGGCAAGCCCGGCTACGTCGGCTCACGCGGCCCGATCACCGAGAAGATCCAGAGCGCGTTCTTTGACATCGTCAACGGCCGCAACCCCAAATACGCCCACTGGCTGACGAAAGTCTGAAACTTTGCGGGACAGACCAAGATTTGTGAAGCAAATTTGCTCTGTCCCCAACACTTCGTCGGATATTGGATGTTTACCTTGCGGGGCAGCACGCAGTGACATCAAGTGCACCAGCGCTGTCCCCAATTGATGAGAAAGACCCCCATGACAACTGCAACTGTAGAACTGCTGGCCAAAGACCTCAATCACCAAGGCGGTGTTTATTGCCCCAGTCCCTTGGCTGACATGACGCTGTGGAACAGCCACCCCAAGGTGTATCTGGATGTGGCCCACACCGGCCAGGCCAAGTGCCCCTATTGCGGCACGGTGTACAAGCTCAAGGAAGGCGAGCATTTCCACGGCCATTAATTGGGGTCGGATTTCAATTCATTTCCGTCTTCACCTGAATTGAGCCGCTCACTCATCATTGCACCGCAATGGATCGGCGACGCGGTGATGACCGAGCCGCTGTTGCGGCGTTTGCACGCGCGCGGTGAACAGCTTACCGTGGGGGCGCTGCCCTGGGTGGCACCGGTGTACCGGGCCATGCCGCAGGTGGCGGAAGTCATTGAATTTCCGTTTGCCCACGGTGGCCTGCAATGGCGCGAACGCTGGCATCTGGCCCGGCAGATCAAAGGCCGGTTCGACTGTGCCACCATCTGCCCCAACTCACTCAAAAGTGCACTGCTGCCTTGGATGGCGGGCATTCCCACGCGGATCGGTTATCTGGGCGAGGCGCGCTTCGGATTGTTGACGCAGCGCCTGAGCAATCCGCCCAAGGGACAGCGCCCGCCGATGGTGGCGTTTTATTCAGCCTTGAGCGGGGCAGCGGATGTGGCGGCCGACCGGCCGCAGTTGCATCTGTCAAAGCTGGACGTCGATACCGCCTTGCACGCCTTGAGCCTGACGCAGATGGGTTATCACGTGTTTGCGCCGGGTGCCGAGTTCGGCGAAGCCAAACGCTGGCCGGCTACCCACTTTGCCGCGCTGGCAGAACAACTCGATGCACCTGTCGTGCTGTTGGGCTCGGGCAAGGAGGCCGGGCTGTGTGCCAGCATTGCCGATCCGGTCAATGTCCGGCGTCCGGGGCACTGCCTCAATCTGGCAGGAAAGACCACGCTGGCGCAAGCGCTGGCAGTGATTGCGGCATGCAAAAGCATCGTGAGCAATGACTCCGGCCTGATGCATGTCGCGGCTGGTTTTGGTGTCAGGCAGGTGGCTATTTTTGGCTCCAGCAGTCCGCTGCATACGCCTCCGCTGAATGCTCTGGCCACGGTGTTATGGCTCAAGACCGACGCCGCCTACCAGCCGCCACTGGACTGTGCACCGTGTTTTGAGCGGGTCTGCCCGCTGGGTCACACGCGCTGCCTCAACGACATTCTGCCGACCCGGGTCAGCGCCTTGCTGTAGTGGTTTTGCCCCGGGCGAAGGTGTCTTGCCAAAAAAAAGCCACCCGAAGGTGGCTTGTAAAAGTTCCTCTGTGGGAGGAACGTCGTTGGAAACTTCACGAATCCAGAGGCTGCACCCAAGACAATCAAGGATGCTGACTAAGGTCTGTGCTTCATGACTGTGACAGCAGTTGGGTCAACTATAGCGGACATGGGGTGACCCAGGAATCCCCCAATTGGGGGGGAGCGAGGCCGATTTTTGATGCCTTCCCGATGTCGGCGGCGACGTCTATCTTTTGGGCAGCTCAAGCACAAAGGTTGCGCCGCCACCGGGCCGGTCCTCGCACACGACCCGGCCACCATGGCGCTGGGCAATGGCTTTGACCAGGGCCAGGCCCAGGCCCACGCCGCCATCGCGTTCGGTGGCGCCAGGCAGGCGATAAAAGGGCTCAAAAATCCGCTCCCGCAATGCCGCAGGAACGCCGGGGCCATGGTCCGAAACCCGGATCACCACATGGCTGTCCGTCTGGCTCAGGCCCAGGTGGATCTCGCCGGCACCATAACGGCGTGCGTTTTCCAGCAGGTTGCGTACGGCGCGACGCAGCAGTTTGCTGATGCCTGGAACCGCCAGCTCAGCGGTGGCCGCGCCCGTTTGCAATTCTGGCGGCAGATCAAGCTCGGCATCGACACGGGCGCATTCCTCGGCGGCCAGGCCGATCAGGTCCACCGACTCGATGGTGCCCAGGTCCGCCTCGCGGGCATCGAGGCGGCTGGCCAGAAGAATCTCTTCGATCAATTGGTCCAGTTCGTTGATGTTGCGGGAAACTTCGGCCTTGAACGCCGGTGACGTGCCTGCGCCCATCAGTTCCAGCCCCATGCGAATGCGTGTCAACGGCGAGCGCAATTCGTGCGAGGCATTGGCCAGCAGTGATTTCTGCGAGGCCAGCAGCGCCTCGTGGGAGTGGACCAGCATTTCCACGCGCTCGGCGGCCTGGTTGAAGCGCCTGGCCAGAAAAGCCACTTCGTCTTCGCCGTTTTCTGGTACGCGGGTCGATAAATCACCTTCGCCCCATTGCTGCACACCGTCTTGCAGGCGCTCCAGCCGGCGTGTGAGGGTGCGCACAATCGGGTAGGTGGCCAAGGCCACGGCCAGGCCGACCCACACCAGCATCCAGGCAAAACCAAAAGGCGGGCGGCTCCAGAACGAAGGTGGCGCGCGCAACAGGTGCATGCGCATGGTCTGCCCGTCGTGCATGCGCACTAAAAACTCCGGTCCGCCACGGGCCGGGTTGATTTTGCCGGGATGGGTTCTGGGCCGGTTTGGGTCTGTCGGTCCATCTGGCTCAGACAGGTCTGCCGGGGGTGGCATGGGCATGAGTTCAAAGCGGTGCAACATGCCGAAGCCTTGCAGATCCTGGCGTTGAGGACCAAAGTTGTCTTCGCCAGAAAGCGCGCGTGAACGCCCTTTGCCAATGACCTGGCCGGCTTGGTTGCGCACCTCGACATCACGCAGGGGAGGTTCGGCCGCCAGCCGCCAGGCCCAGCCTACCAGCAGGATGAGCACCGCCACGGCCAGCACCACAGCCAGCCAGATGCGAAGGTAGAGTTTGTTGAGCATGGTCAGTTAAGGACAGAGCTTGTTCACTTCGTGTCACTGCGGTCTGTCCCGCAAGGTGGACAGCCAACATCCGACGATCAGTTGGGGACAGAGCTTATTCACTTTGTGTAACTGCGGTCTGTCCCGCAAGGTTTCAATCTTGTTGCCTGGCAAAAACATAACCGACGCCGCGCACGGTCAGGATGCGTTTGGGGTCTTTGGCATCGACCTCGATGGCGGCGCGGATGCGCCCCATGTGCACGTCGATGGAGCGGTCAAAGGCTTCGAGTTCACGCCCGCGCACCGCTTCCATGATCTGGTCGCGCGTCAATACGCGACCGGCGCGTTCACCCAGCGCTACCAGCAGGTCAAACTGGTACGAGGTCAGCTCACAGGCCTGGCCGGCCACGCTGACTACGCGCGCATCACGGTCGATTTCCAGGCTGCCAAAGCGCATGACGTGGTCGGTGTTCGGCACAGGGGCGTCACCATGGCGGCGCAGCACGGCGCGGATGCGTGCCAGCAGTTCCCTGGGTTCGAAGGGTTTGGGCAGGTAGTCGTCCGCGCCCATTTCCAGTCCAACGATGCGGTCCATCGGGTCGCCCTTGGCGGTGAGCATCAAAATGGGCGTCTGGGCCAGGGTGCCGGGCAGCGCCCGGATGCGCCGGCACACTTCCAGGCCATCCATGTCGGGCAGCATCAGGTCCAGAATAACCAGATCGGCAGGCTGGGCTTGCAGGCTGCTCAGACCCATCTGGCCGTCACCGGCATGCGCGACCTGGAAGCCGGATTGGCCCAGATACTCGCGCACCATATTGGCCAGGCGCGCATCGTCTTCGATCATCAGCAGGTGTTGGTTCATTGACTTAAGTCTAATGTTTAGCCGCATCCAGGGTTTGAAGGTGGCGTAAAGTTGGGTAAATCAGGCAGGTTTCACACGGGCTGCCAGCCACACCAGCAGCAACACCGGCAGACCCAGCATGGCGGTTGCAATGAAAAAGTGTCCATAGCCAAAATGATCGACATACAGGCCTGAATAGCCGGCGATAAATTTGGGCAACAGCAGCATCATGGAGCTGAACAGCGCGTACTGGGTGGCCGAATAGTTGACGTTGGTCAGGCTCGACAGATAGGCAATGAAGGCGGCCGAGGCAATGCCGCCGGCCAGGTTGTCAGCCGAGATCACAAAAATGAGCCCGGTCAGGTCGTGGCCGCGCGTGCTCAGGGCGGCAAACAGCAGGTTGCTGGCGGCACTGAGCACCGCGCCCAGCATCAGCACCCGCATCACACCCAGGCGCATGGCCATGGCGCCGCCAATAAAAGCGCCGGCCAACGTCATGATGACGCCGTAAATCTTGGTGACGGTGGCGACTTCAGCCTTGGTGTAGCCCATGTCGACATAAAACGGGTTGGCCATGATGCCCATCACCACATCACTGATGCGGTAGACGGCAATCAGCGCCAGAATGAGCGCCGCCTGCCACTGGTAGCGGCCCAAAAAGTCGACAAATGGCTCTACCAATGCGCCGCGCAGCCAGTCCATCGCGTTTTTGGCGGCGGGCATGGGGCGACGCAGCGGCTCGGGCGACAGCAGCACGGTGACAATGCCCAGCGTCATGCTGGCCGCCATGACCAGGTAAGCGGTGTGCCAGGCGCCGTGCTGATAGCCGGTCAGTCCGGCGATTTGGGCGCCCGCCGCGATCCACAACACGCCGGCGCCGGCCCAGATCATGGCCAGCCGGTAGCCGGTCTGGTAGGACGCCGCCAGCGCGGCCTGTCGGTTGATGTCGGCTGACTCGATGCGAAAGGCATCGAGCGCAATGTCCTGCGTGGCCGATCCAAATGCCACCGCCAGCGCGCCCCACACCACCGGTGTCAGAGCCACCTGCGGGTCATTGAAGGACATGGCTATCAGCCCCCAGACGATGGCCAGTTGCGACAGCAGCAACCAGCTGCGCCGCCGGCCCAGCCAGCGCGTCAGCAGCGGGATCGGCAGCCGGTCCACCAGCGGCGCCCACAGCCACTTGAAGGCATAGGCCAGCCCGACCCAGCTCAGGTAACCAATGGTGGTGCGGTCAATGCCGGCCTCACGCAGCCAAAAGCTCAGGGTGCCCAGCACCAGCAGCAAAGGCAGGCCGGCGGAAAAACCCAGAATGAGCATGCGCAGGCTTGGCGGTTCCAGATAGACCCGCAAGGTGTTCACCCAGGAGGGCTTTACGGCAGGGGGAGAGGGAGCAACGGTCATGGCGGAATAATAAGCGCAAGCCGTCAGGCTGCGAGCAGCCAGCCCGTAAGCGCCGCCAGCGTCAGAGCCATGGCTTCAAACCTGCCAGTCGTATTCAACCGTGATGGGTGCGTGGTCGGAGAACTTCTCGGTTTTGTAAATGGCCGCAGACTGTGCGCCGCCAGCAAGTCCCGGTGTCGCCAGGTGGTAGTCCAGCCGCCAGCCGACGTTCTTGGCATAGGCCTGGCCCCGGTTGCTCCACCAGGTGTAGGCTTCGTCGGTGGTGTCGGGGTGCAACTGGCGGTACACGTCCACCAGGCCGCCCGCGCCGAGCAGCTTGCTCATCCAGGCCCGTTCCTCGGGCAGAAAACCGGAGTTTTTCTGATTGCTTTTCCAGTTTTTCAGGTCAATTTCCTGGTGGGCAATGTTGACATCGCCGCACAGTACAAATTCGCGTTCGGTTTTCAGGCGTTGCAAATGCGGGTAGATGGCCGCCAGAAACCTGAACTTGGCCTGTTGCCGCTCTTCGCCCGACGAGCCGCTGGGGAAATAACAGCTGATGATGGAGCGTTTGATGGCCGCGCTGTCAAAGCGCAATTCCACATAACGGCCTTCGGCGTCAAACTCGGGCTCGCCAAAACCCGTCAATACCTCACTGGGTTGCTGGCGACTGTATATTCCTACCCCGGAATAGCCTTTTTTTGCGGCAAAATGAAAATAACCGGGCAGTTCGGCCAGTTGCTCAAAACGGCCCTGCACATCGTTGTGCTGGGCCTTGATTTCTTGTACACAAATACAATCAGGCGCATGTCGAGCGATCCAGGCCGGCAGGCCTTTGCTGCAGGCCGAGCGGATGCCGTTGAGGTTCAGGCTGGTTAATTTGAACAAGGACTTTTTCATGTCAGAGCGTTATGAACCTCAAACCATACAGACGCCAGGCCAGGATGCGCTGGCGCTGGAATTTGTCCAGTTTGCGGTGGATTGTGGGGTGCTTCGCTTCGGTGAATTCAAAACCAAAGCCGGGCGACTGAGCCCCTATTTTTTCAATGCCGGCCTGTTTGACGACGGTGCCAAGCTGGGCCGGTTGGCGCAATTCTATGCGCAGCGTCTGCTCGCCAGCGGACTTGAATTTGACATGATTTTTGGCCCGGCCTACAAGGGCATTCCACTGGGCGCCGCGCTCACGGTGGAATTGGCGCGGCTGGGCCGCAACGTGCCGTTTGCCTACAACCGCAAAGAAGCCAAAGACCATGGCGAAGGCGGCAGTCTGGTCGGTGCCCCGTTGCAGGGCCGGGTTTTGATTGTTGACGACGTGATGTCGGCGGGTACGGCCGTGCGCGAATCCATTGCCCTGATCCAGGCGGCCGGGGCTCAACCCCATGCCGTTGTGATCGCTCTGGACCGGCAGGAAAAGGCCACTGAGAACGGTCTCGATGTCAACCACAGTGCCGTGCAATATGTGCGACAGCAACTGGGCTTGCAAGTGTGTGCCATTGCCCGGCTGGACGACCTCATGCATTACCTGGAACAACACCGGGTGCCAGGTCTGGCCGATGCCCACCAGCGGGTACAGGCCTATCGTGAACGTTATGGTGTGCGTGAGGTGGCCACATGACCCCGCGGCCATCCAGCGTCTGGTTTCGTCCAGCCGCAGTTGGGTTGGTCGTGGCAGTGCTCACCGCTACGTCAGGCGCCCAGACCGGGCCCGGGCCCACGCCCCAGATTTACACCTGCACGGATGCCAGCGGGCGCAAGCTCACCTCAGACCGCCCGATTGTCGAATGCAATGACCGCGAGCAGACCATTCTCAACCCGAGCGGCACCGTCAAGGCCCGAATTGGTCCGGTGTTGACACCTTTCGAGCAAAGCCAGTCTGAAGCCAGGCTCAGGGCTGAGCAAAAGGAACGCGCCCTCAAAGAAGAAGAAAAAAGAATGGATCGGGCGTTATTGATTCGCTACCCCAATCTGACGGCGCATCAAAAAGCCAGGGAAGATGCCGTGGCTCAAGTCATGCTTGTCAAACAGGTGGCAGCCGCGCGCCAGAAAGATTTGCTGGTGGAACGCACCAAACTGACCGATGAGATGGCGTTTTATGCCAGGAATCCAGGCAAGGCGCCGGCCAAGTTGCAACGGCAGCTCGCAGCTGTGACGGAGACTCTGGCCGAGCAGGAGCGTTTTCTGACCGAGAAGGACAAGGAAATCCAGGCGGTGAATACACGTTTTGACGAAGAACGGCAGCGCTTGGAGCCCCTATGGCAGGCCAACCCGGTGCCGGCCGTTGCGAGTATGCCGCGCTGAAGCCAGGCTTGGCTCATCAAGCCAGTTTTCGCAACAACAAGGCGTTGACCTGTTGCGGATTGGCCTTGCCCTGGCTGCCTTTCATGATCTGACCTACCAGCGCGTTGAGCGCCTTGGTGTTACCGGCACGGAACTCGGCCACATTCTTCGGGTTGGCTGCCAGCACGGTGTCAACGATTTTTTCCAGCGCCCCGGTGTCGTTCATCTGTTTCAGGCCCTTGGCCTCGATGATGGCATCAACCGCGCCCTCAGGGTTTGACCACAACGCATCGAACACCTGGCGTGCGGCGTTGTTGGAAATAGTGCCGTCCTGGATGCGACTGACCAGTTGCGCCAGTTGCTTTGGCGTGACCGGGCAGGCGCTGATGTCGGCCTCAGCCAGATTGAGCCGGCGCGAAACCTCGCCCATGATCCAGTTGCCCACCAGTTTGGGCTGGCCACAAGCCTGGGTGGCGGCTTCAAAGTACGCAGCCACCTCGCGGCTTTGCGTCAAGGCGGTCGCGTCGTAGTCCGGCAGGCCGTAGTTAGTGACAAAACGCTGCGCCATCACACGCGGCAGCTCGGTCATCCCGGCGCGAACGCGTTCCACCCATTCGGGGGCAATCACCAGCGGCGGCAGATCGGGGTCGGGAAAATAGCGGTAATCGGCGGCGTCTTCCTTGGTGCGCATGGCGCGGGTTTCGCCGGTGTCGGGGTTGAACAGCACGGTGGCCTGCTGAATGGCGCGGCCGTCTTCGAGTTCTTCGATTTGCCAGCGGATCTCGTAGTCGATGGCCTGTTGCATGAACTTGAAGCTGTTCAGGTTCTTGATCTCACGGCGCGTGCCCAGCGGCTGGCCGGGTTTGCGCACCGACACATTGGCGTCGCAGCGGAATGAGCCTTCCTGCATGTTGCCGTCGCAAATGCCGATCCAGGTCACAATTTTGTGCAGTTCGCGGGCGTAGGCCACGGCTTCCAGGCTGGAGCGCATGTCGGGTTCGGTGACGATTTCCAGCAGCGGCGTGCCGGCACGGTTGAGGTCGATGCCGGTCTGGCCGATGAAGTCTTCGTGCAGCGACTTGCCTGCGTCTTCCTCCAGGTGGGCGCGCACCAGCCGCACTGATTTTTTCTCATCACCGAGGTAGAACTCGACCGCACCGCCCTGCACCACCGGGATCTCGAACTGGCTGATCTGGTAGCCCTTGGGCAGGTCGGGGTAGAAATAATTTTTACGGGCAAAAACACTGCGCTCGGCAATGTGCGAGCCCACCGCCAGGCCGAATTCGATGGCGCGTTCCACGGCGCCCTTGTTCATCACCGGCAGGGTGCCGGGCAGGGCCAGGTCCACGGCGCAGGCCTGCGTATTGGCTTCGGCGCCAAACGCCGTGGGCGCGCGGCTGAAAATCTTGGAGCGGGTGGAAAGCTGGGCGTGGGTTTCGAAGCCGATCACGACCTCGTAACCCATGACCAGCAGGGAAGCAGTGGCTGGTTTCTTGTCTTGTACTGCGGTGTTCATGTTCAAATTCCTTGTGGCTTGGCCGTATGCCAGTCGGTGGCTTGCTGGAAGCGGTGGGCTACGTTCAGCAGGCGCGACTCGGTCAGGTAAGTGCCAATCAGTTGCATGCCGACCGGCATCTGGCCGGCGCCCAAGCCGACCGGCAGGCTCATGCCGGGCAAGCCCGCCAAGGACGCGGGCAGGGTAAAGATGTCGGCCAGGTAGTCACTCAAAGGGTCGCTGTGACCGCCGAGCTTCCAGGCCACGGTGGGCGCGACCGGGCCGGCAATCACGTCACACAACTGGAACGCTTGCTGGAAATCGTCGGCAATCATGCGTCGGATCTTTTGTGCTTGCAGGTAGTAGGCGTCGTAATAGCCATGGCTGAGCACATAGGTGCCGATCATGATGCGGCGCTTGACTTCGTCGCCAAAACCCTGGTCGCGGGTTTGCAGGTACATGTCGTTGAGATCGGTGTACCGGGCGGCCCGAAAGCCGAACTTGACGCCGTCAAAACGGCTCAGATTGCTTGACGCTTCGGCCGGCGCAATGATGTAGTACACCGGAATCGACAGCTCGGTGCGCGGCAGCGAAATGGGTACCAGTCTGGCGCCAAGCCGTTCCATTTCCTTCAGGGCTGCATCGACTGCAGCGCGCACATCGGGGGCCAGACCCTCGCCAAAAAACTCAGCCGGGATGCCGATGCGCAGACCGGCCAGGTCGGCGCTCAAGTTGCGGCTGAAATCCTCAGAGGGCACGTCGAGCGAAGTCGAGTCGCGGTCGGGGTCGGGGCCGCACATGGCGCTGAGCAGCAGGGCGCAGTCTTCGGCGCTGCGCGCCATGGGGCCGGCCTGGTCCAGGCTTGAGGCAAAGGCCACCATGCCATAACGCGAGGCGCGGCCGTAGGTGGGTTTGATGCCGGTGACACCACAGAACGCCGCCGGTTGGCGGATCGAGCCACCGGTATCGGTGCCGGTGGCGGCCGGCGTCAGGCGCGCGGCCACGGCGGCGGCGCTGCCACCCGACGAACCGCCAGGGGTGCAGGTCAGGTCCCAGGGGTTTTTGACCGGACCGTAAGCCGAGTTTTCATTGGCCGAGCCCATGGCGAATTCATCGCAGTTGAGTTTGCCCAGGGTCACCATCCCCGCGCCTAGGGCGCCGCCTGGTACGCCGGCACCGAGCCTGGCCACCACCGTGGCGTCAAACGGCGACTGGTAGCCCTTGAGCATTCTGGAGCCCGCCGTGGTGGCGAAATCACGCGTGACAAAGATGTCCTTGTGCGCCAGTGGCACACCGGTCAGCGGCCCGGCGTTGCCGGTGGCCAGGCGCTGATCGGCGGCACGGGCCTGGGCCAGCGTGATTTCGGGCTGCACATCCAGAAAGGCACCGAGTTCGGTGTGTGTTGCGGCACGGGTCAGAAAATGCTGGGCAGTTTCAACAGCCGAGACCTTGCGCTCGCGTAATTGCGTGGCCAGTTGGGCCACCGTCAGATCATGCAGATCAGAGTTCATTTGCGTCATGGGGAGGTATTCTTTGCGGTTTATTCAATCACCCGGGGCACCAGAAACAGGCCGTTTTCAAGTGCTGGCGCATTGCGCTGGTTGGCTTCGCGCTGGTTGGGCTCGCTGGCGATGTCGTCGCGCAGGCGCAGCGCGACATCGCCCATGATCTCGACCGGATGCGCCAGCGGAACGATGTCGCTCGTGTCGACGGCGCGCATTTTTTCCACAATGCCAAAAAAATCATTGAGTTGCGGGCGCAAACGGGTGCGCTCGTCCGGGCCCAGGCCCAGGCGGGCCAAATGGGCCAGACGGTCAATATCAGCAGTAGAAAGTGACATGGGTATTCAATCGAAACAGGGTGTAAATGGAAGCGATCACAAGGCATTTTGCAGGGGTTTGCACAGGCAATAGGTTATTATCCATCCCTTGAGCAGCCATGCGCCCCAGCGCGGCCTTTAGCCAAAAACACCCATTTTGAACCCGTTACCCGGCGACATGTGAGCCGAAGCGCCCATGTGCCCCAAAGGACTTATCCATGTTTGGAACATTTCGTCAGTATTTCTCGACGGACCTCGCCATTGATCTTGGCACTGCCAATACCCTGATTTACGTGCGCGACAAGGGCATTGTGCTTGACGAACCGTCGGTCGTTGCCATTCGCCACGAAGGCGGACCGCAAGGCAAAAAAACGATCCAGGCCGTCGGCAAGGAAGCCAAGGCCATGCTGGGTAAGGTGCCTGGCAACATCGAAGCCATTCGACCCATGAAAGATGGCGTGATTGCCGACTTCACGGTGACCGAGCAGATGCTCAAGCAGTTCATCAAGATGGTGCACCCGCGCTCCGTCTTTCGTCCCAGCCCGCGCATCATCATCTGTGTGCCTTGTGGCTCCACCCAGGTCGAGCGCCGCGCCATCCGTGAAAGTGCGCTCGGTGCCGGTGCCAGCGATGTTTACCTGATCGAGGAACCCATGGCTGCCGCCATTGGTGCCGGTCTGCCCGTGTCAGAAGCCAGTGGCTCGATGGTGGTCGACATTGGCGGCGGCACCACCGAGGTCGGGGTCATTTCGTTGGGCGGCATGGTCTACAAGGGCAGTGTGCGTGTCGGTGGCGACCGTTTTGACGACGCCATCATCAACTACATCCGCCGCAACTACGGCATGCTGATTGGTGAACCCACTGCGGAAGCCATCAAGAAGAACATCGGTTCGGCCTTTCCGGGCAGCGAAGTGCGCGAGATGGAAGTGCGTGGCCGCAACCTTTCCGAAGGCGTGCCGCGCAGTTTCACCATTTCCAGCAACGAAATTCTGGAGGCCCTGACCGACCCGATCAACAACATCGTCTCGGCGGTCAAGAATGCGCTGGAACAAACCCCGCCCGAATTGGGTGCCGACATTGCCGATCGCGGCATGATGCTGACCGGCGGCGGCGCCCTGCTGCGCGACCTGGACCGCCTGCTGGCCGAAGAAACCGGCCTGCCGGTGCTGGTGGCCGAAGACCCGCTGACCTGCGTGGTGCGCGGGTGCGGCATTGCTCTGGAACAAATGGAACGCCTGGGCTCCATTTTTACCAGCGAATAAACGGGCCACACAGCGATGCCACTCGGTACGCTGGACGGCACACCTCCGCCATTTTTCAGGCAGGGCCCGTCCGCTCTGTCCAAGCTTGTTTTTTTCAGCGCGCTGGCGTTGTTGCTGATGGTGGCCGATTTGCGTTTTCATGTGATCCAGCCGCTGCGCAGCGTGATCGCCACGGCGCTATACCCGGTGCAGTGGCTGGCGCTGCGCCCGATCGTCTGGGGCCAGGGTGGCAGCCGCTATTTTGAATCCCTCACCCAGTCCCAGACCAGGGAGGCGGCGGCGCAATACCAGCTTGGCCTGCAGTCCCAACGGGCCCAGCAGGTGGAACAACTCACGCTCGAAAACATCCGTTTGCGGGAATTGCTGGCGATGCGTGAACGCATCAATACGCCCGCCCTCGCTGCCCAGGTCCTGTATGACGCCGCCGATCCCTATACCCGCAAAGTCATCATCGACAAGGGCTCTCTGCAGGCGGTGGCAGCCGGCGCGCCGGTGCTGGACGAAACCGGCATTCTGGGCCAGGTGACCCGGGTGTATCCGATGGTGAGTGAAGTCACCCTGATCACCGACCCGAATCAGGCGATACCGGTGCTCAACGTGCGCACCGGTGCCCGTGGACTGGCTTTCGGCAATACCACCTACAGCAGCGGTACGCTGGAGTTGCGCTACATGGATGCCAATGTGGACATGGCCGCCGGTGACCTGCTGACCACCAGCGGTGTCGATGGCATCTACCCGCCCGGTCTGCAGGTGGGTCGCGTGCTGAAAATCGAACGCCGCGCCGACTCGGTTTTTGCCCGCATCACGGCACAGCCCATTGCCCGCCTTGACGGCAGTCTGCATGTGCTGGTGCTGCAGCCCCTGGTTGAGCGGATGCCGGACCGACCGGCAGTGCCAGCCGAGACCGGACGCACCAGCAAGGGAAGCCCGCCATGATCATGCCGCGTGGCCAGCAATTGCTGTTGCCAGCGAGTTCGCTCTTCATCTGGAGCAGCCTGTTGGTCGCCCTGGGCTGCAACATGCTGCTCAATATGGGCCTGCTTGGACGCGCGGCCTGGCTCCCCGACCTGCTGGCGCTGGCGCTGGTGTTCTGGACCATCCACCAGCCGCTGCGGGTTGGCATGACGGCGGCTTTTGCGCTGGGCCTGGCCATGGATGTGCACCAAAGCGCGCTGCTCGGGCAACACGCCCTGGCTTACGCTGTCCTGAGTTTTCTGGCCATTGCCCTGCATCGCCGCCTGCTCTGGTTCAGCGTGCCGTCGCAAGCGGCCCAGGTGTTGCCCCTGTTTGTGGTCGCCCATGTCCTGACGCTGTTGGTCCGCCTGATCGCGGGGGACGACTTTCCTGGTTGGTCGATGCTGCTGGCACCCGTCCTGGAGGCCTTGTTGTGGCCGGTCGTCAGTGTGTTGTTGCTGTTGCCGCAAAAGCGCGCTCCCGACCCGGATGCCAACAGGCCCTTGTGAACGCCCTGGTGAAGTCATCCTGTTAAAGCGCGCATGAAGATCATTCGCAACGTTCAACTTGAGCTCGCCCGCTTTCGCCTGCGGGTGCTGGTGGCCAGTATCGTGGTGCTGCTCTGTTTTGGGCTTCTGGCCGCCCGGCTTTTTTATTTGCAGGTGCTGCGTCACGACGATTTACGCGCCCAGGCCGAAAACAACCGAACGGCTATTTTGCCCATCGTGCCTAACCGGGGCCTGATTCTGGACCGCAACGGTATCGTGCTGGCCACCAATTATTCGGCCTATACACTGGAAATAACGCCCGCCAAAGTGCCTGATCTGACGCAAACCATCGATGATCTGGCGCAAATCGTCGAGATCACGCCGCGTGACCGGCGCCGCTTCAAGAAGCTGCGCGAGGAGGGCAAGAGTTTTGAATCGATCCCGTTGCGCAGCCGCCTCACCGACCAGGAAGTGGCCCGTTTTGCCGTGCAACGCTACCGTTTTCCCGGTGTCGACATCAAGGCGCGGTTGTTTCGCAGCTATCCGTATGGCGAGCTGGCCAGCCATGTGATTGGCTACATCGGGCGCATCAACACCTCGGAAAAAGAAAAGCTCGACGAATCGGAAGGGGCTGCCAATTACCGCGGTACCGAGTACATCGGCAAGCTCGGCGTCGAACAGAGCTTTGAGGCGCAACTGCACGGCATCACCGGCATTGATGCCATGGAAACCTCGGCCGGTGGCCGCGCCACCCGGCGCTTGTCCAGCCAGTCCTCGACCCCGGGCCACACCATCAAGCTGTCGATTGACATCAAGCTGCAAAAACTCGTTGAAGACATGTTTGGCGAGCGCCGGGGTGCGCTGGTGGCGCTGGATCCCAAATCCGGCGAGGTGCTGGCATTTGTCAGCAAGCCCACCTTCGACCCCAACCTGTTTGTTGAAGGCATTGACCAGGATAGCTGGCAGGGGCTCAACGAGTCGATCGACAAACCCTTGCTGAACCGGGCGCTGCGCGGCACCTACCCGCCGGGCTCCACCTACAAGCCTTTCATGGCGCTGGCGGCCTTGAGCACCGGCAAGCGCTCGGCCAGCATGCAGATCAACGACCCCGGTTTTTTCATGTTTGGCGGCCACCGGTTTGGCAGCCCTGAAAACGAGCGCGGCGGCATCATGGACATGCACCGTGCCATTGTCGAGTCAAGCAATGTCTACTTTTACTCGCTGGCCAACGAGCTGGGTGTCGATACCATGCACGACTTCATGAAACCGCTGGGCTTTGGCCAGCTCACCGGCATCGACATCTACGGCGAGGTGCGCGGTGTGCTACCCAGTACGGACTGGAAGCGCAACTACTTCAAACGCCCGGAGCAGCAAAGATGGTACGCCGGCGAAACCATTTCGCTGGGCATTGGCCAGGGCTACAACAGTTTCACCATGCTGCAGCTGGCGCAGGCCACAGCGATACTGGCCAACAATGGCATCAAGCACCCACCGCAACTGGTGCTGGCGACCCAGGACGCCAGCACCCAGGCCAGTGTGCCGATTGCCCCACCGCCGGCTGAAAATCTGGGCTACAAACCCGAACATCTCGACACCATTCGCCGCGCCATGGTGGGAGTGACGCAAGAGGGAACCTCACGCCGCGTATTTGCCGGTGCCAGCTACTCAAGCGGCGGCAAAACCGGAACCGCGCAAGCGGTATCGCTTGGTAAAAACGAAAAATACAATGCCGCCCGCATGGAAGAACGCCAGCGCGACCACTCGCTCTATATTGCCTTTGCACCGGCCGAAGACCCCAAAATCGCGATTGCCGTGATTGTGGAAAACGCCGGTTTCGGTTCGGTTTCCGCCGCCCCGATGGCACGGCGCGCTTTTGACTACTGGTTGCTGGGCCAGTATCCCAATGAGCAAGACCTTGACCTGGTGCGCAAAGGACAGGCGGCTGCGCCGGTCGGTCAACCGCGACTGGCCACCGAGGTGCCTTGGCCGCGCGGCACGGAAGCTGCCGTGCCGGCGCCTGCAGCCGCCTCGGCGCCCCTGCGCTGAGGGCAAACAAGCGCAGCTTCAGCGCATGAATGCGTCATAACTGGTCTTGAGGATCAAGGCGCTGACCACCAGCAAAAACACGATGCGTACAAAGCCTGTGCCATGCTTGAGCGCCAGCCGCGTGCCCAGCAGGCTGCCGGCCACATTGGCCAGCGCCATGGCCAGCACGAAGTGCCACCAGATGTGACCCTTGACGATGAACAGTGCCAGCGCCGACAGGTTGGTGGCGGTATTGACCAGCTTGGCCGCTGCCGAGGCGCTTAAAAAGTCATAGCCCAGCAGGCGCACAAACAGGAACACCAGAAAACTGCCGGTGCCGGGTCCGAAAAAACCATCGTAAAAGCCGATCACGGCACCAATGCCGGCGGCGATGAGTTGTTCCTGCAAGCCGGAATAGCTCGGTGCGTGGGTGCGGCCAAGTTCTTTTTTGGCCAGGGTATAGAGCAAGACCAGAAGCAGGACAAAGGGCAGCAGCTTGCGCAAGAAATCTGGCGAGATCACGGTGACCAGCCAGGCCCCGGCAAAAGAGGCCAGCAGCCCCGCGCCCGCCGCTGGCAGCAGCGCGGCCCAGCGCATCCGGACTTGCTGGCTGTATTGCCAGCTGGCCATGGCCGTGCCGCACACCGAGGCCCCTTTGTTGGTGCCGAACAGCGTGGCCGGATGCGTGTTGGGAAAGGTGGCGAACAGGGCGGGGATCAAAATCAACCCGCCGCCGCCCACGATGGAGTCGACAAAACCGGCAAACAGGGAGGCAACAGAGACAATGAGCAATTCCATGACTGCATTGTCGATCCAATTGAAAAAGGCACCGGGGTTGCCGGTGCCTTGTTTCTGTTTGCTTTTTGACCCTTGCGGGCATGATCTCCTGGGGCCTTTCACTTGGGTCAGCACATGTCTGACCCAGCGATGGTGCTAACTATATGCGCTAAGCCGGTGCATTGCCATCAGGAGTTACCCTAGGCCGGGTCATTTTGGTGCGGGACGCACAGGGCCGGGCCTGCTCAGGCGCCAGCGGCAATCCAGCGTGCTGCTTTTTCGGCCATCATCAAGGTGGGCGAATTGGTGTTGCCGCTGGTAATCAGCGGCATGGCGCCGGCATCGACCACGCGCAAACCCGCAATGACGCCACCCGGCCCGCGCACCCGCAGGTGCGCGTCGAGCACGGCCAGCGGGTCTTCCGCACGGCCCATTTTGGTGGTGCCCACGGGATGGAAGATGGTGGTGGCGATGTCGCCGGCCAGGCGTGCCAGATCGTCGTCGCTCTGGTATTGCACGCCGGGTTTGAACTCCTGCGGCTGGTACTTGGCCAGCGCCGGTTGCGCCACGATGGCGCGCGTCAGGCGCAGCGAATCGGCCGCCACTTTGCGATCGGCTTCGGTGCTGAGGTAATTGGGTGCAATGGCGGGGGTTGCCGTGAAGTCAGGCGAGTTGATCTGCACACTGCCGCGGCTGCTGGGGTTGAGGTTGCAGACACTGGCGGTAAATGCCGGGAAGCTGTGCAGCGGTTCGCCAAAGGCCTCCAGGCTCAGCGGCTGCACATGGTATTCGACATTGGGGTAGGGTTGGCTGGGGTCGCTGCGGGTGAAAGCGCCCAGCTGGCTCGGCGCCATGCTCATCGGGCCGCTGCGCTTGAACGCATATTCGAGCCCGATCATCGCCTTGCCCCACAGTGAACTGGCTTGCATGTTGAGGGTTTTGACGTCCTGCACCTTGTAGACCGAGCGAATTTGCAGATGGTCCTGCAAGTTGGCACCGATGCCTGGCGCGTCATGCAGCACGGGGAGGCCGTGTTGCTGCAACAGCGCTGCCGGGCCAATGCCGGAGAGCTGCAAGATCTGCGGCGAACCAATGCTGCCGGCGCTCAGAATCACTTCACCTGAAGCCTGGGCGCTGACTCTGCCGCTGGGTGTCTGCACCTCGACACCGGTGCAGCGCAACTGGCCATTGGCTTGCGCCTCGATGGCGAGTTTGACCACCTGGGCCGAGGTCCAGAGCGTGAAATTGGGGCGATTGGCACAGGTGGGTCGCAAAAAGGCCTTGGCGGTGTTCCAGCGCCAGCCGCTGCGTTGGTTGACCTCGAAGTAGCCCACGCCTTCGTTGTCGCCCTGGTTGAAGTCGTCGGTTGCCGGAATGCCGGCCTGCTGTGCGGCCTGGGCAAAGGCGTCGAGCACGTCCCAGCGCAGGCGCTGTTTTTCTACCCGCCATTCGCCCCCCGCGCCGTGAAACTGGTTGAACTGCTGCAGTTCGTCCGGGATGTGGCTGGGGGACACGCCATCGAGCCGGTAATGGCTTTCATGGGCCATGAAGTCGGGCAGGCTGTTGTGCCAGCCCCAGCTCGGGTCACCGGTCAGCTGCGCCCACTGGTCGTAGTCGCGCGCCTGGCCGCGCATGTAAATCATGCCGTTGATGCTGCTGCAACCACCCAGCACCTTGCCGCGCGGGTAGCGCAGCCTGCGCCCGTTCAGGCCGGCATCGGGCTCGGTCTGGTACAGCCAGTCAGTGCGCGGGTTGCCGATGCAATAGAGGTACCCCACCGGAATGTGAATCCAGTGGTAATTGTCAGCGCGGCCCGCCTCGATCAACAGCACGCGTTTGGACGCATCCTGCGACAAACGGTTGGCCAGCAGGCAGCCGGCGGTGCCGGCGCCGATGATGATGTAGTCAAACGTGGTGCTCATGACGATGGTCTTTCAAATTGTTCTTGCGCCCTGCATGGTGCGCGTCTTCTCGGTGCCGGCATTTTGCCGCATGGTGCGCGCCGCGCCGAAAAACGCATGGCCCCTCGCGTTGCCGTTAACATGCCGTACCCACCGCTCTAAACCATGCCTGACGCTGTTCCCACGCTGACCCTGCAAACCGTTCCGGACGGCGCGCCACATGTCGTGCTGGGCGGCAGTTGGAGTGCGGCACGTCTGGCCGCCAACTGGCGTGGCATCAGCCAGGCTTTGGCTGACCTGGCAACGCCGCAGGCTTTGCAATGGGATTTGCGCGCCATCAGCCGGCTTGACCACACCGGGGCCCAACTGCTGTGGAACACCTGGGGCCATCAGTGGCCGGCGCAGCTGCAGTGGCAACCTGGGCAGCGCGCCATGCTGGAACGGGTCGTGCGTTTCACGGCACCAGCGGTCCAACCGGCACGGCGCACGCTCTGGCAGCTTTTTTTGCGTCTGGGCGAGCAACTTTGGCAGTTGTGGGATCATCTGGTGGGCTTGTTGGCACTGACGGGCCAGTTGCTGCTTGATGCCGTGACGTTGTTGCGCGCGCCACAACGCGGGCCATGGCGCGATGTCTCGGGTCATTTGTTCCGGATTGGCGCCAGGGCTCTGCCGGTGACCGCACTGGTGGGTTTTACCATCGGGGTGGTGCTGGCCTACCTGATGTCGCGCCAGCTGCGCCTGTTTGGTGCCGACACCTTTATTGTCAATATTCTGGGCCTGTCGATCATCCGTGAGCTGGGTCCCATGCTGGCGGCCATCCTGATTGCCGGGCGTTCGGGTTCGGCCATCACCGCGCAGATTGGCGTGATGCGCGTCACCGAAGAGCTTGACGCCATGCGCGTCATGGGCATTGCCCGCGGCTACCGGCTGGTGCTGCCGCGTGCCATCGCCATGGCCGTGGCGATGCCTCTCATCAGCGTCTGGACCACACTGGCCGCCCTGCTGGGTGGCATGCTGGCCGCTGACGTGGTGCTGGGGGTCACACCTGCATATTTTTTTGCCACCCTGCCGCTTGCCGTCGCCATCAGCAACCTGTGGCTGGCGCTGGGCAAGTCGGTGGTGTTCGGCTTGTTGATTGCACTGATCGGCTGCCACTACGGCCTGCGCGTCAAGCCCAATACAGAGAGCCTGGGGCAGGGCACCACCGCCTCGGTGGTCACCGCCATCACGGTGGTGCTGCTGGTGGATGCGGTGTTTGCCGTGGTTTTCAAGAATATCGGCCTATGAAGCTGCCCGTGGTCGAGATTGACAAGCTGTGGTCGGTGTTTCACGAGGCCGGTCGCGACGTGGTGATCCATCAGGATCTGAATCTGCGCATCGAGGCCGGCGAGCTGGTGTCGATTGTTGGCGGCTCGGGCAGTGGCAAAACCGTGCTGTTGCGCCAGATGCTGGGGCTGGAGAAGCCCGCGCGTGGCCGCGTGACGGTGCTGGGCGAGGCCGCGTCCAGCATGGGGCGGGAGGGTGCGGCCAGCCGGGTCGGCATGCTGTTCCAGCACGGTGCCCTGTTCTCGGCTTTCAGCGTGCTCGACAACATTGCCTTTGCCCTGCGCGAACTCAAAACGCTGCCCCACGACCTGATTCTGGAGGCCGCCATGGTCAAGCTGCGCATGGTCGGACTCGACCCGTCAGCCGCGCACAAAATGCCCGCTGATCTGTCGGGCGGTATGGTCAAACGGGCGGCGTTGGCCCGCGCCCTGATCATGGACCCGCCGCTGTTGCTGCTCGACGAGCCCACGGCCGGCCTGGACCCGGGCAGTGCCGACGAGTTTTGTGCATTGTTGCAGTCGCTGCATCAGGAGCTGGGCCTGACCGTGGTCATGGTCACGCACGATCTCGACACGCTGCTGGAGCTGTCCACCCGCATCGCCGTGGTGGCGGACCGGCATATCATTGTCAGCGGCAATGCGGCCGAGGTGATGGCGCAGCCGCACCCGTTCATCAAGGAATTTTTCCTGGGCGAACGTGGCCGGCGTGCCAGCGCCCTGCTGGACGCGCCGCTGCGCCCCCCGGCCAGTTTATTTGCCGATACAGAAACTTGAAAAAATCACGCCGAGCAAATCGTCGGAGGTGAACTCACCGGTGATCTCACCGAGGGCGTTTTGCGCCAGCCGCAATTCCTCAGCCAGCAAGTCGAGCGCCTGCGCCTGGCTGGCGAGGTGCCCTTGTGCCACCTGCAAATGGCCTTGGGTCAGGTGCAAGGCTTGGACATGGCGTTCGCGGGCCATGAAAACACCCTCGGAACCCGATTGCCAGCCTGCCACCTGGAGCAGCTTCTGGCGCAGCGCGTCGAGCCCCAGGCCGGTTTTGGCTGACAGGTGCAAACCCTCCGGCAAGTCGGCTGCAGCGGCGGCGTCGCGCTTGTTCCAGACCTCGATCACCGGCACCTGCCGGGGTACCTTGTTGGCAATGGTGTGCGCAATCGCGGCATCATCAGCGCGGTAGGCGGCCTGGCCGATGCGTGTCAGATCGTGCAAAAACAGCACCGCATCGGCTTGCGCAATGGCTGCCCAGGCGTGTTCGATGCCAATTTTTTCAACCTCGTCGTCGCTCTCGCGCAGTCCGGCGGTGTCAATCACATGCACCGGCACACCTTCAATCTGGATGGTCTGCTGCACCTTGTCGCGGGTGGTACCCGGGATGGCGGTGACGATGGCCAGTTCAGCCCCGGCCAGGGCATTGAGCAGCGACGACTTGCCGGCGTTGGGCTGGCCCGCGATCACCACCTTGATGCCTTCACGCAGCAGCGCGCCCTGTTGCGCACGGGCCATCACCATGACCAAACCTTGTTCAAGCCGGTCAAGTTGTCCCTGTGCATCCGCCTGGCGCAAAAAGTCGATGTCTTCTTCGGGGAAGTCGAGTGTGGCCTCGACCAGCATGCGCAAATGGATGAGGGCATCACGCAGTTGGTGAATCTCTTGCGAAAAGGCTCCGGCCAGCGCGCGGCTGGCGCTGCGTGCGGCCGCCTCGGTGCTGGCATCGATCAGGTCGGCTATGGCCTCGGCTTGTGCGAGATCGATTTTGTCGTTGAGAAAAGCCCGCTCGGAAAATTCGCCCGGTAGCGCCACGCGCAGGTGCGCCAGGCGGGCTGATCCGTTGGGGCCGACCTCGGCCGCAGTCTGCAGGCAACGCGCCAGCAGCAATTGCAGCACCACGGGCCCGCCGTGCGCCTGAAGTTCGAGCACGTCCTCACCGGTGAATGAATGTGGCCCCGGGAAATACAGTGCCAGACCGTGATCAATCGCGCTGCCGTCGGCGTCCAGAAAAGCGGTGTAGCTGGCGTCGCGCGGTTTGAGGGGGCGTCCGCACAGCGCCAGCACCAGATCCTGCAGGCCCCGACCGCTGACCCGCACGATGCCCACAGCGCCTCGACCCGGTGCCGTGGCAATGGCCACGATCGGGTCATGGTGGCGTGGCAGGCTCACAGGTCATCCCAACCAGTTGGGGGCAGAGCACGCTCACTGCGTGTCGCTTTGGTCTGTCCCACAATGCTTCACACGTTGCGGTTAAAACTTGGGCAGGTGAAACTTCGGCGGCACGCCCATGCGGGTGTTGATGACCCACTGCTGGGCAATCGACAGCACGTTGTTGGTGATCCAGTACAGCACCAGGCCGGCCGGGAAGAAGAAGAACATCACGCTGAAAGCCAGCGGCATGAACCACATCATCTTGGCCTGCATGGGGTCTGGCGGTGCCGGATTGAGTGACGTTTGCAGCACCGTGGTGAGCGTCATGACAATCGGCAGGATGTAAAACGGGTCCGGGCTTGAAAGGTCGTGAATCCAGCCCAGCCAGGGTGCGTTGCGCATCTCGACGCTGGCCAGCAGCACCCAGTACAGCGCAATGAACACCGGGATCTGGATCATGATCGGGAAGCAGCCACCCATCGGGTTGACCTTTTCCTCACGGTAGATGCGCATCATTTCCTGTTGCATCTGCTGCGGATTGTCTTTCAGGCGTTCACGCATCTCCATGATGCGCGGGTTGACCGCCTTCATCTTGGCCATGCTGGCGTAGGCCTTGGCGTTGAGCCAGTAGAACGCAATTTTCAGCAACAAGACCAGTGCCATGATGGACCAACCCCAATTGCCGATCAAGCTGTGCAGCTTGTCGAGCAACCAGTACAGCGGCTTGGACAGCATGGTCAGCCAGCCATAGTCCTTGACCAGCTCCAGGCCGGGCGTCATGGCTTCCAGCACCTTTTCTTCTTGCGGGCCGGCGAAAAACCGGGCCTCGATTGTCTTGCGGGCGCCGGGGGCAATCGACTCGAGCGGTGCAATCATGCCCACGGAATACAGATTGTTGTCGACCTTGCGCATGAACAGCTCGCGCTTGATGCCGTCACCCAGCAGCCAGGCGCTGGCAAAGTAATGCTGCACCATGGCCACGTAACCGTTTTCAGCAGATTTCTCGATGTCGACCTTGTTTTTCTCAATGTCGGAAAACTCGACTTTCTGGTACTTCTTGGCGTCGGTGTAAATAGCCGGGCCGGTAAAGGTGGAGTAGAAGGACGACTCGCCCGGTGGCTTGTTGCCATCGCGCACCAATTGCAAATAGAGCTGGGGTGCCACGGCGGTGGCACCGGCATTGATCACCTCGTGCTTGACCGTCACGGCGTAGCTGCCACGGGTCAGGGTGTAGGTTTTGACCAGCTTGACACCGCCAATTTCGGCTGATTCAAAACGCAACTCCAGGGTCTGGCTGCCGTCCTTGAGTGAGCGCTCACCCGGGGCCAGGGTCATCACCGACTTGTGCGTCGGCAACACCGGGCCGCCTGCGCCGGCAATCAAGCCGGATTGCGCCAGATAAATGCGGTCCTTGCTGTCGTCGAGCAGCACGAACGTGCGGGTTTTGTCCGCCATGTCCGCGTACTTGAGCAGCTCGGCCTTGACCAGTGAGCCGCCCTCAGTGTCAAAAGTGAGTTTGTAGACATCGGTTTCCACCACCACCAGCTCGCGCGCCGCGGCCGCCGTCGTTGCGGGGGCTGCTACCGCCGGCACTGCCCCGGCAATCTGGTCCGCACCGGCGACGTTGCTGCTGGCGACTGGGACACTGTTTGGCACGCTACCCGGGACGCTGGCGGCGCCCGTTGGCCCCTGGGGCTGTACGACGGCAGGCGTGGGACCGGGGAAGAAGGTGGCTTTGCGGCCGTTGTGAACCTGCCACTGATCCCACAACATGACCAGGGAAAAACCAAAAATCACCCACAAAATGGTGCGGCGGATATCGTTCATGAGGATTTCTTTTGAGTGGAAGAGGGAATCAACCGGGTAAACAGACGGGACGGGTTCTGGGCAGGGACCGGATCAAGGCCGCCATCACACCAGGGATGACAGCGCCCGATGCGATGCAGCATGAGGTAGCTACCTTTGGCTGCGCCAAAGCGTTGCAGGGCCTGCAGCGCATAAACCGAGCAAGTGGGCTCAAAACGGCACGACGAACCCAGCCATGGGCTCAGAAAGAGCCGATAGCCCCTGATCAAGAGCATCAACAGCTTGGCCATCATGCGAGTGCCTGTGCACTGGTCCGGCCCTGCGTGGCGCGGTCCAGCAACTGGTGCAGCTCATTGCGCGCGGCCAGCTTCAAGGCGTCAGAGCTCGCGCTCGTGAACTGCACCCGGTCGAAGCCACTGCGCAGCCGAACCACATAGGCGGCTGTCGGTAATTGCGCATGGTAAAGCTCGCTCACGGCGAAGATCTGGCGTTTCAGGGCGTTGCGTGTCACGGCACGCTTGGCCCAGCGTTTGGGCACCATGGCGCCGAACCATACTGCGGGCACGTTAAACAATGGCTTGACGCTCAAGTCCACTTGATCAGCATTCAGCGCCACGGTGTGCAAAGCAAAATGCGGCGTTCGCGCCAGGGTAGACCCCGCCAGCACGGCTTGAAATTGGCGCCGACTTTTGAGTCGTTGCAAGGTGAGTCAAGCGTTGCCGCAGTTGTAGGCAGGCTGCGCCCGGCTTGAAATTAAACGGCCAGACGCTTGCGGCCTTTGGCACGGCGTGCATTGATCACGGCACGACCGCCACGGGTTTTCATGCGCACCAAAAAGCCGTGGGTACGGGCGCGACGAATCTTGGAGGGTTGGTAAGTGCGTTTCATTTTCGGAAATCCTAAGAAGCTCAGAGGCAAGCTGCCTCAATTTGATTGAATATGCCCAGCGGCATCAACGTTAATTTCACCCGAACAGTTCAGGGGAACCGCGGATTATCGCAAACTTTTCAAACGATGGTAAATCACGGGAAGACCCGTAGTGTGGATAACTGTTTGATAAATTAGAATCGGCAGCGTCAGAAATAATAAATATCCACAGAAACCAATCGCACAATGACAGAGGGACAACACCCCACACGCCAAGCCGTTGCAGAGCCAAGCGGCGCAGATTTCTGGCAGGCCTGTATCGATCAACTGGCACAAGAACTCCCGGAGCAACAGTTCCAGACCTGGATCAAGCCCTTGTCGGCCCAGGTTTCGGAAGACTTGAGCCGGGTCACAATTTTTGTTGCCAACCGCTTCAAGATGGACTGGATCCGGGCGCAATACAGCCATCGTCTTGCGCTGATCATGGAGCGCCAGACGGGGCAACCCGTCCAGATCGAACTGGCGTTGGCGGTACGGGAAGCCGTGGTGCGCAAGCCGGACGTGAAAGTGGCGAGCGCTGCGGCGGCGGTCGATACGCTCGCCGAGGCCGATCAATTTCGCCCCGCCGAACCGCTGAAGAGCCGTCTCAACACAGCGCTGACGTTCGACACGCTGGTCGAAGGCAGCGCCAACCGCATGGCGCGCGCGGCGGCCATGCATGTGGCCGGCATGCCTGGCCATTTGTACAACCCGCTGTTTATTTACGGCGGTGTGGGTCTGGGTAAAACCCACTTGATGCACGCGGTAGGCAATCAGTTGATGGCCGACCATCCTAACGCCAAGGTGCTCTACATCCATGCCGAGCAATTCGTCACCGATGTGGTGAAAGCCTACCAGCGCAAGGCTTTTGACGAGTTCAAGGAGCGCTACCACTCGCTGGATTTGCTGCTGATTGACGACGTGCAGTTTTTTGCCAACAAGGAGCGCACGCAAGAGGAGTTTTTTAACGCCTTTGAGGCTTTGCTGGCCAAAAAATCGCACATTGTCATGACCAGCGACACCTATCCCAAGGGTCTGGCCGACATTCACGAGCGCCTGGTGTCGCGTTTTGATTCCGGCCTGACGGTGGCCATCGAGCCGCCCGAGTTGGAGATGCGGGTGGCCATTCTGATCAACAAGGCGCAGGCCGAGGGCATTGTGATGCCCGAAGAAGTGGCCTTTTTCGTGGCCAAGAACGTGCGCTCCAACGTGCGCGAGCTGGAAGGCGCCTTGCGCAAAATCCTGGCCTATTCGCGTTTCAACCAAAAAGAGATCTCGATCCTGCTGGCGCGCGAGGCGCTGCGCGACCTGCTGTCCATCCAGAACCGTCAAATCTCGGTGGAAAACATCCAGAAAACGGTGGCGGACTATTACAAGATCAAGATCGCTGACATGTATTCCAAAAAGCGCCCCGCCAGTATTGCCCGGCCGCGCCAGATCGCCATGTACCTGGCCAAGGAGCTGACGCAAAAAAGTCTGCCGGAAATTGGAGAAATGTTTGGCGGACGCGACCACACCACGGTTTTGCATGCGGTGCGCAAGATCGGCACTGAACGCCAGCAGGTCACTGAACTCAACCAGCAATTGCACGTGCTGGAACAAACCCTCAAAGGCTGAACTAATTAAAAGTTGACGCAAATGAGTGGGAAAATAGCCAATTTATTGCAGCCGGTCTGGGCCCATCAGGGTCCAGCCTATTCGCCATTGAACCCAAGAGGATGACATGATTGTTTTAAAAGCCACCCAGGACAAGGTTTTGTCGGTTTTGCAGGCGGTCTCAGGTATCGTGGAGCGTCGCCATACCCTGCCCATTCTGGCCAATGTGCTGATTCGCAAAATGGGCGATGCCCTGCAGCTCACGACCAGCGACCTCGAAATCCAGATCCGCACGGCGGCCGAACTGGGCGGCGATACCGGCGACTTCACCACCACGGTGGGCGCCCGCAAATTGATCGACATCCTGCGCACCATGCCGGCCGACCAGCTGGTGTCGCTCGAATCCAGCGCGGCCAAACTCATCCTCAAGGGTGGCAAAAGCAAGTTCACGCTGCAATCCATGCCCGCCGAAGACTTTCCGCTGGTGCAGGAGTCGGCCAACTTTGGTCCGGCTTTCAGCGTGCCGCAGAAAACACTCAAGGCCTTGCTGAGCCAGGTGTCGTTTGCCATGGCGGTGCACGACATTCGCTATTACCTGAACGGTATTTTGTTTGTGGTTGAAGGCAAGCAGCTCAGCCTGGTGGCCACCGACGGCCACCGGCTGGCCTTTGCCAGTGCCACCCTTGACGTCGAGGTGCCCAAACAAGAAGTCATTTTGCCGCGCAAGACCGTGCTGGAACTGCAGCGCCTGCTGTCGGATGCCGACGGCGCCATCGAGATGCAATTTGCCAACAACCAGGCCAAGTTCAGCTTTGACGGCATGGAATTCGTGACCAAGCTGGTCGAGGGCAAGTTCCCCGACTACAACCGCGTGATTCCGCGCAACCACAAAAACAGCATCACGCTGGGCCGCAGCGCGCTGCTGGCCACGCTGCAGCGCACCGCCATCTTGACCAGCGAAAAGTTCAAGGGCGTGCGCCTCAACATCGACCCCGGCACCCTGCGCGTGGCGGCCAATAATGCCGAGCAGGAAGAAGCGGTTGACGAGCTCGACATCGACTACGGCGGCGACAGCATCGAAATCGGCTTCAACGTGACCTACCTCATTGACGCCCTCAGCAACATGTCGCAAGACATGGTGACGCTGGAACTCTCGGACGGCAACAGCTCCGCGCTGTTTACCATTCCCGACAACACCACGTTCAAGTATGTGGTGATGCCGATGCGCATCTAAGCGCCTGCTGCACTGTCCCTTTCAAACCCCACCGATTCCGCCATGACCGAAGAAAATACGCCTGCCCAAGATTCTGAAAATGCCATTCACACGGGCGAGGGCACGGCTGACAGCTCCAACTTTCAGCCCACCATTGATGCCCACCAGGCAGGCGCTTCCGAGGCTTACGGTGAAGGCTCCATCCAGATCCTCGAAGGGCTGGAAGCGGTGCGCAAGCGCCCCGGTATGTACATCGGCGACACCAGTGACGGCACCGGCCTGCACCACCTGGTGTTCGAGGTGGTGGACAACTCGATCGACGAGTCGCTGGCCGGCCATTGCGACGACATTCTGGTCACCATCCACACCGACAACTCGGTGTCGGTGGTCGACAACGGCCGGGGCATCCCGACCGGTGTCAAGATGGACGACAAGCATGAGCCCAAGCGCAGCGCGGCTGAAATTGCCCTGACCGAACTGCACGCCGGCGGCAAGTTCAACCAGAACAGCTACAAGGTCTCGGGCGGCCTGCACGGCGTGGGTGTCAGCTGCGTCAACGCCTTGAGCAAAATGCTGCGCCTCACCGTGCGCCGCGACGGCAAGGTCCATGTGCTCGAATTCAGCAAGGGTTTTGTGCAGAACCGCCTGCTTGAAAGTGTCAACGGTATCGAAGTGTCGCCCATGAAGGTCACCGGGGAAACCGAGCGTCGCGGCACCGAAGTGCATTTCTTGCCAGACACCGACATCTTCAAGGAAAACCATGATTTCCACTATGAAATTCTCAGCAAGCGCCTGCGCGAACTGAGCTTTTTGAACAACGGCGTGCGCATTCGCCTGAAAGACGAGCGTACCGGCAAGGAAGACGACTTTTCTGGCGCAGACGGCGTGCGCGGTTTCGTGAACTTCATCAACAAGGGCAAAACTGTCCTCAATCCCAACATCTTTCACGCCATGGGCGACCGCCAGAGCGACCAAAACACCAACATCGGTGTCGAAGTGGCGATGCAGTGGAACAGCGGTTACAACGAGCAGGTGCTGTGCTTCACCAACAACATTCCGCAGCGCGATGGTGGCACCCACCTGACCGGGTTGCGCGCGGCCATGACGCGTGTCATCAACAAGTACATTGATGACACCGAGATCGCCAAAAAAGCCAAGGTGGAAGTCAGCGGCGACGACATGCGTGAGGGCTTGTGCTGTGTTCTGAGCGTGAAGGTGCCCGAGCCCAAGTTCAGCAGTCAGACCAAGGACAAGCTGGTGTCATCTGAAGTGCGCGGCCCGGTGGAAGACATTGTGTCGAAGCTGCTATGGGACTACCTGCAGGAGCGCCCGAACGATGCCAAGATCATTGTCGGCAAAATTGTTGAGGCCGCCCGTGCCCGCGAAGCCGCCCGCAAGGCCCGCGACATGACGCGCCGCAAGGGTGTGCTCGACGGCATGGGCCTGCCCGGCAAACTGGCCGACTGCCAGGAGAAAGACCCGGCACTGTGCGAAATCTACATTGTCGAGGGCGACTCCGCCGGTGGCTCGGCCAAGCAGGGCCGCGACCGCAAGTTCCAGGCGATTCTGCCGCTGCGCGGCAAGATTTTGAACGTGGAAAAAGCGCGCTACGAAAAACTGCTCACCAGCAACGAAATCCTCACGCTGATCACGGCGCTGGGCACCGGCATCGGCAAGGCTGGCGGCAGCACCGGCAACGACGACTTTGATGTGGCCAAGCTGCGCTACCACCGCATCATCATCATGACCGACGCTGACGTTGACGGCGCCCACATCCGCACGCTGCTGCTGACCTTCTTTTACCGCCAGATGCCTGAACTGGTGGAGCGCGGCCACATCTACATCGCCCAGCCGCCGCTTTACAAGGTGAAAGCCGGTCGCGAAGAGTTGTATTTGCAGGGCCCCACCGACCTCGACAACTTCCTGCTGCGGGTGGCGTTGATCAACGCGACGGTCTACACCGGTGGTGACAACAGCACAGCCCTGACGGGCGACGCACTCACCGAACTGGCGCGCAAGCACCAGCAAGCCCAATCCGTGATTGCCCGCCTAGCGAACTTTCTGGACGTCTCCGCCTTGCGTGCCATTGCCGATGGTGTTGAGTTGAACCTTGACACGGTGGCCGATGCCGAGGCCTCGGCCATCGCCCTGCAGGCGCAGTTGCCCGATGCCGAAGTGGCGGGCGAATTCGATGTGCGCAGCGACAAGCCCATTTTGCGCATCAGCCGCCGCCTGCATGGCAACATCAAGAGCAGCGTGCTGACGCAAGACTTTGTCCATGGCGCCGACTATGCGGCCCTGAGCGAAGTCGCTAAAACCTTCAAAGGATTGCTCAGCGAAGGTGCCCGGGTCACACGGGGCGAAGGTGAACGCCAAAAAGAACAAAAGGTCAGCGACTTCCGCGAGGCCATGAGCTGGCTGATTGCCCAGGCCGAAGGCTCCACTAGCCGCCAGCGTTACAAAGGCTTGGGTGAAATGAACCCCGAGCAGCTCTGGGAAACCACCATGGACCCTAAGGTGCGCATTTTGCTGCGGGTGCAAATCGACGACGCCATCGAAGCCGACAAGGTGTTCACCATGCTGATGGGCGACGAGGTCGAGCCGCGCCGCGAGTTCATCGAAACCAACGCGCTGCAGGCGGGGAATATTGATATTTGATGCTCTTTGTAGACGTGAGCAAAGTTTTGCCGTTTTGAGGGCAAAGCTTTGCCGGGGGTTGTCTACTTACGGCGGATTTTGTTTACCTAAAGGAAAACAACGACCTCTGTAAGTCATTGTTTTTCATGAATTTTTATTCTCAACAGTTGTTGTTATCTTCGAGCGTAGATAACAAAGTCAACTCAGAACTGCCGCCATTCGGTTTGGTGTAGGCCATATTTCGCTTGGCTCTTCCGGGTATCCAACGATGCCAACAAGCTTCCAGGTTCATCCGCAAACAGCAGTACGGCGGCACGCCGGGGCTGGATCACACCATTGACTTCCTCAGCAAGACCAATGCGCAAAAGCTGGTCTGAGAAGGTTCCGGACAAAGGACCTCGCGCTTCGGCAAAGCGTCGCCAGGCATCGGTTTTTAGTCTGTCAAGCGCCACGGGAACGGGTTCGCTGCTGGCACTGCGCACCCCGCGCCGATATGACAGGTCCGTACTTTCACCCGCGCTCATGGACCGATTTCCGGCGTCCAAGCGGGTGAAAGTGCTGCCATTGATGATGGAGTGCACATTACTGGTGCGGCCTACTTGTACCAACAGCAGATGACCGGTCTGCCCTTTGGCTGGTCCGTTAAGCAGTTTGCAAGGCAAACGGTGCAGACGAATCGTGTCAATGGCTGGTACAAATTCCGTCAGTAGTTTGCGCTGTAGTTCGTCCACAGCTTCCGGATTTTCTTCAATGCCAAACATCCGGGCATCTCCCTTGAACTCCTTCAGGTCCGCCAAACCCAGCACCAACGTACCTCCGTCGGTGTTCGCAAAGGCACACACCGTTTCCAGCGCCTTTCCGACCATCTTGCCGCTGACGCGCTTGAATTCAAGCTGGCGGGTTTCACCCAACCCGATCATCTGCTGAATAAGGGTGGCGCTGTCAATTGCCGTGGTCGTGCCTAAGTTCATGGGCGAGTCATTCTTTATGGGGAGCCATTATTTTTCAATTTTTGACCACTAAACCGGGACGAGCGCCGCTACCAAAACCGCCTCCAGCAAGCGGCGGCTGTCGGTTTGGGTGGTGGTGAGCTGGGCTTCGAGCTGGTCGCACAGGGCCATGAGTTCATCGACTTTGGCGACGATGCGGTGTTGTTCGGCGAGGGGTGGGAGGAATATCTCAGCACACTCTACTTGCTTAGATGAAATATGCGGGATCCCGTTGCTTCTACCGGGATCAATTTGATCGGTGAACTGTGGTGACTCGATCCATAGAAACAGGTAGTCCGAAGTCAATAAGTCGAGATTCAACTGAAATCGTCCAACTCGTTGCAACAGTAAACAGGGTAAATCGTTCGTCCGCACACGCGCTACTTTCGTGCCAGTGCCGATGAACGGGCGGTCCAGAGAAAGTACGACATCACCTTCAAGCAACTTGAATCGCTCAAACTCTTCAGCTTGCTCAATCGGAAGACATGCCAATTCATCCCACCGGATAACGCCGTGACTGACATTTGTGTTGCGCAGCAATCGAATTCCAGTTTTGGCAAACCACTCACTCTTGAATGCATATCCATTTTGGAGAGTCGCTGCTATCTTCAGCGGCTGAGAATACAACGACCACTCGTTACTGTCCGATAGAGCCCCACGCACCGCCAGATTCAAAATCGTCTGCCGCATTGCCTTTATGTGCTCAGGCCGGGTGGTGAGGCGCGGGAGATGCTGCAGGTAGAAGCGGGCGTGCTCGCGTTGGGCTTCGGGGGTGGTGTCGGCAGCAGGCTGGTTCAGGCGCTGCAGGGATGCGGCGGCTAGGCGGTCACGGCGGCGTTCGCGTTCTTGCTGCGCGGCTTCGAGCTGATCGCACAGGGCCATGAGTTCGTCCACCTTGGCGACTATGCGGTGTTGTTCGGCCTCCGGCGGGATGGCAACAGGAATGCTGTTCATCTTCGCCTGATTCATTTTCGGCTGCGCTGTGCCAGTAACGTATGCCTTCAAGTCAATGGCATTGACGTATAGCTCGATGTACCTAAGAAAATCCTCCGTGATTCCATCGAGCACATGCGCATGGTTATTGACCCAATACTGACCACGTGCGATAAATGCTATGGGCGTTGAGCGGTTAATCAAATTTGCGCCGTCCTCACCGATCAGCAGCAGTGGCTTATCGAACAGGAAACCGTCAATCTTATCGATCACCCCCGACGCGCCGTAATAGTCATACGTCTTCGCTCGGGTGTTTCGCTCCTCCTTGGAAACGGGAATTCGTTCGCCGTCGCGCGAAATCATAATGCTGCCAAAGAACGCCCACATCCAATTTGATTTAAGTCGATAGGGCTGTAAGGCAAGTGGGACTGCGGTAAATGCTGATTGCACTTTGAGTAGTCTCTCATTTACCAAGTCGGCCTTATGTGCATAAATCCGCTTCAGTAATTCCCCCGCCGGCTCATCCCCCGCATCCTGTTCCACCAACTTCCCCCGCACCGCCAAATCCAAAATGAAACGGCGCAGACGTGGCACTGCATTGGGCGCTTCGGCCAGCCGGTCGAAGTGGGCCAGTAGTTGCGTGGCGTTCATCGCAGCAGGGCCTCTTGCAGGATGGCTTTGAGCTGGTCGCGCAGCGCAGCCGCTTTGGCTTCGGCCTCGTTCAAACTCACCAGCAGTTCTGCCGGGTCGCCATGGTCGTCGGCCACAGTGTGCGGATTCTTGAAGTCGAGGTTGTAGCCGCGGGCCTTCACCTCGTCAGCGCTGACCTTCCATGCAACATCGGTTTCTACACGACCCTCACGGCTTGCGCCACCCCACCAGTCCACGCAGCCTTGCAGATGCTCCAGCCGAATGGGTCGGGTCATGGAATAGGCTTTCTGGGTGGCGGGCACGCGGTGTTCATAAAACCAGATGTCTTGCGTGGGCGTGCCTTTCTCAAAGAACAGCAGGTTGGTGCCGATGCTGGCGTAGGGCTTGAAGACGCTGTTGGGCAGTCGCACGATGGTGTGCAGGTTGCACTCGGCCATCAGGTGCTCTTTCAGCCGTGTTTTCACGCCCTCGCCAAACAGCGAACCGTCGGGTAACACCACGGCGGCACGGCCATTGGTCTTGAGCAAACGAATGATCAGGGCCAGAAACAAATCTGCTGTTTCTTTGGTGCGAAAGTGTTGCGGAAAATTGCTTTCAATGCCGTCCTGCACCGATGCGCCAAAGGGCGGATTGGTCAGGATGATGTCAACGCGGTCGGCATTGGTGTAGCTCACATAGGGCCGGGCCAGGGTGTTGTAGTGGCGCACAAAGCTGGCGTCTTCCACGCCGTGCAGCAACATGTTGGTCACACACAGCATGTGGGGCAGTTGCTTGAGTTCGACGGCGCGCAAGCTCGATTGCAATGCGGCTTCATCTTCAACCGTCTTCACATAGCGGTCGCGCATGTGGCGGATGCTGCAGGTTAAAAAACCACCCGTGCCACAGCTCGGGTCCATGATGATCTCACCCGGTTTGGGGTCGATGCGGTCCACCATGAAGGCGGTGACAGCACGCGGCGTGTAAAACTCGCCGGCGTTGCCTGCAGCCTGCAGGTCGTTGAGCATTTGCTCGTAAATGTCGCCAAAGTGTTTGCGTTCGGCCAAGTCGTTGAAGTTGACCTCGTTGATCTTGTTGACGACCTGGCGGATGAGCTGGCCATCTTTCATGTAGTTGTAGGCGTCTTCAAACACGGCCTTGACCACGCGGGCGCGGCTGGCCCACTTGCCGGTGGCTGGCAGCTCTTTGAGCTTCGGGAACAACTCGCCGTTGATGAAGGCCATCAGCTCCGAACCGGTGATGCCTTCAGGGTTGCTGGCCCAGGTGCGCCACTGCAGTGCGGCGGGTATGGGCGAGGTGTAGTGGTCTTGCATGACCTCCATCTGCTGGTCCTGGTCATCCACGATTTTGAGGAAGAACATCCAGCACAGTTGCGACAGGCGCTGGGCATCACCATCAACACCGGCGTCTTTGCGCATGATGTCTTGAATGGATTTAACGGTGTTTCTTGCGGACATGAATACTTAATTTATGAATAGAGCGCGATTTGCAGTTCATGCACGGCATGCTCAAACCCGGCTTTGGTGCCGAATTGTTTGATGAGTTGAAACGGCATGCCCATTTGGTTAAAGGGCGGGATTTCGAGAATTTTTACATTGCCCAGCCCACCAACCACGCCCTCGTCCTGGTATTTGGTCAGCAGCGCTTCCAGAACAGCGCGGGCTTGCGGGCCGTATTGGGTGAACACGTCACGCTTGCGTACCTGGTCGGCCCGTTCGCGTCGGGTCAAGGGTGGCTGGTCGAAGGCAATGTGGCAGATCAGATCAAACGGATCCAGGTCTTTGCCCACTTCATCCATCAGCGGCTGCAGGGGCAGGCCCTCTTCGGCGAGTTCTTCCATGACCCGTTCTTTGCGCTCTTCACCTTTCCAGCGGCGCAAGAAGGCGTCCAGGCTGGCGTAGTGGGCGCGAATGGCTTTGCGGCTGTAGTCGCGCAAACTCTCGGTGACGAGTTTGCCGTTTTCATCCAGGTATTCCACGCGTTCGGTCAGCACCTTGACCGGTTTGCCCTTGATGAAATATTTGGGACGTGGTTCTGCAACTTCTGGCGGCAACGAGATGTCAGGTGGTGGGTAACCGACGACCACGGTTTCGTCTTCAGCGGGCGTGGCTGGTGACGCGTCTTCTGCACCCCAGGGCAAGTCCTCTGGTAGCTCGGGCGGCATCACAGGGTCGCCTTCGCCGGGTTCATATATCTGCACCGGTTCACCATCAAAGTCGGGGTCGGCAAAGTGGTTGGTGGCTTTGCGAAAGTCGATCAGGGTGAAGTAATACTTGTGGGTGTCCTCATGCACGCGGGTGCCGCGCCCCACGATTTGCTTGAACTCGGTCATGCTGCCGACTTCGCGCTCCAGCACGATCAGGCGGCAGGTTTGGGCATCAACCCCCGTGGAAAGCAGGCGCGACGTGGTCACGATGACCGGCACTTTGGACTCGGGGTCGATGAAATTGCCGAGCTGTTCTTTGCCTTCGGGGTCGTCGCCCGTGATGCGCATCACATAGCGCGGAAACTGTTTGACCAGATCGGCGTTTTCATTGATGAAGGCCTGGCGCATGCGAGCGGCATGGGGCGTGTCCACGCAAAAAACGATGGTCTTCTGGAACCGGTCGCCGCTGGCCTTGAGGTAGTCACTGACCCACTTGGCGACGCGGGCGGTTCGGTTGTCAATGATGAGGGTGTGATCAAAGTCTTTCTGGTTATACAGGCGGTCTTCAATCTCGTGGCCGTATTGGTCCACCTCGCCGGGCATGGGGCGGTAGCCTTCCACGTCGACATCCAGATGAACCTTGATGACCTTGTAGGGGGCCAAAAAGCCATCGCGTATGCCTTGTTTCAGGCTGTAAGTGAACACCGGGGCGCCAAAATACTCGCTGTTGGAAACGTACTCGGTTTCCTTGGGCGTGGCGGTCATTCCGATTTGGGTGGCGGCGCTGAAATACTCCAGGATTTCGCGCCAGGCCGAGTCTTCGGCAGCGCTACCACGGTGGCATTCGTCAATCACGATCAAATCGAAGAAACCAGGACTGAATTCCTTGAAAATTTTCTGGTGCTCTTCGGGGCCGGTGATGGCCTGGTACAGCCCCAGGTAAATTTCATAAGCGGCGTTGATGCGGCGTTTATTGTCGGGGCCACGGTCCATGGCCAGGGGCAAGTCAATATCGCTCCCGTCGGCACGCTCGATGGTTTTGGCGTTGACACTGAGCTTGGCCATGGCACCGCCAAAAGGGCGAAAGTCGTTGACCATGGTTTGGTCAATGAGGATGTTGCGGTCGGCAAGATACAAGATGCGCTTCTTTTGCCCCGCCTTCCACAGCCGCCAGATGATCTGAAACGCGGTGAAAGTCTTGCCAGTGCCGGTAGCCATCACCAGCAGGATGCGGTTTTGGCCCTTGGCGATGGATTCGACCGCGGCGTTGACGGCGTTGCGCTGGTAATAACGTGGCTCTTTGCCGCTGCCATCGTCAAAATACGGTTGTTTGACCACTTGTTCCTGTGCCGGGGTCAGGCCCTTCCAGGCCAGATAACGGTTCCAAAGCGCAGCTGGACTGGGAAAGTCGTCCAGTTTCAAGGTGGTTTCCAGTTGCACCGATGTGCCAGTGCGGTCATGCAACACAAAGCCGTGGCCATTGCTGGAAAAAACGAAAGGAATGTCAAGTGTGGTGGCGTAGTCCAGCGCCTGCTGCATGCCGTCACCCACGGCCTTGAAGTTGTGCTTGGCCTCAATCAAGGCAATGGGAAAGTGCCCGATGTACAGCACATAGTCGGCCCGCTTGGCCTTGCCGCGCGTGACCAGTTTGCCCCGCACAATGATGCGACCCGCCGTGAACGCCACCTGGCGGCGAATCGCGGGTTCAGTCCAGCCGGCCTGGTACAACGCCGGGGTGATGAATTTGGCGCTGGTGTCGTCTTCGCTGAAGTTAGGTTTGCTCATACCAGTAATGCTTTTTTGGCCAGCCAGTGGCTCTGCAAAATGGTTTGATGACCCCTATGAACTGGCACCTTTTTGACTTCGCGCTTGACGGGCGCTATTGACATAATTTATCTCCCTTGGAGTCATTCTAGGTGGGATGAGACTTCTCTTATCAGAAGACCGAAATGTATCGCCACAACGGTCACTTTGAGACGCAAACCAGCATCTTGTAGCCATATTAGACAGCCATTGTCTGAATCGTCTAAAGAGTCATAACACCGGGCTTTCTGAGCCACCAAAGGTAAATCACCGCGTTCAATCGGCTAACGAACTGCGTGATCCAGGACTCGTGTCTCCAGAGCCAGGTGACCATCAATTCCAGGTGTCTTCCGTAGTGATTATGTTGTTTCTAAATCACTTGAGAGCATTGTGCTTACGTTGCCGTTGTTCACGCTTCACAAACGCAAAAAAGGCTTGCCAGGGATCACCTCGCAAGCCTTTTTTCTTCGGACTTCCATGTGCTTTGCTCCGTCTACCTTGTGGGCAGAACCCCCCTCAATCTGAACTCCTGGTAGAAGTAGAAGAGGTCCGTTGACACGGAATCTGACCTGGGGGATAGCTGGTCAGACTGGAAGCTGTTGCTGTAACCTAAACCGCTCGTTTTGTTTGAGCGATGAAGGTATCTTATGTCTTTCGGCAAACAATTTGATTGCGTTCTTCTCTAATTAGTTGCCTTGATAGGTGATATCTGCTGAAATAAAGTATATTTGCGCAATATTCTTATTTTTTGACTGAAAACAAGCTTTCGACGCGCCATGAACACCGCCCTGACACTGGACCGTTATGACAGAGAAATCCTGAAGCAACTGCAGCTTGACGGGCGTCTTTCCAACCAGGATTTGGCTGAGCGCATTGGCTTATCGGCGTCGCCGTGCTTGCGGCGCGTGCGTGTCTTGGAAGAAAGTGGCCTGATTTCTGGCTACCACGCACAGGTCGATGCCAAAAAGGTCGGGCTGTCGCTGATGGCGCTGATTCACATCTCGATGGACAAGCACACGCCCGAGCGCTTCGAAAACTTCGAGAGCCTGGTGTGCGACATTCCAGAGGTTCTGGAGTGTCTGTTGATCACGGGTCAGGCTGCCGACTACCAACTCAAGGTCATGGTGCGCGACATGGACGCCTACCAGGACTTGCTGCTGAAAAAAATCACCCGTATCGAAGGGGTCACCGGCGTGCACTCCAGTTTTGTGCTGCGTCGGGTGGTGGACAGGACCATCATTCCGGTTGAGGTGCACTGAGCGCTAATACGCGCGGGAGTCATCCGTCAAATTGAAAGCAATCGGCGGCGAACTATTCGCCCGCAGGAACCTTATTTGGTCTTAAAGTGTCACTTTTTCTACCTCGCGAGGTCCCACCGTGTCAGACGCCATCATCATCCAGCAACCCACCCAAACAGCACAACAACTCCTGGTCTTGCACCATGGTGTGGGTGCAAGCGCGCAGAACATGGTCCCGTTGGGGCGGCATCTGGCGGCGCAATTCCCCAACGCCTTCATCGTCAGCGTGCACGCACCCTATGCAAGCGACATCAGCCAGGGCGGCGCTCAATGGTTCTCGGTGCAGGGCATTACCGACGAGAACCGCCCCGAGCGGGTGGCTGCCGCGATGCCTGCCTTCATCCACAACCTGCGCTATTGGCAGGAAACCAGCGGTGTCTCCGCCAGTGCCACCGCCGTGCTGGGGTTTTCGCAAGGCGCCATCATGGCCCTGGAGGCCGCGCAGGCGCAAGCCGGGTTGGCAGCGCGCGTGGTTGCCCTGTCCGGGCGCTATGCCCAGCTACCTGCCCACGCGCCAGAGAAAACAACACTGCACTTCATCCATGGCAAGTCAGACCCCGTGATTCACTACGCGCACTGCGTGGCGGCAGCCGAGCGACTGGTCGCCCTGAGGGCTGATGTGACCGCAGATGTCATCCCTTTTCTTGGTCATGAGATCAATGCTGAAGTGATGGACCTGGTAACCGAGCGCTTTGCTGGCCACATCCCGAAACACCATTGGGACGAGGTACTGAAGGCGGCACCGCAGTAAGCAGCCGTTTCTCAGGCCGGCCAGTGAGGCCAGGGCATTGACGTTTTGAGTCGCTTGCGAACGGACCAGAGCGGCGTCGGTTCGGGTACCATCCGTTGCGCTGGCTACAGCGCCTCTTCATTCGGTATTTTGAGAAGAATTTGGCTGCTGCTGCATTTTTGTGTTCATCTAACAGGAAGTGAGAAGATCATGACGATACTTGTGGCTTATGCGCCCCGCCCGGAAGGACAGGCAGCACTGCAAAAGGGAATTGAAATTGCGACCAGCCGCGGCGAACGACTGATGGTTGTGAATGCAAGTTCAGGCAACGGCAAGGACGATGCGGCACTGGCCGACACCCTGGACGTTGAGCGGGTCGAGAAATTGTTGGCGGCGACTGGGCTCGATGCCGAATTCAAGCAATTTGTCCGAGGTCAAAGTGCGGTCGCCGAAATTGAGGCGATGGTTGACTCACTGCCCGTTTCCTTGTTGATCATTGGCCTCAGAAAACGCTCTGCGGTAGGTAAACTCATCATGGGCAGCGTGGCACAAGATATCCTGCTCTCTGTTTCATGCCCCGTGTTGGCGGTGAAGGCGGTCTAAGCCTTTGGGTCTGCGACCAGGTGTGATTTTTCCTGGACTTCGACCGGGTGATCTTGCCCAGGCTGAAAGTACATTGATGAAAAAAATTCTGGTTTGCTTTGGCTTGTTGATTGGCAGCATCAGCAGGTACCGGCAATACTTTGCTGACGCCTACATGTGTTGACGTCGGCGATCAACTTCCGGAATTTCAAACCGTTTTGCGCATACGGCCGATGAGTCTGCCGATGAATGGCCACATCAGCAAGAGCAGGGCGAGTGTCATGATCACCGCGACCAGCGTCGAATTCGTCCAGAAGATCCCCAGCGACCCCTTGGAGAAGATCATCGACTGGCGGAAGGCATCCTCGGTCTTGTCACCGAGCACCATCGCCAGAACCATGGGTGCGATGGGGTAGTCGAGTTTCTTGAGCAGGTAGCCGACGATGCCGAAACCCAGCGCCAGCCAGAGATCAAGGCGTGCACCGCTGATCTGGTAGGCGCCTATGAAACACACGACGACGATCATCGGGCCGATGATCGAAAACGGAATTCTCAGGATGGCGGCAAACAGGGGCACCGTGGCGAGCACCAGGATCACGGCCATCACATTGCCCAGATACATGCTGGCAATGGTGCCCCAGACAAAATCCGGGCGTTCGATAAACAACATCGGACCGGGCGTCAGACCCCAGATCATCAAGCCACCCATCATGACTGCTGCGGTGGCCGATCCGGGAATACCCAGCGCCAGCATCGGCAAAATGGCACAGGTCCCGGCGGAGTGGTCTGCCGTTTCTGGCGCGATGACGCCGGCCGGTTCGCCCTTGCCGAAGGCGCTCTTGTTGCGCGCAAAACGCTTGGCCAGTCCATAGCTCATGAACGACGCGGCGGTCGGCCCGCCTGGCGTGATGCCCATCCAGCAACCGACCAGTGCGCTGCGCAACAGCGTGACCCAGTATTTCGGCAGCGAGATGATCGCCTGAAAGACATCGCGGATTTTGATGCGGGCGTGTATGCCGTTGAAGCGCAAGCCTTGTTCCATTGTCTGCATCAGTTCACCGAGGCCAAACAGCCCGATCACGGCGACCAGGAAGCTGATTCCCTTGATGAGTTCGGTGATTCCGAATGTCAGCCGCATGTTGCCGGACATTCCGTCCATGCCGATGGTGGCAAAGGCAAAGCCGAGCATCATCGAGACGACCGCCTTGAACGGCGATCCGCCTCCCATGCCGATAAAGCTGCAGAAGGTCAGAAAATAGACAGCAAAAAACTCCGGTGAGCTGAATTTCAGCGCGAATTGGGTGACCCAGCCGGACAAGATGGTAATGACGGTCACGCCAATGAGTGCGCCGATACCGGCGGATATGAAGGCCAGGGTCAGCGCCTTGGTGGCATGCCCCTGCTGTGCCATCGGGTAGCCGTCGAAAGTCGTCGCGACCGATGAGGGCTCGCCCGGAATGTTGAACAGGATCGATGTGGTCGAGCCGCCGAACAGTGCGCCCCAGTACATGCTGGTGAGCAGGATGATGGCGGATATCGGATCCATGGTGAAGGTCAGCGGTATCAGCAGCGATACACCGTTCGGTGCACCCAGCCCCGGCAGGACGCCGACCAGAATACCCAGCAGCACCCCAACCGCCATGAGTCCAAGATGGTAGGCGGAGAAAACGATGACGAAGCCGTCCATCAGGTTGTCAAAATTCGCCAAAGTGTTTCTCCAGAATTTCGCTGTCGCGGAAAGTTTTCTTGTCGAGCCAGGGTCAGTGAATGTTCAGCAGGGCTTCAATCGGCCCCTTGAGCAGGGGAACCTGGAACCATTTTTCAAAAACGACGTAAAAAATCACAATCGTGCTCAAACATACGGTGAGCGCCTTACCGATTCGGTATCCCCCCTGGATCGTCATGACACCGAACAGATAGAGGGCAAGACCGACATAAAGTCCAAGCACCATCGACACCGCGACGAAACCGAGCATGGGCAGAAAAAATGTCAATATCCGATGGCCTTGTTCCCGTGTCAGGAAAACTTCCTTGCGGTGACGTTGTGCAATCACTGCCTCAATCAGTGCGCCGCAACTGGCGATAACAATGAACAGGCCGATGTAAAAGGGAAAGTAGCCCGGTTGTGGCCCGGCATCGCCCCAGCCGGTTCCGATTTCGAGCGATCCGTAGCTGACAATGGCGCCGGCCAAGGCCGCCGCACAGGCCACAGCAATTTCCATCGTCAAACGGGTCATCAAGGCCCCGGACGGGTTACGCATAAGACACACTCCGCATTAATTAGACAACGGGGCAGGCATGGCCTGCCCCGAAAAGCTCCGGGCCTCCGGTTACAGCTTTATTGAACGATCCACTTCTCGCGCTTGAAGACCTCGGTGGCCTTTTCGGCGTCCTGCTTGGTGTAGGCGCGCAATTCGTCGCCGGTCAAAAAGCGATCGCTTTGCGAGGTGCGCTCGATGTACGTTTTCCACTCAGGCGTTTCGCTGACTTTTTTGAGCATCGTCGTATAGAACGCGACCGCATCGGGCGACACTTTGGCTGCCAGCCAGACGGTGCGCGGCATTTGATAGTTGGCGATCGGTATGCCCGAGTCTTTGCACAGTGGAATGTCTGACCAGGCCATGTCCTTGGTGACCTTGGGGCCGGCGGTCATGCGCTGCGAACTGAAAACGCAGAGCGGTCGAACCATGCCGGCTTTCCATTGGCCGAGGTTTTCATTTGGGTTGTTGAGGTTGGCGTCGATGTGACCGCCCGCCAGTTGAACTGCCGCTTCGCCACCGCTCTTGAACGGGATGTAGGTGAACTTGGCGCCGGTCGCTTCGCTGATCATGCTGGCCAACGTCTGGTCGGTGTCCTTGGACTGTGAGCCACCCATTTTCAGTCCCTCGGGCTTCTTGGCCGCCTCGATGAAGCTCTTGGCGTCCTTGTAGGGCGATTCGGCGTTGACCCAGATCAGGAATTCGTCGAGCGCCAGTGCCGTGACCGGGATCAGGCTGTCGGCTGTATACCCCATCTTGGCGACGAGTGGCAGCAGGTACTGGTTGTTGGTGCCGAAGGTCAGCTTGTACGAATCATCCGGGCTGGCCGAGCCATAAACAAAGCCCTCGCTGCCGGAACCACCGCCTTTGTTGACGACCACAATCGGCGCGTTCATCAGTTTGTACTTGACGATGATCGACTGGATCGTGCGGGCAAAAATGTCGGTTCCGCCGCCGGGTCCGGAAGCGACGACAAACTCAACCGGTTTTTCCGGTACCCAGGCCGCGCTAGCCGCTGTTGCATACAAGACGCTTGCCAGCAGCGTGGTGATCAACTTGGCATTAAACATCATGTAACCCTTTCTGTATTGTTGAAGCTCGGTGGAAAAACATTTTTCAAGCAGTCATTGACGTCGTGCAACCCTTTCTGTGTTGTTGAGGTTCGGTGGAAAAAAACTTCGTTGAAACACCAATTGGTTATGGATGGACACGGCTGTCAGCCAGCTTTTTCAAGGCCATGCGCGCAGCCAGGAGAACTGCCTCGCGGCTGGCGCCGATATTGGCGATACCGCGCCCTGCGATGTCATAGGCGGTGCCATGCGCCGGTGTGCACACCGGGAAAGGCAAGCCGCCCATCAAGGTCACGCCGCGATCAAAGCCCATCAGCTTCATCGCGATTTGTCCCTGATCGTGGTACATGGTCAGGACCGCGTCAAAAGCGCCGTTCTTGGCGCGCACGAAGACGGTGTCCGCCGGATACGGCCCCGAGACATTGAAGCCGCGCTCTATGCCTGCTTGCACGGCTGGCTCGATCACATCAATTTCTTCCATGCCGAAATTGCCACCATCGCCAGCATGCGGATTGAGCGCCGCGATGGCAATGCGCGGATTGTCAAAACCCGCGTTGCGCATGGTGCGATCGGTCAGCGCCAACTCGCTAAGGATGCCCTCGGTGGTGAGCGCCGCGGCGACTTCGGAGAGCGGGATGTGGGAGGTGACCCGTGCATTCCACAGATTCTCCAGAACGTTGAATTCGCGCGCGTGGCCACTAAACCCGATGACCTCGGAGATAAACCGTATCTCGTCGTCATAGCCGGGATAAACATAGCGCATGGCTTTTTTGTTGAACGGCGTAAAACAAACTGCGTCGGCCTTTCCGTTGTGCGCCATCGTGAGCGCACGACGGAAGTTCTCGAGCGCATAGGCACCGCCCACGGCAGTGGCTTCACCGCGCATGACATCCGACGGGGAGAGATGCCCCAGGTCGACAAAGACCGGGCGACTTGTTGCGTCAAATTCAGAATCGGGCGCCACGTAGCTGACATCGAGCGCCACCCCGGCAATCTTGGCACCTTCCTCGAGGATTCGCCGGTCGCCGAAAACGACGATCTTGGCTGCCGCCCGAACCTCGTCGAGGGATAGCAGTTTGGCGGTTAACTCCGAGCCCACCCCTGCGGGATCGCCCATGGCGAGAGCAATGGTGGGGCGTGTTGCGTTAGCGGCGAATGGATTGGCCGACATTTATGTCTCCTTTGTCTTTTTTTAATGATGCAACCGAAGAAGTAGTCTTGTCAACAATTAAATTCAGTATTCTGAATTCTGAATGCAGAATTTGGATTACAGTTTGGTTGAACGTGCAACGCACATGCGTTGTCGATGCGTGTGCTTCAATACCCGGTCTTGCTTGAACGATATGGATTGACGGCGATGAACCTTGAATCAAACACAATGGGCGACCCGGACCTTGTCCCACATCCCGAGTCCGAAGTGGTGCGCATCGAGCGCCCGACGTTGCATAACGTCGTGGTGTCGCGTTTGCGTGACATGATCATTGAGGGGCAACTGCCTTCAGGCGTGCGTATCCACGAAGGCCGGGTCGGCGAACAACTCGGCGTCTCGCGCACGCCACTGCGGGAAGCGCTGAAGGTGCTGGCCAACGAGGGTCTGGTTGAGTTGATTCCCAACCGTGGCGCGACAGTACGCAAACTGACGGCCAAAGAAGTCAGGGACATGCTTGACGTGCTTGCTACGCTGGAAGAAATGGCCGGATCATTGACTTGCCAGAACGCCTCTGACGCTCAGATCCAGGACGTTCGACGACTCCATGACGAGATGTTGAAGTTTTACTCGGCGCGTAACCGACTGGAGTATTTCAAGCGAAACCAGCAAATCCACTCGGCGTTGATCTCGCTTTCAGGCAATGACTCGCTCGCGATGGTGCACGACATCCTGCAGTCGCGCATGAAGCAAATTCGCTATCTGGGCCACAGGGCCGACGATCAATGGGCGGCCGCGGTGGCCGACCACGAAGACATGATTGGTGCGCTTGAGGCGCGTGACGGCCAGCGTTTGTCGGCCGCGATGGTCAACCACCTTGCGCGAACTTGGGACCGCGTCAAGAACGTCGTCTGAAAACTGCTTGCGCTGCGGCCTCGCCGGTCACCAGGTAATGCACGTTTCCCCCTGAACGAAATGGTATTCAAGAAAGGCAGGTACAAGATGAAAATTGCGATCGCCGGCCTGGCTTGTTGCGTTCACCATGAACACTAACCTGGTACTGGAAACGACATGAACCATCTGGATTACTACGCCAGCGCAAAGCGACCGGTCGAAACCTGTGTGTTAGGTAGCGGGGGCTTTGGCCGCAGCTTTCTGGCCCAAGGCATGCGAGTACCGTTGATGCGTGCCCGCATTGCGGTTGATATTGATGCCAATATCGCCGCAGCGGCATTTGCTGCTCTGGGTGTGCCGGCTGCTGACGTTGCGCTTTGCTTTAACGCAGACGAAGCTCGCCGGGCCTGGGACCAGGGCAAGTACATTGCGGCGGGTGACTTTTCCGCCGTGGTCGGCTTGGCCATTGATGTCGTGGTCGAAGCGACAGGAAACCCCGAGGCGGGCGCGCGGCACGGCCGCATGGCCATCGAAGCCGGTCATCACCTTGTTCTTGTCTCGAAGGAGGTGGACAGTGTCGTCGGTCCCTATCTCGCACACCTCGCCCGGCAGCGCGGCAAGGTGGTAACTCCTGTCGACGGGGACCAGCCGAGTCTGCTGATCGGACTGATCACTTGGGCCCAACTGCTGGGTTTCGACATCATTGCTGCCGGCAAATCCAGTGAATACGACTTTGTCCACGACCAGGCCGCAGGCAACATGACGAGCAATGGCCAGACGGTCTCGGTCCCTGGTTTTGCACCGCATTGGGCGTTGGGTACGCGCCCGGTCATGGAAATTGCTCAAGCGCGGGCGCAAGCCTGCGCTGCGCTGCCGCAGCGCTGCGTACCGGACTTGTGCGAACTGCTCGTCGTCGCCAATGTCACAGGATTCATGCCGGATCGCCCCGATTTGCATGCGCCGATTGCGCATGTTTCCGAGGTGCCGAGCTTCCTGGGAGCGAGGGCAGAGGGCGGGCTTCTGGCTGGCGGTCAGGTGCTTGACGTTTTCCACTGCCTGCGCCGACCAGATGAAGCGAGCTTTGCCGGCGGCGTGTTCGTGATTGTCCGCTGCGATGATCGCGTGACCTGGGATCTGTTGGCCGCCAAGGGCCATGTCGTTTCCCGCGACGGTCAGCGAGCGATGGTCTATTTGCCGCGTCACCTTCTCGGGCTTGAGGCGGCGACCAGCGTGCTCGAGGCGGCCATTCACGGCCGTTCGAGCGGTGCGCAGGCACCGTTCCCCCGACTGGATCTTGTTGCCCGTGCGACGCGGAAGCTGTCGGCCGGGACCGTCATGGCCATGGGCGGCCACCACCACACCATCGATGGTACGGCAGGTGAACTGCATCCGGCCAAACCGCTTGGCAGCGGCAATCCGGTGCCGTTTTATCTTGCCGCCAACCGGCAACTTGTACGGAATGTCGAAGCGGGATCACTGATCACGTTGGAAGACATCGAGATTGGCCCCGGCTCCACATTACTCGCTCTGCGGCGCCAGCAGGACGCGTGTTTCTTTGGTCAATCAATGGCCACTATGACCACACCATGACGCTGGCCATCCTGCTGTCCTGGTGGTCGGCCTGAACTCCAAGGATGCAATCACCGCAATGCCAGGTGATAACAACGCAGCACGAGCGATGAGATTTTCAAGGGTGCGTTACGGACCATTGCAGGCAGCCATTGCGGCGAATTCAGTGCAAAGCGGGTGGCCCATTGCGTAAAGGGTCTCAGCCAGCGGGTCTTGGCAACAAAATGTCGGTTGTCCATGTCGTTAACAAGCAGATTGCTCGTCCTCCAAATCGGGCTATTGTTCACGTTCGCCGATGACCTTGCGGCAAATGCGTCAACCCGACGCTTCAGTGGCTGTGTCGGTGGTGGATGTCGGGGTAATGCGGATGACTGTGCCGTATCACCGGGTGCTGGTGCAGGTGGCTGTGCTGACCGGCGCCGCGCCATTCAAATTCATGGTTATGCTGATGGTGCGCATCGTGGCTATGCAGATGCTCATGCGCCATCGCTTCATGGACATGTTCGTGCCCGTGCTGTTCTGTCAAATGGAGCCAGACCCCCAGCCCCATCAGGCAGGCTGCCGCCCAGAAGGCCGGTGTGCTTGTTTCCGAGAAAACAAACAAGGCCACGGCGGCCCCCATGAATGGCGCCGTTGAGAAGTAGGCGCCCGTGCGCGCGGTCCCCAGGCCTCGCAGTGCCAGCACAAAAAGTACCAGACTGATGCCATAACCGGCCAGCCCCACTCCCATGGTTGACAGCAGGGTCTGCAGGTTGGGCAAGGCCACCCCCAGGCTGAAGGCGAGCAGGGTGTTGACGGTGCCGGCAATGAGGCCTTTGGCGCTGGCAATAAAAAGGGCGTCGGAGGCGGATATCTTGCGCGTCAGGTTGTTGTCAATGGCCCAGCACAGGCAGGCGATACCAACAAGGACAGGCCCGGCAAAACCTGCCACCGCATCAGCGCCTGGTTGCCATGCCAGCGCAATACCGCCTGCAACAATGGCCACCATGCCCAGCACAATGCGACGGTCGGCGTTTTCCTTGAACACCACCCAGGCAATCACGGCAGTCAGTACAGCCTCAAGGTTCAGCAGCAGCGATGCGCTGGCGCCGGGGGTCGAAACCAGGCCGAACATCAAGGCAAGCGGCCCCAGCACGCCGCCAAAAAACACGGCACCCAGCAGCCAAGGCCATTCTGCCCGGGAGAGTCCGGATGGCTTGAAGCGGCGATCCCGGATGAGGCGAGCCATGGCCAGACCCAGCCCGCTTCCCAGGTACAGCAGTCCTGCCAGCATGACCGGCGGCAGATCCCCGGTGAGGCGCTTGGCAAAGGGCGTGCTGGCACCAAAGAGTGCCGCTGCCGCAAGCGCATAAAGGACGTTTCGATTCATCACTTGCCGATTATGCGCACGGACCATGCGCTGCACGTGGCACCCGCTGCTGATTGGCGTCGGTCAGTTATCCCGGGTGGTTCAGATGGCGCGCTTGCGCGCCATTAATGCCCTGCTCTGGACGGTTCAAGGCAAAGCCAGCTTGGCCATGACTGGCGCCAGCCGTTCCTTGTAGCTCGGCTCCACACGAATGGCCTCGTTGAAGACGGCCAGAGACAAATCATTTCTGTCCATATGCAGGTACGAGAACCCCAGACCCAACCAGGCCTTGGCATTGTGAGCGTCCAGGCTGATCGCCTCCTTGTAGGTCTCCGTGGCGGCTTTGAAGTTTTGCCGGGAAAGCTGCAGCCCGCCCAGTTTCATGCGTGCGGCAACAGACCTGGGGTGCAGGGTGACGGCTTGCTCGAAAGTTTTTTGAGCCAGGTCGATTTTTCCCGTCGCCCATTGTTCGTCGCCTTGGTTCAACAGCGGGGCAAGCGCAGACGCCTGCGCCCAGGCGGAACTGCCAAACGCCAGCAGTGCCACGCACATCACGCCAACAAAGTAACGGTAAATTTTGCGCATCATGCTTTTATCCATCCAAGTCGAAAAAAACGGCTCTTGGTCCAAGAGCCGTTGATAAATTGATGAACAGTGAGCTTATTTCAGGGCACCCTTGCCATAACGGTCTTCATAACCCTTACGGACCTTTTCAATGGCGTCCTTGCCCATGCCGTTGAAGAACCAGTCATGCCCGCTGATGGGCTTGAAATGCTTGTCAAGCAGCGCATTGGCAAAGTCTTCGTTGCCGTCCTTTTTGCGAACGACTTCCTTCAGCTCTGGAATCCATTTGAAGTAAGTGTGCTGGCTCACTTCGTAGATGCCATGCCACCAGGCGTAGTCAGGTCCCATCATGGCCGCACCGTGCCGCGCCCGGCGACCTTCGTGATGCCAGATCTCGAACCAGGTCCACTTGATCTTGGCATCCATCGGCTCACGGGTCAGATAGCCCTTGTCTTCCAGCTCTTTCATGACCGCGGCAATCGGCTTGGCGTACTTGTCGTTGTACAGGTCCACCAGGTCGTCGAATTGTTTGTAATGGCCCGCGACGGTATTGGCACTGTGACAGGTAACGCAGACATTTTTCATTTTGTCGCGGCGCTGTTTCCAGGTCAGGATCTGGGTGACTTTTGCACCTTTGACGTCATCACCTACCGCTGGCAGAGGCTTGCCTTCGGGCTGATCGAACTCATCACCATTGCTCAGGCGAACCATGTTGAGCTTGGTGGAAATGGCTGGCCGCAAGGTCCAGGAAATCCGCTCACCCACGTCATGGGTGACCTTTTGTTCCCGCGTGGCGCTCATGTGGCAGGTCGCGCAGGTTGGGGCAGCCGTGTAATCATCACCGACCACCCATTTCTTGGCATTCAGGTTCATTTCCTTGATGTTGGCGCGGTAAAGAATGCCGTGTTTGGATTCGTTGTAAATCTCGAGCTGCGGATGATCCGGGCCCAGATGGCACTTGCCGCAGGTGTCTGGTGTGCGTGCTTGCGCTGCCGAGAAATTGTGGCGGGCGTGGCATGACGAGCATGACCCCAGGGAACCATCCGGATTGATCCGGCCAATACCGGTGTTGGGCCAGGTTTGCGGTGTGGGCCGTCCGTTGGCATCGACTTCCACTGTGCTGCCGTGGCACTGCACGCAGCCCACGGTGACCGCAGCCGGCCCGCCAATTACTTCACCCAGCAAGTTGTCAATGGAAGCCAGAATATTGCCTGCCTTGGCATGGTGCGATCGCTGTTGTTGCGCCACTTCTGCCTCATGGCAATTGGCACAGGTTTTAGGCGTCACCACCACGTGGATAAAGGCGCCCTCATGCTTGAAAGCTGCCTTGTCACCTTCTTTGGCTTTATGGCAGTCATAGCAATCCACATTTTTGGCCGCATGGGTGCTTCGTTTCCACTCGCCGTAAATACCTGGGTCGTCTTCTTTGTTGTGGCAAGTCAGGCACTTCTTGCCGATGGCCGCATCGGCTGGCGACTTTTTGTAAGTGCGCTCGGCAGCCACTTTCTTGGCTACCGGATTGGCGGCAAAGGCCGGGCTGGTCAACATCAACATCGCGCACACCCATGCCCACAAAAGGTGTACTCCGAATCGAAGGCTTCGCTCCATGATTTCTCCATAATTTGAATAAGTCCGAGAGATTCTATTGTGTCTATTTTGTAAAGATGCTCGGGATCAGTTGCGGAATTAAGGTGCGTCAAGAATAGAAAAAATAAATATTCGTTTGCCGCCTCTGGAAGAATGGGCGCGGTCTCGACCCGAGGCCATCGAGCGTTGACAACTCTCAAGTCCTGGCGGCCAGACAAGCCCAGAATAACGCGGGAATTTACCTGTTGACGATGGTGGAGGTGTCTCATGGACGATCAAATCAGACGAAAAATCTTGGCGTTGCTGGATCGGCATCGCATCATGACGGTTGCGACCTTGCGGCCGGATGGCTGGCCGCAGGCCACGACGGTCGGCTACGTGAACGAGGGTTTGACGCTGTATTTTCTTTGCGGACTGGACAGCCAGAAGGCAAGAAACCTGGCGCGGGATGATCGGCTCTCGCTGACGATTGATCACGACACGGCAGACCTGATGGCGATCACCGGCCTGTCGATGGCAGCACGCGCGTGCGCAGTGGAAGATCGGGTCGAAGCCGAGAAGGTTTTGCGCATGCTGCCCCTGAAATATCCTGACACGCCGCCCCTGCCGATAAAAATGCCGACACCGGACGAGGTTCGCCTGTTCCGCGTCACGCCCTTGGTCATTTCCATCCTCGATTACACCAAGGGCTTCGGGCATACGGATCTCGTTCATTGCTGAAATTTCTTCAGTATCAGCGGCCATGCTGGTCACCGTGCTGCAAACCTGGGGCAGTGCGCCGCGACCGGTGATGTTGCGCCTGCCCTGTGGTGGTACTTTGCATCTGGTGCAGAAGCCCCTGCTGTTGATTGACGGTGTCCTGGGACCTGCCAGCCCGGTCCAAAATGCAGGGGTGACAGACCAGGTTGTCTACAATCCCTACCTGGCGCGCACCTGAAGATCGGCCGTGATTGAATTCAAATCGATTCCGGCTCCTGCAGGCGTCTTCTTTCCGACCCATTGTTCAAGGCTTTTCCCCCCATGGCTGAATCCATCCCAATCCCTCCAGCAACCCAGAGCACCGCTGCCGTGAACCTGGTCGATATGGCCAATGCCATCCGCGCCCTGAGCATGGACGCGGTGCAGGCTGCCAACTCCGGTCACCCCGGTGCGCCCATGGGCATGGCCGACATGGCGGTGGCCTTGTGGGGCAGCCACCTCAAACACAACCCGGCCAATCCCAACTGGCTGGACCGCGACCGTTTTGTGCTCTCCAATGGCCACGGCTCCATGCTGTTGTACTCGGTGCTGCACCTGACTGGCTACAAGCTGGCTGTCAAGGAACTGAAAAACTTCCGCCAATTGCACAGCAAGACTCCGGGCCACCCCGAAGTGGACGTGACCCCCGGCGTCGAAACCACCACCGGCCCGCTGGGCCAGGGCATCACCAACGCGGTCGGCATGGCGCTGGCTGAAAAGCTGCTGGCCCAGGAATTCAACCGCGACGGCCATGAGGTGGTCAACCACCACACCTACGCTTTCATGGGTGACGGTTGCCTGATGGAAGGCATCAGCCACGAAGCCTGCGCGCTCGCCGGTGCCTGGAAGCTCAACAAGCTGATTGCGCTTTACGACGACAACGGCATCTCGATCGACGGTCAGGTCGCGCCCTGGTTCATTGACAACACGGCGCAGCGTTTTGCCGCCTATGGCTGGAACGTGCTCGGCCCCATCAGCGGGCACGACGCCGAGCTGGTGGCCGACACCATCGCCGAAGCCAAACAATCCAGCGACAAGCCCACGCTGATCATCTGCAAGACCGCCATCGGCCAGGGTAGCCCGAACCGCGCCAACACCTCCAAGGCGCATGGCGAGCCCCTGGGCGCTGAAGAGATCAAGCTCACCCGTGAAGCCATTGGCTGGCCCCATGCGCCTTTTGTGATCCCCAAGGACATCTATGCCGCCTGGGACGCCAAAGCCGCAGGCAGCGCTGCCGAGAAAGCCTGGAACGACAAGTTCGCCGCCTACAAGGCCGCCCACCCGGCGCTGGCCAAAGAGCTGGTGCGCCGCATGAAGGGCGAACTGCCCAAAAACTTTGCCCAGGTGGCGGTCGATACTGCGGTGGCTGCCCACACCAAGGCCGAGACCGTGGCCAGCCGCAAGGCCAGTCAGCTCGCGCTCGAAGCCTTCACCGCCGCCCTGCCCGAGCTGCTGGGTGGTTCGGCTGACCTGACCGGCTCCAACCTGACCAACACCAAGAGCACCCCCAGCCTGCGCTTTGACGCCGCCACTGGCGCGGCCAATGGCGGCCGTCACATCAACTACGGTGTGCGTGAATTCGGCATGGCCGCCATCATGAACGGGGTCGCGCTGCACGGTGGCTTTATTCCCTACGGTGGCACCTTCCTCACCTTCAGCGACTACAGCCGCAACGCCATCCGCATGGCTGCGCTCATGAAACTGCGCGTGGTCCATGTGTTTACCCACGACAGCATCGGCCTGGGCGAAGACGGCCCGACGCACCAGTCGATCGAACACGCCGCCAGCTTGCGCCTGATCCCGAACCTGGACGTCTGGCGTCCCGGTGACACCGCTGAAACTGCGGTGGCCTGGGCCGTGGCCCTGCAAAACAGGACCAAGCCGACCGCTTTGCTGCTGTCGCGCCAGAACATCCATTACGCCCCCAAGGCGAGCCTGGGCCACATCAGCAAGGGTGCCTACGTGCTGGCTGAACCCACTGAAGTGGGCCTGAAGAAAAAGGCCCAGGTGGTGATCATCGCCACCGGCTCCGAGGTGCCCTTGGCGCTGAAGGCGCAAGAACTGCTGGCCGCCCGGAAAATTGCCGTGCGCGTGGTGTCCATGCCGAGCACTACCACCTTCGACCAGCAGGATGTGGCTTACAAAACGGCCGTGCTGCCGGCCGGGCTGCCGCGTGTCGCGGTGGAAATGGGCGTCAGCGGCGGCTGGTGGCAATATGGTTGTGCGGCCGTGGTCGGCCTGGACCGCTTTGGTGAGTCGGCGCCAGCCCCGATGCTGTTCAAGCACTTTGGCTTTACGCCTGAAAATGTGGCGGATACGGTGGAAAAAGTGCTGCGCAAGTAAGCTTTTCGGACATCGATTTTTTAACTTCTGGAGAACCCTATGACGATCAAGATTGGTATCAACGGCTTTGGCCGTATCGGCCGCAATGTGCTGCGCTCGGCCCTGCAAAATTTCAGCGACATCGAAGTGGTTGGCATCAACGACCTGCTGGAACCCAGCTACCTGGCTTACATGCTGCAGTACGACAGCGTGCATGGCCGCTTCAAGGGCGACGTGTCGGTGGACGGCAACACCCTGGTGGTCAACGGCAAAAAAATCCGCCTGACGCAAGAGCGCGACCCGGCCAACCTGAAATGGAACGAAGTCGGTGCTGACATCGTGATCGAGGCCACCGGCCTGTTCCTGGATAAGGCCTCGGGTGAAAAACACCTGGCTGCTGGTGCCAAGAAAGTCATCTTCTCGGCACCTTCCAAAGACGACACCCCGATGTTCGTGTTTGGCGTGAACGACAAAACCTACGCCGGCCAGGCCATCATCAGCAACGCCAGTTGCACCACCAACTGCCTGGCCCCATTGGCCAAGGTGGTTCATGACAAGTTCGGCATCAAACGCGGTTTGATGACCACCGTGCACGCCGCTACCGCCACGCAAAAAACCGTCGACGGCCCGTCCAACAAAGACTGGCGCGGTGGCCGTGGCATTCTGGAAAACATCATTCCTTCCAGCACTGGTGCCGCCAAGGCCGTGGGCGTGGTGATTCCTGCGCTCAACAAGAAGCTCACCGGCATGTCCTTCCGCGTGCCGACCAGCGACGTGTCGGTGGTCGACCTGACGGTGGAACTCAACACCAGCGCTACCCTGGCTGAAATCTGCGCAGAGATCAAGGCGCAATCCGAAGGTGCCATGAAAGGCGTGCTGGGCTACACCGACGAAAAAGTGGTGGCCACCGACTTCCGCGGCGAGACCCGCACCTCGGTGTTTGATGCCGATGCCTCCATTGCCCTGGACGGTACCTTCGTCAAGCTGGTAAGCTGGTACGACAACGAGTGGGGTTACTCCAACAAGTGCCTGGAAATGGTGCGCGTGGTGGCCAAGTAAGCCCAAGCGGCTTCGAACTCCTGAAAAGCGCCCATCCGGGCGCTTTTTTTTTGGGCGCGCTGCCATGCGGGTCCAGCCCGTGTTTCATGTGCCAGCACAAATGCGAGTTGATCGCGTGGCCCAAACCGTACCCGGAATTGAGAGTTATCAACTCCTCGGGACGTCAAATTTCTGGACTGAAGCCGACTTCATAAAGACTGCAGCAGGTATTTACCTATTCGTTTCATTCTCGGTTCGGTCTGTTCCCTTGTCATGGCCGGCTGTACCGCCCCTGCCGCGAGTACACCGTGAACGCCGCAATGCGGTGAACCCGGGGCGATCAGCTTTTTCGGGGACTGCTGAACAGGGCTGTCGTGGCCAACCAGAGGAAGCTCGTGCCAACCACCACGGCCACCCCGCCTGCCACGATACCCGACGGGTTGTTGGTCAGGAACAGGAAGTTGCCAACCCCAATCAGCAGTGACAGGATGCCGACCACGAAGTTCACCAGGCTAAAAAAGGTTTTCATGCAAGCGCCCCCACAGTGAAACTGAACTTAATAAACGGCCTTGGTGTGAGCGCTGCCTGGAACGCTGTGTTTGTGCAGTTGGTGCTGGGTCAGGCCCTTTAACCATTGCGCACTTTTTTTGTAGATGGCAGCAAGAAAGTCAGCCATAGCCTGAGCACGCAATTCCCTTGCGAGACGAATGTTGGCTTCGATGTCGATGTAACTGTATTCCATGATACGGATCCTTTGGCTAGATAAATGTCCCTCTTGAGGACACGGTGCTACGATAGCTCCGGTGTTGCAACGCAGCAAACGATCAATTCTCATGCAACACATGACTTAAACTCATCCATGCCTTACCGTTTGCCCCCTTTGAATGCGCTGCGTGCTTTTGAAGCCGCGGCGCGCCACCTCAGTTTTAAAAATGCAGCGCTGGAGTTGTCGGTCACGCCGACCGCGGTCAGCCATCAGATCAAGCTGCTGGAGACGTCGCTGGGCTGGCCCCTGTTTGACCGCTTGACACGCGCGCTGGCGCTCACGCCCCAGGGCGAGGCCATGTTGCCCAAGGTGCGCGAGGGGCTCGAATGTTTTGCCGCGGCGGTGGAAAGTGCCCATCAGCGTGTTGACCATGGCCGTCTGATCGTGGTGTTGCCGCCGTCTTTTGCTACCCGCTGGCTGGTGCCGCGCTTGCGCCGCTTTGCCCTGGCGCAGCCGTCACTGAGCCTGCAGGTGATTCGTTCGCTGAACGCCATCGACGGCAACCAGGTGGTGGGCGCCGCCGCACTTGAGCCGGTGGACCTGCGCCAGGAGGACTCGCTGGTGGCGATCCGTTTTGGCAACGGTGCGTATCCTGGCTACCACGTGGACCGCATGTTTGGTTCCGACTATATTGCCGTGTGCAGTCCGAAGCTGCTTGAGACAGGCCCGCCCCTGCGTGTGCCATCTGACATGCGTCATCAGGTGTTGTTGCATGACGATGCCACCGCCAACGAGCGCTCGGGCCCGCGCTGGGAAGACTGGTTTCGCCTGGCCGGTGTGAGTGGCGTAGACACCAAGGCCGGAACGCATTTTGGCGACTCCGGCATGGCTTATGTGGCTGCACTGGACGGTCTGGGTGTGGCCCTGGCCTCCAGACCGCTGGTGGCCAACGCCATTGCGCAAGGCCGGCTGCTGGCCCCTTTTGACATTGCCGTGGGCCAGAACTATGCCTACTTTCTGGTGGTCCAGGAGTCCATTTCCGGGCGGCCGATGGTGCAGGCCTTTCGCCAGTGGCTGCTGGAAGAAGCCAGGACCGAGGAGCCCTGACGCAGCGTCAGCTCCAGCGCCAGCCGCCCTGTATGCTGGTCGCTACTTGCTGCTTCTCTTTGGCATCAAGCCATGCGGTAATCGCCCTGCCTGCCATGTCATGACCGAGCACCAGACGCAATTGGACACCCGCATTCAAACGGCTTGCGGGCACTGTTTGCGTCGCAACCGGCATACGAGACTGCAGCGCCTGCGCTGCCAGTGATTGGCCTGGCACATACTGGATCTCGGTTTTGGCCTGCCGATAGGGTCGGGCATTGGTCAACCGGGCGGTCAATACGCCCTCTGACGCCAGGCGATCTGCCGTGCGGCGCGCCAGCCTTCTGATACCCACACCGTTGGACACTTCCAGACGGACACCACGCAGTTCGGCACCGTTGGACAGGTCTTTGCCAGAAGGTTCGGTCGTTCCCTGAACAGGACCGGCCGCTTCGGCTGCCGTATTTGTCGGCGCCTGCAACTCAAACACATTGGGTGCCACCACCACAAGGCGCGGCCCGTTCTGGTCTGCGGTGTCTGACGGTACCGCCAAACCCGTAGATTGGTGATTGGTCTTGGCATTGGCCAGCAGTGCCAGGTTCTGCTGCGTCTGTGTATTGGACGGGTCCAGTTCGCGCGCCTTGTTTAATGCGCTTTCAGCCTCGTCAAGCCGGCCTGCGCGCAGCAGGGCGTAGCCGGCGTTGTTGCGGATATGCGCGCCACCAGGTGCCAGCTCGCTGGCTCGGGCAAAGAGCCTGAGAGCTTCATCGATACGATTTGACTGGGCATAAATGACCGCCAGCGCATTCAGCGCACCCACATGATCCGGGGCCAGTTGCAGAGCTTGCGCATAGTGCTGGCTGGCCAGCGCGAGTTGGCCGGCGCCATGCGCTGTGAGCCCCTGGGCGTAGAGGGCGTCACTTGAGGGCATTGCCGGCGTGACGGCGCTCGCCTGCGCCACCTTGACCGGCACGACGCTGGCCTGGCTGCGTGAAGGCGCCATGGTGGCGCCTGCCAGCGGCGCGCCTGGCATGAGCGGGGCACAACCCAGCAGCGTACCCAGCAGGGTCACGGAGGCAACAGCGTTGAGTTTGAATGTCATGACAGGCTCCTTGACAAGTTGACAGTGATCAGCCATTACCGGCCATGGTGGGCAGCAGGACGCGGTAGATGCTGATCATGGCCGGTCCCATGAGCACCAGCAACAATGACGGAAAAATAAAGAAAATCAGCGGAAACAACAGCTTCAGCGGAATCTTGGCCGCCCGCTCCTCGGCTCTCAGTCGGCGGTGCGTGCGCATGGTTTCTGCCTCAATGCGCAGCGCATCGGCCACGTTGGTGCCAAAGCGGTCCGACTGCACCAGCATGGCCACGAACGACGCAATGTCGTCCACTCCCGTGCGCAAGGCCAGGTTGCGCAAGGCCTGATCGCGGTTCACACCCATGCGCAGTTCCAGCGCTACCAGGTTGAGTTCTTCCGACAGGGCCTTGCTGCGCAACCCGATCTCTTTGGCGGCGCGGTTCATGGCAGCATCCAGCCCCAGGCCTGCTTCCACGCAGACCAGCATCATGTCCAGCGCATCAGGCAGGGCGTCTTCAAGTTCCTGCTTGCGACGCTGGATGGCATTGGCGAGCAGCCCATTGGGCAGGTAGTAGCCCATCGCGGCCGTCAGCAGCAGCACCAGCACCGTGGTGTTGACCGTCATTTGTATTGAACTCACACCCTGGTACAGCACAAACAGGCCTGGCAACAGCAGGGCCAGCACGGTCTTGGTGGCAAAGTACAGGGCCGGCCAGGACGCCTCGCGCAGGCCGGCCTGCATGAAACGCACGCGCAGGCTGGATTCGTCCCAACCCGCCTTGGGCATGGACAGCTTGGCCATGGGGCCTACTGCCTTGATCACCTTGGCTTGCCACTCACTGCCAGCAATCAGGCTCTTTTCCCCGCTGCCTTCAGGATTGACCAGCTGGCTTAATCGCTGCCGCAGGGCCGGGTCGCGGCCGAACCAAAGCGTCGCGCCCCAAGCCAGCCCCGTCACGGCCAGAAAGACCAGGATCAGAATAAGAATTTGCATGTTCATGATGCCCCCTCAGACCCGGATATCAATGATCCGCCACATGGCAAAAATGCCGATGACCATCAGCACCAGCGCGCCAATCACCAGTTTGAGGCCCATCACATCGGTAAACAAAACTGACAGGTATTTCGGGTTCAATATCTGAACTGCGCCAGCCACGCAAAACGGCAGTCCTACCAGAATCCAGGCTGACAGTTTGCCTTCGGCCGCCAGCACCCGCACCTTGGCAAATAGCTTGAAGCGCTCGCGCACCAACTCTGCCAGTTTGCCCAGCAACTCGGCCAGATTGCCACCCGTTTCGCGCTGAATAATTACCGCCATCACGAAGTAGCGCATATCCGGACTCGGAACGCGGCTGGCCAGATTGTTGAGCGCGTTGTCCACCGAGATGCCATAACCGATTTCGTCGGAGGTGATCTTGAACTCGCCCGCAATCGGTTCCTGTGCCTCTGCGCCGACCATGGCCAGCGCCGACGGAAACGCGTGACCGGCGCGCAACGCCCGCGCGATCAGGTCCATCGCGTCAGGCAACTGTGCCTCGATCTTGTGCAGCCGATGATTGCGCATCCACACCAGCCGTAACAAGGGCAGCAGCGCCAGAACCACCACCAACAGCAGAATCAAAAACATGGGCCAACGCAAAAACAAGCCCGCCACCAGCCCGATCAGCGCCAGCAAGGCAGACACCGTCAGCTGGTGCGACACCGTGAAGGTACTGCCTGCCTGCAGCAGCAGCCGGTCCAACTGGTGCACCCGTGGCAGCAGCAACAGCAGGCGTTGCACAGACGGGGTGTGGCTCAGCACCCGTTCCTTGAACAATTTTGCCTCGCTCTCGGCGTGACCACCGGCGGAAATGGCGCGCAGCCGTTGTGCCACCCGGCGCACTTCCGGGCTGCGGGTGTCGTTCCAGTAAGCGTAGAGTCCTTCGAACAGCAGCACCACCGCGACAAAGCCGAGGATCAATAACAGTGAAAAACTGTAGTCCATGATGTCACTCGTAAATAAGGGTTGGATCAAAGGTTTCTTCCGGCACTTCCAGACCGTAGGACTTCAAGCGGTCCATGAACGTGGGCCGCACGCCGGTGGCCCTGAAATGCCCCTGCACCGAGCCGTCTGTGGCAATGCCCGTCTGCTTGAATCCGTAGATTTCCTGCATGGTGATGATGTCGCCTTCCATGCCGGTGATCTCCTGCAGGCTGATGATCTTGCGGCGCCCGTCGTTCAGACGGGCAATCTGGATCACCGCCATGATGGCTGAGCTGATCTGCTGGCGCATGGCCTCCTGCGGCATGGCAACCCCGCCATAACCGGCCATGTTTTCCAGCCGTGACAGCGCGTCGCGCGGCGAGTTGGCGTGTACCGTGGCCATCGAGCCTTCGTGGCCGGTGTTCATGGCCTGCATCATGTCCAGCACCTCGGCGCCACGGACCTCGCCCACGATGATGCGGTCCGGGCGCATGCGCAGGCTGTTACGCACCAGCGCCCGCTGGCTCACTTCGCCTTTGCCCTCGATATTGGGGGGGCGGGTTTCCAGCCGTACCACATGCGGTTGCTGAAGCTGCAGCTCGGCGGCATCTTCAATGGTGACGATGCGCTCGTTGTGCGGTATCGAGGCCGACAGCACGTTCAGAAGCGTCGTCTTACCGGTACCCGTGCCGCCCGAAATCAGGAGGTTCATCTTGGCCCGGACCATCGCTGAAAGCAGCTGGCTCAGCACCGGCGTCAGCGTGCGCTTGTCCAGCAGGTCGTGCATGGTGAATGGCACCACGGCAAAGCGGCGGATCGACAACAGCGGGCCGTCCAGCGCCAGGGGTGGAATGATCGCGTTGACGCGTGAGCCATCGGGCAGGCGCGCGTCCACCATCGGGCTTGATTCATCAATGCGCCGGCCCACGCGTGACACGATCTTGTCAATGATCTTCATCAGGTGATCATCGTCAGAAAAGTTGACATCGGTCTTGACCAATCTGCCGTTGCGCTCCACGTACACCTGATGCGGGCCATTGACCAGAATGTCGGAAATAGAAGCATCGGCCAGCAGCGGCTCGAGCGGTCCCAGGCCCATGATTTCGTCCAGGATGTCCTGCACCAGTTGTTTGCGTCCTGGCGCATTCAGTGCCACCCCGGTCTCCTGCAGCAGCCTTTCCACCAGCAGGCCGAGCTCCTCGCGCAGCCGCTCCGGCTTCATGGAGCCCATCACATTCAAATCAATCCGGCTCAACAACTGGCTGTGCAAGCTGTCCTTGAGCGTGTGATATTCCGAATGCGTGTAGGTGGCGGCAGGATGCAACTCGTTCGATTCGTTAGGGGCTGACTTCAGCCGGAGTTCCTGTGCTTGTGTTTTAAGGTCCATGATGCTTCTCGCTTGATAATCATTGGGTTGCAGACGGCAGCTTCAGGTTCAATTGCCACCTGTCAGTGCCGAAAACCAGTGTTTCTTCGGCCTGAGCGTGACCGGCGACAAATCATTGGCCCACGCCTGCAAAACGTGTGTGACAGCATCGCGCGGCGACAGCATCGGCAGCGGGACCCCCTCATTGATCGAGGCCATGACTGCTTCATAACTGGCTGGCACCGTTCGCGCTACTTTGGTTTGTGTGGCACGCTCCAGCTCGTCGAGCCCGATGGCACCGTTCTTTTCATAACGGTTCACCACCACATTCAACTTGCCCGGTGGATAGCCCAAACCCTCGAACACGGTCTCGATGCGCTTGACGTTCTGGATCGCCGGCAAGGCCAGTTGCAGAATCAGGTAAATGCGGGCAGACAGGTCCAGCGCCTTGATGGTGGTCGGGTCCAGGGTGCGACCCACATCCAGGATGACAAAGTCATACTGGCTGAGCGCCAGTTCAATGATTTTTTCCAATATAGCCGGCGTCAGTACTTCGATACGGTAGGGCAGCAGCGGCGCGGCCAGCACATACAGATGCTCACGCGCGGCCAACACGCTGGACTCCAGCAAGGCCGCGTCAATGCGTTCGTTTTGGCGGGCAATGTCCAGAATGCTGGAGCCTGGCTTGCGGTCGGTCACGTTCGCCGCCAGGTCGCCAAAAAATAGGTTCAAGTCCACCAGCAGCACCTTTTTGCCGGTTGCGGCCAGCGTATAGCCCAGGTTGCTGGCCAGAAAGGTGCTGCCCGAGCCCCCTTTTGCGTTCAGGAAAGCCAGTAACTCGCCCTCGTTGTCCACCAGGCGCGAGCTCAACGACGCTGTTTTGTGCAGGTAGTCCACGGCGCTCTGGACCGTGGACTGGTTCAATGGGGCTGGCAATATATGACGCACACCGGCCTGCATGGCACGCTTGAGCAGGTCAATGGAAGGGTCGGGGCTGACCAGCAGCACCATCACGCCGGGCACCCGCAGGGTGGCCGCTTCGATCTGCTCAAAAGCCTCATTGTCAGGCGTCGGGAAATCGAGCAGCACTACATCGGGCCGGTCCTTTTGCATCACGGCCAACAGCCGCCTGGCGTCACCCACATGCACATTGATCTCCACACCCGCTGGCGTGGCCAGTGCGGTGAGCAGCGCTTCGCGCTCTTGGGCGCTGGTGCAGATCAGTGAGGCTTTGAGGTTCATAGCATTCAACTTTCAGGAATCGGGTTGAAGCCGAGGCTTTCTGCTGGCATTCGGACGGTAGATAAAGGAATACGTAAGCCGGTTAAATCAGTGGAATTGGGCCCACTGGTTGAAAATAGACCAATCATTGGCTTGAACGGGATAGATTGATTGGGGTTGCATGTCGTTCCCGTACTCAAACAGACTTCGACAAAGCGGATGCACTCGTCGTAGACACGATTGGAATCCAGGCAGGCCGCAATGTTGTCGCCGGGGCTGCTTGGCATTTTGGTTACAAACGCCACATCGCCATTGGCTTTTACGGCCAGGTACCGGATGACGACATTCGTGTTAGAGATTTCAGACGAGGCAGGCAGCGTGCCATCTGTGACGCGAAATACCGCAGAACGCTTGATGGCCGTAATGGCAGCGCTATCGGTGAAATCTGTCACCACCACCTGCCGCGCAGCGTTACGTGTAACTTCCTGCGCAGTATTCCAGAGGTAAAGCAAGCGTCCAAACTCCATCGCACCCAGCACCAACAAAAGAAACGGAATGGCGATCAGGGCAAATTCGACGGCAGCGACGCCGCGCTGCAGCACTTTTGATTTGACGTTGGCAAGCGGTGAGTTTTTCATGGCACACCTCAATTCATGTAGCGCATGGTGGTGTGCGGCGACAAGCTAATGTTGCTGAGGCTAATCAGCCCATCTGGTCCAATGAAGGGAAACCATGCGCCCAGATTAACGGTAAAGCCGGTAATGCTGACCCTGACGTTGGCTGGTGCGGTGCCAGGAGAGCAGGCACCAAAACTGAAAGTGGGGCTGGCAGGGGGGGAGTTGTCGCATTGAACGGTCACATTGGCACCAACCAAAGCGGGCGATACATTGGCCGCTGCCGCAACGGCAATGACCCTGTCTTGCACCTTGGTTACGCCGTTGCTGATGTCCGAGGCTTCCCACATGGACATCATTCGCGCTCCATCCCGTGTGGCCTTGGTCAGTGCATCGGCATACCAGAAGGTGCGGCCAAACTCGACCACGCCGGCCATGATAAGCAGCAAGATCACCAGCACGAACGCAAATTCGACGGCGGCAACGCCGACTTGCTGCGTTCGCATGATCGATCGCTTTGGATATTTTTTTGTAGGTTGGGTGTTCACTTGTACAACCTGATTTCAGTAGGTGGAGGAAGAGGATCGATCAAGCCGGCAAACTCAGCTTCAATTGCTTTGGGTAAATCGGCCTCGACTTGCATAAAAAATCTTCCGATGCCGACAATAGGTATCGTAGAGTTGCAGCCGGTTCCCGTTGATGCCGGACAATTCACAATCGCGAGATTCAGCACGCGCCGGTCCCGCTTTCCTGGCGTAACAGGTGGCAAAGCGAAATATTTACTTCCAATCGAAGTGTTGTATGGCGCTGCCAGAGTACCGGGGAAAGACGAACTTGCGGGATAACCTGAAGCTGTCTGGTCTGCCGTGTTGCCAGCGTACAAATCTGGCCAGTCATCCAGTGTGAAGGCGGTGCCTGCGGTAGCGTTGGGTGATGTGCCAACTGCCTTCACCGCCCAGTTGTAGGACCAGAGTGCGCCATATTGGCCGATCGTTGGATTGGGAACGGGTTTGCGTGTACTCGAATCAATCGTGATGGATTGTTGTGAGGGGTAGTCGTCAGCGCCTTCTTGCGTCCAATCGCGGGGATTCCCTAGCGGACCGGTCCCTGCCGTCTTCGGGACGGTATATTCCTTAACATTTACATCCTGTGGCGCGCAAGCGTTCTCCTTAAATCGGGAATTGAGCGCTGCCTGTATCGGCCCGGCCGAAATGCCGGTATTACCAAAAACATTGCCCGGCACTGTACCGATGGCAGCCGAGGTTCCGGTACATACAAAAGGAGCTGTATAGGTCGCAGATGAATGCGACGGGTCGCACGCGGGACTTCCCCACGAGTCGACCGGGTTGAGCAAATAGGGCTGACCGCTCCCGCCCAACGGCCCAAGCTCCATGATGTTATAGGCCACACCTCGCCGAAATCCGAATTCGGTTAACTCCGTTCCTGCCGCAGAGGTGCGGGTTCCGCCCTTTATTAGATCAATCGCACAAATGCCAATGGGCGTGATCTCTCTCACATAAAACCCCGCCACTGCACGCCCAAAAGTGTTTGTCTCCTGGATGCCAGTGCCACCCTGGGTGGTTGGCACGCGCGCAAAAAACGTAGCGAGACTGCCTGATGGAATATAGACCTTGAGAAAAGTCTTATCGGCAGCCTGCGCATCAGAGGCAATGACGCTGGCCTGCGTCCACGTACATCCATCATCCGGGCAACTGCTGACGCTGATCATGGCATCTGTGATCACGATGCCAACATTCCCGTTGAACGAGAACTTTGTATTGTTTTGCAGCCCTATAGCCTTCACTGTGGCAATTGCTGTTGTGACGCCAGACAACTTTTGATTGAGATCCTTGGCGCCCGCCAACGCCGCCGCATCCGCCGCATTTTGCAACTCGGTACGTACCACGTAGGTGCGCCCCAGGTCGAACACCAGAGCCATAAAGCCAAAGAGCACCAGCAGGGAAAAAGCAAATGTGATGGCCACCGCGCCGCGTTGGCACCGGCTGCGCATGGCTTTCAAGCGGACAGTTTTCATGGTGTGGCTCCTGCGGCTGCGCCCGGCGTTCAATCGCCCGTCAGCGTGCCGCCAATATTGATGATTTCAAACGTCTTGGGCGGTGCCTTGAACGACTCCTGGTAGCGCTCCTGCGCGGCAGCGCCGGCCTGGCCGTCGATGCCGAGCACCGGGTCGCGGTTGGCCGAGGCGTTGGGGTTGAGCGTTTGACTGGTGCGCGCCTGGCGCACGGCGTTGCCAAAGTTGGCGTCAAGCACCGGGGTGGTGCTGGCGCAGGCCGTCAGCAGCGCCGCACAAGAAGCAGCGGTGAGTTTGCCGATCAAGCGGGCGGAATAAAGGGTGGTCGTCATGATGAATCTCCTTACTTGACTTCCATGCCACCGGTGGCATTGGTCGGGGCCGTGGTGGCCGGGGCGGTGCGTGGGTCGGCCGGAATGTCTTCATGACCCGAGCCTTCGAGCTTGTTGCCAAAATAGAACTCGCCCCGGTTCGGCGGCGTGTAGCTGTCGGTCGGCAGGATGTAGTTGGGGTCGAGCGGCTTGATCAGGCGTGGCGTGATGACGAACATCAGCTCGCTGCGGTCGCCCTGAAATTCGTTGCTGCGAAACAGCGCACCCAGCACCGGCACTTCACCCAGGCCGGGCACCCGGTCCACCGCCTGCTTGACGTTGTTTTTGATCAGGCCGGCAATGGCCAGGCTTTGCCCGTCCATCAACTGCACCGAGGTTTGCGCACGCCGGGTGGTGAAGCTCGGCAAAATCGCCGTTTCGCCTCCCAGCGTGGTGAAGGGTGAACCAGTCTGCGACAGCTCGGACACCTCGGGCGCCACTTTCAGGTGAATGCGCCCGCCCTCCAGCACGGTCGGGGTGAATTTGATGCCCACACCGTACTCTTTTTCTTCCAGCGTGATGGTTGAACCGCCGGTGGTTTCGTTGGCGCGTGCCACCGGAATAAAGATCTTGCCGCCCGCCAGGAAGCTGGCCTCCTGGCCACTGATGGCGACCAGGTTGGGCTCGGCCAGGATTTTGATCAGGCCGTCGTTCTTTTCAAGATCTATTTGAAAGCCGTTCGTGCCGTTCTTGATGGCACTGAGCAGCCCGGCGCCACCGCTCAACAGATTGGAGCCGATGCCATACATCCAGTCGCCATTGGTCCGGGTGGCATTGAATTTTGCGCCCACCTTGTCCATGAGTGTCTTCGAAACTTCGGCCACCGTCACCTCCAGCATGACCTGCTGACCCTCGGCAATTTGCAGCAAATTGACCACTTTGGCTCCGGCAACGCCGACACTGCTCACCTGCAGTTTGGTGCCGGAGGCCACCTTGTCCTCGCCGGCGACGACGGGCAGCACCAGGCTTTTGTTGACATCACGCACAAAGGCATTGGCAATGTCTTCGGCCGCCTTGGCCTTGACGGCGCTGGAGACCACGCCGGTCAGGATGACCGAGTCGGCAGCCGGGCGCACGGTAATGCCCTTTTCCCCGGGCAGCAGTTCATCGATTTTGGCTTCCATGCGTGCCACGTCAATGTTCACATTCACGTCAATGGCCGTGGGGCCGGCGCCCTTGCGCCAGACGATGAGGTTGGTCGATCCATAGGTTTTGCCCAGCAGGTAGAGCTCGGTGGTGCTGATCAGGGTGACGTCGGCGATGGTCGGGTTGCCGACCGAAATGCGCGTGATGGCCGAGGGCACCCGCATCATGGTGGACTTGCCAATGGTCAGGTTCAGCGCCGGCCCGACCGTGGACAGGTCGGTGCCGACGTTGGCTGACATGGGCGCAGCGGCAACAGTGGCGCTTTTGATCGCTGTCGTGCCCTTGATCACAGCAGGGGCTTGCGCCAGCGCCGTGGTTGCGACCAGCGAGGCAGCCATGGCCACCCAAAGAGAAGCCGACAAGGGATTGCGTAAAAGGGTTTTCATGGTCTTTTCCTTAAAAATCAGCGGTTGCTTTTTGCAGGCCACGGATCACCTCCACGCGGCTACTGGAGTCTTCGACTGGTTTGGCGGCCACAGGCTTGGGTTTGGCGCGCCGCACCACCTTCTTGACGGGGACCGGCGCAGAGGCTACCGGAGCCGGCGTTTCTGCTGCAAACAGGTTTTGCTGACGCACGCCATCGGTGGCGGCATCCTGGGTGTCAATCTGGTTGCGCAGGATCAGCGACAGCGTGCCGATGTTGCGCGCCAAGTCGATCTTTTCGGCCTGCTCGGGCGTCACCTCCAGCGTGACGGCATTGACTACCCGGGGTTTGCTCTCATCAGGCCGCTGGGCCTCCTGCGCAATGGCGAGCACCATGATGCGCTCCAGCACCACGCGCGACATCGGTTTGTCGCGCTCATCCCTGAAGTTGACCAGCAGGTCCACATAGCTGCCAGGCGCCAGGAAACCGGCCACACCCACCACCTCGTTGACCTTGACGGTGATGGCGCGGTGCCCTTCCTTGATCACAGAATCAAGCCCGGCCTTGGTGCCTTCGGGTGCCAGCTTGGGTGCCAGCACCGGTTCGCCCTTGAAAATGCTGATGCGCACCACGCGGCCCTCCAGCTTCTTGGGGTCGTCGAATGCCCCCGCTGGCACCGCGCCGGCGGGCCACGGTACGGACTGCACCATGGTGGGGGTGATGGCCTGGCCCAATTCCATGTCGCTGGACGCGACCAGCACCGTGGTTTTGTCGCTTGCGGCCTGCTGGCCCATCCAGCGGGCCGCCAGCATGACCGCGGCGATGCCAAGCAGCACCGACAGGGTCAGCATGATGATTGCGCGTTTGCTCTTCATTTCACTCTCCTTGATTGAAGGTCGGGCTGGCTTTGGCCTGCGCTAATGGGTCATTGCCACCAAAATAATTGGCCCACGCCCAGTCCAGCAATTCGGGCGTCATGCGCGGGGGTTCTTCCAGGTATTGGGCGCGGTCTGCAATCTTGCTGATCACATCAAACGGCAGGCTCGGCAGGAAGGGCATGAGATTGCGCATGTGCAGCGTGTTGACAAGGTAGTCGATGCCGGCCTGGTCGGGCGGTACGCCGCTGCGCGCGCAAGCCTGCGCCACCACGGTGCGGTAGCTGTCCGCGTTCATCGGCAAAAGATGGATCTTGTAGCCCAGGCGCCGGGCAAAGGCCGGGTCCACCAGTTCTTCAGGCGCCAGGTTGGACGAAAACACCACGCGCACGTCAAACGGCACGGTGAACTTGGTGCCGGTGTTGAGCGCCAGGAAATCGACGCGGCGGTCCAGCGGCACGATCCAGCGGTTCATCAACTCGTGCGGGCTCACCCGCTGGCGGCCAAAATCGTCGACCACGAAGATGCCGTTGTTGGCCTTCATTTGCGGCGGTGCGATATGCAGGCGGGTGTGCGGGTCGTAGGCCAGATCAAGCATGTCCAGCGTGAGCTCGCCGCCGGCAATGACCACGGGCCGCTCGATAAGCACCCAGCGACCGTCCATCGGCACCTCGCGCGTCAGGCCAAGTGCTGGGGTTGCGGCCAGTGGCACCGGGTGATGCACGACAGGGTCATAGACCAGAATCACCTCGCCGTCCACATACACGGCATGCGGCACCTGGATGTGACCCTCCAGTGTCTTGACCAGGTGCTCGGCCAGATAGGTCTTGCCGCTGCCGCTGGCGCCGTAAAGGTAAATGGTCTTGCCGGAATTGAGCGCACTGCCCAGCGTGGGCAGCATGGCGGGGTCGATCACCAGATCGTCCATGGCCTGCTGCAGGCGCGCGACGCGCACCGGTGCGATGTGCTGGCTTTGTTCGCCTACGCGGGCCACATACTCGGGCAAGGTGACCGGCGCCGGCCCCACATAATTGCATTTCTCATGCGCCAGCCGTGCCAGCCGCTGGCCGGTGTCTGTCAAGGCATAGCTCACGTCGCCCTCCAGATCGCCGCGGCGCGGCACTTCCAGCAGACCCAGTTTGCGCATGTTCGACAATAAGCCATCAACCAAGGGCACGGCCATGCCAAGATGGTGCGCGATCTGGACCAGCTTGAGCTCGCCCAGCCGTGCAAAGTGGCGCAGTGCCAAGTCGGTCAGAAAAGCGGCTGGCAGGCTGGCTGCTTCGGCCACCGGCACCTCGGTCGGGTCGGGTGGTTCGGCCTTCAGCAGCGGCGAAGTGGTGTGTGATAGCGCTTCCATGATGCTTGCCTTCAAAAATTGACGATCGGGTTGTGACCGCTGAAAATCCACGCGCCATAGGCCAGCAGGCCAACGGCCATGGCCACGCCATAGGGCATGCGATCGGCAGATTGGGTGGCCGGATCAAAACGGGCCACCGAGCCGGGAACCCATTGGCCCAGCGCGGTCACCACATTGAACAGGACCAGCTGTGTTTTGCGCACCCAGACCATGCGCACCACGGCCAGCACGCCACCGGTCACCAGAATGAACAGCGCCACATCGATGGCCGTGGCCGGGCCGACAAAACTGCCGATGCCAGCCATCAGCTTGACATCGCCCGCGCCCATGGCGCGCAGCAGGTAGAGCGGTAAAAAGATGGTCAGCCCGGTGAGCGCGCCCAGCAGCGCACCCTTGGCACCCAATGCGCCGGGATAGACGGTGAACAAACCGGCGCCGCTCTGCGAGACCTGCGGGCCAATCAGGTTGATGAACAGGCCAGTAACCAGCGCCACCAGCACAAGTTTGTTAGGAATGCGCCGCTGCCGCAGGTCAAACACCAGCGCGGTGAGCACCAGCAGCGCCAGAGTGGTCAGGCTGATGGCCTGCCATGCTTCTGGAACGATATTGAACTGCATTTGGTGCCCTTCTGTTTTCTTATGTTGTTTAGCCACCGGTCAAGCCGGCATCATTCAATAATCAACTCAAGGACCCAGCGCCCCTTTCATTGCAGGGATGACCTTGCCTGTCCAGATGGACCAGCTCAGTGCATTCGCCTCCCCTGTGGCCCCGACCCCCACGATGATGGCTATTGCAATCAAGGTGGCCATCAGGGCATATTCAATGGACGTGACACCGCGTTGGTATTTCATGGCCGACTCTTGAGATGAGAAGACATGGCGGGCCAGTTCCAAGTGCTTGCAGACAGGTCTGCGATTCGCAACCCCGTAGCCTGAGGCGCATGTGGTTGAACTACTCCCCCCACGGGGAAGCGAGTCAAATCAACCACCGGGAGCGGCGGCGGCGCAAATGGCGCCGGTTGGAGGCGTGGTAAGGCAGCCAGCAATATCGTTAAAGAGGTTACTTAAATTTGTGCCCACGAGCCCGGCAGCAATAATAATCGCCACCGCAATCAGCGATGCAATCAGCCCATATTCAATCGCCGTTACGCCTTCCTCGTCACGCATGAAGCGGCGGGTGGCAAGAACAAATTTTTCCATGATGACACTCCTGTTAAGTTGAATATTGGTCACCCACCATGAGCGACCCATCACTTTGAGAGTCCGCTGCACCCTTATTGAAAATCTCTCATCAGGATTTGCACTTGTTTCGAACTCGCAGGGCCATTTTTCTGACTTGGTGAGAACGTGGAATTGAGAATTCGCATCACTCCCTACAATTTGTTACATGAAGGCCACATTTGACGTTCAAGAAGGCCTGTTGAGTACAACCCGGCGCATAAAGTCAGGGCCGTGCCAGCCTGACGAACTGACATGGGATTCCCGCCACAACTGCCACATCCTGAAAATGCTGGCGGTTCTTTTTCAGGGAGAGGGTTGCTCCCAGGGTTTTTAGCAACGGCAGTTTTTGAACGGTAAGAGTTGCCGAAGTAAAAAACACAGGCATGTATGAACCTGCAGCGGAAACCGATGTGTCATCTTGAATTTGATCGAGCTGGTCATCGATGGCTTTCCAGGCGCTTGAGCGCCATGCGAATGCGGAGAATGGTGTCTTCCATGCGCGCCTGGGCCGACACCTCCAGCCCCAGCTTGCGGGCAATGTCGTTGACCACAGCCGCGTTCAGCGGAAGACCGCCAGCGTCGATGGCGGCGATCAGCGCTTTGGCGCGCTGCTCGGGTGTCAGGGCCTGGCGACGGGGCAAGAGTTTTTTGAGCCAGTTCACGGGTGCGTCATGCTTGAGTGGAAGTGCAACAGCATGAAATATAGTGCCTTGATGGCAGGAGAAATCTGGCGCAACAGTTTTCTTGACATGCCCAGCCTTCAATAACGGAGTTTGCAGTGAATGAATCCACCCGTCTCCATGGCTTGCCGCCGCTGGTGACAGCGCATACCCGGATGCTGGTGCTGGGCAGCTTCCCCAGCGTCACGTCGCTGGCGCGCCAGCAGTATTACGCCCATCCGCAAAATGCCTTCTGGCGGCTGTTGCAAGCCATTTGGCCGGCGAGCCCGATGCCTGGCGCTGATCATTACCAACAGCGTGTTGCCTGGCTGCTGGATAAGGGTCTGGGTCTGTGGGATGTGTATGCGTCCTGTGAGCGCGACGGCAGTCTGGACACCGCCATCCGCCAGCCGCAAGTCAATGATCTGGCTGGCCTGCTGCGTCATTGCCCCGATCTGCGGCTGATTGCGCACAACGGTGGCGAGAGTTTCAGGCACGCGCGCGTGACGCGTGCGCTGGGCCTGCCGGTTTACCGCCTGCCTTCGACCAGTCCGGCCAATGCCAGTTGGTCTTTTGAGCGCAAGCTGTCGGCCTGGCGGGAGCTGGTGGCGAAGGCGGGGCTGGTTTGACCCTGTCTTCGCACTTGAACCACAGTCTCAATACACGCCTTGCGCCGCCATGGCATCAGACACCTTGACGAAGGCCGCAATGTTGGCGCCATCGACGTAGTTGACAAAACCATCTTCGCGTGTGCCGTAACGCACGCAGTTGTTGTGAATGTCGGTCATGATGATGCGCAAACGGGCATCGACTTCGTCGCGCGTCCAGGGCAGACGCATGGCGTTCTGGGTCATTTCCAGGCCCGATGTCGCCACACCGCCCGCATTGGCTGCCTTGCCGGGGCCGTACATGATCTTGCCAGCCAGGAAGACTTCCACCGCGTCCAGGTTGGAGGGCATGTTGGCTCCTTCGGCCACGCACTTGACGCCATTTTTGACCAGTTCGCGGGCATCGGCGCCATCAATCTCGTTTTGTGTGGCGCAGGGCAGGGCGATGTCCACCGGCACGCTCCAGGGCTTCTTGCCGGCTTCATAGCGCAGGCCAAACTGATGGGCATATTCTTCGATGCGACCATACTGGACGTTCTTGAGTTCCATCAGGGCGGCCAGCTTTTCGGCGGTAAAGCCGTCGTCATCAATCACGGTGCCCCCGGAGTCAGAGGCGGTGACCACTTTGGCGCCCAGTTCCATGGCCTTTTCGATGGTGTATTGCGACACATTGCCCGAGCCCGACACCGACACGCGCATGCCTTCCATGCTCAGCTTGTTGTGAGCCAGCATGTCCTGCACAAAATAAACCAGCCCATAACCGGTGGCCTCCGGGCGAATCAGACTGCCGCCAAATGACATGCCTTTGCCGGTGAAAACACAAGCTGCGTTGTTGGACAGTTTTTTCATCATGCCGGTCATGAAGCCCACTTCACGACCGCCCACGCCGATGTCACCGGCTGGCACGTCGGTATCGGGCCCCAGATGACGGTACAGCTCCACCATCAGTGCCTGACAGAAACGCATCACTTCGTTGCGGCTCTTGCCTTTGGGATCAAAGTCAGAACCGCCCTTGCCGCCGCCCATGGGCAAGGTGGTCAGGGCATTTTTGAAGGTTTGCTCGAAAGCCAGAAATTTCAGAATCGACAGGTTGACGGAGGGGTGAAAGCGCATGCCACCCTTGAAAGGGCCAATCGCCGAGCTGTGCTGAATGCGAAAGGCGCGGTTGGTTTGAATCTTGTTGTGGTCATCAACCCAGGACACGCGGAACTGGATGACGCGCTCGGATTCCACCAGGCGATCCAGAATGGCCGAGTCGGCATAACGCGGGTTGGCTTTGATGAAGTCCCACAAACTCGCCATCACTTCCTGCACGGCCTGATGGAACTCGGGCTGGTGCGGGTCGCGGGCTTTGACATAGTCCATGAAATCCGACAGATTTTTGTACTTCACTTACATTCCTTTAAGAGGGTGGGGGGTGATCAATAGGGGGTCGCTTGCCATGCCACACGCGATGAACGCAGCAAAACCAAATGCTCCAGAAAGGAGCATCAAGATGAGTTGAAATGCATTAATTAGATGCATTTCAGCGAATTGCGCACGTTTTTGGCGTGGTTAATGAGCGCGGCTATGTTAAATGCACCTGAGTAGTGCATTTGCCATTGTATCGATGATGCAATCCCTGCATGACGTTATGCGTTGATGTATCGCAACATCTCGCGTCTCGCAGCTTGAATTACCCCTCCAGCCCCCGCTTCAGCCGCCACTGCTTCACCAGCGCATAGATCGCCGGAATCACCGCCAGCGTCAACACCGTGCTGGAGATCATGCCGCCCACCATCGGCGCGGCGATGCGACTCATCACCTCTGAGCCCGTGCCGGTGCCCCACATGATGGGCAGCAGGCCGGCCATGATGGCCACCACGGTCATCATCTTGGGCCGCACACGCTCCACCGCGCCTTCCATCACGGCCGCATACAGGTCGGCCACGGTGGGGGCACGCCCGGCCAGCCGGCATTCGTCCTTGATCTCCTGCCAGGCATGGTCGAGGTAGATCAGCATGATGACGCCGGTTTCCGCCGCCACACCGGCCAGGGCAATGAAACCGACCGCCACGGCCACCGACAGGTTGTAGCCCAGCCACCACATCAGCCAGACCCCGCCCACCAGGGCAAACGGAACCGACAGCATCACGATCAGGGTTTCGGTGATGCGGCGGAAGTTCAGGTACAGCAGCAAAAAGATCGACAGCAGCGTGACCGGAATCACCACCTTCATTTTCTCGATGGCGCGCTCCATGTTTTCAAACTGGCCGCTCCAGGTGACGTAATAACCACTCGGGAAAGTGACTTGCTCTGCCACGGCTTTCTTCGCGTCCCGCACATAGCTGCCGATGTCGCGGTCGCGAATGTCCACATAAATGTAGGCTGACAGCAGCGCGTTCTCGGTGCGGATGCCGGGCGCACCCTTGGCCACCACCACCTTGGCCAACTGGCCCAGCGGGACCATGGCGCCTTCCATGGTCGGCACCAGCACCTGGGTGGCGATCTGCTGCGGGTCGCTGCGCAGTTCACGCGGGTAGCGCACCGTCACGCCATAACGCTCGCGGCCCTCCACCGTGGTGGTGACCATTTCGCCGCCCAGGGCGGTGCCCACCACGTCGAGTAGGTCACCCACCGCCAGGCCGTAGCGCGCCAGTTGCGCGCGGTCGGGTTCGATGTTGAGGTAAAAACCGCCGGTGAGGCGCTCGGCAAAGGCGCTGCTGGTGCCGGGCACCGTTTTCACCACCGACTCGATTTGCCGGGCCAGCTTTTCCATTTCATCAAGATTCTTGCCAAAGACCTTGATGCCGATCGGCGTGCGGATGCCGGTGGACAGCATGTCGATGCGGGCCTTGATCGGCATGGTCCAGGAGTTGGCCACGCCGGGGAATTGCAGCGCCTTGTCCATTTCGGCAATCAGCTTGTCGGTGGTGAGGCCGGCGCGCCATTCGGATTCGGGCTTGAGGTTGATGACGGTCTCGAACATCTCGGTCGGTGCCGGGTCGGTGGCGGTGTTGGCTCTTCCCGCCTTGCCGTAGACCGAGGCCACTTCGGGGAAGCTCTTGATGATCTTGTCCTGCGTCTGCAACAGCTCGGCCGCCTTGGTGATCGACATGCCAGGCAGCGAGGCGGGCATGTAGAGCAGCGAGCCTTCGTTGAGCGTGGGCATGAATTCGGAGCCCAGTTTGGAGGCCGGGTAGTAGGATGCGCCCAAGGCCAGCAGCGCCAGCAAGACCGTCACTTTTTTCCAGCGCATCACCCCGGCGATGATGGGCCGGTAGACCCAGATCAGGAACCGGTTGACCGGGTTTTTGGCCTCCGGCATGATCTTGCCGCGGATGAACAGCAGCATCAGCACCGGCACCAGCGTGATCGACAACAGCGCCGCACCGGCCATCGAAAAGGTCTTGGTGTAGGCCAGTGGCGAGAACAGCCGGCCCTCCTGGCCTTCCAGCGCGAACACCGGCAGGAACGACACCGTGATGATCAGCAGTGAGAAAAACAGCGCCGGGCCGACCTCTTTGCAGGCTTCCAGCATTGCCTCAAAACGCTGGCTGGTGCTGTGTTTTTCGGGCAGGCGCTCCAGGTGTTTATGGGCGTTCTCGATCATCACGATCGCCGCGTCGATCATGGCGCCGATGGCAATGGCAATACCGCCCAGGCTCATGATGTTGGAGCTCATGCCGAGCAGACGCATGGCAATGAAGGCCATCAAAATGCCGACCGGCAGCATCAGGATGGCGACCAGCGCGCTGCGCACATGCATCAGGAAAACAACGCAGACCAGTGCGACGATGAGCGACTCTTCGATCAGCGTGCGCTTGAGCGTGTCGATGGCGCGCTTGATGAGCTCGGAGCGGTCGTACACCGTTTGTACGGTCACGCCTTCAGGCAGGCCGGGGCCGATTTCTGCGATTTTTTCTTTCAGGTTGGAGATCACTTCCAGCGCGTTTTCCCCATAGCGGGCCATGGCGATGCCTGAGACCACTTCGCCTTCGCCGTTGAGTTCGGTGACGCCGCGGCGTTCATCGGGGGTCAGTTCGACCCGGGCGATGTCGCGGATCAGCACCGGCGTGCCCTTGTCGGCCTTGACCACCAGCATTTCGATGTCGCTTTTGCCACGCAGGTAGCCCTTGCCGCGCACCATGTACTCGGTCTCGGCCATTTCCACCGCGCGACCGCCGACGTCACGGTTCGAGTCGCGGATCACCTGGGCCACTTTCATCAGCGGGATGTTGTAGGCGCGCAGCTTCACCGGGTCCACCGTGACTTGGTAGGTTTGCACAAAACCGCCCACCGAAGCCACTTCGGCCACACCGTGGGCCTTGGTCAACTGGTAGCGCACATACCAGTCCTGGATGCTGCGCAGCTCGGCCAGCGTTTTGTCTTTGGCCAGCAGTGCGTACTGGTAGACCCAGCCGACGCCCGTGGCATCGGGGCCGATCTGCGGTGAGATGCCTTTGGGCATGCGCCCGGAGGCAAAGTTCAGGTACTCCAGCACGCGCGAGCGGGCCCAGTAGATGTCGGTGCCGTCTTCAAAAATGATGTAAACGAAGGACGCGCCAAAGAACGAGAAACCGCGTACCACTTTTGATTTGGGTACCGACAGCATGGCGGTAGTGAGCGGGTAGGTGACCTGGTCTTCCACCACCTGCGGTGCCTGGCCGGGGACCTCGGTGTAAACGATGACCTGCACGTCCGACAGGTCGGGCAGCGCGTCGATGGGCGTGCGCAACACGGCAAAAATGCCGCCCAGCACGATGAACAGGGTGGCCAGCAGCACCAGAAAACGGTTGCGGCCTGACCAGTCGATGATTTTTGAAAGCATGATCAGGGCTTGACGTTGGTGATGACCCATTCACCGGGCTGGCGCTCGATGAACTCGACGGTGACTTTTGAACCGGGTTTAAGCGATTGCAACAACGTTGCGTTGGCGGCTTTGAATTCCATCGTCATGGCCGGCCATTTGAGGCTGGCCACCGGGCCGTGATTCAAGCTGACGGTGCCGTCTTTCAGATCAACGCCCTCCACCGTGCCGCTGGCCTGGTGGCCCACAATCTTGGCTGCCGATGCCGCCGGAGTCATGGCCGGTGCTGCGCTGCCCAGGCCGCCCAGTGCCGCTTTCAGATTGCTTTCGGCGTCGATCAAAAAGTTGGCGGCCACCACCACCGGTTCGCCTTCGGCCACGCCGTCGAGCACTTCCACATGGGTGTCGCTGCGTGCGCCCAACTTGACTTCACGCGACGCATATCGGCCAGCGCCTTGTTCGACCAGGACAATCTGGCGGGTGCCACTGTCAATCACCGCAGACACCGGGACGGTGACCACCTGACCCTTGGCCGCTACCGGCAGCTCCACCTGGGCAAACATGCCGGGTTTGAGCAGTCCGCCGGGGTTGGCTAGCTCGACGCGCACCGGCACGGTACGGGTTTCGGCGCTGAGGGTGGGGTAAACATAAGTCACCCGACCGCTGAAAGTTTTGTCCGGATAGGCGTTGATGCGGACCGTGGCTTTAGTGCCGTTTTTGACCAGCCCGATGTCTTGCTCAAAGACATCGGCAATGACCCACACACTGGATAAATCGGCGATCTGGTACAGCATCTCGCCGGGCATGAAGCGCATGCCTTGCAGCGCTTTCTTGTCCATCACGATGCCGCTCACGGGTGAACGGAAGGTGAGTGTGCGGGTGGTGGCGCCCGAATCGGTCAGCGCCTTGATTTGCGCCTCGGAAATGTCCCAGTTGCGCAGCCGCGCCAAACTGGCGCCGGCGAGTTGCTGCATACCCAACTGCGCCTGGCTGCCGGCGTCCTTGAGGCTGTTCACGCCCTGCGCCGCAATGGCGTATTCACGCTGGGCCGAGACCAGTTCCGGGCTGTAGACTTCAAACAGCGCCTGGCCCCTGCCCACGGCCTGGCCCGTGACGTTGACATGCAGGCGCTCCACATAACCTTCAAACTTGGGTGCGATGGTGTACAGGCGGCGCTCGTCGGGCTCAATGCGGCCCGAGGCGCGCACCAGCTTGTCGAGCGTGCGCAGTTGCGCCGCCTCGGTACGAACCCCGAGTTTCTGCACCTTTTCGGTACTGATCTTCACTTGGTTGGCAGGGGCTTCTTCTTCATCCGCGCCACCGGCATAAACCGCGATGTAGTCCATGCCCATCGGATCTTTCTTGGGGGTGGGCGAGGTATCGGGCAAGCCCATCGGGTTGCGGTAGTAAAGGAGCTTTTTCTCGGGCTTGGCCGTTGTATCGCCTGCGCTGGCGGGTGCCGCCGTTGGCGCACCCGCCGCGTCCGCGCTACTGCCGGCATGGCCACGTGTGCCCGCGTAATATCCGCCTGCGCCAGCCAGCGCGGCAAGCAGCGCGCCAATCATCCATCCGGTACCTGATTTCATAACTCTTCCCCAATTAATTTCTCAATTTCAGCCAGTCTCATTTGTGCTTCCAGTTGCGCCTTGAGCTGGGCTTGCCTGGCCTGGCGCACCTGGCGCTGGGCGTCGAGCAAGGTGGCAAAGTCGAGCTTGCCGTTTTCATAACCCGCGAGCGCCGCCTGGAACGTCAGCTCGGCTTGCGGCAGCTGGCTGCTGGTGGCGAGTTGTTCGGTGCGTTGCGCCGCGTCGAGCCCGGCCAGGTTTTCAGCCAGGTCGGATGCCACCTGATTGGCGGTGGCGGCGCGGCGCGATTGGGCTGCCGACAGCATGGCCTGTGCCTCGCGTTCTTCAGCGCGGCGTGACGCCTGTTGTAGCGGGATATTGACCTCCAGCATCAGGCTCCATTCGCTGATGCGGCTCTGCATTTGGGTCGGCGTGATCGACAGCGTGAAGTCCGGGTAGCGGTTCTTCAGGCTCAGCTCACGCCCCAGTTCGGCTGACTTGATGCGGGAATCTTCGGCAAATAACTGGGGGTTGCCTTGTTGTACACGCGCCATCAGTGCGTCCGCGTCAAGCCTGGCGGCCACTGGCACGGGGCGCAGGCGCTCGGGCACCGCCAGCGCTGCGTTGCCTGGCCTTGCCAGTATGGCGTTGAGTCTGGCATCGGCCTGGCGCGACTCGCCTTGCAACGCCACCAGCTCGGTCTGCATGGTGGTCTGCTCCAGCTGCGCGCGAATGGCGTCCTGCTGCATCGCCAGGCCGCCGGCATAACGTACTTGCGCCACCTTGGCCAGCTGTGTGCTCAGGTCGAGCAATTCCAGCGTGAGCTTTTGCGTGTGGTAAAGGTAGTAGCGTTGCGCATGCGTGATTTTGACTTTGGCTGCCAGTTCAGCCCAGGTCCCCTGCGCCTTGCCCTGGCTGGCCTGTGCTTCCTGGGCAGCGATGTTTTTCTTCAGGTCACGTTTGCCAAACCAGGGCAGGTCTTGCATCAGCGTGTATTGGGTGCTGCCCACCTCGCTGGGCCACAGGGTGGCGCTTTGCGAGCCAGCCTTGGTGATGTCCATCCACTCAATGCGGAATTTGGGGTCCATCAGCGCTCCCGCCGGCGCGATCCGCTCGGTGGCCGCCTGCGCTTCGAAGCGCATGCTGGCGTAGTCGGGGTTGTGTTCCTTGGCCAGTGACAGCAGACTCTCGACACTGGCGCCGGGCAAGGCGTCATCAGCCAAAGCGCGCACAGGCGCAGCCAAAATCAACAGCGTGGCCAGCGCTGTGGTTTGCAAAGCGTATTTCATGGTGTGCCTACTTGGCGTTGACGAGCGCGTCGTCCACCAGTTGCTTCAGCTCGGCAAAGCCGAACTGGGGCAGCGGCTTGCCATTGACAAAGTACTCAGGTGTCATGGTCACGTTGAGGGTTTTGGCGTCCGCCAGATCACGTGCAATCATGGTGGCGACCTGAGGCGCATTGGCATCGTTTTGCAGTTGCACCAGGTCCATTCCCAGCGGCGCCAGCAACGGGCCGATCAACTGGACGTTGGCGGTATGGTTTTGCACCCAAGTGTCCTGGCGGGTGAACAGGGCTTCGAGCGTGGCCTCGAACTTGCCTTGCTTGCGCGAAGCTTCCAGCACCTTGACCACCGCGTCAGAGCCGGGGTGGAACGGTGCGTAGCGCAGGGTCAACCGGATTTTGCCCGGGTGTGTATCCATCAAGGCCTTGACCAGGGGGTAAAACTCGCGGCAGGTGCCACAGGCCGGGTCAAAAAACTCGACGATGTGCACCGGCGCATTGGCGTCGCCAAAACTCGGTGCATCGGCGCGTGCCAGCGACGCCATGTTTTGCGCAGCAAGCTGCGCTGCCTGCTCGGCTTGCTGCTTTTGGTAGAAGTACGTGCCAGCGGCAAAGGCCAGGATCAACAACGCGGCAACGGCGATGAAAATACTTTTTTGTTTCATTTGGAAGACCTGATAGTGCTTGCCAGCAGCAAGCCGGTGATGGTTAGAAAAGCCAAAAATGAGAGCAGGGGAATCGTCACAAAACCAAACCATTCAACCTGGATGGTTTTGCAGGGAATGCCCTGGCGACAGGGCGCCATGGTTTCAGGAATGATGCCCATCGTGAGCAAGACATGAAAGCCGGCAACCAGCAGGCCAACGACGGCCAGCGGCAAGGCGTAGCGCAGCACTTTTGGGTCGAGCGGAAACAGCCCGGCCGCCAGCACGAACACCAGCGGGAACATGAAGATGCGCTGGTACCAGCACAGCACACAAGGTGCAAAGCCCATGATCTCGCTCATGAACAAGGCGCCCAGTGTGGCCATGGCGGCGATCAGCCAGGCGCCAAAAACCAGCGTCCAGGGGGTGTTGTTTTTATTTGTCATTGCGAGGAGCGTCAGCAACGCAGCAATCCAGGCGCTTTACTCCACCAGCTCATAACGCAGCACCGTCATGCCGCCGTCGGCGGGATCGGTGGCGAAGCGAATCTTCTGGCCGGTTTTCAATTGGTCCAGCCAGGCGGTGTCTTTTACCTTGTAGGCCATGGTCATGGGCGGCATGCCATTGGGTAAAGCGCCGTGTTGCAGGGTGACCGTGCTCTTGGTTTTATCCACTTTTTTCACCAGGGCATCACCCAGGGCGTTGGCATCCACGGATGCAGCGACAGGTTTGGTGGCCTGGGCCGTGTGCATGTTGTGATCCATTTGTGCCATGGCAGAGGCTGAAAAAGCCAAACCAAGCGCCATGAAGGTGGGGGCAAGCAAAATTTTCACGGGAGTTCCTTTAGCGAAAAGTAGATAAAAACGAATGGCGCCAGTATGCCGAAGGGGCATCACTGCCAGCTGACGTTCAGATTACTTTTTTGTTATCTAAACGATTTGGCGTTTAAACCACCTCGAAATTGCCCGGTTTGAGTTTTTTCTGGCAGCTTTTGAGCGAAACATGTGCTGGTTCAAAAGCCGTCTAATGCTGTCACTTTTGTAATTGAACTGTCATTTCCTTGCGGGGATTGAGTTACTACATTAACACCAGTGATGCAGCAGTTGCGTCACCAGACCCCGAGCTTATTCGGGGAAAACTGCAGTCATCCTAAGGAGTTTTATCATGTCAATTCGTAAATCCATTTTGGTTCTGAGTCTTGTTTTTCCTGCCCTGTCTGCATTTGCATTGGACAACACAGATATCGTGAAATCCACCCAACTCAAGGACGGCTCCACCGTCTATCAGTTCAAGGATGGCAAGATGGCGATGGAAAGCAAGTTTGGTATAGCCGTGGTCATGCAAGAAGGTACAGTCATGGAAACAGCAAGTGGTGAATCGATCACAATGAAGGGAAACGAGGTTGCCAGGCTGTCTGGATACATCTATTTAGACAACCGCCCATAAGGAGCGCATCGGTATAGGTTTGATTGTTTAATTAATCCGCTGACGCGGTGGCTGTGGTGCAAGCACAGCCACCGCGTTTGTATTTGCGGTTGGCTTGCAAAGAGGCGTGTTGAGGTAGTGTGTACGCTCTTGCGCCCAGTGCAAGCAGCACGGGCGCATGTCAAAACCGGCGAGCGATTACTTGATGGGTTGGATGTCTGTGACGACCATCTGGCCATTCTCGTGAACGACCATGAAGCGTACCTTGTCGCCAACCTTGACCTGGTCGAGCATGGCTTTGTCCCTGGCCACAAAAACCATGGTCATTGGCGGCATTTCCAGGTGCTTGATCTCGCCATGCCGGATGGTGAGTTTGCCCGTTTCCTTGTCGATTTTCCGAACTTCGCCGTCCGTCAAGCTGGGCTTGGCAGGCATCTCCATGGTGTTTTGATTTGGGGGCGTTTGCGCGAGCACTGACCCTGAAAAGAGAGACGACAGGGTGATGGCTGTTGCCGCCAGCAAGCGTTTGGCTTGTTGTTTCATGATGTATGCCTTGAAAAAAGTGATAGCCACGGAATCTGTAGCGGGCCGAACCTACTTGGCGGCCACGATGACCCGGCCCTTCATACCGGCCTCGAAGTGACCTGGGTGCAGGCAGGCAAAGTCGACAGCGGTTGCTTTTGTGAATTGCCAGATCACTTCTCCCCGCTTGCCCGGCGCCAGACTGATCTTGTTGGGCTCGTCGTGCTCCATGTCGGGGAACTTCTTCATGGCTTCATAGTGTTCCAGCAATTCCTGTTGTGTCCCCAGGCTGAATTCATGTTTGACGCCATCGGTGTTTTTCAGGACAAAGCGGATCGTTTCCCCCTTTTTGACCTGAATGTCAGAGGGCTTGAAGCGCATGCCGTTGGCCATCTCCACGTTGATCGTGCGACTGACCTTGGCAGCAACGCCGGGCTTGCCAATGGGCGAGCCACCATGTCCTCCACCATGAACGCCTGCGGCCGATGCGGCAGAAGCTGCGGTAAGCAATGCGATAAAAATCAGTGCTGGAGAATTGGACGGAATGAGTTTTGAAAATTTCATGTTTACTTTTCGATTGAAGCGTGGATCACGCTAACGGGATGGGGTTCAAGAAGGCTACAACAGTGTTTTTCAGTCAGTGTGACATGCCTCCTTTGCCACTGGGCTTGATGGCGCTTGCTGCGACAGGCGCAGTCCCGGTGCTGCCCGTTGGACGCGTGGTCTGGGGTAGGGCGCCATGCCATTCATAAGCCACGGTGCCGGCTGGAAACTTGTAGGGTCCGGGGTCGCTGTAATCCCCCGGTTTCTGGTCTTTGCGCACCTTGAACACGGTGAACATGCCGCCCATTTCCAGTGGGCCAAATTGGCCAGTGCCGGTCATCATGGGCGCCGTGTTGTCAGGGATGGGCATCTGCATGTCGCCCATGTCGGCCATGCCGCGTTCGCCCATCAGCATGTAGTCGGGCGCGACCTTCTGGATTTTCCCGACCAGGCCGCGGTGATCCACGCCGATCATGGTCGGTACATCATGGCCCATGGCGTTCATGGTGTGGTGGCTCTTGTGGCAATGCATGGCCCAGTCACCCTCTTCGTCGGCAACCAGTTCAATTTGCCGCATCTGCCCCACCGCCACGTCGGTCGTGACCTCATACCAGCGGGTGTTGGGCGGTGTCGGGCCACCGTCGGTGCCGGTGACCAGAAACTCGTGCCCGTGCAGGTGGATCGGGTGGTTGGTCATGGTGAGGTTGCCGACCCGGATGCGCACACGGTCGTTCAGCCGCACATTCAGGGTGTCGATGGCCGGGAAAACGCGGCTGTTCCAGCACCAGATGTTGAAGTCGGTCATGGTGTTGATCTTGGGCGTTTTGCTGCCAGGTTCCACGTCAAACGCGTTGAGCAAAAAGCAGAAATCCCGGTCCACCTCGCTGATGTGGGGGTGCCTGGCCTTGGGGTGGGTCACCCACATGCCCATCATGCCCATGGCCATTTGCACCATTTCGTCGGCATGCGGGTGGTACATGAAGGTGCCTGGGCGGCGCGCCTCGAACTCATAGACAAAGGTCTTGCCCACAGGAATGGCGGGTTGGTTCAGGCCGCCAACACCGTCCATGCCGTTGGGCAGGCGCTGGCCATGCCAATGAATGGTGGTGTGCTCGGGCAGCTTGTTGGTGACGAAGATGCGAACGCGATCGCCTTCAACGACCTCGATCGTGGGTCCCGGGCTTTGCCCGTTGTAGCCCCACATGTTGACCTTGAAGCCCGGTGACACTTCGCGCACCACCGGTTCGGCCACCAGGTGGAATTCCTTGACGCCGTTGTTCATGCGCCAGGGCAAGGTCCAGCCGTTGAGCGTGACGACCGGGTTATAGAGTCGGCCCGTGGTCGGGACCAGCGGCGGTGCCGTTGCCACCGAGGTCTGGATGACCGCCTCGGGCAGGCCGGCCAGCGCCGAGCGCGCCACGACCAGGCCAGCCACTGAGGCGGCAGCTCCGGCAAAAAATTGTCTGCGTGAGTTGAGATTCATGTTCATGCGTTCCTGTTAGTGCGCAGCCGCCGCGGCAGCTTCACTGCCACCGCCCAGAGATACAAAACTGTCGGGTTCGCCACCTTGCAGCACCCATTGCAAGTCGGTCTCGGCGATCCAGAAGTCACGCTGGGAAGCTATGGCATCAATCACGGCCTGTGACTGATTGCGAGACTCATCCAGCAGATCCCAAACACTGCTGAGCATCCCGTTGTAGTGCAGGACCGTTTCTTCGCTGATGAATTCGCGCACCTTGAGCACCTCATCCCGCGTGCCCTTGACCAGCGCGTGGCTGGTTTGATAAGCCGCCAGCGCCAGGTCGAAATTGGCTTGATAGCGCATACTTTCAACATCTGGCAGTTGGGCCTGTATGGCCAATGCTTGTTGCTGCCATTCCCCGATGGGGACAAGCTGTCGGGGTACATCGGGCAGCGCATCGGGTAGCGTCACGTGGGTATATTGACCTCTTAAACCAAGAGTCTTGATTAAGCTGGCCTGCGCCTGGTCTGCCGCGTACTGCGCGCGCAACAAGTTCATTTGGGCAGCTGATTGCACCAGTTGCACCTGGGTTTGCTTCAGTTTGCTCCAATTGCCCACGTTCACCATACGCCGACCCAACTCGCTCGCAGCTTCGGCCGCGTCCAAAGCTGCGCGGTACTGCGTCAGCGCCTGGCGTGAGGCAACCGCTTGCAACCATGCTTTGCGCGCTTGCGCGGCCACTTCCAGCATCTCGTCCATGCCATCCACCCGGCGCTGCAGACGGGGATCAATTTCCGTCCAGCGACCTGTTGCCATCAATGTCACATTGGCCGTGCCGAGGCGGGACAACGGATGAACCATATCGCGGTGAGCCCGCCAAGCCTGACGAGTCACATCTTCAATCGTCAGCAGTTTCAGTCCGACTGGCACCTGGCTTTGGATTACTGGGGGCGACACGTTTGCCTGCTCCCATTTGAGCGCGTCCGCATGACCTCGTTTGAGCTGTCCAACTGCCTCGTTTGCCTTTCGCCAGTCTTCCTCTGCGCCGGGCGGGATGGTTTGGGCAGACCATGCCAATGGGATCGACACGAGGCCAAATAAAATGACCGGCCACACGGGTTTTGGTTTAAGTTTGAGAGGCACTATTTAACTTCCTTTTGATTTAGATCAAACAAGTTTTATTGTGCCGGTGTATCGGTATCAGCCGGATGTCTCGTAAATTACAAAACTGTCATCTTTTAAAAGTGCGGCAAACGCCGAAATTGATCTGTAAACGTAGCCGTCGAACGTTTCAAAGTAGCGCGAGCCACACCTGTCCTCACCGCGACGGCGCTATGAAAAGATCGAGTCCATTGGTTCGGTCGAAATCAAGTGACAAAAAGTAATGTAGCGATCATGTCGCAGTCGACACCCCGGTCGCACACTTCACTTGCTGCCAGTGCCACATGCCGTATTGATCGTCGTCTCGCCTCGATCTCCTTTTCCGATATTCGGCTAATCCCTTCAACATAACCAATCAGGCGGCCATTTTCGATGGTCATGGGTAGCAAGACCTGAATCAACTCGTCTGATCCGATCCGAAAACTCTGCGTGTGGCTTTCCCCTTGTTTGGGCCAGAGAGGCACGACGCTCCGGAGCGAGGCGAGTGCAGCCTCGGGGAGCGCGCTCCAGGTCTCGAAAAGCAGGCGTCTGTCAGCCCATTCTGGAAGGTATTTCAGCAGCCTGTTAAAGCTGTCGAAATGCAGACTTTCTTGTAATTTTCCGGTCATGCGTTTGTCAAGCTTTGATTTCTACATTGTCCTCAGTGATGTCGCTGTTGCCAGTTGCGTCACCGATCTCCAAGCTGATTAGAAGTCAATTCGGTGAATGAACCCCTTCTCTATAACCTACAGAAACATTGAAATGAAAAAATCTCTCCTTACTTTGGCCGTCCTGGCCGCGTCTGGCACTGCCATGGCTCAATCGTCGGTGACCTTGTATGGTCGTCTTGACGCTGGCTTTGGTCGCACCACCACTGAGACGACTGGCGCCGCACCTGTGGCATCCCAATCAAAAACCGTGGTGAACTCTTCGACTTTCAGAACCACTTACTGGGGCTTGAAGGGCACGGAAGACCTGGGCGGCGGGTTGAAGGCCAATTTCAACCTCATGTCCGCCTTTGACCTTGACAGCGGTGCAGGTGCCACAGCCGGCCTATTTGCACGCACGGCATCCGTTGGCCTGTCGGGCGGCTTCGGAAACGTGATTTTGGGTCGTCAATACACGCCTTATTACGATTTGTTTGGGGTAGTTGAAAGCATCAACAACGGCAACACTTCGCCCTCTGAAAAAGTATATGGGCTTGGTATCAAACAAGGCATTACCTATATCAGCAATTCAATTCGGTATACCTCGCCCGAGTTCAGCGGGGTCTCCGTTTCGGCTTTAGCTGGGCTGGGTGAAAATGATCAAGCACCCGGTAACCTTGGCGGCAGTGCAACCAACACCTACAGCTTGAATGTGATCTACAAAGCGGGTCCAGTTTTGCTGGGCTATGGCTACCATGAGGAAAAACTGGCTCAAAATACGGTTGGCGCACCTCAAGACAAAAACAAATACAACATGATTGGCGGCACCTATGACTTTGGTATGGCCAGGGTCAATGCCGGTTACCAAAAAGTGTCCAACGATACCGGTCGCGATGACAAGGAATACAACCTGGGTGTCACTGTGCCGGTGGGTTCTGCCGTCAAAGTCTATTTTGGCTACGCTGATTCCAACACCAGCGCTGCAGGCTTCGATTTGAATGGCAGTGGGTACAACTTGCTCGCCACTTACGACCTGTCCAAACGTACTTACCTGTACACATCCTATGACCGGACATCGATCGAAAAGGGTGTCGTTGGCGCGATCAGCACCGATGTGGCAAACAGGCTTATTGCGGGTGTTGTTCACCTGTTCTGATTTTCCGCTGGCTCCAAGGTTAAGCGTTTTAGACCCTGCCAGGCTGTCCGCCGGTGCAGGGTTTTTTTTGGACACTCGTACAGGCACGACGCCTGTTGTGGGCGATCAGGGACGCAACATGCGCGATCTCTATCCTGCGCAATTCCCTGCAACAGGAGTCCGCGCCGCCAAGACGCGCGCGCAGGTTGCGTCAGAACTGGCCGAGGCCATCCGATCTGGCACCTATCCGGTCGGAAAGCAAGATGTGATGTGCAATGAACTGCATCCCGACATGCACCCCACCATGTCAACGCGACATATGGCACCTGGCGCCCCTTGGGAATGCCCCATGTGGCGAACCGCAAAGCCTGGCCGCGTCCACGTTCTCGCACCAAATGACAAGAAAGTAATGTGGCCGTCATGTCATGGACGACGACCTGGCTCGACACTTCATACACCTTCACAGCAATTAGCTAGGATTCAAAAATGGATACGGTCACCACCACAACCCGCCGCTTTTGGCTCATGGGCGCCCTCATGCTGCCACTCGCAGCCATGGCAGCCGCGCCGCAAGGCATAAAAATGGAGGTCTGGAAAGACCCCAGTTGCGGCTGCTGCAAAGACTGGATCGCCGTGATGAAAAAGGCCGGGTTTTCGGTGCAGGTTTTTGAAACTGGCAATAACGGTATGCGGGCACAAATGGGGCTCTCGACCCAGCTCGGGTCATGCCACACCGCCCGCGTTGCCGGTTACGTGGTTGAAGGCCATGTACCGGCCCGCGAGATACACCGTTTGCTGCGGGAGAAACCGGATGCCATTGGCTTGACCGTGCCGGGCATGAAAGTGGGCTCGCCGGGCATGGATGGGCCGATCTACAAAGGCCGCAAAGATCCTTATCAAGTGCTTCTGGTCCGGCGCGATGGCAGCACCTCCGTCTATCAAAAATATGCCTGACAGACCTACAAAATTTCTTAAAGGAATTTAATCATGCAAACACGTCACTTTAATGCAAATGATGATGGACCGGCTGCCAGGCCCGATTGAAAAATGAGATTTCCTTCCACCAATACGACCCCTGTGGAGCCCACCAGGGAGCCTGGTTTTTGGCGTTCGCGCTACGCCATAGGCGTGGTCGTCATGGGTGCCGTTGCCAGCTACTTTTTGTTGACCGAGCACCTGGTGCACACCTTGGGTGCGTTGCCTTATCTGCTGCTGGCCGCTTGCCCCCTGATGCATTTGTTCATGCACCACGGTCATGATGGACATAAGCACCCGCCGGGTGATGGCGCAGCGCCAACACCGCCAGCCAAGCCAGGAGAGCCGCCATGAACCAGGACCCGTCTGCTTATGGCTTGTGGGTGCTGGTGGTGTTGAACTCGGCCATTTTCATCATGTTCGCCTACAGTTTTTTCAAACCGGCCACCGCGCGGGACTGGCGAACGTTCGGGGCGTTTTCCGCCTTCATCGTGGCGCTTTTTGTGGAGATGTACGGTTTCCCCCTCACCATTTACCTGCTGTCGGGATGGCTGCAAACCAACTATCCCGGACTCGATATCCTGAGCCATGACTCGGGACACTTGTGGTCCACCCTGCTCGGTGAAAAAGGTGACCCGCACTTTGGTATTTTGCACATCGCCAGCTACATCTTTCTGGCCTTCGGGTTCATTTTGTTGTCCAACGCGTGGCGGGTTTTGTACCACGCCCAACGCAGCAAAACGCTGGCCACAACCGGGCCGTATGCGCGCATACGCCACCCGCAGTACGTGGCTTTCGTGATGATCCTGCTGGGTTTCTTGCTGCAATGGCCTACGCTGCTGACGCTGCTCATGTTCCCTGTCCTGCTGGTCATGTACGGCCGATTGGCACGGACTGAAGAAGCCGACATGCGCGCCCTGTTTGGCCAGACGTATGCGCGTTATGCCAGCGTGACACCCCGTTTTATACCCAGCTTGTCGCGTCCGGATGCGGCACCGAATTGATCCAGGGCATGCCATGAACCACACCACGCCCCTGCCATTGACTGATCCGGTGTGCGGCATGACTGTTACCGAATCGTCCGGACACACGCTGCAGCATGAGGGTCGAACGTATTATTTTTGCAGTGCCAACTGCCAGCACAAATTTGCTGCCAATCCGGGGCAATACCTGGCCCTTGCAGCGCCTGCGGTTCCTGCAGCCCCTGCGGTAGCGCCCGAAGCGCAGCTGGCCAGTACGTCCGGCACCGTGTACACCTGCCCGATGCACCCCGAAGTGCGGCAGAATCACCCGGGGAATTGTCCGAAATGTGGCATGGCGCTGGAGTCGGTGTTGCCGACGCTGGATGAGGACGACAACACGGAATTGCGCGATTTCCAGCGCCGTTTTTGGTACTCACTTCCGTTGACCGTGGTGGTTTTTGTCCTGGCCATGGCTGGCCACCGCCAGTCATGGCTGAGCGTGACGCAACAGAGTTGGCTGGAACTGGTGTTGGCAAGCCCCATCGTGTTATGGGCGGGGTGGCCGTTTTTTGTGCGTGGCTGGCAGTCGGTGCTGAACCGCAGCCCCAACATGTGGACCCTGATTGGGCTGGGCACGGGTGCCGCCTATGGCTACAGCGTGGTGGCGGCGCTGGCACCCCAGGTCTTTCCGGACTCTTTTATCTCGATGGGGCGCGTCGCGGTGTACTTCGAGGCGGCGGCCGTGATCATTTCACTGACCCTGATGGGCCAGATGCTTGAACTCAAGGCGCGCTCGCAAACCTCGGCTGCGATCAAATCCTTGCTGGGTCTAGCACCCAAGACCGCCCGGCGCATCCGCGCCGACGGCGGCGAAGAGGATGTGCCCTTGTCCAGTGTGCATGTGGGCGACAGTTTGCGCGTGCGCCCGGGTGAAAAGGTGCCGGTGGACGGCGAGGTCATCGAAGGCAGCAGTGCCGTGGACGAGTCCATGCTCACGGGTGAGCCGATGCCTGTGACCAAGCGCGTCGGCGACAAGGTGATTGGGGCCACCATGAACACCAGCGGCGCCCTGGTGATGCGCTCGGAGCGCGTGGGCGCGGCCACCATGTTGTCGCAAATCGTGCAAATGGTGGCGCAGGCGCAGCGCTCCCGCGCGCCCATGCAGCGCATGGCCGACGTGGTGGCAGGCTACTTTGTCGTCACCGTGGTGGCCATCGCGGTGCTGACCTTTTTCGCCTGGGGTTGGTGGGGTCCGGAGCCCTCCTGGGTTTTTGGCCTGATCAATGCCGTGGCGGTGCTGATCATTGCCTGCCCCTGCGCCCTTGGGCTGGCGACACCCATGTCGATCATGGTGGCCACCGGCAAGGGCGCCGCGCAAGGGGTGCTGTTTCGCGATGCCGCCGCGATTGAGAATCTGCGCAAGGTGGACACGCTGATTGTGGACAAGACCGGCACGCTGACGGAAGGCAAACCAGCCTTTAACTGCGCCGTTCCTGCGCCCGGCGGCGATGCCGACGAGGTGCTGCGCCTGGCTGCCAGCCTGGACCAGGGCAGCGAACACCCGCTGGCCGAGGCTCTGGTGCGTGCCGCCCGGGAACGCGGGCTGACCCTGGAAAAAGCCGAAGCTTTCGAGTCGGGTTCAGGCATCGGCGTGCGCGGTCACATTGGCGGTATGCCGCTGGCACTGGGCAACACCACGTTGATGCAACAAGAAGGCGTCGTGTTGGCCCCGTTGGTCGCCAGGGCAGAAGCCTTGCGCGCCGAAGGTGCCAGCGTGATGTATCTGGCAAGCGCAGGGCAACTGCTGGGACTGGTGACCGTTTCTGATCCGGTCAAAGCGAGCACGCCGGAGGCGTTGGCGGCACTCAAAAAAGCCGGCATGCGCATCATCATGGCAACCGGCGATGGCCTGACCACCGCCAAAGCGGTGGCGAAGCAATTGGGCATTAACGAAGTGCGCGGTGAAGTCAAACCCGCCGACAAACTGGCGCTGGTCACGCGGCTGCAAAATGAGGGTCGCGTTGTCGCCATGGCAGGCGATGGCATCAACGATGCCCCGGCGCTGGCCAAAGCCAATGTCGGTATTGCCATGGGTACCGGCACCGATGTGGCCATGAACAGCGCCCAGGTGACGCTGATCAAGGGTGATTTGCGTGGCATCAGCGCGGCGATCCTGCTGTCGCACGCGACGGTCAGGAACATGAAGCAAAACCTGGTCTTTGCCTTTTTGTACAACGCTCTGGGGATTCCGATTGCCGCCGGCGTGTTGTACCCGCTCACGGGCTGGCTGCTGTCCCCGTTGATTGCGGCGCTGGCTATGAGTTTCAGCTCAGCTTCGGTGATTGGCAACGCGCTGCGGCTGCGCTGAATGGCCGTGCTGAAAATGCTGATCCTGCCGCCGCTTATTTTTTCCCTCTTTGCTTATTTGGCCTGCATCCGGGCAGAATAAGCAAAGCTTGATCCAGAAAGAAAAACTGTCATGAAAATCCTCATCGTCGAGGACGAACTCAAAACCGGTGACTACCTGAAACAAGGTCTGACCGAGGCCGGGTTCATGGTCGATCTGGCCCGTGATGGTGTCGACGGACTCCATTTTGCCTTGACTGAAAACTACGATCTGGCCATTCTGGATGTGATGCTGCCCGGCATCGATGGCTGGGGGGTGCTGGCCGGCATTCGCCGCTCCGGCAAAGACCTACCCGTCATGTTTTTGACCGCCCGCGATGCGGTGGACGACCGCGTCAAGGGACTGGAACTGGGTGCCGATGACTATTTGCTCAAACCCTTTGCCTTTTCCGAGCTGCTGGCACGCGTGCGCACGCTGTTGCGCCGGGGTGGCAAAGCGCCGACCGACCCCTTTTTGCGCGCGGCCAATCTGGAGCTGGACTTGCTGCGCCGGCGTGTCAGCCGCGCCGGCCAGCGCATCGACCTGACCGCCAAGGAATTTGCCCTGCTGGAGCTGCTGCTGCGGCGCCAGGGCGAGGTGCTGCCGCGTTCACTGATTGCCTCGCAGGTGTGGGACATGAACTTTGATTCCGACACCAACGTTATTGAAGTCGCCATGCGCCGGCTGCGCGCCAAGGTAGACGACATGTTCGAGCCCAAACTGATTCGGACTGTGCGCGGCATGGGCTACGTGCTGGAGGATCCCACTTGCGCAACATGAACCGGATCTCCTTGACGCAGCGCTTGACGCTGATGTTTGTCTCAGCGGCATCGTCGGTGCTGCTGGTGCTTGGTTTTGTCATCGCCGCCTCGGTTGAGCAACACTTTGAAGACCTTGACATGGAGGTGCTCTCCGGCAAGATGGAGTTGACCCGGCAGGCCCTCCATACCGTGACTTCACACGAGGGCTTAACGCAGTTCACGCACCAATTGGCACAGTCATTGGTGGGTCATCCAGGGCTGGAAGTGATGGTGATTGATGCGGATCATTCGGTTGTTTTTGCGACTGGCAACGCCAACTTCAGTCCCGAAGTGGTGGTCTCCCTGGCCAGGCTGGCACATGGTCGGCCCGACTTATGGGAGCAGGGCAGCCAGACGTACCGTGGGTTGGCGGCGCAAATTCCGACGGCCATGCTGGACCGCAACGGCCTTGCGGTCAATGTGTACGTTGCGGTGGCAACTGACATTGCGCAGCACACGGCTTACTTGAGCGCGTTCCTTAAAACACTGTGGTTGTTTGTGGCAGCGGCCGTCGCGGTGACTGGTGTGCTGGGCTGGGCTGCGGTGCGCCGGGGGCTGATGCCCTTGCGCACGATGCGCGAGCAGGCCCAGGTGGTGACGGCGCAGCAACTCAGTCATCGTCTGCCAGTGCAGCATATGCCGGTGGAGTTGGCTGAGTTGGCGCAGTCGCTCAATGACATGCTGGCGCGACTCGATGAAGCCTTCACGCGCCTGTCTGATTTTTCAAGCGACATCGCGCACGAGCTGCGCACCCCGGTGAGCAATCTGATGACGCAAACCCAGGTGGTCTTGTCGCGCCCGCGTGATGTCGCCGAATACTGCAGTGTGCTCGAATCAAATGCGGAAGAACTGGATCGCATGGCGCGCATGATTTCTGACATGTTGCTGCTGGCCAAGGCCGAGAATGGTCTGGTGGTGCCGAGCCGGGAGACCGTTGACCTGGCCAAGGAAGTGCGTGCCTTGTTTGATTATTACGAAGCCGTGGCCGACGAGAAAAATTTGCAGCTCAGTCTGAGCGCCACGGGCGCTGTGTCGGTGCTGGCCGATCGTCTGATGCTGCGCCGGGCGCTGGGCAACCTGCTGTCCAATGCCATACGCCACGCCAACCCGGACAGCTGTGTCCGGGTGACGTTGGGCCAGGCCTCCGACGCGCTAACGGTGATGGTGGAAAATGTGGGCGACACCATTGCGCCCGAATTTCTGGAGCGCATTTTTGACCGCTTCTTCCGGGTTGACCCGGCACGCCAACACGGTGACGGCACGGGCTTGGGCCTGGCCATTGCCAAGTCCATCATCCTGGGGCATGGGGGCACCATCGCGGCAACTTCTGCTGGTGCGGTCACAACATTCACCATCAAACTGCCCGCTACCCCCATGCTGACGTAGTTCACCCATCGAGAGGGTCAGGGCCTGTTGGCTTGGTACTTTTCCATGTACAAGCGCGCGACCTCGTTGCCCGTCATGGTGATGGTTTTGCCGTCAGTGGTTTCCATTTTCACACCCTCTTTCATGTAGACAATCTTGCCGTTTTTGTCTTCCATGGCCATCTTGCCGTCTTTGTAGTGGTGCATGGTGGTGCCGTCCTTCAACTGGATGGATTGCACTCTGTCGGCGTCTCCGGCTCCAGCGGCGACTGCGGACAGCGCGGTGGCAACAAGACCCAAGGCGATCAGCGATTTGCGAATAGACATGATAAAACTCCTATGTGTGGATAACAGCTCCGACGGGCATTTCCCCTGGGGGCCGGTGACACAAATGCTGCGTCACTGGTGTTAATGTAAAAACCACAAGGCGTCACTCACATGACCACGCGATTACAAGAATGACAGGTGCAAATTCCAGCAGCGCGAAGAAGCCATTTACCAGGCGGAAACGGCGCGCCGCTGGTCCAGACTGACCCGCGATTGGCGCCATGTCGAGCGCGTGGAACTCAATCCCGACAAACCAAGGACCAAGGACCTTGAACACCTCAAAAAATTTGCTCCATCACCTTTACGCGACAACTACCTTGACAACCGCCGTCAGCAGGTCATCGAATTGAAGGATGACTCGACGGTTTACATCTTCAAGGATGGAAAAAGACACTGTGATGGAAACCAAGGACGGTCAGAAGATCATCATGCATGGTGATGAAGTGATGCGCCTCGATAACCTTCTGCATCAAGGCCATCGCGGTTGATATCATTGCACCCAATGTTCAGGCGGCTCCTTCGGGAGCCGTTTCCGTTTTGAAGTACCGTTTGACGACTGAGTTCAATTCGGCCGCCCACTGATCGCTTTCCCAAGTACGGCTCATTGCATATAGGCCAGGCGCAAGCTCAAAGAATGTTGCAAATATTGCTGGGTCGAAATGAGTACCGCTTTCACGCTCCATGATGAGCAGTGTTTCTTCCAGTGAGATTGCTTTTTTGTAAGGGCGTACCGAAGTCAGCGCATCGAATACGTCGGCCAGTGCAAAAATTCTGGCTGTCAACGGAATATTTGTCCCGGATAGTCCATCCGGGTAGCCGCTGCCATCAAAATGCTCATGGTGGTGGCGGATCGTTTGTTCGGCACCGATCAGCCAAGGATTGCCGGCAACGATCTCCACACCAAGCACAGCGTGGGTCTGCATGACCTTGAACTCATCCTGATCCAATTTACCCGGTTTGCGCAGGATTCGATCGGGAATCCCAATCTTGCCGACATCATGTAAAAAAGCGCCCAACACCAAGTTGGAAATCGTCTCCGTCGGAACGTTCAAGGCCTCAGCAACAGCCACCGAAAACAGGGTGACCCGATAATTGTGCGCGTCGGTGTCGGCATCACGCTTGGCAATTGCATTCCCCAGCGAACGAATCAGCGACAAGTTGGCATCAAGCAGCTGCCGCGACAGGAAATTGGAACGCCGCAGCATGGCCAGCATAAGCGGGTACAACAATAATGCCGCTACCGGCACCGACAAACTTGCTGCCAGTGCCACATGCCGTATTGATCGTCGTCTCGCCTCGATCTCCTTTTCCGATATTCGGCTAATTCCTTCAATATAACCAATCAGGCGGCCATTTTCGATGGTCATGGGTAGCAAGACCTGAATCAACTCGTCTGATCCGATTAGAAAACTCTGCGTGTGGCTTTCCCCTTGTTTGGGCCAGAGAGGCACGACGCTCCGGAGCGAGGCGAGTGCAGCCTCGGGGAGCGCGCTCCAGGTCTCGAAAAGCAGGCGCCTGTCAGCCCCAAAAACCCGCATACCTGCCAGTTCGTCACGCAGGATCCGGACAAGTTCCTGATGATCGGCCAGGTCCTGCTCCCCCGCCAATCGCATCGCTGGCGACTCGAAGTGACGCACGCCGGCAATCGCCAGTTCCTTGACGCGTATCTCGGCTTCGTAGGATGCCGCCCAGTAGGCAATACCACCGGCCAATATCCCGATTACCACGGCACCAACACCGAGCCGAAGGGCCAAAGCAAGACGTAACCGGCAAGGAGTATCAGGCAGTGCAAAGTGATTCATTTGAGGTTCTGCAGGAGTTCCAAGAAGTGCTTGAAGTGTCCGCTGACGCGATCCAGTGAAAACTGGTACATCAACGAATTCTCGGAAAATTTCTGGCGCTCGGCATCCATTTCCAACGTATTGCCATCCGCCGCCTTGCCCCGCAGTTCTTGCACCCGGACCTCCGTGAGCACCATGTCCGGCCCCGGCATTCCCGACTTGCTGTGCGATCGCCTGATTCAGTGCATCCGAAAATGACGCATTATTGGCATTGCCAGATGGCGTGCCATGCCCTTCGTGCCCCCCTTGTACCGGAGGCGGAGAACTGTTCACTGCGGGCGGGACTGACGAGGCGCCGGCCACGGCTTCCAACTATTCGTTCATGATCAGAATAGCCTTCACAGGGTCAATCTGGCCGATCTCATGCCATTTCAATTCGCTGTCCGTCACAGACAACTCTGCTTGGCAACCATGGTTGCATTCGACAACCCAGCGCTTCTGGAGCACATTCAGGCAAAAGCTATAGCTCAACCGCTTCGGGTCGCAGCCAACTGCTAGCGCCAGCGTTTGACAAACGCAGCGATCGCCATGCTCTGCCGGTTTTCGGATATCCATGTGGAAGTGACAAGGCCCCGTTACCAGGGCCCCATTTCCCAAAGTTTATTTCCCATCTCTCGGATGGAAATGCTTGCTCTTATCCTTGGCTGCATTCGGCTTGTCCGTCTTCGCCTCCGCCGGCATGCTTTGCGGCACACCGGTTTTCTCCTGCACATGGAAGTGCGACTTGGCCTTGTCAGCCTGCGCTTCGGCAGCCTTCGGGGCTGCCATCTTGTCGTCAGCATAAGTGGCACCGCTCAGTGCGGCACCAGCAAATAGTACGGCAGCGATAAGTGAAGAGATTTTCATGATCTTGGCTTCTGGGTTTTGAGGGAATCTGCAAAGTCAGAATCACATGGACAGCGTCAGTTTGGGCGATTGACGCTGTCAGCCAAGTGACTTGTGATTACATGCTGACGTAGGCCACCCATCGAGAGGGTCAGGGCCTGTTGGCTTGGTACTTTTCCAGGAACAAGCGCGCAACCTCGTTGCCCGACATGGTGATGGTTTTGCCGTCAGTGGTTTCCATTTTCACGCCTTCTTGCATATAGACGGCATTGCCGTATTTGCCTTCCATGGCCATCTTGCCGTCTTTGTATTGGTGCACGGTGGTGCCGTCTTTCAACTGGATGGATTGCACTTTGTCGGCGTCTCCGGCGGCGACTGCGGACAGCGCGGTGGCAACGAGACTCAAAGCGATCAGGGATTGGCGAATGGACATGATAAAACTCCTTGGTGTAGATAACAGCTCCGACGGGTATTTCCCTGGGAGTCTGGTGACACAACTGCTGCGTCACTGGTGTTAATGTAGAAACCATAAGGCGTCACTCACATGACCACGCGATTACAAGAACGACAGGTGCAAATTCCAGCAGCGCGAAGAAGCCGGTTGCCAGGCGAAAAGGGCGCGCATCCTGTTACAGAACTTGCATTTTCAGTGGCGACTTTGAGCGTCATGGCGCATAGCATGATGTTTTTTTAAAGGAAACCAATGGCAATGTCACCGAACTTCTTCAATAAACGCGAAACCGAGCTTGCTGCGGCCAGGCATGTGGTTCCCCTGCCGGCGCAAGGCGCCGGTTATGGCGCATCCAGCGGCACGGCGACCCAGCAGGGGACGAGTCCTGCCAACGTGGCTGCCAGCACAGTTGCAGCTGCGTCTGCGACGGCACCGGTTGGCGGCAGCAAGCTCATCGTCGGGCCCAACATCAAGCTCAAAGGCGTGGAGATCACGGACTGCGACACGTTGGTGGTCGAGGGGCTGGTCGAGGCCACCATGGATTCGCGCTTGATGGAAATTGCGGAGCAAGGTTCTTTCAAGGGCTCAGCCGAGATCGACATTGCCGAGATTCACGGCCAGTTTGACGGCAATTTGACGGTCCGCCAGAAGCTGGTGATCTATGCGACTGGCAAGGTGACGGGCAAGATCCGTTATGGCAAAGTGGTCATTGAAGAGGGTGGCCAACTGTCTGGCGATATTCAGTTTGGCGCCACGCCCGGCCCGCGCGCCGGCAACGCGGAAAAGCCGACCCTGACCGTGGCGGGCAGATAAGAAAAAAGGCGCGGGTGAACGTCACCCGGTCATAGGCCTAAACCTGCGTTGCCGCAATCTGGCGCAGCGCCTGTTTGAACACGGCAACCGGCTGGCCACCCGAGATCAGATGACGGTCGTTGATGATGACGGCCGGCACCGAGTGAATGCCTTGCCGGGCGTAGAACGCCTGGGCTGCACGCACCTCCTGCGTGAATTCATCACTGGCCAGAATGTTCTTTGCGCGTGTCACGTCCAGTCCGGCTTGGGTCACGGCGGCCAGCAGCACCTCGGGCGAGTCCATGGCCTGGCTGTTGCTGTGGCAGGCCACCAGCAAGGCTTTTTTCAGGGCCAGCTGCCGATCGGGTGCTTCAAGCCCGGCCCAGTGCAGCAAGCGGTGCGCCGCAAAGGTGTTGTAGATGCGGCCGCGTCCGGACGGGTTGAAGGCAAAACCCACCTCGGCGCCGCGCTGGCGGATGGTGTCGCGGATCTGCGCCTGCTGCTGCGCGGTCGAGCCGTATTTTTGCGTCAGGTGCTCGCTGATGTCCTGGCCGCCGGCGGGCAACTGCGGGTTGAGCTCAAAAGGCTGCAGGTGCATCTGCACGTCCACTTCGCCCTGCAGGTGGGTGAGGGCCTGCTCCAATGCGGCCAGACCGATGGCGCACCAGGGGCAGGAGATGTCGGAGACAAAATCGATGTTGAGCGTAGTGGTCATGTTTGGGCTGGGCCATGGCGGTAAAAGCCGGATTGTCCTGCAAGCCGAAAAGCCGCGCTGCCCCGACTTAGAATTTATTCCTGTCTGTGTGTTCGCCTACCGAGTGCTTATGCGCCAAGTTTTTCTTGGTCGTCAACGCAAACTATGCGGGGGCATGGGCATTGAGTAAAAAGCGCCCTTGTTTGGCGATACCGGTGGCAATGTCTTGCAGTCGCTCGAAGGGAATGGGTTTTGCCAGGACCTGAATGTCGGGCGGCAGGCCGCCGCGCGCGGCGATGGTTGCCTCATCCAGCCCGGTCACTGCAACGATGGTGGTGTGGGCGAGTTCGGGTGCGTGGTGCAGGATGCGCAGCATGCTGAAACCATCTATTTCCGGGGTGTTCAGGTCGGTGATCAGCAAATCGGGGCCGCCCCGGCCGATGGCCAGCAGCGCGGCAATGGCGCTGTACATGCCGATGACCTTGGTCGCCACGGGCCAGCGCGCCAGTTTGGCCTGGTACAGGCGCAACAGGTCGGCATCGTCTTCCACCACCATGATCTTGAGCGGACGTTGCTGGTTGGGCAAGGGCTCGGCAAGCGCTGGCGTCAGGGGGGGAGCCGGTTCCTTGCGCAGCAATTGGTCCACCGAGTCGCGCATCACACGGCGGTGGCCACCCGCAGTCTTCCAGGCCCGCAGCAGGCCGCTTTCAACCCAAAGTTGCACGGTGCCCACCGACACGCCCAGCAACTTGGCGGCTTCCCGGGTGGTGCAAAACGATTTTTCAATGGTGACGGATGGCATAAGGAAGACTCCCTGTTGAGCTTAATGTTCTACATTAATTATTGAATTTTGATTAATTTTAGCTAATATTGAGAATTGAGAGAGGTTCTCGCTATTCCCTGCCATTGCAGGGGTGGCCGGGAATAACACGGCAGCACTGGTGTTTTCCTGAATAGCTGGAAGGATACTGGCCCGTTATGCTTCCTTCATGAGTAATTTTCCGCCAGAAGTTCCGCCTCCGCTTTACGTGCCGCCGCCGCCCGAGACGCCGCCCAGGGAGGTCATTGCACTGTCATGGTCTGCACCGCCTGGCTGGCTGCTGCAGGGCTGGCGTGATCTGGCCGCACATCCGGGTATCAGCCTGTTTTACGGCCTGTCGTTCTGGTGCATGGCGCTCATTCTGGGCGCTGTGTTCCGCGCCAGTCCCGAGTACACCATGACGATTGCCTCGGGTTGCCTGCTGGTCGGCCCGTTCCTGGCCATGGGACTCTATGAAGTGAGCCGTCGCCGTGAATTGGGTCTGGTGCCCGGTTTTGCCAGTTCCATGACGTGCTGGAAAGCCCACCTGCGCAGCATGGGACTGCTGGTGGGGGTGTTGATTGTGCTGGAGTTGTTGTGGGGCCGGGCCTCGCTGGTGGTAATTGCGGTGTTTTTCAACACCGGTATGTCGTCGTCGGTGGGAGTGGTGCAGGCCGTGTTCAATCCTGACAACTGGGATTTTGTGCTGGCCTACACATTGGTGGGTGGCGCCTTTGCCGCACTGGTGTTTGCCATCACCGTGGTGTCGATCCCGATGATCCTGGACCGCGACACCGATGCCATCACGGCGGCCATCGGCAGCATCGAAGTGGTGGTGACGCAGCCCGGCGTCATGCTGCTGTGGGGCGTGCTGATTGTGGTCCTGGTGACTGGCGCCTTGCTGCTGCCATGGGCGCTGGGTCTGGTGCTGGTGGGGCCATTGCTCGGGCACGCCACCTGGCACGCTTATCGGGGTTCTGTGCGCTGGCTGTAGGCTGTCGATAGGCTAACATGAGGCGTCATGGTGGTCGCCCACGTTCCTACTCTCTTCATGGTCATCATGGCCTTGAGCGCCACGCTGGCCATGGTGTTGGGCATTGCCGCCCGCAGGCAGTTGCGCGAGGGCATGGGTTACTGGGCGCTGGGCCTGCTTGCGCACACCGTCACCTATCTGCTCTTCACGATGCGCGGGCAGGTCAGCGACTGGCTCTCCGTCGTGCTGGGCAATGTGCTGCTCTCGTGTGTCTTTGCACTCTTTACCGAAGGTGTGTGCCAGTTTCAGCGTCGGCGGCCACCACGCTGGCTGCTTTGGTCACCGGTGGTCCTGGTAGCGATCCTGTTTCCGGTCTTGTTGCCCTGGTACCTGGCGCGCGTGGCCGCAGGCGTTTTCATTTATGTCGTCCAGAGTCTGATTTTGGTGCTGATCGTGCTGCAAAGACGCAAGGAGACCGCGGGTGTCGGCCAGTATTTTCTGGCAACCGGATTTTTGGTGCTGATTGCCCTTATGCTGCTTCAGGGCGTGGGTGTGGTGCTGTACCGGAATGAAATCAAGTCGATACTGACCTCGCATTGGGTGCCAAGTGTTGTTTTTTTGGCCTCGGCCATGTGCACGATGGTGGTCAGCCTGGGGCTGATCCTGATGGCCAAGGAGCGTGCCGACGAACGCAACCGCAAGCTCGCCATGCGTGACGAGTTGACCGGCCTGATCAACAGGCGGTCCTTGCTGGAATCGCTGGAACAACAGCTGGCCATGGCCAAACGTCAGGGCCAACCGCTGGCGCTGTTGATGATTGACATTGACTATTTCAAGCAGGTCAACGACACCTACGGGCACCTGACGGGTGACGAGGTGCTCAAGCACATGGCCCAGGCGATTGCCGGTCGAACCCGGGCGCAAGACCTGCCCGGGCGTTTGGGGGGCGAAGAATTCCTGGTTATTTTGCCCAACACCCATCTGCAAGGCGCGATGCAACTGGCCGAAATCCTCAGGCAAGGTATCGAGGGCAACCCATTTCAGTCAGCCTCCGGACAGGCGATTGCCATCACCATCAGTCTGGGGGTGGCCGGACAAAGTCAGCTCAAAGACCCGCAATGCGATGACATGATCAGCGCCGCAGACCAGGCCCTGTACCTAGCCAAGCAGAACGGCCGTAACCGGGTCGAGGTCTTTGCCCCCTTGAGCCCGCCTGGCGCGGGTCTACAAGCCCAGCGTCTGCCAGAGCGCGTCCACCCTGGCGGTGACATCGGCGCTCATGCTCAAGGGGCGACCCCATTCGCGGCTGGTCTCGCCGGGCCATTTGCTGGTGGCGTCGATGCCCATCTTGCTGCCCAGCCCACTCACCGGTGAGGCAAAGTCGAGGTAGTCAATCGGCGTGTTGTCGGCCAGCAGCGTGTCGCGCGTGGGGTCAACGCGCGTGGTGATGGCCCAAATCACGTCTTTCCAGTCGCGCGGGTTGACGTCGTCGTCAACCACCACGATGAACTTGGTGTACATGAACTGGCGCAAAAAGCTCCAGATGCCGAACATCACGCGGCGCGCGTGGCCGGGGTAGGCCTTCTTGATGCTGACCACCGCCATGCGGTAACTGCAGCCTTCGGGCGGCAGGTAAAAGTCGGTGATCTCGGCGTACTGGCGTTGCAGCAGCGGCACAAACAGCTCGTTCAGCGCCAGCGCCAGCATGGCCGGCTCGTCGGGTGGCTTGCCGGTGTAGGTCGAGTGGTAGATGGGGTCCGCGCGCCGGGTGATGCGGTCCACCGTGAAGACCGGAAACTCGGCCTGCTCGTTGTAGTAGCCGGTGTGGTCGCCAAACGGACCCTCCAATGCATGCTCGAAGCCACTTGGGTGCGTGGCATCCGGGTTGATGTGACCTTCCAGCACGATCTCGGCAAAGGCCGGCACGCGCAGTTCGCTGCCCAGCGCCTTGACCAGTTCGGTGCGGCTGCCCCGCAACAGCCCGGCAAACTGGTATTCGCTCAGGCTGTCGGGCACTGGGGTCACGGCGCCCAGAATGGTGGCTGGGTCGGCGCCCAAGGCAACGCACACCGGGTAGGGCTGGCCCGGGTTTTGCCGGGTGTGGTCGCGGAAATCGAGCGCACCGCCGCGGTGCGGCAACCAGCGCATGATGACTTTGTTGTGCGCCAGCACCTGTTGCCGGTAGATACCCAGGTTTTGCCTTGCCTTGTGCGGCCCTTTGGTGATGACCAGGCCCCAGGTGATGAGCGGCGCCACGTCGCCGGGCCAGCAGTGCTGGATGGGTAATTTGGCCAGGTCGACGTCGGCGTCTTCCCACACGACCTCCTGGCACGGCGCGCTGCGCAGCTCTTTGGGTGCCATGCTCCAGAGCGTCTTGACCAGGCTGCCCATGCCCATGAGTTCCTTGAAGCCCTTGGGCGCTTCGGGCTCCTTGAGCGTGGCCAGCACGTGACCAAACTGGCGCAGCTCCGACACGTCGTTGACACCCATGCCCAAGGCAACGCGGCGCGTGGTGCCAAACAGGTTGCCCAGCACCGGGATGCTGTGACCGCTGGGGCGTTCGAACAACAGTGCCGGGCCACCGGCGCGTAAGGTGCGGTCACACAGGGCGGTCATTTCCAGGTGCGGTGACACCTCGGCGCTGACGCGCTTGAGCTCGCCCATTTGTTCGAGTTGGCTGATGAAGTCTCTAAGGTCGCGGTAGGCCATGGTGATGAATTAATGGGGGTCAGATTCCAATTAAATTGGGCGTGGCGCTACGGGCGTGCGCTGCGCGGCAGCCGGATGGGGCGTCCCCCTCATACTGGGGTACCAGAAATCGGGGGCCACCCCATCCGGCTGCCGCGCTGATATGACAGATTTATTTTGAGGTCTTGAATACCGAAAGAGTCAGATGTGTGATCTTGCACGATATCCAGCAAGGCAGGCAGTCTGGGCGGCTGATGATTTCTGGTACCCCAGTATGAAGAAGCCGCCCAGACTGCCTGCCTTGCGGGTTTCATAAAAACACAGGTATTTTGCTTGAACAGGGCATCAAAAATCAGAGCCCGCCCCAGCGCTGCGCATCGGCCTGCGGCAAGTCCAGCAAGTCCAGCACCCGGCTCACGCTGTGTCCAACCATCTCTTCGATGGTTTGCGGCCGCTGGTAGAAGCCCGGCACCGGCGGGAAGACGATGCCGCCCATTTCGGTGACGCTGGTCATGTTGCGCAGGTGCGCCAGGTTCAGCGGTGTTTCGCGCACCATCAAAATCAGCTTGCGGCGCTCCTTGAGCATCACGTCGGCGGCGCGGGTGATCAGGTTGTCGGACAGCCCCAGCGCCACGGCCGCCAGCGTGCGCATGGAGCAGGGCGCAATCACCATGCCGTCGCAGCGGAAAGAGCCGCTGGCAATGGCGCTGCCAATGTTGCGCACTGGGTACACCACGTCGGCCAGAGCTTCCACCTCGGCACGCGTCATGTCCAGCTCTTGCTGTACATTGAGCCAGCCGGCGTCCGACACCACCAGATGCGTTTGCACATGGCCGAGCGCGCGCAAGCCCTGCAACAGCCGCACGCCATAGACCGCACCGCTGGCGCCCGAGATGGCGATGACGATGCGCTTAATGGGTGTGCTTGCCGTGGTCATGGTGAACTAGCGGGGCTTGAGCTTGGCGAACAGCGACTTGAAGTGTTCTCGCGCCTGCGGCAGGACGTGCTGCGGCTTGAACGACTCCAGGTTCATGACCGGCAGCTCGATGGCATCGATGGTGTTTTTCACCAGCAGGCCCAGTTCGGTGTCGCCTTCCATAGTCAGCCGGCGGTTGAAAAACAGCGTGTCGGGATCTTCCTGACGGCGGGCCAGTCTGACGAAATCGTGGGCGCTGGCGCTGATGGTGAGGTCGGCCGTCCCGGCGTTCTGGCTGGCCACAAAACGGCGGTTGCGCCATGCAAAATCAAACGTCCATTGCGCGTCAAGCACGCGCAGGCGCAGTTTTTTGCCGACCAGCATCTCGGTCACGTCGGGGCTGAGTTGCTTGGCCAGCGCCACATTCAGGGCCGTGACAAACAACATCGACCCCGGAAAACCGGGCAGGCGCCCCAGCACTTGTCCGACGGGTTTGGGGATCAGCCATGTGTTTTCGCTCATAGGGAAACTCCTTCAGGCCGCCATCGGCGTCACATGAACCAGCTCAAGCCCGGGTTTGCCGTACCAGTATCCGTTGCACGGCTTCTCGGGCATCAGGCCCAGCAGCTCGGCGTTGGCCGTGGCCGCGTCGCTGCGTCCCTGCATCACATCCTGGAACAGTTCGATGATGCGTGGCGTGTGCTGCGACTGTGGGCTGATGCGCACCACATCGACACCCATGGCGCGCAGGCCGGCCAATTCGGGCAGCAGATTGTGCACCCGGGCCGACTGGGTCTGGATGCCGTTGAGCACCAGAAACTCCTCGCTCTCACGGGTGCGCATCAGCAGGCCGTCGGGGTGCTCGATGCATTTGAACTGGCAGTCGTCCTTGGGCAGATTGCAGTGCCGCGCGGTGAAGCAGCGCGCCGAAAACGCCAGCGGCATGCGGCCATAGGCGAAGACTTCGGTTTCCAGACCGGGCGGGCTGTCGGCCAGCAGCAAGGCCAGGTCGTCACGCCCCATTTCCAGCGGCATGACCCAGCGGTGCAGGCCCAACGCCGCCATCCATTGCAGCGTTGGCAGGTTGTAGATGTTGAGCTGCGGCCCGGCCACAAAGGGCACTTTGCCCTCCAGGCAATGCACGGCGCCCATATCATTGGCTTCGACCATGAACTGACCATTGGCGCAGATCTTGTGCAACACCGTGACATCGGCGCCCGATTCGATCAGCACCTGGGTCGACAGCAGCACTTCCTTGCCGGCTTCGCGCAGCACCGTCGCGATGTCGAGCCAGTCGTTCAGGCGCACCTCGTGGCGGCGTGAACACACGGCTTCGCCCAGATAAACAATGTCCACCGGCGACTGCGCCACGGCGGCATAAAAAGCCAGCACCTCGTCGCGCGGCCAGTAATATTGGATGGGTCCCAGAGAAAGTTTCATGCTTATTTCCATGGCCGGTGGTAGGCGCCTAACGTATGCTGCTGGCCCTCGGCGACCTTGTCGAGCTCGCTGAACCAGTCGGTCCTGGCCTTGTAGTGGAGCGGGTTGGCCTGGCAGCTGTCGATGGCGGCACGCAAGACCTTGGTCACTTGCGCCACGTAGGCCGGGCTGCGCTGACGGCCTTCGACCTTGATGGCGCGCACGCCGATCTTCATCAGGTCGGGCAGCAGCGAGAGCGTGTTCAGGCTGGTGGGCTCTTCGATGGCGTAGTAATTTTTTTCGTCGCCGACGTCAAAGCGGCCCTTGCACAGCGTCGGGTAACCGGCGTTTTCGCCGGGCGCGTAGCGGTCAATCAGCACGCCATTGAGGCGCGACTCGCGGCCCTGCGGGGTTTCGACCCAGCGCACCGCCTTGGGTGGCGAGCAGACGCCGTTGGTGTTGGGCGCTTCGCCGGTGGCGTAGCTCGACAGGGCGCAGCGCCCCTCGACCATCACGCACAGGCTGCCAAAGCCGAACACCTCGATTTCAACCGGGGTTTTTTCGATCACCTGGGCGACCTGGGTCATGGACAGCACGCGTGGCAGCACGGCGCGCGCAATGCCAAAGTGCTGGTAATAGAAGTCCAGCGCCTCGTAGTTGGTGGCCGAGCCCTGCACCGACAAATGCAGGCGCAGTTGCGGCTGGTGTTTGACGGCGTAGGCCATCATGCCGGGATCGGCCAGAATGACGGCATCGACGCCGCTGTGGGCGGCGCGGTCTACGGCGCGTTGCCAGAGCTCGGCCTTGGCCGCCTGCGGGTAGGTGTTGAGCGCGACAAACACTTTGCGGCCGCGGTCATGGGCATAGCGAATGCCGGTCTCGATGGCGGCCTCGTCAAAGTTCAGGCCGGCAAAATTGCGCGCATTGGTGGCATCGCGAAAGCCCAGGTAGACGCAATCTGCGCCGTTGTCCACCGCGGCCTTGAGTGCCGGCAGGCTGCCGGCCGGGCAGACCAGTTCCATGCCTGCCGCCGGCGCCGCGCCAGGCCGCGATTGATGGGGGGAATCAGCAACTGTAGTCATAAAGATAGGAAAAATGCCGTCCAAGTACAGGTAAAGTCAAGCATTCAAGATTAACCAGGCTTGCCGTTCAAGTAAATGATGCAGGTCAAGCAATTCACAAAAAAAACAATACTGACGACCAATAGATGCTTCTTATAATCAATTACTTATATTAACAATCTCCCATGAATCGACACCTCTGGCTACTGGCCATCTGTCAAGGCCTTTTCCTGACCAACAACGTCACCTTTATTGCCATCAACGGCTTGGTCGGGTTCAGCCTGGCGCCGCTGGGCTGGATGGCCACGCTGCCGGTGATGGGTTATGTGGTGGGCGGTGCGTTTTCGACCGGACTGGTAGCCAAAAGCCAGCACCGCTTTGGCCGCAAGGCGGCGTTTCAAATGGGCCTGGTGGTGGCCGGCTTGAGCGCATTGCTGTGCGCCTATGCCGCCTGGAGCCAGAACTTCTGGCTGCTGTGCGCGGCCACGGTGATTGCGGGGTATTACAACGCCAATGCCAACCTGTACCGTTTTGCCGCCGCCGAATTGGCCGCAGTTGGCTACAAGGAAAAAGCGGTCTCGATGGTGATGGCGGGGGGCCTCATCGGCGCCGTCGCTGGCCCGAATCTGGCGGCGCAAACCCGCACTTTGACGGACGTGCCTTTCATGGGCGCCTACCTGGCGCTGGCTGGGGTCGCGCTGTTGTCCATGGTGGTGCTCACGTTCATCACGTTTCCACCTGCGCCAGCCAGGAAGCACAACGACGAGGGCCGTCCGCTGCGCGAGATCATGCGCCAGCCCACGTTCATGGTGGCAGCCGCCTGCGGCGCCCTGGGCTTTGGCGTGATGAACCTGCTGATGGCCGCCACACCGCTGGCCATGCAGCAGTGCAGCTTGCCGTTTTCTGATGTGGCGCTGGTGCTGGAGTGGCATGTGATCGGCATGTTTGCGCCCGGCTTTTTCACCGGTCATCTGATCAAGCGTTTGGGTGTGCTGCCGGTCATGGGTATGGGTGTGTTGCTCAATGCCGTGTGCATCGTGGTGGCCCTGTCGGGCGTGGACCTGCACCAGTTCCTGATCGCGCTGTTTTTGCTGGGCGTGGGCTGGAACTTCTTGTTCACAGGCAGCACCACCCTGTCGCTGCAAACCTATACGCCGGCCGAGAAAGACCGGGCCCAGGGCGCGCTCAATTTCTTTGTCTTTGCCACCACGGCCCTCAGTTCTTTTGCCTCGGGCGTGCTGGTGACCACCCAGGGCTGGCAACTGCTTAACGCGGGTTCGCTGATCCCGGTGGCGTTGGCGGGTGCGGCGATTATCTGGCTCGGAACACGGCCTCATGCCGCGCTGCCCCACGCGTTATGATTTGCGACTGACAGGGTGCATTCAGATGCCCTGCTTTCATTCACCTGGAGACATACCCCATGCAAAGAAGACACCTGATTGCCGGCGGCCTGGTTGCCGCCACCCTGCCTCACTGGGCGCTGGCGCAAACGCTGGAAAAACCCAAGGTCACGCTGGCCGTGGGTGGCAAGAACCTGCTGTATTACCTGCCACTGACCATTGCCGAGCAATTGGGCTACTTCAAGGCCGAAGGGCTGGATGTGACCATTGTTGACTTTGCCGGCGGCTCCAAAGCCCTGCAAGCGGTGGTGGGTGGCAGTGCCGACGTGGTGTCAGGTGCGTTCGAGCACACCATCAACATGCAGTTCAAGGGCCAGAATATGCGCGCCTTTGTGCTGCAGGGCGCGGCACCCCAGATCGTGCTGGGCGTCAATCCCAAAACCATGCCCAATTTCAAAACGGTGGCCGATCTCAAGGGCAAAAAGGTGGGCGTGTCGGCGCCGGGTAGCTCGACCAATGTGATGGTCAATTTTGCGCTGGCCAAGGTGGGCCTGAAACCCGGCGACGTCAGCATCATCGGTGTCGGCACCGGCAACGGTGCAGTGGCCGCCATGCGTTCGGGTCAGATCGACGCCATGAGCAACCTGGACCCCGTCATCACGCTGCTGCAGCGCTCGGGCGACCTCAAGATTGTGTCGGACACCCGCAATGTGGCCGAGTCCGAAAGGGTCTTTGGCGGCCCCATGCCGGCCGGTTGCCTGTACGCGCCGCAAGCCTTCCTCGACAAGAACCCCGCCACCGCGCAGGCGCTGACCAATGCCATGGTGCGCGCCAACAAGTGGATCCAGAAGGCGGGCGCGGCTGACATTATCAAGGCCGTGCCCGAGGGCTTTTTGCTGGGCGACCGGGCAGTCTACATTGACGCCTTCCTGGCGGCAAAGGGGGCCCTGTCGCCAGACGGCATGATTCCCGACAAAGGTGCGCAAACCGCTTTCAAGGCGCTGGCCAGCGTGGACGACAAGCTGGCCGCCGCCAAACTGGACTTGATGGCGGTCTACACCAACGACTTCGTCAAAAAGGCCAACGCCAAGTATCCCAAGGGCTGACATGACGGCTGCATTGGCGTTGCAGGATGTGGCCTGCACCTTTGTCAGCAAGGACCAACCCGGCCAGCGCTACACCGCCGTGCAGGACGTGAATCTGACGGTCGCCGCCGGCGAGTTTGTCAGCGTGGTCGGGCCTACCGGCTGCGGTAAAAGCACGCTGCTCAACGTCGGCGCCGGCTTGCTGGTGCCCAGCACCGGTTCGGTGACGGTGTTTGGCCAGCCCCTGGCAGGCATCAATCAGCGCGCCGGTTACATGTTTCAGGCTGACAGCCTGATGCCGTGGCGCACCGCGCTGGCCAACGTGTCGGCCGGCTTGCAGTTTCACGGCGTCGCCGAGCGCGACGCCGCTGTGCAAGCCAATGACTGGCTGCGCCGCGTCGGTCTGGGCGGTTTTGGCGACCGCTACCCGCATCAGATGAGCGGTGGCATGCGCAAGCGTGTCAGCCTGGCGCAAACCCTGGTGCTCGACCCCGACATCATCCTGATGGACGAGCCGTTCTCGGCGCTCGACATCCAGACCCGCCAGCTCATGGAGAACGAGTTGCTCGAGATCTGGGCGGCCAAAAGGAAGGCGGTGCTGTTTATCACCCACGACCTCGACGAAGCCATTGCCATGAGCGACCGCGTGGTGGTGATGAGCGCCGGGCCCGGCAGCCGCCCGATTGGTGACTTCACCATTGACATCGAGCGGCCACGCGATGTGGCCGAGATCAAGACCTCACCGCGTTTTTTGCAACTGCACCAGGCCATTTGGGAGGTGCTGCGCGAAGAGGTGCTCAAGGGTTACCAACAACAGTTGAAAGCGGCCTGAAACCATGTGGAAATTCATCAAACCGCGCGGCGCTAACCTGTGGGTATGGCAAGTCGGTCTGCTGCTGGCGTTGTTTGCCTTTTGGCATGTGATGACGGTGCCGGGCCTGATCCCGCCGATGATGTTTGACAACGACAGCCAGGCGGCGTTTTTCTTTGGCGAGCCGCTCAAGATGTTTGAGCGCATCTGGGCCTGGTTTGTGACCGACGCCGACATCTACCAGCACCTGGGCGTCACCCTGGCCGAGACCATGATGGCCTTTGCCGTGGGTGCCGGTCTGGGCCTGGGCGGCGGCCTGTGGCTGGCGCTGGCGCCGATGGCCTCGGCCATTCTGGAGCCTTACATCAAGGCCATGAACGCCATGCCGCGCATCATTCTGGCGCCCATTTTCTCGGTCTGGTTCGGTCTGGGCATGGGCTCCAAGGTGGCGCTGGGTGTGACCCTGGTGTTTTTCATCGTGTTTTTCAATGTCTACCAGGGCGTCAAGGAAGTGAGTCCGGTGGTGCTGGCCAACGCCCGCATGCTGGGGGCGGACGCGCGGCAGCTGCTGCGCCATGTGTACCTGCCGAGCGCTACCAGTTGGGTCTTCAGCTCATTGCACACCAGTGTCGGCCTGGCTTTTGTGGGTGCCGTGGTGGGCGAGTACCTGGGCTCCAGTCAGGGCGTGGGCTACCTGATTTTGCAGGCCGAGGGCAGTTTTGACATTAACACCGTGATGGCCGGCATTGTGGTGCTGACCGCTTTTGCGCTGGTGCTCGATGGTCTGGTGGGCAAGGTGGAAAAACACCTGATGAAGTGGCAACCCAAATCGGGCGAAACCGAGAAACTTTAGCCCGAAATTGCCCCGTGGGAGCGGCGCCCTGTGGGAGCGGCGCCCTCGCCGCGAGTGCCTCCAAACAGCCTTCGCCCGAGGGCGGGCCTCCTACAAAGGCAGGGCCTCTCACTATTTCGTCTGCAAAATCCGTTCGCTCTTCCAATACACGTCATCGCCCACACTGCCGTCGGTGCGGTAGCGGTTAAGCACGCGGGCCAGCACAAACATCAGGTCCGACAATCGGTTGAGGTAATGCCGGGGCGTATCTTTCAAGGCTTCCTGGCCTTCCAGCGCCACCACGGCGCGCTCGGCCCGGCGGGCCACGGTGCGGCACACATGCGCCAGGGCCGCCGCCCGGGTGCCTGCCGGCAGGATGAATTCCTGCAGGCGCGGCAGCGCTTCGTTGTGCTGCGCCAGCGCATTGTCCAGCGCCAGCACGGCATCAGGCTTGAGCAGTTCAAAGCCCGGAATCGACAGCTCGCCGCCCAGGTTGAACAGCTGGTGCTGGATCTCGACCAGCAGGGTGCGCACATCGTCCGGCATGGCCTCGCACAGCAGCACGCCAATGCAGGAGTTGAGTTCATCAACATCGCCCATGGCGTGCACGCGCAGGCTGTTCTTGGAAACGCGGGTGTTGTCGCCCAGACCGGTGGTGCCGTTGTCCCCGGTGCGGGTGGCGATTTGTGTCAGTCGGTTGCCCATAGGTGTGCTCTGGATGGTTCAATTCAGGATAATGAGGCATTATGACGGAGACCTATCGTGAACGCCCCAAGCCCCCAATTGCACCCGGAAATCCATAACCACCCCGCGCCTGCAGCGTTGCTGCAAGACCTGGCCACCCGCTTTGGCAGCCAGTATTCTGCCGCCCTGGTGGTGCGCGAACAGCATGGCCGCGATGAGTCGTCCTTCAGCGTGCCGCCGCCCGCCGCCGTGGTCTTTGCCGAAAGCACGCAGGACGTGGCGGATGCCGTCCAATTGGCGGCGCGCTTCAAGGTGCCGGTGATTCCGTTTGGTGTCGGCTCATCGCTGGAAGGTCATTTGCTGGCGGTGCAGGGTGGCATCAGCCTGGATCTTGGCCGCATGAACCAGGTGCTGGCCATCAACGCCGAAGACCTGACGGTGACCGTCCAAGCGGGCGTGACACGCAAGCAGCTCAACGAGGCGGTCAAGTCCGCCGGCCTGTTTTTTCCGGTGGATCCGGGCGCTGACGCCACCCTGGGCGGCATGGCGGCCACGCGCGCCAGCGGCACCAACGCCGTGCGCTACGCCACCATGCGCGAAAACGTGCTGGCGCTCGAAGTGGTCACGGCCCAGGGCGAGGTGATGCGCACCGGCACCCGTGCCAAAAAGTCCAGCGCCGGTTACGACCTGACGCGTCTCATGGTGGGCAGCGAAGGCACGTTGGGGGTGATCACCGAAGTCACGGTCAAACTTTACCCGCTGCCCGAGGCGGTGATGGCCGCCACCTGTTTGTTCAGCAGCCTGGCCGACGCGGTCAATACCACCATCCACGTCATCCAGATGGGGGTACCGATTGCGCGTTGTGAGCTGCTTGACGCCAACACCATCCGCATGGTCAACAAGCACTCGAATTTGGCGCTGCGCGAGGGTGCCATGTTGCTGATGGAATTCCACGGCTCGCCCGCCAGCGTGCAGGAGCAGGTGGCAACGGTGCAGGCCATTGCCCATGACTTTGGCGGCCAGACCTTCGAGTGGGCCAGCACGCCCGAGGCGCGCACCAAACTCTGGACCGCGCGGCACAACGCCTACTTTGCCGGCATCCAGTCACGTCCGGGCTGCAAGGTCATCACCACCGACGCCTGCGTGCCAATCTCGAAGCTGGCCGACGCACTGCTGGACTCGGTGACAGAGGCCCAGACCAGCGGCATTCCCTACTTTCTGGTCGGCCATGTTGGCGACGGCAATTTTCACATGGGTTACCTGATCGACCCGGATTCGGCAGAGGAGCGTGCCACCGCCGAGCAACTCAACCACAGGCTGGTGCAACGTGCGCTCAAGCTGGGCGGCACCTGCACCGGCGAACACGGCGTAGGCCTGCACAAGATGGACTTTCTGGTGCAGGAGGCCGGCGACGGGGCCATTGCCATGATGCGTGCCATCAAGCAGGCGCTCGACCCCGACAACCTGATGAATCCGGGCAAGATTTTCAGGTAGTCGCGGCTTACTCGATGGTCAGGCGTTGCGCGCCGCTCATGGCCTGCTTCTTGGGCAGCGTGAGTGTCAGCACACCGTTGTCGTATTTGGCCTTGGCCTGGGTCTGGTCAATGTCAGACGCCAGCTGGAAGCTGCGCGACACGGCCCCGTAATAACGCTCGCTGCGCAGCATTTTTTCATCCTGGCTGGTGCTGTCCTGCTGCTTGACTTCGGCGCGCAGGCTCACCACATTGCCTTCCACCGCCACTTGGATGTCCTCTTTGGGCACACCCGGAATTTCGGCTTGCACGGTGTAGGCGTCGCCGCTCTCTTTCACATCCACCTTGATCTGAGCTGGCGTCGGCAGGGCATCGCCATGCAGGGGTTTGATGTAAAAACCAGGTGCCACATCGCGGAAAAAGTCGTCAAACAGGCCGCCGCGCGTCATCAGTGCATTCATGAGATTCTCCTTCTTCAACAGTGTCTTGGATGAGCGGCCCGCAGTCCCCATGACCACGAACCTCCATTGTTGAAGATGGGGTTGGCGCGACCCTTTTCAAGGGTTTTTTGACGCTTGTGGGCAGCGTCGCGCGCCGCACTTATTGGCCGTTGATGGCCAGCAACTCGACCTCGAACAGCAGCGTCGCGTTGGGCGGAATCACGCCGCCAGCACCGCGCGAACCATAGGCGATCGACGCCGGGCAGGTCAGCTTGGCCTTGCCGCCGACCTTCATGCGCTGCACGCCTTCGGTCCAGCAGGGGATGACCTTGTCCAGCGGGAATTCAATCGCCTTGTTGCGCTTGTACGAACTGTCGAATTCCTTGCCGTCCGGGAAGGTGCCACGGTAGTTGACCTTGACCGTGTCACTGGCCCTGGGGCTGGCACCGGTGCCGTCCTTGACCGACTTGTAGACCAGGCCGCTGGCGGTGACCACCGCGCCGGCTTCCTTGGCCGAGGCCGCCAGGGTGGCATCGGCGGCATAAGTCGCCGATGCAAAAGACAGGACCGCGGTCAGAAGGGAGAGGGGAAGAAGTGTTTTCATAAGGAATACGCAAGCTGGTATGCTGAGATGCCCTGCCTTTGTGGAGGCCCGCCCTCAGGCCGAAGGCTGTTAGGGGACATTCGCAGCGAGGGCGCCGCTCCCACAGGGCGCTGGCCTCGCAAGGCACCGCGCCTGAGGATTGTGTTTGAAGCTGGGGTTATACCAGCAACGCATTCACGCGTTTGACATAGGCCGCCGGGTCAGCCGGCAGACCCCCTTCGGCCAGCAGGGCCTGGTCGAACAAAATGTGCGCCAGGTCGTTGAAGTGCACCGAGCCGTCGAGTTTTTTCACCAGCGCGTGCTCGGCATTGACTTCCAGCACCGGCTTCACGTCGGGTGCGGCCTGGCCGGCCTGCTTGAGCATGCGGGCGAGCTGCGTGCTCATGCCGTGGTCCTGTACTACCAGGCAGGCGGGCGAGTCGACCAGGCGGGTGGTCACGCGCACGTCTTCGGCCTTGTCCTTGAGCGCTTCTTTCAGCTTGGCCAGCAGCGGCTTGAAGGCTTCTGCGGCTTCTTCTGCGGCTTTCTTCTCGGTTTCGTCCTGCAGCTTGCCCAAGTCGACCGCACCCTTAGCCACGCTTTGCAGCGGCGTGCCGTCAAAGTCTTGCAGATAGTTCAGCGCCCATTCGTCGACACGGTCGGTCATCAGCAGCACTTCGATGCCTTTTTTCTTGAAGACTTCCAGCTGCGGGCTGTTCTTGGCGGCGGCTGCGTTGTCGGCAGTGATGTAGTAGATGGCCTCCTGGCCTTCTTTCATGCGCGCCTTGTAGTCGGCAAATGAGACGCTTGCCGTGTCGGTGGTGCTGCTGGCGAAACGCAGCAGTTTGGCGATGCGGTCTTTGTTGGCGTAGTCCTCTCCCAGACCTTCCTTGAGCACGGCGCCAAATTCGTTGTAGAACTTGGTGTACTTGCCGGCGTTGGCTTGCGCCTCCGCCTTATCTTCTGCACTGACGACATCGGTCACGCCCTCCGTCGGGGCAGCGGCTTCCGGCAGCTTGTCGTGTTTGGCCAGATCTTCGAGCATGCCCAGCACGCGCTTGGTGCAGCCTTCGCGGATGGCCTTGACGTCGCGGCTTTCCTGCAGCAATTCGCGGCTCACGTTGAGCGGCAGGTCTGATGAGTCGACCACGCCTTTGACAAAACGCAGGTAGGTGGGCAGCAACGCTTCGGCGTCGTCCATGATGAAGACGCGTTTCACATAGAGCTTGACGCCCGCTGATTTTTCGCGGTTGTACAGATCGAATGGTGCCTTGCCAGGGATGTACAGTAGCTGGGTGTATTCGGTGCTGCCTTCGACGCGGTTGTGGGTGTGGGCCAACGGGGCCTCGAAGTCGTGGCTGATCTGTTTGTAAAACTCGTTGTACTCGTCCTGGGAGATGTCTTTTTTGGCGCGCGACCAGATGGCGTTGGCCTTGTTGACGGTTTCCCATTCACCGGTCTTGACCATGGCACCGGGCTGGCGGCCACCGTTTTCGTCGCTCGGGTTGATGAGTTCGCCGTCTTTCCACTCTTCCTTTTCCATCATGATGGGCAGGCTGATGTGGTCAGAGTATTTGTTGATGATGCCCTTGACTTTCCAGGCGCTGCAATAGTCCAGGGCGTCGTCGCGCAGGTGCAGAATCACGCTGGTGCCGCGCTCGGGGCGGGTGATGTTTTCCACCTCGAAGTCGCCGGCGCCACCGCTGATCCAGCGCACGCCTTCCTCGGTTTTCATGCCGGCACGACGCGACTCCACCGTGATCTTGTCGGCCACGATGAAGCCGCTGTAAAAGCCCACGCCAAACTGGCCGATCAGCTGCGAGTCGGCTTTTTGGTCGCCGGAAAGCTTTGACACAAAGTCCTTGGTGCCGCTCTTGGCAATGGTGCCCAGGTGGTCAATGGCTTCCTGGGTGCTCATGCCGATGCCGTTGTCGGTGATGGTCAGCGTTTTGGCATCTTTGTCGAAAGTGACCTTGACCTTGAGCTCGCTGTCGTTCTCGTACAGGCCAGCGTCGTTGATGGCTTCAAAGCGCAGCTTGTCGCAGGCATCCGACGCGTTGCTGATGAGTTCGCGCAGGAAAATTTCCTTGTTGGAGTACAGCGAGTGGGTCACCAAATGCAGCAGTTGCGCGACTTCGGCCTGGAAGGAAAGGGTTTGTTTGGTCATGGGAGGTGCTTGGTTTCGAAAAAAAGTTTCACTGCCTGACAGCTTCAGGCATGCTTAGAACCAGCTAGATAAGGTCGATGGCTGGCGTTTCAAGAGGGGCACAAAAAATCAGCGTGAGAGCCAAGCCAGCACTTGTTGCGCGACCGCCGGGCTGCTGAGCAGGGCCAGGTGGCTGGTGCGGTAGGCCAGGTATTGGTGATCGGCGGCAAAGTGCAGACAGCGCTTGGGGTCGTCATGCTGGCCCAACGCGCTGTGCAGCGGCACCAGGCCGTCGCCCAGCAAGCGGTCGGCTACCCGGCTGCGTTTGGCAGCGGTGGTTGCTGCCACGGTAAAGCAGGCGACACCCACGGGCAGTGGCAGGTGGACGCGGCTGTCCGGCTTGCGTCGGAAGCGGTCATGGCCTTGCCAATCGGCATCCAGTACATGGCCATAACGCAGGTCGGTGATGCCAGCGCTGCGCAACTGGCCGAGCTTGGCAAACGGGCGGCTGTAGGGCGTGCTGCCCAGGATCACATCCACCCAGTTGCCGGCGCGCTCCAGCGGCGAGCCGTGGTGCGGGGTGCCCAGGAAGACGATGTTTTTGAGCAGGCCCGGCCAATGCATGCCCGCTTGGCTGGCGGCAAACAGTGCGCTGCGCGCGACCAGTCCGCCCATGCTGTGCGCCAGCACGCTGAGCTCGGTCACGGGCACCGGCCAGCCGTGCACCAGGTCGTCCAGCTGCTGCGCCAGCAAGTGGCCGTTTTCCGAAACATGGAGGCCGGAGTTGTAGCGCACATAAACCGGGGTGTAGCCCAGGGCGGCACCCAGGGTTTCAGCGTGGTTGACGGGCAGACCGGCATGCTGGCTGGTCCATTGCCGATCGTTCATGCACAGGCCGTGAATGACGATCAACACCTTGCCCGTGACTTCTGTGGTTGTGAGTGGTTCCGCACGGGTCAGCATCTTGTTGTTACAACGCAGCGTCATGGGTGTCGCTAGCGGATTGGCATGGGCCTGCAAGCGGTCGCCCATGACACCGTTGAGGGCAGCCAGCACGGCCGCGCGTTCCAGTGATTCCGCGCCCTGGTTGTCGATGCGCTGCAACAGGGGCTCGAGCCGGGTCAGCGCCGCGGCCATGCCATTGCCAACCTGCTGCGTCACCCCGGTGATGCTTTGGTAAATCAGCCCGGTCAGGCCGCGTGCCCGGCCTGGCGCGGCACCGCTGGGGGCGCCCAGTGTGCGCCAGACCGACTGGTGCACGCCTTCTGCCATGCGGGTCACGGCCTTGGTGGCGTCGGTGGCGAGCAGGGCGACGGCGCGCAGGTCGGAGGCGCGCAGGTGTTGGAGCGGATTTCTAGAAGCGCTCATGCGGGGCCAGATAGCGCCATTGGCCTACCGGCAAATTGCCCAGCATCACCTTGCCAATGCGCACGCGCTTCAAGCCCACCACCTTCAGGCCCACCTGTTCGCACATGCGGCGAATCTGGCGTTTTTTGCCCTCGGTCAGGACAAAGCGCAGTTGCTCGGGGTTTTGCCATTCGACCTTGGCGTGCTGCAAGGGCTGCCCGTCCAGGCTCAGGCCATGGCGCAGCAGCGCCAGCTTGTCGGCGGGGAAAACCGACTGCACGTCCTGGCTCACCGGATCGTCGTCGTCAATGCGGCTGAGCTGGGTGACCTGGCCGGGTTGCGCCGGCCTTGCTTTCGCGCCAGGCGCGGCGGCATAGGTGGCTGCTGCCGAGTTGGCCGCTGCCGCATTGAGCACGCCGGTGTACATCACGCGCACCAGGTATTCCTTTTCCATCACCGCATCCTCGCCGATCAGCTGGCGTGCCACCCGGCCGTCCTGCGTCAATACCAGCAGACCGGTCGAATCAATGTCGAGCCGTCCGGCGGGCACCAGGCTTTTGAGCTGGCTGGGGTGAAAGAAAAAGCGCGCGTTGTCCTCGGCCCAGCGGTTCTGCGGTTGCACCAGCGTGATGGCGGGCTCGTGGCCGTCTTCGGCCTGGCCGCTGACCAGGCCGAGCGGTTTGTTGATCAGCACCGTGACCTGCTTCGCCTGCGCGCCGGTGGCCTGTTTGTCGATCTCGATGCGCACATCGGGTTTCACCTGCATGCCCATCTCGGCGACCCGGCCATTGACCTTGACCCAGCCCTTGCCAATCCATTCGTCAGCCTCGCGGCGCGACGCCAGGCCGAGCTCGGCCATGCGTTTGTTCAGACGCAGCGTGCCGTTGGCGCCATGGGCAGCTGTGTTGCTTTGTCCGGCAGGAATCGGGGCCTTGGTAGCTGGTGGCGCGGCGCGGCGGAAAACGGGAGGGGTCTGTGGGGTAGTCATCTCAAATTTGGTGGTCAAAATGGTTGGCTTGTTAAATTAAAAAAACCCTTAGCGCACCAAGCGGCGCAGCAAGAATGACAGCAAATCTCGGCGTGTATCGACAACAAGGTGGACGTAAATGGTGTCTTGGCGCACCTCGTAGATGATTCGGTTCTGGCCACTGAGCACTTGGCGGTATTGCGTCAGGTTGAGCGTTTGAAGTTCATCCGGGACAGAGCCCAACAGCGGGAAACTGGCTAAATTTCGAATACTGGCTTTGATTTGTTTGAAAGTCTTTTGCCATGTGGCTACAGAAAAATCTTTGACGATGTAAGCGCGCAAGTCTTGCAAATCCAGCTCCGCCGACGCCAGGATGACGATTTTCATTTGGGGTCAAGTTGCGCGATGCTGGCAAAAACGTCTTCGGCATCCCGAAATCGGCCCTGTTCAATGTCACGCTGGCCTATGGCCAGAAGCTTCAGCAGCGCAAGGGTGTCCTCATGCGCTTGGTAGCTCTTAACGTCCATCACCACCAGCGTGGCTGTGCCATTTTGAGTGATGATCATCGGCTCGCGACTTTCGTTCAGCTCCGTGACGATTTGCGCGGCGTGACTCTTAAGGTAGCTGATGGGTTTGATGTGCGTGTGCAGTTTCATATGGCGAGAGAGTGAGCCTGATTGAGTCCGATTTTAGACTGAATTCGGTCTTATAAGAGCGTGAATCGCTTCGACTGACGGGGCTCCAAGCGACAGGGATAGGAACTATTTCACATTAAAAATGATTGGACCGCAAAGCCTGCAGGTTGGTGACGCGCAGGCCACCGTATTCGACCCGGATGGCTTCTTCGGCAGCCAGAATTGTCAGGGCCTCGTTGACGCGCTGGCGCGACAGGCCCACCAGGTAAGCCAGCTCCTGTTGGGTGATGCGCAGCACGGTGCCCAGACCGGGGTAGAGCACCGGGTTGAAGAGGGCGGCCAGGCTGCGTGCCACGCGGATGTTGGGGTTGGTCATGCGGTCAATTTCGCGCGCCGCAATAAATTGCCCGAGGCGCTCGTTGAGCTGGTTCATGACAAAGCGGTTGAAGCCAATCGAGTGGTCGAGCAGCCAGTGGAAGGTGTCCACATGCAGGCCCGCCACCAGGCTTTTGCGCAGCGCCTGGATGTTGTAGCGGTAGCTTTCGCGCTTGAGCGCGGTGCCTTCGCCAAACCAGCCACCGGGCGGGATGCCGGTGAAAGTCATGGTCTGACCGTCAGCGTTGTCGGTGCTCATTTTCAACAGACCATCAACCACACCAAACCAGTAGGTGACAGGGCGACCGGTGCGGCAGACAAAATCGCCCGCGCCGGCATCGGTGATCTTGAGGTCTTCCACCGCGCGCTCCCGCTCTGCCGCCGAGAGTAATTTGAGCCACGGAATCACGTCCAGCTCATCCGCCGTCAAGGGGCGGCGGCGCTGAAACAAAGAAGCATCAATTTTCATTTTGGAAGACCTGATTGAGAAAATTTGTGTTAAGCGTGCAGGGAAAACACCTACGTATAAATGCTTGAATTGTCGTCCAAACGACAACTTGACGTCAAATCGGGTTTTATGATTCGCCCACTCCAGCAGCTTGGGGCCATGCCCGGGCTGTGATGACTCAGAGACAAGGTGTTGAGATGCAAACGACGTTTCCCCGATTACTGCTAGATCACGCCGCCCAGCGCCCCAGGGATGCGGCCATGCGCGAAAAAGAATACGGTATCTGGCAAGCCATCACCTGGGGTGACATGGCCACGCTGGTGGCGCACCTGGCCTGCGGCCTGCACCAGGCCGGCTTGCGCCAGCATGACCACATGGTGGTGATTGGCGCCAATCGGCCCCGCCTCTATGCCACCATGCTGGCGGTGCAGGCGCTGGGTGCGGTGCCGATTGCGCTGTACCAGGATGCGGCGGCACCCGAATGTGTTTTCCCTTTCAACAATGCCGATGTGTGCTTTGCTTTTGCCGAAGACCAGGAGCAGGTGGACAAGCTGCTGGAAATCCGTGACCAGTGCCCGCAGCTGTCCAGCATCTATTTTGACGATCCGCGGGGTCTGCGCAATTACGACGAGCCGGGTCTGCAGTCGCTCGACGCACTGATTGCCGCGGGCGCAAGCTTTGCCGCACAGAACCCGGATTTTTTCAAGTCTGCCGTTGACCAGGTCAAGCCCGACGACGTGGCCGCCATGTTTTTCACCTCCGGCACCACGGGCAACCCCAAGGGCGTGGTGCATACGCATGACACCTTGCTCAACCGCGCCCGTGCCGGCGCCGAATTTGACAAGCTGACCCACCTGGAGGACGTGCTGGCCTACCTGCCGCCGGCCTGGATCGGGCAAAACATCTTCAGTTATGCGCAGTGGCTGAGCTGTGGCTATGTGGTGAACTGTCCCGAGTCGGCCGCCACAGTCACGATTGATTTGAAAGAAATCGGACCCACCTACTACTTTGCGCCGCCCCGGGTGTTCGAGGGCCTGCTGACCAGCGTGATGATCCGCATGGAAGACGCGGGTGCCATCAAGCGCAAGATGTTCCATTACTTCATGGCGGTGGCCAAGCGCGTGGGGCCAACACTGATGGATGGCAAAAGCGTGTCGTTCACCGACAAGGTGTTGTACGCCATGGGCAATTTCCTGGTGTATGGGCCTTTGCGCAACAACCTGGGCTTTAGCCGGGTGCGCGTGGCCTACACCGCGGGCGAAGCCATTGGCCCGGACCTGTTCAGTTTTTACCGCTCGATCGGCGTCAACCTGAAGCAGCTCTACGGCTCCACAGAGACCGCCGTGTTTGTCTGTCTGCAGCCCGACCACGAAGCGCGCGCCGACACCGTCGGTGTGCCCTGCGCCGGGGTGGAAATCAAGGTGGCGGAGAACGGCGAGATCTTGGTCAAGTCACCGGGTTTGCTCAAGGGCTATTTCAAAAATCCCGAGGCCACGGCCGAAGTGCTCACGGCCGATGGCTGGTACCACACCAGCGACGCCGGCTTTCTGGATGCGCATGGCCACCTCAAGATCATCGACCGCGTCAAGGACGTGGGTCGCATCAAGGGCGGCGCCAACGACGGCGCCATGTTTGCCCCCAAATACGTGGAAAACAAGCTCAAGTTCTTCCAGCACATCAAGGAGGTGGTGGCCTATGGCGACGGCCGCGACAAGGTGTGTGTGATGATCAACATCGACTTCGACGCGGTCGGCAACTGGGCCGAACGGCGCAATCTGCCCTATGCCGGTTACACCGATCTGGCACAGAAACCCGAGGTTTACCAGCTCGTCAAGGAATGCGTCGAAAAAGTGAACGCCGACCTCAGTGTGGACGCCATGCTGGCGGGCAGTCAGGTGAGTCGCTTCCTGGTGCTGCACAAAGAGCTCGATGCCGATGATGGCGAACTGACGCGGACCAACAAGGTGCGCCGGGGCTTCATTGCCGAAAAATACGATGTGCTGGTGGATGCCCTGTACGGCGGCAAAACCTCGCAGTTCATCGAAACCCAGGTCAAGTTCGAAGACGGACGCACGGGCAGCGTCAGCGCCACGCTGCGCATTGACGACGCCAAGACCTTCACTCCCGTCAAGGCCGCAGCATGAGCAAGCAAATTGGTGATGTCATTCTCGACGTCAAAAACATCTCTTTGAGTTTTGGTGGCGTCAAGGCGCTGACCGACATTTCCTTCAACGTGCGTGAGCACGAGGTGCGCGCCATCATCGGCCCCAACGGCGCCGGCAAGAGTTCGATGCTTAACTGCGTCAACGGCGTGTACCGCCCGCAGCAGGGCGCCATCACCTTCAAGGGTCAGACCTTCAGCCACATGGACAGCCATCAGGTGGCAACCATGGGCATTGGCCGTACCTTTCAGAACCTGGCGCTGTTCAAGGGCATGAGCGTGATCGACAACATCATGACCGGGCGCAACCTGCGCATCAGGAGCAACCTGTTCCTGCAGGCGCTGCGCATCGGTCCGGCCCAGCGCGAAGAAGAACAACACCGCGAATTTGTCGAGCACATCATTGACTTCCTGGAAATCCAGGCGTTCCGTAAAACCCCGGTGGGCCAGCTCCCCTACGGCCTGCAAAAACGCGTGGACCTGGGCCGTGCCCTGGCCATGGAGCCGCAATTGCTGCTGCTTGACGAGCCCATGGCCGGCATGAACGTGGAAGAAAAACAGGACATGAGCCGCTTTGTGCTGGACGTGAACGAAGAATTCGGCACCACCATTGTGCTGATCGAACACGACATGGGCGTGGTGATGGACATCAGCGACCGGGTGGTGGTGCTGGACTACGGCAGGAAGATCGGCGACGGCACCCCGGACGAGGTGCGCACCAACGAAGAAGTGATCAGCGCTTATTTGGGAACGGGTCATTGAAACTTTGCGGGACAGACCAAGATTTGCGCAGCAAATTTGCTCTGTCCTCAACTGACTAGAGGTATATATGGGTTTTTTCCTTGAAACTTTGCTTGGCGGCCTGATGGCCGGCATGCTGTATTCGTTGGTGGCACTGGGCTTTGTGCTGATCTACAAGGCCTCGGGCGTGTTCAACTTTGCGCAGGGCGCCATGGTGCTGTTTGCGGCGCTGGCGATGGCGCGTTTTTCCGAGTGGCTGCCGATGTACACCGGGTTGGACAACAAGTTTGTGATCAATCTGCTGGCCTTCGTCGGTGCCGGGGCGGTGATGTTTGTGGTGGCCTGGCTGATCGAACGCCTGGCACTGCGCCATCTGGTGAACCAGGAAGGCACGACCTTGCTGATGGCGACCCTGGGCATCAGCTATTTTCTGGACGGCATCGGGCAAACGATTTTCGGTAGCGATGTGTATTCCATCGATGTCGGCATGCCCAAGGACCCGGTGATCATGCTGGAGTCGATGTTTCCGGGCGGTATTCTGATCAACAAGGAAGACTTGTACGCCGCGGTGATTGCCGCACTGCTGGTGGGCCTGCTGACGCTGTTTTTCCAGAAGACGGTCACCGGACGAGCCCTGCGCGCGGTGGCCGATGACCATCAGGCAGCCCAAAGCATTGGCATTCCGCTGAACCGTATCTGGGTCATTGTGTGGTGCGTGGCGGGTGTGGTCGCGCTGGTGGCCGGCATGATCTGGGGCAGCAAACTGGGCGTGCAGTTTTCCTTGACCACGGTGGCCTTGCGCGCCTTGCCGGTGGTGATTCTGGGCGGCCTGACCTCGGTGCCCGGAGCCATTGTGGGCGGCTTGATCATCGGTGTCGGCGAAAAATTGTCCGAAGTGTTTCTGGGCCCGTATGTGGGTGGTGGCATCGAGATCTGGTTTGCCTATGTGCTGGCGCTGGTGTTTTTGCTGTTCCGCCCGCAAGGACTGTTCGGCGAGAAGATCATTGACCGAGTCTGAGACCTTGCGGGACAGATCTTTAGCTCTGTCCCCAACCGATTAGATGAATTTGAGGAAGAAGAATGTTTTACAGAGAAAACGGCCAATTCAAAACCACTTACCGGGCTGACCAGCAGATTTTTGCCATCACCCAGGACCGGATGGCGGTGCTGCTCATCATTGCCGCAGCGTTTCTGGTGGTGCCCATGGTCACCAGCGAATACATGTTCCGGGCCATCCTGATTCCGTTTGTCATCATGTCGGTGGCGGCCCTGGGGGTGAATATTCTGGTGGGTTATTGCGGCCAGATCTCGCTGGGTTCCGGGGCCTTCATGGCCGTGGGAGCCTATGCCGCCTTCAACTTCTTTGTTCGGGTTGATGGCATGCCGCTGCTGTTGGCGTTGTTGCTGGGCGGTGTCTGTGCCTCGGCATTTGGTATTTTGTTTGGCTTGCCTAGTTTGCGCGTCAAGGGGCTTTATCTGGCCGTGGCCACGCTGGCGGCGCAGTTTTTCAGCGACTGGATGTTTCTGCGCATCAAGTGGTTCACCAACGACGCACCGTCGGGCTCGGTGTCGGTGTCGGGCTTGCAGGTGCTGGGCATCAAGATCGACAACCCGATCGCCAAGTACCTGTTCTGCCTGTCGATTCTGGTGCTGCTGGCGCTTTTGGCCAAGAATCTGGTGCGCTCGGCCATTGGCCGCGAGTGGATGGCGATTCGCGACATGGACGTCGCCGCTGCCGTGATTGGCATCCGCCCCATGTACGCCAAGCTGACTGCCTTTGCCGTGAGTTCGTTCATCGTCGGCGTGGCTGGCGCCATGTGGGGCTTTATCTACCTGAGCTCGTGGGAGCCTGCTGCGTTTTCGGTCGACCTCTCGTTCAAGCTGCTTTTCATGGTCATCATCGGCGGCATGGGCTCGATCATGGGCAGCTTTTTCGGCGCAGGCTTCATCGTGGTGCTGCCGATCTTCCTGAACCAGTTCCTGCCTGCGCTGGGCGGCTTGGTGGGCATTCCGATTTCGACTGCCATGACCTCCCACGCCGAACTGATCATCTTCGGCGCTCTGATCGTCTGGTTCCTGATTGTCGAACCCCATGGGCTGGCCAAGCTGTGGTCGATCGGCAAGCAGAAGCTGCGGCTGTGGCCTTTCCCTCACTGAACCGAGTTCTTTCGTCGCCCGTGTTTTCCGTTCGTTAATCAAAAGGCATGCAAGTGCCAATACTTTAGGAGACTTTCATGAAAATCCGCAACATCGTCCTGGCCAGTGTCATCGCCGCAGCGGGCGTTTCGGCATTTGCCCAGGCCAAGGAGCAGTTCTTTCCCCTGCTGTCTTACCGCACGGGCGCCTATGCGCCCAACGGCGTGCCATGGGCCAACGGCAAGCAGGATTACCTGAAGATGGTGAACGCGCGCGACGGCGGCATCAATGGTGTCAAGCTCACCTATGAGGAGTGTGAAACCGGCTACGCCACGGACCGCGGCGTCGAGTGCTACGAGCGCCTGAAAAGCAAGCCCGGCGTGGCCCTGTTCGATCCGCAAAGCACCGGCATCACGTTTGCGCTGACCGAAAAGGCGCCCAAGGACAAGATTCCGCTGCTGACGCTGGGCTATGGCCTGTCGGTGTCTCAGGATGGCATGGCATTCAAGTGGAATTTCCCGCTGATGGGCAGCTACTGGAGCGGTGCCGACGTGTTGATCCAGCACATCGGCAAGACGCTCGGCGGCATGGACAAACTCAAGGGCAAAAAGATCACGCTGGTCTACCACGACAGTCCGTTTGGCAAGGAGCCGATTCCGCTGCTGCAGGAGCGCGCCGCGATGCATGGCTTCGACCTGCAATTGCTGCCGGTGACCGCGCCCGGAGTCGACCAGAAAGCCACCTGGCTGCAGGTGCGCCAGGCCCGGCCCGACTTCGTGCTGTTGTGGGGCTGGGGTGTGATGAACTCCACGGCCCTGAAAGAAGCGCAAGCCACCGGTTATCCGCGCGACAAGATGTATGGCGTGTGGTGGGCCGGGGCCGAGCCCGACGTGAAAGACGTGGGTGAAGGCGCCAAGGGCTACCAGGCGCTGGCGCTCAACACCTCGGGCCAGCAACCCAAGGTCATCCAGGACATTCTGAAATATGTGCATGACAAGGGGCAGGGCGCAGGACCGAGGGACGAGGTCGGTTCGGTGCTTTACACCCGCGGCGTGATCATCCAGATGCTGTCGCAGGAAGCCGTGCGTCGGGCCCAGGAACGTTTTGGCAAAGGCAAGGTCATGACCGGCGAGCAGGTTCGCTGGGGTCTGGAAAACCTGGCACTGGATCAGAAGAAGCTCGACGCCCTGGGCTTCAATGGCGTGATGCGGCCGCTCAGCACCTCCTGCGCCGACCACATGGGCTCGACCGCCGTGCGCATCGAGACCTGGGACGGCAAGAAGTGGGGCATTACCTCGGACTACTACGAGGCCGACGGACAGATTCTCAAGCCGATGATCAAGTCTGGTGCGGACAAGTACCTCGCCGACAAGAAGATGACGCGGCGTGAATCGGCCGATTGCCAGTCCTGACATTGGCCGGAACTGGTTGTCATTGCGAGGCGCGTGGCGACGCGGCAATCGCGATGACGGCCTCCCACATCACGGCGACTCATCCGAGTCGCCAACTGAAAAAGTGGCCTGGCTGCTTTTTCAGTTGGCTTAACGCCCGGCACACCGGGAGCAATCAAGTTACGTGGAAACAGCACTATGAGTGAATCAAGAAACATCGTCCTCAACGTCAACGGCATTGAAGTCATCTACAACCACGTCATCCTGGTGCTCAAGGGCGTGTCCCTGAATGTGCCCGAGGGCAGGATCGTGGCGATCCTGGGCGGCAATGGTGCCGGCAAGACGACCACCTTGCGCGCGGTGTCCAACCTGCTCAAAGGCGAGCGCGGTGAGGTTACCAAGGGCTCGATCGAGTTGCGCGGCGAACGCATTGAAAACCTGTCGCCCGCCGATTTGGTGCAGCGTGGTGTGGTGCAGGTGATGGAGGGTCGCCATTGTTTTGCCCACCTCACCATCGAGGAAAACTTGCTCACCGGCAGCTACACGCGCAAGGACAAGGGTGAAATTGCGGCCAACCTGGACAAGGTGTACACCTATTTCCCGCGCCTGAAGACCCGGCGCAGCAGCCAGGCCGCCTATACCTCGGGCGGCGAGCAGCAAATGTGCGCCATCGGCCGCGCCCTCATGACCAACCCCAGCATGGTGCTGCTCGATGAACCGTCCATGGGACTGGCGCCGCAGATCGTGCAGGAGGTTTTCGACATTGTGAAAGACCTCAACACAAAAGAAAAAGTGACCTTTTTGCTGGCCGAACAAAACACCAACATGGCCCTCAAATACGCCGACTACGGCTACATCATGGAGTCAGGTCGGGTCGTGATGGACGGCATTGCCAGTGACCTGGCCAACAACGAAGACGTCAAAGAGTTTTACCTCGGCATGGGTGGCGGCGAGCGCAAGAGCTTCAAGGATGTCAAAAGCTACAAACGCCGCAAACGCTGGCTGGCTTGAATATTGACTTTTCAGGAACACAAATATGAGCGATTATTTTGATACGCTGGAAACGCGTGAGCCAGCCGCGCGCGAAGCGGCTTTGCTGGCGGCCTTGTCGTTGCAGGTGGCGCATGCCAAACTGGCCTCGGTCGCTTTTGCCGAGATTCTCAAGGACGTCAATCCTGCAGAAATCATCAGCCGGGCGGCACTGGCCCGATTGCCGGTGACGCGCAAGCACGAATTGCTGGAGAAGCAAATCGCCAGCCGCAGCCGGGGCGGCAGCGTGTTTGGCGGCTTCAGCACCAGCGCTTTTGGTGTTGACGTGCCGCGTGTATTTGCCAGCCCGGGACCCATCTATGAGCCCGAAGGCACGGCCAAAGACTACTGGCGCATGGCGCGCGCCATTTTTGCCGCCGGCTTTCGCCCCGGTGACCTGATCCACAACAGCTTCAGCTACCACTTTGTACCTGCCGGCTCGATGATGGAAACCGGCGCCCACGCACTGGGCTGCACGGTGTTCCCGGGCGGTACCGGCCAGACCGAACAGCAGGTGCAGGCCATGGCCGAGTTGAAACCCGCGGGCTACATTGGCACCCCCAGTTTTTTGAAGATCATCCTGGAAAAAGCCGCCGAAATGGGCGTGGCGCTGCCCAGCCTGACCAAGGCCATGTTTGGCGGCGAGGCTTTTCCGCCCAGCTTGCGTGACTGGTTTAGCGCCCATGGCATTGCCGGTTACCAGTGTTACGCCACGGCCGATCTGGGCTCCATCGCTTACGAGACCTCGGCGCGCGAGGGCCTGGTGGCGGATGAGGGCGTACTGCTTGAAATTGTGCGGCCCGGCACCGGCGACCCGGTGGCCGAGGGCGAAGTGGGCGAGGTGGTGGTGACCACGCTCAACCCGACCTACCCGTTGATCCGCTTTGGCACGGGCGACCTGTCGGCGGTGTTGCCTGGGACTTGCCCGACCGGGCGCACCAATGTGCGCATCAAGGGCTGGATGGGCCGCGCCGACCAGACCACCAAGATCCGCGGCATGTTCGTGCACCCCGGGCAGGTGGACACCATTGCCAAGCGCTTCCCCGAGATCACCAAGGCCCGCCTGGTGGTGAGCGGCGAAATGGCCAACGACCAGATGACGCTCAAGGTGGAAACCGCTTGCAGCGGCCCCGATGGCCTGGCCGCTAAAGTGATGGAAGCGATTCGCGACGTGACCAAGCTGCGCGGCCAGGTCGAAGTGGTGTTGCCGGGCTCGCTGCCCAACGACGGCAAGGTGATCGAGGACGCGCGCAGTTACCAGTAATCAGACGCCCCAGGTAATGGCCTCGTCTTCTTTGAGGCACTGCCTGATCATGTCCATCAAGGGCAGCGTGCGCTGGCGCAGACCGATGGCATCAAAACGGGGTGGCGGCAGGTTTTCAGCCAGGGCTTGGGCGATGGCTTCCTTTTGCTGCGCCTCTTCCTGCAGCACCGCGTTTTTGAGCGCCTCAAGCGCTTGCGGCATCTGCTCGGGCAACAAAATGCCCTTGACGCTAGGCTCCGCGGCCGTGTGTTTGCCAATGATCTCCAGCAGCCGCTGGCCGTTGGCTTGCAACATAATCACATCCCCGGTCACTTTGGATTTGAACTTGTAAAGCATGCGTTTCCTTGCTGTGGTGATTCATCTCAAAGGACTCATGTTAGTCCCTGGCCTGCTGCTGGCCTTGTTGCTCACCGGCTGTGCCGATGCGCGCTATTACGCGCAGTCGGTCAGCGGTCACCTGCAACTGATGCAGGCGGCGCGCCCCATTGACGACTGGCTGGCAGATGCCGCAACGCCGGCGGCCGTGAAACAGCGTCTGGTGCTGGCCCGGGACATGCGTCATTTTGCGGTGACTGAACTGCACTTGCCCGACAACGCCAGCTACCAGCGCTACGCCGACCTGCACCGCCGCCATGTGGTGTGGAACGTGGTGGCGGCGCCCGAGTTCTCCCTGACGCTGAAAACCTGGTGCTTCCCGGTGGCCGGCTGCGTGGGCTACCGGGGCTATTTCTCGGAGGCCGACGCCCAGGCCGAGGCGCAAGCGCAGCGCGCAGCAGGTCTGGAGGCCAGTGTTTATGGCGTGCCCGCCTACTCCACGCTGGGCTGGATGAACTGGCTGGGCGGTGACCCGCTGCTCAACACCTTCATCCACTATCCCGATGGTGAGGTCGCGCGTTTGCTGTTCCACGAGTTGTCGCACCAGGTGGTGTATGTGCCTGACGACACGGTATTCAACGAATCCTTTGCCACGGCGGTGGAGCGCCTGGGTGGCCACCTCTGGCTGGCGCAGCACGCCAGCCCGCAGGCGCGTCAGGCCTATGCCGATTTCGATGTGCGACGCCAGCAATTCAGGGCCTTGACGCGCAGCACCCGCGACCGGCTGCAGCAGATTTACACCGCCGATGGCCTGCTGCCACAGGGTGAAAAAAGCCAGGCAGCCATGAAAAATGCGGCCATGCAGGACTTCAAGGCAGCCTATGCCGAACTCAAGGGGCGTTGGGGCGGCTACAGCGGCTACGATGCTTGGGTGGCGCAGGCCAACAATGCCGCTTTTGGGGCCCAGGCGGCTTACGACGAGCTGGTGCCCGGCTTCGAGGCGCTGTTCGTGCGCGAAGGGCGTGACTGGCCCGCGTTTTATGATGCAGTCAGGCAACTCGCCAAACGCGCCAAGAACGAGCGGACGCAACAACTGAAACAATGGGCAGCGGAACTTTGAGGGAGGCCCTGTCTTTGTGGGAGGCCCGCCCTCGGGCCGAAGGCTGTTCTGGGGGCATTCGCGGCGAGGGCGCCGCTCCCACAGGGCGCCGCTCCTACTGACGAGGCAATAACGATAACTTTTTACCTGAAGGCAATATGGCTGAACTCAATATCGTTCGCGAACACGCGCTGGGGCTGGCCAAGGCGCGCAAGATCGCTTTTCAGTGGGCGGAACAGGTCGAGCAGGAATTTGCCATGCAGTGCAATTACGCACAGGGCAAGCATGAGGACGAGGTCGAATTTGTGCGCGCTGGTGTCAAGGGCAGTTTGACGGTGACCCAGACGCACTTTGAGTTGCGCGCCCAGCTTGGGTTTTTACTCGGCGCCTTCAAGGGCACGATCGAGGCCGAGATCGTGAAGAACCTGGACGCCTTGCTGACGGCGCCTGAGAAAAAGCACGGCAGAAAAAAAACGCCGTGACGTACCTGCCGATTTCAGCTTAGTGATTCGACGAGGTCAATGTATTGCTGCATGGCCTGCGCACCGGGCGTGCCTTTGAGGGCGTTCCAGGCATCCCATTTGGCGCGCCCCACCATGTCGGTAAAGCCTGGTTTTTTCTCGGCGTTGTCGCCTGCACTGGCTTGCTTGTACAGCGCATACAGTTTGAGCAGTGTCATGTTGTCGGGGCGTTCGCTCAGGTTTTTGGAGTTGGCTACGGCGGCTTCAAATTTGGTTTTCAGGTCAGACATGAAAAATTCTCTAACAGTTAAAAAGATCGTGTATCAGGGGTTAGCAGGAGTGATCTTAATGGGGGTTTTGATCGCAAAATAGAGGATATTCCCGAAAGAGTTGACATGGTCACACGCCTGCATCGCCCCAGCGCCCGCGCCGCCGCGGCCAATCCGCCCATCACCCCGGTGCATGAACGCATGAGCAAGGTGGACACGGCCTGGCTGCGCATGGACAGCGCCAGCAATTTGATGATGATCATGGGGGTGTGGATCATCAAGCCGGGGGTGAGTTATGCGGCCGCTTGCCAGCGCATCGAAGCGCGGTTGCTGAAATACCCGAGGTTTGGGCAAAAAGTGGTGCAGGATGCCACCGGTGCGAGCTGGGTGACAGACACCGATTTCGACATCAGGCGCCATGTGCTGCGCGAACAACTGCCGCCCTCGGCCTGGACCCATCCGCAACAAGCCCTGCAAGCGCGTCTGGCCGAGCTGGCGCTGCAACCGCTGGACCCGCGTTACCCGCTGTGGGACTTCAGGCTGGTGACGCATTACCAGGGCGGTTCGGCGCTGCTGGTGCGCATTCACCATTGCATCGCCGACGGGCTGGCGCTGATCGCCGTGATCCAGTCGCTGGTCGATGGCGGTACCGAGCCGCCGCAACACCAGGCCAGAACCGCTGCCCTCACGGGCTGGGAGGCGGCTGAAGAATGGTTGGCGCAAACGGTGATCGAGCCGCTGACAGGGGTTACCGTGAAAGCGCTGGCGGCCGCGGGGGACGGTGCTGCGCAGGCCCTGGGTGCCATGGGCGACCCCCAAGCCCTGCTCGACAAGCTGATCATCCAGGGCTTCAGCAAGGGCAAGGCGGGCTCTGCCGACGTGGCCCGGCTGACCTGCCAGGTGCTGCGCGACAGTGCCGCGCTGGCCCTGATGCCCGACGATTCACCCACCCGCCTCAAAGGCACCCCTGGCCACACCAAACGGGTGGCGTGGTGCCAGCCGATCCCGCTCGATGATGTGCGTGCGGTCAGTAAAGCGCTGCATTGCTCGATCAACGACGTGTTGCTGGCCTGCGTGGCCGGCGCCATTGGCGAATACCTCAAGGCGCAGGGTGACTCGGTGGCGGGCAAGGACATTCGCGCCATGGTGCCGGTCAATTTGCGACCGATGGCGCAGGCCTACCAGCTGGGCAACCAGTTTGGTCTGGCGCCGGTCGTGTTGCCGATCGGCCTGGACAACCCGCTGGCACGGGTGTTCGAAGTGCGCCGGCGCATGGCTGAGTTGAAAGGCAGCATGCAGCCGCTGCTGAGTTATGCCCTGCTGGCCATCGCCGGCATGGTGATCAAACCGGCCCAGGATGTCATGCTGAGCCTGTTCTCCAGGAAAACCACGGCCGTGATGACGAACGTGCCCGGGCCGCGCGAAAAACTCCGGTTTTGTGGCGCCACGCTGGAACAAGCGCTGTTTTGGGTGCCGCAGTCGGGTACGGTTGGCCTGGGGGTGTCAATTTTGAGTTACGGCGGTGGCGTGCAATTTGGCATCATCAGCGATACCACGCTGTGCCCCAGCCCGCAGGCCATCATCGACCAGTTTGAGCCCGAGTTTGAAAAGCTGCGCCTGCTGACCCTGATGCTGCCCTGGGGGGATTAGTCTTCAGTCTTCCAGTTCGGCTTTTGCCATTTCGACGTCCAGGCGTTCCATGGCGTCGATGGGTTGGGTGCGTGCGGCCTGCTGGTACAGGCGGGTGGCCTCGTGCACCATGGCATCGCCGTCGAGCATCAGCATGGCGCGGGCGTATTCGACCATGCCGATGGTCGAAGCCATGTTGAACTTGAGCGCCTGCTGAAACAGCGTGAGCCCGGTGGCCTTGTGTGCACCGTAGGCCATGGCGCCAATCAGTTCTCCCACCTTGTCGATCACCTCGGCATGAAAGCTGCCCAGCGCGATATGGGCGTCCGGATGCGTGGGTTGCTCCCGGATGACGTGTTCCAGGTCGGTCTTGACCTTGGTCCCCAGCCCTTGCGCCAGCGCCTTGGCCACGCTGATGCCCTGGCTGTAGCGCCCCAGCGCATAGGCGCGCCAGTAATAGGCGTTGACGTTGTCGGGCTGCTGTTTGATTTGCGACTCGGCGCGCCCGGCCACTTCGACAAACAGGGCGAGCCGGGCGGCTTCCTGCCGTTCGAGGTAAGTGGCGTAAACACAGGCGGCCTTGTTGGCTACGTTCAGGCCGGCCAGCCCCATGCCGAGTCCCAAATGCATCGCCTTGTAAAAATCGCCGTTGTGAAAATAAGCCCAGGCTTGCAGCAAGCCGGGATCATCGGGCAGGGGTTCCAGGTCACCGGCGTGCAATCTGGTCCATTGATTCCTGACACTCGCGGCATCAAAGTTGTAGTCGCCCGCAAAGGGGAAAGTCGTCCACTTGGCCATGGTTGTTTCCTCTGCCCTGTCTTTCTATTTGATCTCCTTATTGTAGGCATCGGAGAGCTTGAGCAGGTGGTCGCGCTGGGCCGGTTCCAGGTAGGGCGCCAGCAGGTTCAGCACATGCTGCGCACCCCGCAGCAGCGCAGCCTGGGCGTTTTGCTCTTCCAGCGCGTTGCGCGGGTCGCGCACGTATTCAAAACTGAGCCAATAAGTCAGCAGCACCACCATGCTGGTGGCCGTGGCGTCGATCTCACGCGCGTCAATTTGCAGTGCGCCGCCCCGGCGCATGCCGTCCAGCAAGGCCTTGACGGAACGGGTCTTGTTTTTCAGGATCGACTGAAAGTGGGTTTCCAGGCGCCGGTTCTTGCTCAGCAGGTCGTTCAGGTCACGGTAGAGGAAACGGTATTGCCAGATCAGCTCAAACAGGGTGTGCATGTAAAACCAGGCGTCTTCGACGTTGCGCACGTCGTCACCCGCACCCAGCAGCTCGTTCAAAGGGGCCTCGAAACGGTCAAACAGCGCGTTGATGAGCTCGTCCTTGGCCGGGTAGTGGTAATACAGGTTGCCGGGGCTGATGTTGAGCTCGGCCGAGATCAGTGTGGTGGACACATTGGGTTCGCCGAAGCGGTTGAACAGCCCCAGCGTGACTTCAAGAATGCGTTCTGCCGTGCGCCGGGGGGCTTTTTTGATCATGCAGGCAGGCTCTCCGGGGGGGCGGCCTGAACCACCTGGTTCAACTTGTTCAGGGTCGTGTGCAGCCTGGTCAGTGCATGGCTGATCCGGCTGGGGTCGCGCCGGGGCCGGCACAGATGACGGCTGCTGTCGTCAAGCACCGCATGGTTGAGTGTGATGCCGTGGTAGCCCAGTTTGGTGCTCAGGCCGGTTTGGCGCGAGCGCAGCAGCTGGCGGGTTTGCTGGTAGGCGTGCTCGGCCAGGTGGCGGCGCTGGCTGTAGCTGAAGGTGTTGGCCAGGTACAGCTCAGGGTCGCGGTGGTCGGGCTCGATCAGCACAATGTCGGTATTGGGGTAGGCCTGCTCGTAGCTCTTGAGCCCAAGCACCAGCCGTGAGTGGATGAGCGAGCGGAAGGTCTGGCTCAGCACCGCGGGCAAACCGCCATCGGCAATGTGCGGAATCGGCTCCGGCGCGACCCAGGGAGGGGCGGTGGCCTCGGTGGTGGCTTGCCGCACCGAGGCGTCAAACGGCACCAGCGGGTTGATGCACAGCATCAGGTCCATGCCCTCGTCGAGCGCAATCGAGGCGTGCATGGTTTTGATCAGGGCGCCATCGACAAAATGCTGGCCGTTGATCTCCACCGGTGGAAACAGGCCCGGCAAGGCGGCACTGGCTTGCACGGCCCGGGAGATGGGCACATGGTCCCAGCCCGGGCGGCCAAACGCGACCGGTTGGCAACTGTCCAGATGGGTGGCTACCAGGGTCAGCCGGCTTTTGAGCTGGCGGAAATCATTGCTGCGGCCGGGTCTGGAAAACAGCCGTTCCAGCTCAACTTCAATTTTGGCATTGGAGAAAATCCCGGTGGGCAGGCTCGGGCTCAGGTGCTCCAGCGCACGCATCAAAGATTTGCGCCCCAGCGTGCCCTGCCAGGTGCCTGCCAACAATAGGCCCGGCAGCAGCAGACTGCGGGCAAAAAACTCGCCAAAGGCGGGCCGCAGCAGCCAGGCCGGGTCAAAGGCTTCGGACTGGTGCTGGCGGTCTTCAATGAACAGTGAAAACAGTTGGTGCGGCGTGACCCCGTTGGCCAAACCCGCCGCAATAAAACTGCCGGCCGATACACCCACGTAATGCTGCAGCCGGTTGAAATCGATGCCATTCAGCGACTCCTGCAGCGCGCACAGGGCACCAATCTCGTAGATGGCACCCAGTGGCCCGCCACCGGCCAGCGCCAGGGCGATCTTGGGTGCGTGGGCTTTGTAGCGCGTCATACCACTGCAGTGTAGGGCGCTTCAGGCCCCGGTTTATTCAGGGTTTACCTGCGCCGGCTGGGCGGCCTGGAGCGCGGCTTTTTTGGCGGCCGGCGCTTTGCGGGCCGGGGTTTTTCTGACCACTGGCTTGGCGACGGGCGCTTTGGCAACGGGCTTGGCCGCTGTTTTGGTGGCGCTGAGTTTTTTCACGCTGGCATTCAGCGCGTCAATGCGGGCAATCAGGGCATCAATGTCATTGGCCGAAGGCACGCCGAGCTTGTTGAGCGCCTTGGCCACGCGCTCTTCAAAAATGTTTTCCAGCTTGTCCCACTGGCCCGAGGCCTTGCTGCTGATGTCGGTGGCCATGCTGGTCATTTTTTGCGTGGCTTCGTTGATTTTTTCTTCGGCCGCAGACTGGGTCTTGCGCTGAAAACTCACGCCTTCTTTCACCAGGGCCTCAAATGCCTTGGTGCCTTCGACCTGCGCCTTGGTAAAAGCACCCAGGCCGGCTTGCCAGATCTGCTGGGCCGAGTCTTTCACCGAGCCAGACAAAATGGACGACTTGTGTGCAGCAGCCTTGGCAGACTTCTTGGTGGCTGACTTGCCGCCAGACTTGGCTGCTGATTTGGCGGTGGGGCTGACTTTTTTGAGCTTGGTAACCATGTTGAACTCCTGGTGGTTAAAAGGTAAATGCTGTTGCACCAAGATCTTCGGTGCATGAGATGAACTTTAAGGAGGATGGCTGCAAATGTGTAGGGGCAGCTTTCTAAAACCAAAGACCGCGTCACAGCGCTCCTCGCGATGACGGTGGGCACGGGTTTACGATGAAGCTTGCGTGCTTCAATTCAGGCAAAAATAGCCCCATTCTTTGGGAGACATCGATGCGTTATTTCGTCACGGGTGCTACCGGGTTCATCGGCAAACGGCTGGTCAGAAAACTGCTGGAGCGCAAGGGCTCGGTGGTGTATTTCCTGGTTCGGCCGGGCAGTGCGGGCAAGATCAAGGCCCTGCGTGAATTCTGGGGCGTCAGCGCGGCGCGCGTCATCCCTGTGACAGGCGACCTGACCAGCAAGAAGCTGGGAATTTCCGCCGCGGACCTCAAGCAACTCAAAGGCCAGATTGACCACTTCTACCACTTGGCGGCCATTTATGACCTGAGTGCCGATGCCGCCAGCCAGATTGTGGTCAACGTGGAGGGCACGCGCAACACCATCGAACTGGCCCGCACCATCGACGCCGGACACTTTCACCATGTGAGCTCGATCGCCGCCGCCGGCCTGTACGAAGGCGTGTTCCGCGAAGACATGTTCAATGAGGCCGAAAACTACGAGCACCCGTATTTCATGACCAAACATGAAAGCGAAAAAATTGTGCGCACCGAATGCCAGCTACCCTGGTCGGTCTATCGCCCGGCGATGGTGGTGGGCGACAGCCAGACCGGTGAAATGGACAAGATCGACGGCCCGTACTATTTCTTCAAGCTGATCCAGCGCATGCGTCAGCTGCTGCCGCCGTGGCTGCCGTCCATCGGCCTGGAGGGCGGGCGCATCAACATCGTGCCGGTCGATTTTGTGGTGGCCGCGCTCAACACCATCAGCCACCAAAAAGGCACGGCCAGCCGCTGTTACCACCTGGTGGACCCGGTGGGCTACCGGGTCGGCGACGTGCTCGACATCTTCAGCAAGGCCGCCCATGCGCCCAAGATGAACCTGTTCATCAACGCCGCGCTGTTTGGCTTTATTCCACGCAATGTCACCAAAGCCCTGATGGCGCTGGCGCCGGTGCGTCGCGTGCGAGCCGCCATCATGAAAGACCTCGGGCTGCCCGAGGAAATGCTCACCTTTGTCAACTACCCGACGCGTTTTGACTGTCGCGACACGCTGGCCGCGCTCAAGGGCACTGGCGTTGAATGCCCCAATTTGCGGGACTACGCCTGGCGCCTGTGGGACTACTGGGAGCGCCACCTCGACCCCGACCTGCACATTGACCGCACCTTGCGCGGCACCGTGGGCGGCAAGGTGGTGCTGGTCACCGGGGGGTCGTCCGGCATCGGCCTGGCTACGGCGCACAAGTTTGCCGAGGCCGGCGCCATCACCCTGATTTGCGGACGCGACCAAAGCAAGCTGGATGAAGCCTGTGCCCAGGCCAAGGCGCGCGGCTACCAGTTTGTGGCTTATGCGGTGGACATTTCCGAGGCCGAACCCTGCGCCAGCTTTGTCGCGCAGGTCACCCAGGACCACGGTGGCGTTGACTTTCTGGTCAACAACGCAGGCCGCTCCATCCGCCGGGCCATCGAGTCCAGTTATGACCGTTTTCACGACTACGAACGCACCATGCAGCTCAACTACTTTGGCAGCCTGCGGGTGACCATGGGTTTCCTGCCCGGCATGGTGGCCAAGCACAAAGGCCATGTCGTCAACATCAGCAGCATCGGCGTGCTCACCAACGCGCCACGCTTCAGCGCCTACGTGGCCAGCAAGGCGGCGCTGGATGCCTGGACGCGCTGTGCCAGCAGCGAGTTTGCCGATCAGGGCGTCAGCTTTACCACCATCAACATGCCGCTGGTGCGCACCCCCATGATCGCGCCCACCGGCCTGTACAACAACGTGCCCACCCTCAGCCCCGAAGAAGCCGCCGACCTGGCCGCCCAGGCCTGCATCTTCAAACCGGTGCGCATCGCCACCCGGCTCGGCATCACCGGCCAGGTTCTCCATGCCCTGCTGCCGCGCGTAGCGCAAATCGCCATGAACACCAGCTTCAGGATGTTCCCCGATTCCACTGCGGCCAAGGGCGCCAAGCCGGGCGACAAGCCCGTCAAACAACAGTTCTCAGCCGAGGCGGTGGCCATGCAGCAGATGATGCGGGGGATTCATTTTTGAGGGCTGCCAGCGCGATGATGTTATGGCTGTCATTGCGAGCGAAGCGCGGCAATGCATGCCTCGTGACTACCTCATGTTGCCTGTATCGCCCCCGCCGTTGTACATTCAGTTACATACCCAGTCAGCCGTCAGACACGCGTCAGCAGGCGTACAGGTAAAATTAAGCCGGTAATAAACAATAAGTCCAGATAGGCGCAGGCTTTATTTGAGGCTCGAACAGGCAGGGAAAATTTGAAGCTGATACCTACAATTTTGTGTGGTGGTGCCGGGTCGCGCTTGTGGCCAGTCTCGCGGGAGCTGCACCCCAAGCCTTTCATTCGCCTGGCAGACGGCCAAAGCCTGCTGCAAAAAGCCTGGCTGCGCGGCGCGGCGCTGCCTGACGTGGCCGAGGTGCTTACCGTTACCAACCGTGAACTTTTCTTTAAAACCGAAGACGAGTACCGCGAAGTAGCCGGCACCAGCCACAACCAGCTGGCCAACAGTTACATTCTGGAGCCCTTCGGCCGCAACACGGCGCCTGCCATTGCCGCCGCTGCGCTGCAAGTGGCGGCCACGCAAGGTGAAGACGCTGTGTTACTGGTGCTTGCCGCCGACCACCTCATTGCCGACCAAGCCGCTTTTGCCGCTGCCGTGGCCCAAGCCACGCAACTGGCCCGGCAAGGCAAGCTGGTCACCTTTGGCATCCAGCCAGAGGCGCCCGAAACCGGTTATGGCTACATCGAGGCCGATGGCAGCACGGTCCTTCGGTTCGTTGAAAAACCCAGCCTTGAAAAAGCGCAGGAATACCTGGCCACCGGCCGCTATTTGTGGAACGCCGGCATTTTCTGCTTTGCTGCTGGCACCATGCTGCGCGAGATGGCACAACACTGCCCGGCCATCCTGGCGGCCACCCGCACCTGCATCGAGCAAGCCAGCACGGCAACCGGCAAGGGCTTTACCCAGATCGAACTCACGCCCAGTGCCTTCGCCCAGGTGCCAGACAACTCCATTGACTACGCCGTCATGGAAAAGTCGCGCAACGTGGCCGTGGTGCCCTGCAGCATTGGCTGGAGCGACATTGGCTCGTGGAGCGCCATTGGCGACCTGACCGTGCAGGATGGCAATGGCAACCGCATCGAAGGCGAAGTGCAATTGCACGATGTCAACAACTGCTACATCCAGAGCAACGAACGCCTGGTGGGCGCCGTGGGCGTCAGCAACCTGCTCATCATCGACACCCCTGACGCCCTGCTGGTGGCCGACCGCAGCCGCGCGCAGGATGTCAAACACATTTACGCCAGCCTCAAATCCCAGGGCCACGAGGCGCATAAACACCACCGCACCGTGCACCGCCCCTGGGGCACTTACACGGTGCTGGAAGAGGGCCGCAACTTCAAGATCAAGCGCATCGAGGTCAAGCCCGGCGCCAGCCTGAGCCTGCAAATGCACTACCACCGCAGCGAGCACTGGGTGGTGGTCAGTGGCACCGCCAAGGTTGTAAATGGTGACAACGAGATCATCCTCAGACCAAATGAATCCACCTACATTGCTGCCGGCCACAAACACCGCCTGCAAAACCCCGGGGTGGTTGACGTGGTGATGATCGAGGTACAAAGCGGCGAATATCTGGGTGAAGACGACATTGTGCGGTTTGAAGACACTTACGGCAGAACAACATAAATGAGCGAGCAAGACAAAATTTACGTTGCAGGTCAGTGCGCTAGCTGTGACCCACAGAGTCGATACTCTCTTGGTTACCCAACATCGCGCTAGTTATGTCACTGAGGCGAAATACGTTATGGAATCTTGTAGGAGCGGGCGCGCCCTTACTAGTAGCACTTTTTGCCATACCTTACCTACTGCGCGTCCTGGGGATGGAAGGTTTTGGTGTGCTCACGCTGGTGTGGGCGTTGATTGGCTACTTTAGCCTGTTCGACTTCGGTGTCGGTCGGGCTCTTACTTACGAGCTTGCCCGGCGCTCGTCTGCTTCACCAAGCGAGCTTGCGCCCTACGTGCGTGCCGGTATCGCGTTAACGTGTGCAACTGGATTGATTGGTGCAGCAATCGTCGCAGTATTAGCCAAGCCCTTGTCCAGTACTTGGTTGCATATCCGCGCAGAATGGCAGTACGACGCGCTGCTCTCGTTCTTAATTGCAGCAGTAGGCATCATCCCGACAACCATATCTAGTGGCCTGCGCGGTGCCCTAGAGGGGCTCAATCGTTTTTCGGCATCCAACATTAATCGCTTAGTTCTTGGCACCGCTATGTTTGCATTACCTGCATGGTCTGTGTATGCCCACGGTAACCACTTGTGGATTGCCACCTTGTACATGGTTATCGGCCGACTCGTCCTAATGCTGTTAGTTCTATACCAGCTGCGTCAGTTCATGTTACTCCCCAGTAAGCTCGAACGCGCACATCTTGCCGCCCTGCTCAATTATGGTGTGTGGGTAACAGTAACAGGCATTGTTGGTCCACTGATGGTGTATGGCGATAGATTTTTCGTTAGCGCTGTGGTCGGTGCACAATTATTACCTCAATACGCTATTCCCCAAGAAGCGCTGCAGCGTCTTTTATTAATCCCCACTGCCTTATGTGGCGCTCTACTGCCACAGCTTGCCGCACTGTCACGCGAAAAAACTGTGGCGGCATATCACCACAACACTAAGAGGGTTTCCCTTTGGATGTTTTGCGTCTGTTGTTCCGCGGCTGTGTTGGCTTACCCTAGCTTGAGCATTTGGATTTCACCGACCTTTGCCCAAAGTGCGTTGCCGGTAACACTCGTACTTATCGTGGGCATTTGGCTCAACTCTATGGCAATGGTGCCATACACCGTGATCCAGGCGATTGGGAAGCCTAAGATCACGGCTATTTTTCACTTGGTTGAAATGCTGCTGTATGCGGCGTTAATTTGGGCGTTAACCCGGAAATATGGACTCATCGGTGCTGCCATTGCCTGGACAGTGCGCGTGGCGCTTGACCTTGCGCTCTTACGGATTGCTGTTGGGAGGACTTTGAGTGGCGCATAAAGACATATTTCCAAAATCTGCTTCGATCATTGATCAGGCTTGGCCACAGAAAGACATCGAGTCTGTTTCGGTTTGTCCAATGTGTGAATCTGAGCGGCGCACGTTGGCACATCGTGGGGTCAAAGACTGGGCGTTTGCGTGTGCCCCCGGGAGTTGGAACTATTGGCTTTGTGATGAATGCAGTTCTCTCTATTTGGACCCTCGCCCAACCGCTGAATCGATTTGGCGTGCATATAGCACTTATTACACGCATAAGGGAGAAACCGTGGCTCAGGGAGTAAGGTCGAGCTTCAAGCTTAGGCTAAGAAATGAATGCTTGTTTCATTGGCTTGGAATAGATCAAGGGCCTCGCCTTCATTATCGGTTTGGTGGCTACCTTAGTGTATTAAAACCGATGATCCCGCGCAAGTTTCCACTTGACCAGTTGGCGTGCCTGCCGCGTGGCAAACTACTCGACGTGGGTTGCGGCAGTGGCGATCTTCTCTTGGCTGCTCAAGCAATGGGGTGGCAAGTAAGGGGCCTCGAGATTGATGCAAAAGCGGTGGATGCAGCCTGCAGTAAAGGACTCTCCGTCCAGCATGGATCATTCGAACTCCTTTGTGAATATCGAAGCTCATTTGAATGCATTGTGTGCTCGCACGTAATCGAGCATGTTCATGAGCCTCGCCAGTTGCTCAGTAGCTTGGTGAATGCGCTCAAGCCTGGTGGGAGCCTATTCATTGCGTATCCAAATCCAAGCAGCGTTGTTAGACGTTGGTTTGGCCGTCACTGGCGTGGGTTGGAGGCACCTCGGCATTTGTGTCTGCCATCACTTGAGGTGCTTCAAATGGAACTGGGTAAATTTGGTATTAGGAGCATAAAAGTTTATCCAGCGCCAATCCATACATTTGAGGCATCCATGCGGGCAAAATTGGGAGAGAGTGGATGGGTAGTACGTGTCCTGAACAAGCTCTTACACATGATTACATCAGTCATACCGCTTACAAAACACCAAGACATCATCGAGATAGTCTGTGATTGAAATACGTTGAATGAATTGTGTGAAATCTAGAGAAATGAAAATCGCCTGTCGACCAGCCATTTGCCTCGTTCTATGTCACTACTACTTGAGCGCCAAGGCTCTTCAAGATGTAGTGCGGCGCCTGCTGACGAGTCAACTTTTTGATTTGCGAATGTTAGTCGTCGTTCACAACGGCGACTACATGGAACTCAACCTTGAGGGCCTAAATGATGTGATGGGAAGGGTGAGTCAAGTGACTGGTAGCAATATGTTACTTGATTTTTCCGCATTTTACGAAGGGTTAGCTTTTCTGAAAGAGGGTGAGATGGACTCTGGAGTACTTTTCATGAACGACTCGCTATTTACGAAGCTGCCATCTTGGTGGATTCTTCGACGGCTGGCCTGTGACTTGGACTATTCCGAAAGACTAGATGTGCCTTGTATGGTGGGTTTTAGCGCCGATTACCGCTTTTTCTTGCAGAACAATCCATGGTCTGGGGCTCAATCGTACATATGCTCAGCCTGTTTTTTTGCCAATGCTAAGGCGATTGGGCTACTACGCTCCCTTACCGAGCGTTGTATGGCTGCTTTTCCAAATAACTATTCTGAAAATAATGCTGAGGATGTGGGATTAAGACTTGCAGAATTAATAGGAACGAAGTTTCACTCATATTTGAAACTTGTTTTGCTCACACCAACCGGTGGTGTATGGCGTCCGGCCCTTTCCATAGGGCATATTCCAGAGATGCAAATCAGGAAGGCACTTTGTTTTTATTTAGAGCATCGTTTGTCAGGAGCGATTCAGCTGGCGGATGGCGGGCTGATCTTTATTAATAGAGGGAAGCACCGACTTGGGTTCGCGGTCAGACTCTACTTTACGCTATTTCTCTGGAAGATGCGAACTTGGGTTCGAATGAGGTCGCCTATATGAATATTCTGCTGCTTACAACCAAGTTTCCGGTCGACCCAGAGTCGCCGTATCTAACTAATGAAATATGTGACGCATATGCCGCACGCGGCGATTCCGTAACAGTCGTAAATATAGATTGGCACAACGACAATGGTGGACCTTGTGAGCGGAAACAGGGAAATGTATTACTTTATAGCGTCGCACGCCTGCAATTAACATGGTTACCACGAATATTTAGATTGCCGATAGTTTGGTTGATGTCTTCCGCTCTCGCTTATTTTAGCTTGCGCCGAAGGCTGCGTGCGCAGAATTTCGATGTATGCTTGCTAACTACACCAATGACAGTGTTTACTCTGTTTCTTTTGTTAGGTCACCGCTTCCTGAAGTGTAGTTGGGTTGCATTATGCTGGGACTTCTTCCCGATTCATCAAGTCAAGCTTGGCATGATTCCGCGTGCGATTTCCCCTGCTCTACACCTCATTGAGGAAGCTATTTACTCAAGATGCTCAAGAATATGCGTTCTATCAGATGATTACAAAACTTTTCTTGAATCAAACTATCGAATACCGGCTGATGTTGAGGTGGTCACTACAGGTCTATGGGGGGGGAGGGTGGATATGTCTAGCGGAAGTAGCATATCTAACAACGCACCGGATGATCTATGTAAAACTATTGTGTTTGGTGGACAACTTGCCGAAGGACGCGGTCTGCTTAATTTCATCCAGCTATGTCAAATATCGGCTCTTGTAGATCCAGCATTGCGTATTTTGGTCATTGGTAAAGGAAATGCATTATCAAGATTGAAATCGGCCTGCTCAGAAAGAAAAATTAAAAATATAGTTTTTACGAATTCAATTTCACGTGCTAGGTATGTTGAACTTATTCGGCATTGCTTGGCAGGGTTTGTTTCATTGGATGATGCAACGGGATGTCCGAGCTTCCCATCAAAACTAGTCGACTACATGCGTGCTGGGTTGCCTGTGGTGGTGATGGATTGTTTAAATCCGGCTATTAAATTTTTTATAAACGAAAATAAAGTTGGTTTTTATGTTCATCCTGATGACGATGATTCTGTTTTTTTTGCGCTTTCTCAATTGGTCATTGATCACGAACAGCGAGGAAAAATGTCTCAAAATTGTCGAGAATGTTTTGCAAATAAATTTAATTCTGAAAAAGCGGCAGATATTATCGGGCTTTTATAGATGGAGTTGACAATTTTTTTGATTGAAAGCTTTTCCTTGACCAATAAATAATAGTTTATTTGAGGATTTTAATCCCCGAAGAAAATTTGTAGGTCAATGAATATTAAATAAAATATTAACTTTAGAAATTAATGCGTTGGCAATATATATCTGTTTGTATCTAATTGTTATTTTGGCTGTGCTGGCCGATGGTGCGTATCGTCGATTTGTACTGATATTCATTCTTTTTAGTATGGCCATGGTGGGTGGTCTCAGATACGAGACGGGGTATGATTGGCTGGCATATGAAATTAATTTCGATCAAATAAATACCAAAATAACTTTGATCGACAGCATATTGGATAGCTCATTTGAGCCTTTGTATTTTATTTTTTCTTATATTGTAAAATCATTCGGTGGGTCAATTCAGTCTATTTTTTTATTGTCGGCAATTTTTTATTCATTCGCTTTATATAAATTACTCGTCTCAATTAGAGTTAATTTATATGTTCCGCTCGTTTTATATATTGGATTTTGTTACTTGTTGGCGTATTTTATTGTTGTGCGATATTCTTTGGGAATTTCATTTTTTTATATTGGTTTAATTTACCTTTTTGAAGGAAGGCGAAAATTTTTTATTCTGATGGTCTTGGTTGGTGCATTGTTCCATTTTTTTGTTATTTTTACCTTACCATTGGTTTTACTTAAGCGCTTCCGCTTGTCTTTTTTGTCGGTAATTATTTTATCTTCGGTGATGATCTTTGCTGGTTTTGTGATAGACGTTGGCGAGTTTTTTTCGCTCCTGTCATTGATCGATGGAGATAGTTTTTTCTCAAAATTTAGTTCCTATTCCTCAGGTTTTTCAGAGAATATTCCTTTCACCGTTGGTTTGTATATTTTGTACAATATTTTAATAGCTATTGGAGTTTCTTATGGTGCACCACGAAATTCTGAAGTTGATGTGGTGTCCAATGTGGCAATCTGGTTAACAATCGGATTAATTGCTTCAATTATTTTTGGTTATCAAATCCCATCTATTTGGAATCGAGTTATGCTTGCGGCTGTGCCGGTCCAAGGAATGGCATTGGCATTGATTATCGATCGTAAATCATTTTTATTTAAAATTACCATTCGAACTATTGTTGCATCTATTGCCTTTTCCATGTTAATTTTTACCCTAGTGAAGGAAAATAGCTTCTTTGTTCCTTATGAGTCGTACTTTCATAAATTGCTCGGAATATCATCAGGGGTGGGACGTCTGCGCATGGAGGCTGAGTTTTAAATTGTTTATCAAGTTAATGGTTATAAAGGTTGCATGTGCTAGATGTGTAGTCAACTGAAGTTCTAGTTGTTGTGTGGCTGTAATTGGCTAATTGGCCTAGGATTTAGTCTAGGTCACTTTCAGGGTAGTGAGTTCTTAATTTGGAGTCCTTGGATGGTTAATTTAAATGCGGTGAATATGTTTCTTGGTAAGAAACTGTTAATAACTGGCGGCACAGGTTCGTTTGGGAACGCGGTGCTGCGCCGGTTTCTCCAGTCCGACTTGAAAGAGATTCGAATCTTCAGCCGCGATGAAAAAAAGCAGGATGACATGCGCAAGCGCTATGCCAGTTCCAAGCTCAAGTTCTACATCGGTGATGTACGCGACAGTCGCAGTGTGGAGCAGGTTATGCGCGGTGTGGACTACGTGTTCCACGCCGCTGCACTCAAGCAGGTGCCGTCGTGTGAGTTTCACCCGATGCAGGCGGTGCGCACCAATGTGCTGGGCACGGAAAACGTGCTGGAGGCTGCGATCCATGCAGGTGTCAAGCGCGTGGTGTGCCTCAGTACCGACAAGGCGGTATACCCCATCAACGCCATGGGTATCAGCAAGGCCATGATGGAAAAGGTGATGGTGGCGGCTAGCCGCAACCTGGAGGGTACCAGCACCGTCATTTGCGGCACGCGCTATGGCAATGTGATGGCTTCGCGCGGCTCGGTGATTCCACTGTTCGTCGATCAAGTGTTTGCGGGCAAGCCCATCACCGTCACAGACCCGGCCATGACCCGTTTCATGATGACGCTGGCCGATGCGGTTGAACTGGTGCTGTATGCGTTTGAGCATGGCAACAACGGCGACATCTTCGTGCAAAAGGCGCCTGCGGCCACGGTGGAAGTGCTGACGCATGCGATTCTGGAACTGATGGGCAAGCCCGAACACGAAGTGCGAAGCATTGGCACGCGCCATGGCGAAAAGCTGTATGAAGCACTACTGAGCCGTGAAGAAATGGCCTGTGCCGAAGACATGGGCGACTACTACCGCGTGCCTCCGGATGGGCGCGACCTCAACTACGCCAAGTTCGTCGAGGAAGGCGAACAGCGCTTGACCCAGACCGCCCATGGCGAGGACTACAACTCGCACAACACCACGCGGCTGGATGTCGCAGGCATGAAGGCGTTGTTGTTGAAGCTGGATTTCATGCAGCGCATTGCACGCGGCGAGCACGCCGTGGCCGAGGAATAAGTACATGAGCAACGTCAAGACGATGCTGATCACCGGGGCCAACGGCTTCATTGGCAAAAACCTGCAACTGCATCTGGCCGAACGCAAGGATGTGCAGGTGCGCTGCTTTACCCGTGCAGACGACGTGAAGCAACTGCCGGCGCTGCTGCAAGGGGTGGACTTTGTGTTTCACCTGGCGGGGGTTAACCGTCCGCAAGACCCTACCGAATTTGCTAGCGGCAATGCCGGGCTCACGCAGGCGCTGTGCAGTGCCTTGGCGGCTGAGGCAGAGCGTAGCGGGCGCCGCGTGCCGGTGGTGTTTGCCTCTAGTACCCAGGCCACGCAGCCCAACCTCTACGGCCAGAGCAAGCGCGCGGCGGAAGACGCTTTGTTTGCCTTGGCCGCCAGCCACGGCGTGCCAGCGCATGTGTTTCGCCTGCCCAACGTGTTCGGCAAATGGTGCAAGCCCAACTACAACTCGGCGGTGGCTACGTTCTGCCACAACGTTGCCCGCGATCTGTCCATTCAGATCAATGACCCGGCCGCTCCGCTCACGCTGGTGTATGTGGACGATGTGATTGAACGCTTTGTGCAGTTGATGGATGGCGCTGACGCTGCGGTGGGGCCGGATGGCTTTGCCACTGTGGCACCGCAATACACCTCTACCGTGGGCGAACTGGCCCGGCAGATTCAGGCGTTCAAGGACAGCCGCAGCACCCTGATGACGGATCGCGTGGGCACGGGGCTGGTGCGTGCCTTGTACGCCACCTATGTGAGCTACCTGCCGGTGGAGTCGTTTACCTACACCGTGCCCCAGCATGGCGACCCGCGCGGCGTGTTCGTTGAAATGCTCAAGACGCCCGATTGCGGACAGTTCTCCTTCTTCACCGCGCACCCAGGGATCACGCGGGGTGGGCATTACCACCACAGCAAGACCGAGAAGTTCCTGGTCATCAAGGGCCAGGCGCGCTTCAAGTTCCGCCACATGCAAACCGGCCAGGAGAATGAACTGGTCACGAGCGGTGACAAGTCCGAAATCGTGGAAACCGTGCCGGGCTGGACGCATGACATCACCAACATCGGCGCCGACGAAATGATCGTCATGCTCTGGGCGAATGAGGTGTTCGACCGTGCGCGGCCGGATACCTTTGCCTGCCCGCTCTGAAATCGATACCCATGAAAAAACTCAAAGTCATGACTGTGGTCGGTACCCGGCCCGAGATCATTCGCCTCTCTCGCGTGCTAGCGCGCCTTGACGAGCATTGCGACCATGTGCTGGTGCACACGGGCCAGAACTACGACTACGAACTGAACCAGATCTTTTTTGACGATCTGGGCATTCGCAAACCAGACCACTTCCTGAACGCCGCTGGCGCCAGCGCGGCGGAAACCATTGGCAAGATCATCATCGCGGTGGATGGCGTGCTGGCCACGGAAAAGCCCGATGCCCTGCTGGTGCTGGGTGACACCAACAGCTGCATGGCCGTGCTGCCGGCTAAACGGCGCAAGGTGCCGGTGTTCCATATGGAGGCCGGCAACCGCTGCTTTGACCAGCGTGTGCCCGAAGAAATCAATCGCCGCATCGTGGACCACACGGCAGACATCAACTTGACCTACAGCAGCATTGCCCGCGAATACCTGCTGCGCGAGGGCCTGCCGCCCGACATGGTCATCAAGACCGGCAGCCCTATGGCCGAGGTGCTGGCGCACTACCGCCCGGGCATTGATGCATCGGGCGTGCTGGACCGGCTGGGGCTGGCCGAGGGGCAGTTCTTTGTAGTGAGCGCCCATCGTGAGGAAAACATCGACTCCGACCTGAACTTTGGCAAGCTGGTGCAGGTGCTCAACACTGTGGCCGAGCAATACGGCCTGCCGGTGATCGTCTCCACCCACCCGCGCACGCAAAAGCGGGTTGACGCCATGGGTGCAAAGTTCCACGCCAATGTGCAGTTGCTTAAGCCGCTGGGTTTTACCGACTACAACAAACTTCAGCTTTCGGCCAAGGCGGCGCTGTCGGACAGCGGCACCATTAATGAAGAGTCGTCCATTCTGAACTTTCCGGCGCTGAACCTGCGCGAGGCGCATGAGCGGCCCGAGGGCATGGAAGAGGCTGCGGTCATGATGGTGGGCTTGGAGGTGGAGCGGGTCATGCAGGGCCTGGCCATTCTGGAAAGCCAGCCTCGTGGCCAGACACGCCTGTTGCGCCAGGTGGCCGACTACAGCATGCCCAATGTCTCGGACAAGGTTCTGCGTATCATCCACAGCTACACGGATTACGTGAACCGCGTGGTGTGGAAGAAGTACTGACGCATGGCCACACGCATCCTGTTGCTGACGCAATGGTTCGACCCCGAGCCCACTTTCAAGGGCTTGGTGTTTGCACGCGAGCTGGTGCGCCAAGGGTTCGAGGTAGAGGTGCTTACCGGCTTTCCTAATTACCCCGGTGGCAAGGTCTACCCCGGCTATTGCATCAAGTGGCTTCAGCGCGAAGTGATTGATGGCGTGCAGGTGACGCGCGTTCCGCTGTACCCCAACCACGACCAGTCGGCCATCAAGCGGGTGTTGAATTACGCCAGCTTTGCCGCGTCGTCGTTGGTGTACGGCTTGTTCATGGCTCGCAGGCCAGATGTGATCTATGCTTATCATCCGCCATTGACAGTAGGCATCACCGCCAGCTTGATTCGCCTGTTACGCCATATTCCAGTGGTGTATGACATTCAGGACATGTGGCCCGATACCTTGCGTGCCACGGGCATGCTCAACAACGTCCGCGCCTTGAACGTGGTGAGTGCTGTATGCCAGTGGGTGTACCGCCGTGTGGACCACATCGTAGTGCTGTCGCCAGGCTTCAAGCGCTTATTAATGCAGCGCGGGGTGTCAGAGGCCAAGGTGGAGGTTATTTACAACTGGGCGGACGAGGCGGCGCTGGCCGCACCGCAGGGGCAGTTGCCTGAGGTCTTTCCGAGAGCGGATCAGTTTCGGATCATGTTTGCCGGCAACATGGGCAAGGCACAGGCGCTGAATGCCGTACTGCAGGCGGCTGAACTGCTGCAGGCGCGTGGATTGCGTGTCTGCTGGGTGATGTTGGGCGGCGGTGTGGAGGTGGACCGACTCAAGCAACGGGCTGCGGAACTGCAGCTCCGCAATGTAGTCTTCCTGCCGCCAGTGCCTATGTCTGAGGTGGGCACGCTGCTGAATGCGGCCGATGCCTTGCTGGTGCATTTGCGCAAGGATCCGCTGTTTCAGATCACCATCCCGTCCAAGACCCAGGCCTACATGACCGTTGGCAAACCACTCTTGATGGCGGTGGATGGCGATGCGGCCGATTTGGTCATCCAGTCCGGCGGCGGCGTAGTTGCCGAGTCTGAGAATGCAGAAGCCTTGGCAATTGCGGCGGAGGCGATGGCTGCACTTTCTTCCAGTCAGCTCAAAGAAATGGGCCGCAAGGCTCAGGACTATTACCGGGAGCATTTGTCACTGCCGGTGGGGGCGGCCAGGTTTGGGGTCATCTTCAAGGCACTCGCGTCAAGCCGGAAATCGAACTGCTAGCATCACACACGACACGAACCTGAATGAAACGACTCTTTGACTTCGTCATCGCCCTGCTGGCGTTGCTTTTACTCGCCCTGCCTCTGCTCAGCTTAATCTGGCTGGTGCGCAACAAGCTCGGCAGTCCCGCCTTCTTCCGCCAGACACGTCCCGGTCGGCACGGCAAACCGTTCCAGATGGTCAAGTTCCGCACCATGACGGACGCACGTGGGCCGGATGGCGAGTTGCTGCCCGACGCCGAGCGGTTGACGCCTTTCGGCCGATTCCTACGCGCCAGTAGCCTGGATGAGCTGCCCGAGCTGTGGAATGTGTTCAAGGGTGATATGAGCCTGGTGGGGCCGCGTCCGCTGCTGATGGAGTACCTGCCGCTCTACTCGCCCGAACAGGCGCGCCGCCATGAAGTGCGCCCTGGCATCACCGGCTGGGCGCAGGTGAATGGCCGCAACGCGATCAGCTGGGACGACAAGTTCAGGCTGGACGTGTGGTACGTCGACCACCGCTCGCTGTGGTTGGACATCAAGGTCCTGTGGCTGACGGTGAAGAAGGTGCTGGTGCGCGAGGGCATCAGTGCGGCGGGCGAGGCGACGATGCCAGTTTTCAAGGGATCCAACCTAACTAAAGCTGAAGAATGAAAAACGTTTTACTCTTGTCTGCCGGGCGACGCGTCGAACTTGCCCAGTCTTTTTTGATTGATATCGCCGAACGGAATTTGGACTCTAGACTCCTGGCGACGGAGATGAGGCCTGAAACTTCTGCAGCGTGCCAGGTCGTGCACAAAGCCATTAAAGCTCCTCGGGTTACGGATTCCTCTTACGTTGATTTTCTGCTTTCGACCTGCCTGAGGGAAGGAATAGGCTTGGTCGTGCCGACTATTGATACTGAACTTCTGCTGCTATCGCAGCATCGGCAGATGTTTTCTGATGAGGGTATTCACGTCATCATTTCGGATGAGTCACTGGTAAGAATCTGCCGCGACAAGCGTTTGACTGCAGACTTGTTCACGGATATCAGTATTGATACCCCAAAAATCTTTGCACGCGATGCGATCAGATTTCCTTGCTTTGCCAAGCCCTATGACGGTAGTTGCAGCATTGGTGCTTCTATAGTTGGCACGCCAGCAATGCTTTCCGATGCAATGTTGGCAGACGAAAAGATGATGTTTATGGAACTCATTGATGCCAGCCATCAAGAATATACCGTCGACGCTTACTATGACCGCCGGGGCCAGTTGCGTTGCTTCGTACCCCGGCAGCGCTTAGAAACACGGGCTGGCGAAGTTAGCAAGGGTGTCACGCGCCGAAATCACGTCTATCACTATTTGCGCGACAAGTTGACCCGAATTCAAGGCGCGCGCGGATGCATCACGCTGCAACTGTTTAGCAATCAAGAGACGGGACGGTTTGCGGCCCTTGAGATAAACCCGCGCTTCGGTGGCGGTTATCCGCTCACTTATGGTGCGGAGGCCAAATATCCTGGTTGGCTAATTGACGAGTATTTGCTCGATCATGATCTGCCGTTCAAGGAGGATTGGGAAGCCGATCTATTGATGCTGCGTTATGACGCTAAGGTTCTAGTGCATGGCTATAACTGAATTTTTTGAGACTGTCGTCGTTCTTGATTTGGATGACACTCTATACAAGGAAGCTGATTATCATGCTTCGGGCTTTGCCGAGGTATGTCGTTGGATTGAGCAGCTTTATGGTAAATCGCTGGCATTGGATTTACTTGCACTCCAGAAAGCTGGTGAGCCGGATCTGCTTGCAGGTCTTTGCCGTGTGGCTGGGTTGCCGATTTCAGTTAAAGAGTCGCTTTTGTGGATCTATCGTCTGCATGAGCCAGCAATTCGATTGACTCCGTTTGTGCAGGATTTGCTGGAGAGGTTGCAGACGAAGTGCAATCTGGCGATTATCACTGACGGTCGCTCCATTAGCCAGCGCCAGAAAATCAAGGCTTTGGGGTTATCACGTTTTCCGGCGTATATCTCAGAAGACTACGGCGCTGACAAGCCTTCTCCATTGCGCTTTGAACTTATCATGCGCCACATGCCTGCATCGCGCCAAATTTACGTTGGCGATAACCCAAAAAAAGATTTCCTGGCTCCTAATTCTTTGGGCTGGACAACCCTAGGGCTTCGCGACGACGGTCGCAATATCCATAGCCAGAATTTGGATGGACTCCAGCCCGAGCAGTTACCACAGTTTTGGATCGACTCGCTCGATGAAATATTGAATTACATATGCTGAACACTTTGTTTTCTTCCTGGCCCAGTTTCACCACCGAAGAGGCTGACGCCGTGCGCGCGGTGCTACTGTCCAATAAGGTCAATTACTGGACCGGCACCGAATGTCGCGAGTTTGAAAAAGAGTTTGCGGCTTGGTGCGGTACGCGGTATGCCGTGGCATTGAGCAACGGCACACTGGCGCTCGATGTGGCGCTGAAGGCGCTGGGTATTGGCCCGGGCGACGAGGTGGTGGTGACACCGCGCACTTTCATCGCCAGCGTGTCTTGCGTGGTGAATGCAGGCGCCACGCCAGTGTTTGCAGATGTAGAGGCTGACAGTGGCAATATTTCTGCTGCCACGATTGCCAAGGTTCTGACACCGCGCACAAAGGCCGTGATTTGCGTGCATTTGGCTGGTTGGCCGTGTGACATGGACCCTATCATGGCGCTTGCCGATTCGCAGGACTTCAAGGTGATCGAGGACTGCGCCCAAGCCCATGGGGCGAAGTACAAGGGCCGAGGCGTAGGTGCCATTGGCCATGTGGGCGCCTGGAGCTTTTGCCAGGACAAGATCATGACGACCGGCGGCGAGGGCGGCATGATCACCACCAACGACGAGGCGCTGTGGCGTGCCATGTGGGCCTTTAAAGACCACGGCAAGAGCTACGCGGCGGTGTACGAGCGCCAGCACCCACCGGGTTTCCGCTGGCTGCATGAGAGCTTTGGCACCAACTGGCGCATGCTGGAGATGCAAGCCGTGATCGGACGCATCCAGTTGCGCCGCATGGCGGATTGGACGGCCAGCCGCACCCGGCACGCTGAAGCCATTTGGGCTGCCTGCCGTGAGCACGCAGTGGTGCACGTCCCCGACTTTTCTGCCATGCCGGCTGGCAGCGTGCACGCTCACTACAAATGTTATGTGCAGGTGAAGCCCGAGCGCCTGGTCGACGGCTGGAGCCGTGATCGAATTGTGGAGGCGATCAATGCCCAAGGTGTGCCCTGCTACCAGGGGTCATGTTCGGAGGTCTACTTGGAAAAAGCATTCGACGGGACCGGCTGGCGCCCGGCCGAGCGTTTGCCGGTTGCAAGGCAGCTTGGTGAAACCAGCTTGATGTTTCTGGTGCATCCCACGTTGACTCTTGCAGAAATCACCAAGACATGTGAAACGGTAGCCGCAGTTTTGAGGCAGGTATGCCGCTGAGTCGATTCGCTACTCCTTTGCTGGCGCTGCCGCGCCCGGCCAAGCGTTTGGTAGTCGTTGCGCTTGATTTGGTGCTGGCACTGGTTTCGGTCTGGGCCGCCTTTTATCTGCGCATCGACCAGACGGGCCTGCCGCAACTCCAGCAGAAGTATGTTTACCTGCTGGCGCCCTTGCTGGCGATTCCCATTTTTGTTCGCTTTGGGCTGTACCGCGCCATTTTTCGTTACACCGGCATGGCAGCCCTGGCCACTACCGCCAAGGCGGTGGGGCTGTACACGCTGCTGTTTTTCTTTGCCCTGTTGTGGTTCAACTGGCAGGGCGTGCCGCGCAGCGTGGGGCTGATTCAGCCGCTGCTCTTTTTGCTGCTGGTGGGGGGCAGTCGGGCGATTGCGCGGTTTTGGTTGGCGGGCTGGTCCCGTAAGGCGCGAAATGCCACTGGCCGTCTGCTGATCTACGGTGCTGGCGAGGCGGGTGTGCAGACGGCGTCTGCCTTGGGTGTAGCGCGCCATTTTGTGCTGTTGGGCTTTATTGACGATGACAAGGCCAAGGCGGGGGGCAGCATCAACGGCGTTGACATCATGGCGCCTGATGAGGTGGCCGATGCCGTGGAGCGCATGGGCGTGACCGATATCTTGCTGGCCATGCCGTCGCTGGAACGGATGCGCCGCAATGAAATCATTGCCAGTTTGCGCGAATTGCCGGTGCACGTGCGCAGCTTGCCGGGCATGGGTGACTTGGCATCGGGCCGGGTGACGACTCAGGATTTTCAGGAACTTGATGTCGAAGACCTGCTGGGGCGGCCCCCTGTGCCACCTGATTCGATCTTGCTGGCCAAGAATCTGGCCGGCAAGACGGTGCTGGTGACCGGGGCCGGCGGCAGCATTGGCAGTGAGTTGTGCCGCCAGATACTTATGGAAAAACCGCGCCAGCTGGTGCTGGTGGAGCACAACGAATTTGGCCTGTACACCATCCACCGTGAGCTGGAGGGCCTGTGCGCAGAGCATGCCTTGCCGGTGGAGGTGATTCCGCTGCTGGCCAGCGTGGGGAATTTTGGGCGTTTGAGGGAAATTTGCCAGCTTTACCGACCCGCCACCGTTTACCACGCGGCGGCATACAAGCATGTGCCGCTGGTAGAGAGCAACCCTGCCGAGGGCGTGCTGAACAATGTGTTTGGCACCCTGAATATGGCCCGTGCCGCCATGGAAAGCGAGGCGGCCCACTTTGTGCTGGTGTCCACCGACAAGGCGGTGCGACCCACCAATGTGATGGGTGCCACCAAGCGCATGGCCGAACTGGTGCTGCAGGCGCTGGCGGCCAGTTCTTCGGTGGTTTTTCATCTGCCGGACGGGTCGCAAAGCACGCAAGTGCGCAACCACACCCTGTTTGCCATGGTGCGCTTTGGCAACGTGCTGGGCAGCAGTGGCAGCGTGGTGCCGCTGTTTCGCAAGCAGTTGCGCGATGGCGGCCCGCTGACGGTGACGCATGAGGAAGTCACCCGCTATTTCATGACCATTCCCGAGGCCGCCCAACTGGTGTTGCAGGCCGGTGCCATGGCCAACGGCGGCGATGTGTTCGTGCTGGACATGGGCAAGCCCATGAAAATTATCGATCTGGCACGGCGCATGGCCCAGCTCTCTGGCCTGACATTGCGCGATGACCGCAACCCGTGCGGCGATATAGAAATTAAAATCACCGGCCTGCGCCCTGGGGAAAAACTGTATGAGGAGCTGCTCATTGGCGACAACCCGGAAGGCACCGCGCATGAGCGCATCATGAAGGCGCGTGAAGACTTTGTGGTCTGGCCCGAGCTGGCGCCCGTATTGGTGGAGATGCGGCAGGCCGCAACACAAAACAATGAGGCGGTGATCAAGAATATCCTGAAGCAATTTGTCCATGGATATAGTCCCCCTGCTGTTGATGATTAAGAGTGGTGCGGTTAGCCGTATCTGTTTATGCAAAATATGGGAGTGCACATGCGAAAGAAAATGGTAGGGGTGTTGGTGGCTGTTTTGGCCGGTGTTGGCGTGGGGGCCGGGCTGGGCTACGGGCCGCTGCTGCGCTACAAGTCCGAGGGGGTGCTCAGCATGGAAATGGGCACGGCGGAATACAAACGCTTTGCCGAACTGGCCACGGATGCCAACACCGTGCGGCAGTTTGCCGCCGTGTCTTTACCGCCGGATGTGGACAGCCGCAGGGTGGATCAATTGGTCAGTGAGGTGACGAAGGGTGCATGGCTCAAGCCGGTGCCCAAGGTCAGCAAGGCCGATGCCAAGGAATTGCCGGATATCTTGCTTCAGTTGGAGCAGGAACGTGAAAAGACACAGGACAGGGAGCGAAAAAGTACGGTATACCTTGGTTTGAAATTGACCAAGACGGCCGCTGATCCTGAAGAAACCGCCAAGGGCGCCACCTGGCTGGGCAATTATTTCAAGGATGTTGCCACCCGCGAGGCAGTGCGTGAGCAGGTGTCCCGCTGGGCCCTTGAAAACCGCCAGTTTTCAGACCGTGCGGTGGAGCGCAAGCTGAAGTATCAGTTTGACATCGAGCAGGCCCAAACCCGTGCCACAGCGCTGAAGAAGCTGGTGGCCAGTTACCCTGATGCGGCGCGACGCGAGTCCCAGCAGGTGGTTGATGTACGCAAGGACAATGAAAAGTTCATGTCGCCGATGGCGCAGCTGGTGGGCGCCGAGTCCGAGATCATTGACGTCCGTGAAAAAATCCAGCGGCTCGACCGGGAAATGGCGCAACAGGCGTTTGCCAAGGCGATGGTGGCTGATGCTGAGGCGGCCTTGAACGAGGCGCGTAGCGGCAGCGACAGCGTGGTCAGGCTGTCCGCGTTGATTGACCGGTTCAGCAAGCTGGTCAAGACCGAGGCCGAGCGCGAAAAGCTGTCGTCGCTGGCCGCCGATGTGTCGCAGATCAGTGCCCGCTTCCTGTCGCAGGCCCAGTTCGTCGCCAAGCCTTCCGTGCCCACCCGCCCCGAACGCCCTGGTCCCTTGATGGTGATGGTGCTGGCCGGCCTGCTGGCGGGCCTGTTGAGCGCGGTTTTTCTCTGGCGTGAGCAGCTGAAGAAAATGCTGCTCCAGAACAACGAGAGTTGATTCGTGGGATGGTGCAGGCTGCGGTTGTAGCCGCGCGCTTGCTGCCGGTGCCGGTGTGGGTATTGCAGGCGGATATTTCCAAGACACGGGAGTGGCGAGATTCAAAAGACGCGCCTCTCCGGACTGCATGGATTGCTGCGTCGCTGCCGGCCTTGTTCAATCACATGACTTGATCGAGTTGTCCACCAAAGCCGGCAGACATGAATTGGTGCCAGGGTTAACCGGGTGGGCGCAAATTAATGGGCGGAATGAGTTGCCGATGCCTGAAAAAGTTGCACTGGATGTTGAATATTTGCATAGGTAGTCGATATTTCTAGATATAAGAATTATTATTCTCGCCGCCTGTATAGCCTTGAAGTATTTAAAGAATGACACCCAACCGTCTAAATATCCGTGTAGCAATTGCTGTATTTGCAGCGGCCTCTGCTGCTTTGCCGATCGTTTTTGTCAGCCTCTCAAAAGTGCTTTTGGTCATTGCAGCACTTATCGCATTGCTTTTGGGAAAACCCGCGACAGTGGCGCCTGCCGCTTGGCGGTTCATGTGGACGCCAAGAGTAGTTCTCATGGTTCTTTTTGCGTTTGCTGTCAGTTTGTTCTGGACCACTGCCCCTATGGACCAGGCCTTGGGCACAATCGGAAAATACGGCAAGTTCCTGGTTATCCCGACGCTGCTGGTGCTTGTCCGAACGCATCGTGAGGCCACCTGGGTACTACTTGCTTTTGCTGTCGCGCAAGTTTTTCTGCTGATCAGTTCGTGGCTGCTGTATTTCAATGTGCCAGTGGCATGGGCCACTTCAAAAATGGCACTAACACGCTATGCGGTATTTGTTACTTATCTTGATCAGGGCATCATGAGCGCTGTAGTTGCAGCCATTTTCTGGCACTTGAAGCCGCTTGCACCCAGTCGCCCCCTGTTTTATGTTCTTGCAGGAATATCCTTGCTGGCACTGGGGAATGCATTTTTTCTGTTTGTTGGGCGAACCGGTCATGTGGTGGGCGTTGTCATGATTTCAATGGCTATTTTTTGGGCGTTGCCGAGACGTTATCGCCTTGTTACATTGGTTGTCCCACCAGTGTTGATTTTGTTGGCAGTTTTGAGTTTTGAAAACGTGGCGCAGAGATTTGTTTTTACAAAAACTGAAATCTCGAATTTTTCGTCCGGAGTGGGAGCTGCCACTTCCGAAGATAACCGCTTGGATTTTTGGAAAGGCTCTGTGGAAACCATTGCAGAAAGGCCCTTGACGGGCTTTGGTGTTGGCAGTTGGGCCACTGAATACAACAAACTTCAGAAGTTGAATTTCCCAGGCCATAAGGATCTGGGTATTGGCAGTAACCCGCATCAGGAGTATTTGTTGTGGGGCGTTCAGCTTGGTGTGGGCGGCATCCTGCTTCTGCTGGGTTTTTTGAGTTCCATCATGAAGGACCTACTCAAAATGGATGAACCCATTGCCAGAGCGGGGCAATCGGTATTGGTAGCCTTGGTGATATCTTGTCTTTTTAACTCCTCGCTTTACGATGCTTATATTGGGTATTTCTTTTGTTTGTCGCTGGGTGTTTTGTTGGTTTATGGCATTCATGGTCGACATAGACCCCAAATGACGGAGTGATAAATAGCGATTTTCATGGAACTAAAATTTTTGCTCAGATTCAATGTGGTTTGAAGTGATAATTTGACCCATTAAAAGAGCCACTGCAACGTGCCAACCAGGGTGTTAAACACATATTCTTATCAAATACCATGAACAATTTAATCGATATTCAAAACCAGATCGCCATCTTGCAAAAGCAAGCCGAAGAAATCCGCACCCGTGAATTGGCGCAAACCATCCAGGATATTCTGGGCAAGATGGATGCTTATGGCATCACGGTAGAAGACCTTGACCGTGCCAGGGGCCGCACGCGCAAGTCGACTGCAGCGGCCAAGCCTGGCAATCCTGCACCCGCCAAATACCGCGGTCCCAATGGTGAAACCTGGAGCGGCCGCGGCTTGATGCCGCGCTGGCTGGCGGCCTTGGTGGCGCAAGGGCAAAGCAAAGAAGCGTTTGCGATATAAATCACCAGACATTAAATGCACCTTTAACGGCGTTGTGAAAGCATAGGGACGCTATTAGCAAAGCCGGGTTTTGGATTGGCCGCATACGGTCAGGTAAATGGTGCTGCCGGCGGGTTTGAAACTCGCCGATGTTCATCTTGGATATTCCTTGGAGCGATGTGTCAATCTGTTCGGTAAAGAAGACTGACATCCGGGCAATAAGAGCGCCTTTGGATCGTATTTACCGTAAGCCAGCTTTTTCCGGCTAGTACCGCTGCCGGGCCTTGAACTTGCCCAGTTACTGCGCAGCGCGGCAGTCCATGGCGGCAAGATGCGGCACAATTTACGGGTCTTACACTGTCACTTTCATTGAACACCGAGCCCACCATGACCGACGTCTCCCAAATTCCTCCGCGCGATAAGGCCGAAATCTTGGCGCAGGCGCTGCCTTACATCCGCAAATTTCACGGCAAGACCATGGTCATCAAGTACGGTGGCAATGCCATGACCGACCCTGCCCTGCAGGCCGATTTTGCCGAAGACGTGGTGCTTTTGAAGCTGGTCGGCATCAACCCGGTGGTGGTGCATGGCGGTGGCCCGCAGATTGAAACGGCGCTCAAGCGGCTGGGCAAAAAGGGTGAATTCATCCAGGGCATGCGCGTGACCGACGCCGAGACCATGGAAGTGGTCGAATGGGTGCTGGGCGGTGAGGTACAGCAGGACATTGTCGGCCTGATCAACCAGGCTGGCGGCAAGGCGGTGGGGCTGACCGGGCGCGATGGCGGCATGATCCGCGCGCAAAAGCTCAAGATGATCGACACCGCCGACCCCAGCATTGAACACGATGTGGGCCAGGTGGGTGACATCGTCAGTATCGACCCCAGCGTGGTCAAGGCGCTGCAGGACGATGCCTTTATTCCGGTGATCAGCCCGATTGGTTTTGGTGACAACAACGAGAGCTACAACATCAATGCCGACGTGGTGGCCGCCAAGCTCGCTACCGTGCTCAAAGCCGAAAAACTGATGATGCTGACCAACATCAGCGGCGTGCTCAACAAGGCCGGTGAGTTGCTGACCGACCTGACGGCGCGCCAGATTGATGCGCTGTTTGCCGACGGCACCCTGAGCGGCGGCATGCTGCCCAAAATTGCCGGTGCGCTGGATGCGGCCAAGAGTGGCGTCAATTCGGTGCATATCATTGACGGCCGCGTGCCGCATGTGCTGCTGCTCGAAATTTTGACGGATCAGGCTTTTGGCACGATGATCCGGTCGCATTGAGCATTCGGAGAGGTGGTGGAGACAGGCGGAATCGAACCGCCGACCTATTGATTGCGAACCAATCGCTCTCCCAACTGAGCTATGCCCCCACAGGAGCGCATTCTAGGAATGATTTGGGTTTAAATACAACTCATGGAAAACAAATCACACGCGCTGGCCGCCGGCTTGTTTGTCGTTTTTGTCACCGCCTTGCTGATCGCACTGGCGGTTTGGCTGACGCGCGACACACGCCAGCTGCGTAGCTATGAACTGGCCGGGCAGGTCAATCTGAGCGGTTTGCAGCCCCAGGCCAATGTGCGTTACCAGGGCGTGCCGGTGGGCAAGGTCACCAGCATCCGTCTGGACCCCCAGACCCAGGGCCATGTGCTGGTGCGCATTGCGGTCGATGAGTTGGCCCCCATCAACGCCAATACCTTTGCCACGCTGGGCTACCAGGGCGTGACCGGGCTGGCCTTCATCCAGCTGGACGATAACAAGCCGACCGAAGGCGCGGCCGCGCCCTTGGCGCAGCTTGCAGACAACAGCCGCATTCCACTCAAGCCCGGTTTGGTGAGCAAGCTGACCGACCGGGGTGAGCGCGTGTTGGGGCAGCTGGACGAGGCCAGCCAGCGCCTGAACCAATTGCTCTCAAGCCAGAACCAGCAAACCCTGATGACCACCGTGGGAAATCTGGGCCGGGTTGCCTCGGAAATCCAGCAGCTGACAGCGCAAACACGCAGCTTGCTGCCCGAACTGGCGCAGGGTACGCGCGACAGTCTGGCCCTGCTGAAGGCGACCTCGCTGCGCTTGGGTGACAGCGCGGACGCCGCAAAAACGTCGGCTCGCGCTTTTCAGCGGCTGACCGAGCGCATGGCGGGCCCCGGTGGCGCGCTGGACCAGCTCGGGCAGGGCGCCGAGGTATGGGTGGCCACCAATCAGAGTCTGCAAAGTGTCACCTTGCCGCGCCTGAATCTCGTCGCCCAGGACGTGGCGCGCAGTACGCGCCAGATTGGCGAGCTGGTGCAAATCCTGCGCGACGCCCCGCAGGCCCTGCTGCTGGGCGCCCCGCCCCCCATGCCCGGTCCGGGTGAACCCGGTTTTAATGCACCATGAAAAAAACTGCGTCCCAAACTGATTTGGTCAAGCCCATGGGTCTGCTGCTTGTGTTGATGCTCTTGCTGGCTGGCTGCACCACACCGCGACCGGAAGCGGTGGTCAAGATCTATGACTTTGGTCCTGCCCCGGTGCAGACCGCTGCAACGCAGGCGCGACCCGGTCTGGCGGCGGTGGCCTTGTTCGAGCCCCAGGTCGGCCCGGCGCTGGAAGGCAACGCGGTGCTGTACCGTCTGGCCTATGCCGACGCGCAACAGCTTAAGCCCTATGCCTTGACGCGATGGAGCATGCCGCCGGCGCAATTGGTCAGCCAGCGCCTGCGCCAGCAGCTGGGCGAGCAGCGTGCGGTGGTGGCGCCGGGTGAAGCGGTGGCGCAGTTCAATGTGCGGCTGGTGTTGGAAGAATTCAGCCAGGTATTTGATTCCCCGGCGCAAAGCCACGGCTTGCTGCGCTTGCGCGCCACCCTGTCGCAGCGCATTGCCGGCAGTGAAGCCGTGCTGGCGCAACGCAGTTTTGTTGTGCAGCAGCCGGCACCGACGCCGGATGCGCAGGGTGCTGTACGCGCCCTGACCTCAGCCAGCGACCAGGCAGTTGGGCAGGTGTCCGCCTGGCTGGCCCGCTTTCATTAACGCTGCGCCACCGTCACCTTGCCAAAAGCCGTTTGGGCTTCGCGCGGCAGGCAGCGCCAGTATTGCGGGCTGGCCTGCACCGTGCCACCCAGGGCTGCAGCAGCTTGCCAGCCCCAGCGCGGTTGGTACAAAAAGCCGCGGCCCAGCGCAATCAGGTCGGCATCGCCGGTCTGCAGGATGGCCTCGGCTTGCTGGGCTTCGGTGATCAGGCCGACGGATGTGGTGACCATGCCGGTGGCGGCGCGAATGGCTTGGGCAAACGGCACCTGGTAACCCGCCCCCAGCGCAATTTTTTGCAGTGGCGAAACACCGCCGGAAGAGACGTGGATAAAGTTGCAGCCAGCGGCTTGCAGGCGTTGCACCAGTTCAATGCTTTGTGGCAGATCCCAGCCGCCTTCGACCCAGTCGGTGGCCGACAGGCGCAAGCCCAGTACGCCATCAAACGCCTGGCGCACAGCGGCGAATACTTCGAGCGGGAAGCGGATGCGGTTCTCAAACGGGCCGCCATAGGCATCGCTGCGCTGGTTGGCCAGGGGCGACAAAAACTGGTGCAGCAGATAGCCGTGCGCTCCGTGCAGCTCGATGGCTTCGACGCCCAGGCGTGCGGCGCGCCGGGCGGCGGTCACAAAGGCTTCACGAATCTCGATGAGCCTGGCGGCAGAGATGGCCGTGGGCGCGGTTTCGCTGGGTAAATGCGGCAGCGCTGACGGGGCAAAGGTTTCCCAGCCGCCCTGGGCTGGCGCCAGCAGTTGGCCGCCCTGCCATGGCACCGCGCTGGATGCCTTGCGCCCGGCATGCGCCAATTGGAGGCAGACGGCTGTGCTCGGGGCCAGGGCGCGGGCGCGCTGCAGGTGGCTGCTCAGGGCGGCTTCGGTGCGGTCGTCCCACAAACCCAGGCAATTGGGCGTAATGCGGCCTTCGGGCAACACCGCAGTGGCTTCGATGGTGAACATGGCCGCGCCGCTGTTGAGCAGGTTGCCCCAGTGCATCAGATGCCAGTCGGTGGCGCAGCCCTCATGGGCCGAATATTGGCACATGGGCGCCACCACCAGGCGGTTGGGTAGCGTCAGGCCACCACGCGGCGAGGGCAGGGTCAAAGGTGAAAACAGCAGGCTCATGGGTAAATCTCCAGTTGACATGGCAAGGAATGCAAATAGCCATACCATTTTCTTGAGCAAACCAACGGATTTTTGAAGCGCCTGAAAATAAATGTTTGAAAAACTGAAACTTGTCGTATCATGCAGCCCGTATTGTTTTTTAAAACACTACACGGTTTGCGGTGAATGTCAGTCTCGCGTCTGCTTTAAGTCTTTATTGGTTTGTTGATTGCGGTTATGGACTCCATCGCGTTTTGAGTTATTTTG
>NZ_JAMPYG010000033.1 GCF_023700745.1 Rhodoferax sp. | reverse complement strand
TTTTCATGGGTACGCCGGCAACAACTTGCACCCCATTGGCAGTGTTCGTGCCAGTGCCGGGAGCGTTACCTGAAATGGCGACGGTCACACGGTGGGTGAGTGTTGGATCGTAAGTGAGATCGCCCAGATCGGCCAACACGTTAGGTGCAGTCACGGTCATGGCGGCGACATCAGCCTTGATCTTGGTGATGTCACGGTAGAAGGTGTATTTGTAGCTACCGTCACCGTTATCGACCAGGGTACCGGTGTTATCGGTACTGGGGCGAGTGGGTGCTGCTGCGGTAATGGCTCCTGTAGTAGCATTCTTGGTTGGGACCGTGGTCACAACATAGCTGACCCATTTGCTGGGGCTGCCATTGGCACCGGGTACCAATTTGGCTATGGCAAAAGACAGGTTGGGATAGCTCGGCAAGGTAGCCGTTGCGCTTTGGGACGTACTGCCGAGACCAACAACCGGATTCCCTGCAGAGTCTGTGACCTTGAAGGAGACGACCGGCGGGCTGGCAATGGTGACAGCTGTAACGGTACCCGTGAAACTGGAGGCTGCCCATTGTTCAGGGCTCAGCGCCGCGACTTTGACGGTGGCTGTGGCATCCACACCAGGGGCACCAGTGGCACCCGTAGCACCCGTTGCGCCGGTCGCGCCAGGTGAGCCATCGTCACCACCGCCGCAACCGGCCAGGGCCGCCACGGCAAGCAGGCTTGCCGCAGCAAGCCTGGTCCAATGAGAGGAAGATTGACTCTTCCTTGCGAGTTCGATATGTTTCACGTAAGCCTCCTTAGGCGTTGATGCAGGAAGGTTTCATTATCAATTTACAAAAGCTTTACATAAGTGAGACTGCGTCTTCAAAGTGCCAAACTTTTGCGATAGATCAAGCTTATTTCAATTAACCTTTCATCGAGTGCGGGTAAAACAACGGCATGCGCGGGGCGTGAAAAAACCGAAGCCCGCTGGGGTTAACCAGCGGGCTTTTCGTGATCGTCATTGGGTTACTACGGTGCCCCCTCGGCGGGGTGCCGGCGCGAATGCCGTTGCGCACGGGGCAGGTTTTTGCCTGAAGCGCGATGGAGCTCAGTACACCCTATAACAGAATCCATTTTTTACAAAAAAGTGGTTATTTGATTACAATGATTTCTGTTATGCCATCAAAAGCCCCAATCCTCTATCCTGGTCAGTCCCGCATGCTGCGCGAGCTGGGGCAACGCCTGCGCGAAGCCCGTTTGCGCAGGCGCTTCACCGTGACCCAGGTGGCCGAACGCGCAGGGGTCTCCCGCCCCACGCTCAACAAGGTCGAGCAAGGCGACGCGGCGGTAACCCTGGGCACCTACCTTCGGGTGCTCAGCGCCCTGGGGCTGGAACGCACCCTGGACCTGGTGGCCGCTGACGACCCCGTGGGCCGCCGTCTGCAGGACGCCGAGCTGTCCGTGCCACGTCGCTCCACCAAGCGAAAGTCTGCGGTGCCTGCACCTTCTTCTTCGACTGACGTTTCTTCGCATGACGAATCCAAGGATGAGCCGGGAGAGTCAACGTGAGTGCGCAAGCACCACAAGTAGGCCCCAAGGCCACCCCCGACGGGCTGGAAGTATGGCTTGATGACGATTCATTCGGTCCACTCACCCACCTGGGACGGCTGCACCGCGTCGGAGCGGAATCGGTGCGCTTCGAATACGCCCCACTCTGGCTAAAAAACGGGGCGGCGTTTGCGTTGGACCCGGAGTTGGCCCTGGCCGGCGGCAACTTCCACCCCAAGGACTCCAACTTTGGCATCTTCCTGGACAGCTGCCCGGACCGCTGGGGCCAAGTCCTCATGAAGCGACGCGAGCTGGTGGAAGCCAAGCAACAGGGCCGGGCCCGGCGAGAACTGCGCACCTGGGACTTCTTCCTGGGCGTACAGGACGTCACCCGCATGGGCGCACTTCGCTTCTCCGCACTGCAATCAGACAAGCAACTCAAGCAAGGTTTGCCACCGGTGTTTGCCGAAGGCACCTGCCTGGCCAACGACACGCTGTCTGTGCCGGCACTCACCCACCTGAACGAGCTGCAGGCGGTGGCGCTGGAGCTCACCCGCAAAAAGGTTGACGACCTGGACTTGCTGCAGCAGTGGCTCAAGGTGTTGGTGGCCCCAGGTGCGTCACTGGGCGGTGCGCGGCCCAAGGCCAACCTGCGAGATGGTCTTGGGCGTCTGTGGATTGCCAAGTTTCCTTCAGCAGACGACGAGCACGATTGGGCTTTGCGCGAGATGCTGCTGCACCAACTGGCCAAGGAGTTCGGACTGGACGTTTCTGCGGCGCGGCTTGATTGCATCGGCATGGGGTTTCACACCTTCGTGACCTTGCGCTTTGACCGCAACGCCGGGTGCCGGCGCTTCTTCACGTCTGCCATGGCGTTGCTGGGGCGCACCGACAGCGAAGCGGCCTCTTATCTGGACCTGGCCCAGTTCATCGCCACCCGGCACGGCGTGGAGGGGTTTATAGAGCACGACCTGCATGAGCTGTTTTGTCGCGTGCTCTTCAACGTCGCGGTGGCCAACCGGGACGACCACCTGCGTAATCACGGCTTTATCCGGCATACCGGTGGCTGGCGTCTGGCGCCTGCCTATGACATGAACCCGTCCATCAAGAAAGACACACACGTGCTCGCGCTGGACGACAGCAGCACCGAGCCGGATCTGGCCACGGTAATGGCCACGGCGGAGTTCTACCGCGTGAGCCGCGAGCAGGCGCAACAGGACCTGGCGCGGCTTCGTCGGGTGCTGGGCACTTGGGAGAACAAGGCTCGGTTGTTGGGGCTGTCGGCAGAGGACCGAGCCGAACTGAAGGACTGTATCCAGCTGTGATGCGCCCTCGCGCTTCACAAAGTGAGATGGCCTGGCCTGAGCGATGGCGGCCAGGCTACTGGCAGCGAATTACTTCAGTTCGTAAATATAGGTGACCCCGATAAAGCTGACGCTTTGATCGGCATTTTGTGTCACGGTGCTGCCGTCAGAGTAACGGTACGGCACGCCGCTGTAAGACCAGGTCCAGTCGTTGTAATTTGATTTCTGGTGAATCAGGTCAACCCGCAGGGCAGACTTTTTGTCGAGCGCATAGGTGCCAAACAATTTGAGTGCGGTTTGCCGGAAGGTGATGTCCGGCAGGCCGCCACTGGCTGCCAGCGATGCGGCGCTGTAGGCGCTGGCCGTGCTGTCGAGTCCTTGCGTGTATTTGCTGGTGTCGTCCACATAAGACAGCGTGCCGCCTACTTGCAGCTGGCTGGTGGGTTTACCGGTAAAGCCAAGGCCGATGTTGGCGCTGGTGTTCTCGAAACTCATCACATAGCCGGCATAGCGGGTCTGGTTGAATGTTTGCTGGCCGCGCGACAGGTAGCCGTTGAGCGCCCACTTGGATGACAGCGCATAGGCCCAATCCACGTTGAACTGGTTCATGCGGGTGTCGTGCAGGCCATAGACACTGGGCGTGTTGTACTTGTCGGTGCCATGCTCGGCACTGAACTGCAGCGACAGGTCTTTGTTGGGCGTCCAGTCGGCTTGCAGTTTGACCTTGTCGCGCTGGCGGTCGGCCAGCGTGGGCATGAAGACCGCCGTTGCCAGGGAGGGGTCGGAAACGCTGACCTCAGTCACTCCCAGACCGGCGTTGTCCCTGAGCCAGCCCGAGCCATCGCGCTCGCTGCTGGACAAGCTGATGGCACCACTCATGTTCTCTGACATGCGGCGGCGCAGCTCGGCGCGCACGCTGGTTTCATCGGTTTTCTGGCGCAGTGCACTGGTACCGGCAATGGCGCTGGTGGCGGTGAACTCACCGCGGTCGATGGCTTCGTAGTCAACACCCACCGTGCCACGGTAGTCCGGATTGAACTGCCAGCTGGCCTGCATTTTGGCACCGGTCTTGCGATTGGACAGATGGCGGTTGGTATAGGCCAGGCTGCCGCCCACGCTGTCCAGGTTGTAGTAGGCGATGGGCGTTTGGTCGTCTTTGTCCTGGTAACGCACATTGGCCAGCAGTGACAGCTTGGGCATGGGGCGTGAGGTGATGCCGAACTGCGCCAGCTTGGTTTTAACCTCGCCATCCAGACTGGTGAGCCCGGTGCGGCTGGGTGAACTGAAACCGTCGTCCTGCGACGCGGTGCTGTAGGCCAGCTTGAAATTAGCACGGGTTTTGTCGGTAAAGTCGTAGTTGCCGCTCAGGTCCAGTTGGTGCGCCTGGTTGTCTGGCGACAAAGCCACGGACTGGTTCAGGTAACCCAGCAGGCTTGCGGTGGCGGGCAACAGCGTGCCCACCGGATTGAATAAACTGCCGCTGACGCTCGGGTTGAGGGCCGTGTTGGCATTGCGGTAGAACGAGCCGTAATAGCCCAGGCTGAAACGCAGTTTTTCAAGCGCGTAACTGAGGCGCGCTTCGATCTGGCTGTGGTTGGCATCAATGGGCTCCGGCAGCATCAAGCTGGCCCAGCCAACACTGGTGGCGGTGCCCCCCAGGCAAGCGGGGTCAAGCGCCGTGGCGCAGTTGAACCCCATGCCAAACAGGCGGGAACCCTCTTTCTTTTCGGTCTTGAGGTCAACCGCCAATTGCATGCGCGGGCTGATGATCTTGGTGTAACCCACGCCCAGTTTGGTGCGCTTGGTCTGCAAATCGACATTGGCGCCGGTTCCGGGTGACACGGCGACCACTTGTGGTGTGGTAGAGCCGGGGTTCACCAGACCGGTGTTGACCTGGTTGGGCTCGTTGCGCACCAGTTCACCGTACTCCGCCGTGAGTTTCCATTCGCCTGGCTTTTTCCAGACCAGGTTCAGCTCGCGCATGTCGCCCAGCAACTCATAGCCCTGAAAATCGACCCAGTCGCCGGTCTCGTCCTGGCGCAGGCTGTAATCGATGTCCAGCATGGCGGCAACGCTGTTGTCTTTGTCGCTGCCACTGTATTGGTTGAACAGAGCGCGGTCAGCGCCTTTGGCGCTGAACACACCCAGTCCGCCTGAAATGGTGGTTTCGGCCGGGCTTTGGGCGTGTGCGGGGAACAAGGCTGCGCAGGCTGCCAGAGCCAGTGCGGTGCGCTGAAAAGTAAACATGGAATGTGGCCTGATCATGATGGGTCTCCGTGCTTCAGCGCATCAATGGGTTGGTGCTTGATGGACTGTTGGATCCGTGAACCTGCGTGTGGCAGTTCATGCAACTGCGGCCCTGCCACATGTTGACAACATTTTTGCCGCTGGACAAGCCGGTGACCTGAGGCAGGGTTTGTCCAGGCGCCAGTGTGTAAACGCCGCTTTGTCCGCCCAGGGCGCCGACATTGCCGGTGGCATGCGGGGTGTGGCACTGCTGGCACAGCATGGGCGCACGCGTTTTGAGCATGCCGGCAATGGTGCTGCCGTGTGAGTTGTGGCAGGTGCTGCAGTCTTCCGCCACCGGGTCGTGCTGCTGCACGAAGGGGCCGCGCTTTTCGGCGTGGCAGGTGTAGCAGGTGTCGTTGATGCTGTCACGCTTGACGAGTTTGGGGCCTGCTGAACCGTGCACGTTATGGCAGTCCGAGCAGGTCATCTTGCCTTCAGGAACAGGGTGGTGCGATGGCTTGTTCAACTGCGTGCGCTGCTCCTTGTGGCAGGTGTAGCAGGTTTCAGCCTGTGCTTTCTTGTTCAGGATTTTGTCTTTGTTGGCGTGCACCTGGTGGCAGGTGTCGCAGGTGATACCCGCGTTCTCATGGGCAGAACCAGACCACAGAGCTCGCTTCTGGTCTTTGTCATGGCAACTTTGGCAAGAGCGGTTTCTGTCGTCAGCCGCGACCGTGCTGACTTTGCCAAACGCCTTGCCGAAAGTAACATCGGGCTTGGGTTGCGGATTGAGCTTGGCGGGGTTGTAGGCATGCGCCTCGCTGGCGCGGTGGCAACTGATGCAATCCGGCGCGCGTTTGTCAGCCACAAAGCCATGCGCAGACCGACTGTTGTCGGTCATGTCATCCGAGTCGTGACAGGTCACGCAGAAGGCCGCCCCTTTGGGCTCGGCCTCTTCGGCAGCCCAAGCCGGGCTGAGCCAAGCCGATACCAACAGGCCTGCAAGGGCAATAACACGCTTGATTCTCATCCCAACTCCTTCATTCAAGTTTACTTTTGACCGTGAACCAGATCAACGGCCTGACGTGCGCCGGGCGCGTGGCAGTCGTTGCAGGTTTCAGCAGGCAGGCCAAGGAGGTCAGCCTGCGTTCTGGTGCCAAACACAGCGCCTGGGTCACCAATGTTCAGGGTGACGTGCTCAATGGCTTTGGCAGAGTCGTGGCAGGC
>NZ_JAMPYG010000010.1 GCF_023700745.1 Rhodoferax sp. | reverse complement strand
GGCCTGAACCCCAAGGAGAACACCATGACACCCCACACCCAAACCATCACCCTGCACGACATGACCCTGCGTGACGGCATGCACCCCAAGCGCCACCTCATGACGCTGGAGCAGATGAAAAACATCGCCTGCGGTCTGGATGACGCCGGCATCCCGCTGATCGAAGTCACCCACGGCGACGGCCTGGGCGGCTCCTCGGTCAACTACGGCTTTCCGGCGCACACCGACGAAGAATACCTGAGCACCGTCATCCCGCTGATGAAACAAGCCAAGGTCTCGGCCCTGCTGATCCCGGGCATCGGCACCGTGGACCACCTGCTGATGGCCAAAGACCTGGGGGTGGCCACCATCCGTGTGGCCACCCACTGCACCGAGGCCGATGTGTCCGAGCAGCACATCACCAAGGCCCGCGCTTTGGGGTTGGACACCGTCGGTTTCCTGATGATGGCGCACATGGCCAGCGCCGAGAAGCTGGTGAGCCAGGCCAAGCTGATGGAAGGCTATGGCGCCAACTGCATCTATGTGACTGACTCGGCCGGCCACATGCTGCCCGGTGATGTGAAAACCAAACTCAGCGCGGTGCGTGCGGCCTTGAAGCCCGAGACCGAGCTGGGCTTTCACGGCCACCACAACCTGGCCATGGGCGTGGCCAACTCGATTGCTGCGATTGAAGTGGGTGCCACCCGCATTGACGCTGCCGCCGCCGGTCTGGGTGCGGGGGCCGGCAACACACCGATGGAGGTGCTGGTGTCGGTGCTGGACCTGATGAAAGTCAACACCGGGGTGGATGTGTACAAGATCCAGGACGTGGCCGAAGACCTGGTGGTGCCGATCATGGATTTCCCGATTCGCATTGACCGTGACGCGCTCACACTGGGTTATGCCGGGGTTTATGGCTCTTTCCTGCTGTTTGCCAAGCGGGCCGAGAAGAAGTACGGCGTAGCGGCACGCGACATTCTGGTCGAGATGGGACGGCGCGGCATGGTCGGCGGCCAGGAAGACATGATCGAAGACACCGCCATGACACTGGCGCGCGAACGCAGGAATTAAGCGTGCAAGCGGCCCGACCGGGCTAGGCGCTGAGGCGCACCACCCGCCCCGGGTTCATCAGCTTGTGCGGGTCCAGCGCTTGCTTGATGGCGCGCATGGTTTGCAAGGCCACCGGCGATTTGTAGTGGGTGAGGTGGTCCACCTTGAGGCTGCCCACGCCATGTTCGGCAGAAATGGAGCCGCCATGCGCCAGCACCGCGTCAAACACGATCTGGTTCACGCGCGCTTCCTGCTCCTGCAAAAAGATCGCAGCATCCATGCCGACAGGTGCCTGCACGTTGTAGTGCAGGTTGCCGTCGCCCAAATGGCCGAAGTTGACCAGGCGCACGCCAGGAATGGCTTGTGCCAGCAGGGAATCGGTGCTGCTCACAAACGCGGCGAAAGCGGACACCGGCACCGAAATATCGTGCTTGATGTTGAGCCCCTCCAGTGCTTGTGCCAGCGGAATACTCTCGCGAATCTGCCACAGGGATTGCGCCTGCGTCAGGTTCTCTGCCACCACGGCGTCGGTTACGCAGCCATCTTCCAGCGCTGCTTCCAACAGGCTTTCCAGCTGGCTTCTGGCATGGGGCTCTGACTCGGCATCGGCGCTTTCCAACAGCACGCAAAAGGGCGTGTCTTGGTACAGCGGTACGCGCAATGTCTCAAAGTGGCTGGCCACCAGTCTCAGGGCAAACTGGCCCATCATCTCGAAACCTGTCAGGCTAGCCCCCAGGTGTTGGTGCGCCAAACCGAGCAGTTGCACTGCCGCCTCCATGGAGGGCACGGCGGCCCATGCGGTGAGTTGCGCCTTGGGCTGTGGATACAGCTTGAGTGTGGCCGCGGTGATGATGCCCAGTGTGCCTTCTGCACCAATGTAGAGGTTTTTCAGGTCGTAACCGGTGTTGTCCTTGCGCAGACCGCTCAAACCCTGCCAGACACCACCTTGCGGCGTCACCACTTCCAGCCCCAGGCAAAGGTCACGCGCATTGCCAAAACGCAGCACCTGCGTGCCGCCGGCATTGGTGCCCAGATTGCCGCCAATGGTGCACGAGCCCTCGGCCGCCAGACTCAGCGGGAACAAAAAGCCTTTTGATTCGGCGCTTTCCTGCACGGTTTGCAAGATGCAGCCGGCCTCCACCGTCATCGTCAGGTTGGCCGCATCAATGTTGCGCACCGCGTTCATGCGCTGCAGGCTGAGCACGATTTGCTGGCCCGTCTCGTCGGGTGTCGAACCCACCACCAGGCCGGTGTTGCCGCCTTGCGGCACGATGCTCAAACCGCTGTCAGGGTGCTGCATCAGGTAGTTGGCGCAGGCTTTGACCACTTGCGCGACCTCATGCGTGCTGGCCGGGCGCACCACGGCCAGCGCCTTGCCGTGGCTGCGCTTGCGCCAGTCCTGGGTCCAGGCGCTCAGGTCGCCTTCGGTCAATACATGGGCGCTGCCGACGATGGCATTGAGTTCAGTGAGCAGGTTTTGCATGGCTGGTCGCAGGAGGCGTTGTGGGTTCAATGGCCGGATCAACTGCCTTGGCGGCGTTCTTGAGTCGCAGCCGCACATGCAGCGCGCAGGCGGTAAACAAGGTCAGGCACAGGACAACTTCCACCATGGCCAGATAGTTGCCAGGTGCGGCGTCGCTGTAGGCGCGCACCGCGCCTTCGGTAAAGTACAACCACACCAGCAAACTCACCCAGCGGTAGGTGTACATGCGGTTTTTCAGCAAGCCCGCCAGCGGCAGGCACAGCGGCAACACCTTGAGCGCCAGCCAGGAGCCGCCCGGGCGCAGTGGCGCCAGCAGCAGCTCCCAGGCCAGGCCCAGCACAATCAGGCCCAGCAGGCTGCCAACCGCCAGAATTCGGGTCAAAGCCACGCTTGTTGTGGCCGGGGTAGGGGAAGAGGTGCGAAAAGTGTTCATGACGGTGGCATCATAGCGGCCATGAGCTCATTACCCACAGTACGTATGCCCTGGTCCCGGAGGCTGGATGTCTTTTTGAATGATCTGTCCCATTTTCCCTGGAAAAATACCGCCCATACCCTGCGTGAGCGCTTCCGTGAAGACCGTCTGGGGCTCACCGCCAGCAGCCTGACCTTCACCACCACCATTGCGCTGGTGCCGCTGGTCACCGTGCTGCTGGCGGTGTTCACCGCGTTCCCGATGTTTGCCAAGTTTCAGGGGGTGCTGCAGCAGTGGCTGATCCAGAGCCTGATTCCGGACAATATTGCGCGCCAGGTGCTGGGCTACCTGACGCAGTTTGCCGGCAAGGCGAGCAAGCTCGGCGGTGTTGGTTTTGCTGTATTGTTGATCACTGCACAGGCCTTGATTTTGACGATCGACCGCACCTTGAACGCCGTCTGGCGCGTGCGCAAACCGCGCCCCCTGGGGCAACGGGTGCTGGTGTACTGGGCGGTGATGACGCTTGGCCCCATATTGCTGGCACTTAGCCTGAGTGTGACGTCTTACGCACTGTCTGCCTCCAAAGGACTGGTGGGCGGCTTGCCGGGCGGTGTCGAGTTGTTGCTGGAAATCCTGCAATTTGTGCTGCTGGCTTGGGGTATGGCTGCGCTCTACCGTTATGTGCCCAACACGCGGGTGCGCTGGGCCCATGCCTGGGTCGGGGGGCTGTTCGTTTCGGTCGGTTTTGAGATAGCCAAAAAACTGCTTGTGATCTATTTGGGCAAGGTGCCGACGTATTCGGTGTTGTACGGCGCTTTTGCCACGCTGCCCATCATGCTGATCTGGATTTATGTGGGCTGGGTGATTGTGCTGTTGGGCGCCGTGATTGCCGCCTATTTGCCGAGCCTGCTCAGTGGTGTTCAGCGCCGCGCCTCCCCCCAGGGCTGGCAGTTTTTGCTGGCCATTGAGGTGTTGCAGCAGTTGGCGCCGCTGCGCATTCGCTCTGATAGAGGCTTGACCATGGCCGCGTTGACGCAGGCGCTCCGGGTGGATGCCCTGCAGCTGGAGCCTGTCATGGAGACGCTGGTGGCGCTGGACTGGGTCGGCCAGTTGCAGGAAGAGCGTGCCGACGGCGAAGCGCGTTACGTGTTGCTGGCCGACCCCGACACCACGCCTTTGCGGGCCTTGTTGCACACGCTGCTCTTGCCCTACGAGCCCAGCACCCTGCATTTGTGGGAAAACGGACGCTGGCAGGAGTTGACGCTGCGCCAAGCGCTTTGACGGGTCTGCAAATTGCTGCGGCCGAATGTTGGAAAATAGACCACTTTTATCTGTATTCACACGAAAAACCTCATGACCGACACCCCACAAAAGCCCGAACTCCCCGACCACCTGTCGACCGACGCGCGCAGCCCGCACCATGTTGCGGCTGTGTTTGAACACGACATCGGCATCCGGCTCAACGACAAGGAGCTCTTCAACGTCGAGGAATACTGCGTCAGCGAAGGCTGGGTCAAAGTGCCCGCCGGTAAAACCCGCGACCGCAAGGGCAACCCGCTGCTGATCAAGCTCAAGGGCAGGGTGGAGGCGTTTTATAAATAAAAAATGCAGTTGAATCGGTACTGCAACTGCCTGACTCTTTTTAGCTGAGGCGGTCGCTCATCGGAAAAGCTCAAACGGCCGTTTCGGGCCAGAAGCAGCCGTACTTAATCCCAAGGCACCATTCTCCGTCACCGCAGCGAGGCGGAAGTAGGTATGACAAGCTTTCACAACGTCGTATGCGTGAGCGGCTTGGTCTGACTCATCGACATTAAGCCAACTGCGTGAGTGGCAATGGGGTCTGTGCCTTGACAGTGGCAATCGCAAAGTTGCTGCGGATATCGCTGACACCCGGCAGTTTGAGCAGTGCACCTAACAGAAATTTCTCGTAAGCAGGTAAATCCGGTACGACGACCTGCAGCAGAAAATCGGATTCACCCGATACTAGGTGAGCGGAGATGACCTCTGGCAATAGAACTACGGCATTGCGAAAAGCAGTAGAGGTCTCATCTTGATGCCGCTCGACCTTGACTCCTACGAACACCGTTAACCCTAGCCCAACTCCCGCTCTATCCAGCGAAGCATGGTAACCACGAATGAACCCCGCTTCTTCAAGCAGGCGTACACGACGCAAGCAAGGCGATGGCGACAAGCTGACTTCCTCGGCAAGTTGCACATTGGTGAGTCGGGCGTCACGCTGGAGAGCAGTCAGAATTCGGTGGTCAATCGAATCAAGCTTAAGGATTGGCATAAATTTCAATAAAACAATATGAAAATAGATAAATATGCCAATAATGTACTAATTTTTATAATATTTCGCAATCCAATCGGATACATTATTGGATAAACTTTATAGCCATGGAAACACATTTGGAAGCGAAAATCATGGCGGAATTGGGATTGTTCATTGGCGCACTGGTCGCGGTTTACTTGGTACCTGGCCCTGACATGTTGCTGGTCCTGCAGACTTCCAGCTCGCAGGGCCGCAAAACGGCCTTATTGACCGCGATGGGTCTGTGCATTGCACGCGCAATGCACGTAACGCTCGCCGCAGTAGGCCTAGCCACGCTTCTAAAAACAGTACCTTGGGCCTTTGAGGCGATGCGCATCATTGGTGCTGCCTATCTGATATGGCTAGGCATCAAGATTGTACGCACGTCTTCGCTGGTTCCTAAACTCTCGCCCTCACCCTCAGCGACCTTGGCATCGACGCATCGCACAGCAGTGTTGCGAGGCATATTGACCAATGTCATTAATCCTAAGGCACTGCTATTCTGTTCGGTATTGCTGCCCCAGTTCGTTCATGCAGACGCTGGTAACGTGGCGGGACAATTCTTGCTGCTGGGCATTGTGCTCGTGGCGCTCGGCTTTCTTTTTGATGTTTGTTATGCGTTGACAGGCGCAGCCCTGGGCTATTGGATGGAGCACAATCCAACTATTCAAGTCATCCAGCGTTGGACATTCGCCGCTCTGCTAATCGGGTTTGGCCTTCGTCTGGCAGTTGATGGGCCAGCCCGAAACCAAGGTGGGTGATCTGTGTGCTGAGATGAACATTACCCGGCAGACGCTGTACCGGCATGTGTCACCCAAGGGGGAGTTGCGCCCGGATGGCTTGAAACTGCTTTCCCGACTCTGAGTAAATTGAAGGTCGGCCATCGGCCATAATCGGACCTTCCTGCGTGACCTCCAGTATCGCCAAAAACGGACTTTTGGGTTCATCGTGCCTTGTCACTTTTAAAATCAATGCCGAACCCGAGAGATAACAATAACCGGTGGGAAGTGGTGATGCCGTCGAAGAATGAAAGCAGCCTTGAAATGTTGGGACGATAAAGTCATTTTTTTCATGTCCAGACATATACCAAATATATCTATTTGCGCCAATTTGCCTTCGACTTTCTAGGCTGTTTTTTGGAAGATTGCCCTGCGTGCACTGGGGCCGTTGCGCAGGGCTTGCTCGAACTTAATAGCGCGCAGTGATGGTTCTATACAACGTCGCATCGAGCGCTCAGACCTTGCAGGGCCAAGTCACTCAAGGCTTTGGCGGGTGCGGCACAGCCTTTGGCGATGATATGGACTTTCATGTCGCTCGCTTGTGGAGACAGTGCGGTATGGGTTACACAGTGCTGAGTCATCATGCCGGTGAGATAAAGGTCGGTGATGCTAGCGTCGCGCACGATTTGCACCAAATTTGTTTTGAAGAAACTGTCGGCTTCACTTTTTACAACGATGGGCGCGTCACCCAATGCGGCAGCAATGGTATTGTGGATTTTCACGCCTTCGGTGTCGGGCTTGAAAGCCGGGGCATCGGCAGAATTGACATGCTGCACCCCAACAACCAGCCATCCATCGCGCTTCGCTTGTTCAATGGCCTCAACGGCCCCTTTGCAAGCTTCGTTGGCATTTTCCAGTGTGAATGCGCCGCCAGGAAAGTAATCATTCTGAATATCGATAACGATTAGTGCCTTTTTCATTGGGTTTCCTTTTCTAGTGTTAGAGAGACCGCCTAAACTTTTAGGCGGCTTTATTTCATCAGAACTTCATGCTCTCACCATCCGCAGGTATCATCACACTTTTCTCAATTTTTTGGTCTTTCACAAATTCACTCAGCTCTTTCCGGCTAAGTGACATGTGGTTCACAGAATCCATATGCACGGCCACGATTGCCGCATTGGGTGCGGCCTTTGTAGCTTGTAGTGTGTCCTGCTTGCCCATGATGATGGGATGCTGCTCAAAACCACTCATGAGCGCGCTCCCAGTGTTAAGAATCACCACGTCTGGCTTGTGCTGCTCCAGCGCCTGATCCACTTCTGGACGCCACACAGTGTCGCCGGCCACGTAGACCGTTTTGGCCTTAGGAGCAGAAAACACGACGCCCATGACTGGGCCCATCGCCTTAGAACGCACGGGGTCCGCAAACCACAAATCAGTGCCATGCTGACCGCCGGTCTTGCTCAGCTTGACGCCCATAAATGTAGTGGAGCCTTCGAGTACGCGTACATCTTTGAAGCCTTGACTACGAATCATCTTTGCATCAGCTTCGTTCTGCGTGAATACAGGCAGACTCTTGGGAATCGTTTTTTGCGCGGCCTCATCCCAGTGGTCCGTATGGGTGTGGGTCACGACCACCGCTTCCACGCTGTCGAGCACATCTTTAGCTGAAAAAGGCAGGTCTACCAAAGGGTTTCTCAGTTCACTGCGGTAAGTATCCGGGAAGCCTGGCCATTCCCCTTTAGCCGACAACATAGGATCTACCAAAAAGGTCGTACCAGAAAAGTCGATCTTGACCGTTGCGTTACGGATCAGCTGCACCTCGACTGAGGTGTCGGTGGCAGTTTCAGGGGATGACCAAGCGGTAGCCGCAAAGGTTCCAAGCGACAGCGACACCATCAAGGGAGCAAAGGTTTTCAGCGAGTACATACATAACCACCAGAATTGAATTTGAAGAAGCCTCTATTGTGGTACCTCAAGCTTCTTTGTAGAATTGACCTTTAAGTCAATCTTCGAAAGATTCGGGCCACTTCGCTTTTTAACGCCATGTCAAAGCCACTTCCCCTCGTAGCCCTCGTTACCTACCCGCATTTCAGCCCGTTTCACTTTGGCGTGCCGTACTTGATTTTCAGCTCCCATGTGCCCGAGCATGCTCTGTTCGACCTGAAGATCGTCACGCCGGGAGGCACAGCACTGCCTGCCGAGCGCGCATTGCTTGTTCAACCCGATGGCGGGCTGGAGTTGCTTGCCCAGGCGAACATCGTCGTGATTCCCGGTTGGCATGATCTGGACGAAAGTCCTGAGCCAAAGTTGATAGCCGCCTTGCTCCAGGCACGCCAGCGAGGAGCCCATATAGTGGGTCTGTGCTACGGCGCGTATGCACTGGCCTATGCAGGCTTGCTTGATGGCAAACGCGCTTCCACACACTGGATGGCGGAGCAAGATTTCAAGCTTCGCTTTCCGCAAGTGCAGTTAGATATGAATGCGCTGTATGTAGATGATGACGGCCTGATCACATCTGCCGGTACAGGGGCCAGCTTGGACTGCTGTCTCTACATCGTGCGCAAGTTTTACGGCCAAAAAACGGCGAACAAAGTCGCCCGGATGATGGTTGTACCGCCTCACCGAGAAGGTGGGCAAGCGCAGTTTATTGAGCAACCTGTTGCCCCATCAACGCAAGACGCCAGGATCAATCCGTTGCTGGACTATTTGCGGGAGCATCTGAACCAGACCCACTCCGTCGATGCGCTGGCACAACGCGCCGCTATGAGCCGGCGCACGTTCACGCGCCACTTTAGCAAGGCTACCGGCATGTCATTTAAAGACTGGTTAATCAACGAACGCCTGCAACGCACACGAGAGTTACTGGAGAGCACCTCTTTGCCTGTGGAGACCATCTCTGACTTGGTCGGGTTTCAAACCCCTACCTCACTGCGTCAGCACTTCAAACGCAGAAACCAAGTCAGTCCCAGCGAATGGAGAAGAACCTTTGGATGCGGCTGAGCGTCGTCCGCTTTGGGTCGGAAGTGACCGCACGAAATATCGCATCGACTAAACGCAATCAGACTTTACGAGACATTGATTCAGTCACTCTTCCCGCTTTTTAACCGTCAAAAACCCGTTCAATGCCGCCAGCATCTCCTCAGGCGTTTCATTCATCTGCTGGTGCCCGCCAGGCAAATAGACCACCCGGCCATCTTTGGCGAGTTTGACCAGTTCCTGGGCGGCCTTGGGTGGCGTCATCTGGTCCATTTTGCCCAGTACAAACAGCACCGGGCAGGTCACTTGGGCCATGGCCTCCAGACCGTTCTGGTAGCTGTCACAGGCCTTGAAGCCGGTATAAAAAACATTCACTGTTGTGTTGCTGGCCATGACCCGGCGCCCCAGCGCCATCGACGCGCCATAAACCCAGGTGCCCGGTCCGAGGGCGGAGGGTGGTGGGGCCAGCGTGGCGCGGGAAAACACATTGACCATTTCCAATGCCTTCATCGGCGCGCTGACTGAAGTCTCCAGCAGGGCAGGGGATACGCGCATCGGGAAGGCAATGCCGACAAGCACCAGTTGGCTTACGCGACTGGGCGCTCTGGCGGCAGCTTCCAGTGCAATCAACGAGCCCAGGCTGTGGCCGATGAGCGCGGCTTTTTCCAGACCCGTTGCGTCCATCAGGGCCAGCACAAAGTCGGCCGCGTCTTCAACGCTGGCCGGTGGCTCGCCGCCGCTGCGGCAGTGGCCGGGCAGGTCCACCGCCAGCACGTTCCAGCCATGGTGCGCCAGGTAGCGTGTCTGCAGAATCCAGACGCTGTGGTCATTGAGCACGCCGTGGATGAAGATGGCGGTCGGTTGGGTGGCATCAAAGGCTTTGCCGCCGGTGTAGCAGTAGCTGGGGTGGCCGTTGACGGTAAGGATCATGCTGCTTTCTCCGCGGCTTTGAGGGCCCGTTTCAGGTCGTCGATCAGATCATCGGGGTCTTCCAGCCCGATGCTCAGGCGGATCGTCCCCTGCGTGATGCCGGCCGCGGCCAGGGCCGCATCATCCATGCGGAAGTGTGTGGTGCTGGCCGGGTGAATGACCAGGCTGCGGCAGTCGCCCACGTTGGCCAGGTGGCTGAACAGCTTGAGCCCCTCGACAAAGGCCTTGCCCTGGTTCCTGCTGCCCTTCAAATCAAAACTGAACACCGAGCCCGCGCCGCGCGGCAGCAACTTTGCGGCAAGCGCGTGGCTGGGGTGGCTGTCCAGCATGGGGTGACCGACACGCGCCACAAAGGCTTGGCTGGCCAGGAATTCGACCACTTTCTGCGTGTTGCCCATATGCCGCGCCATACGCAGCGGCAGGGTTTCCATGCCCTGCAAAATGAGCCAGGCCGAGTGCGATGACAGGCAGGCGCCAAAGTCGCGCAGGCCTTCACGGCGAGCGCGCAGCAAAAATGCACCAACGGTGGATTCTTCGGAGAACACCATGTTGTGAAACCCGTCGTAGGGCTGGCACAGCTCCGGGAACCGGCTTGATGCCTCCCAGTCAAAACTGCCGCCATCCACCACCAGCCCGCCAATCACCGTACCGTGGCCGCTGAGGAACTTGGTGGCCGAGTGGTAGACCAGATCGGCGCCGTGTTCAAACGGCTTCATCAGCCAGGGTGTGGTCAGGGTCGAGTCCACCAGCAGCGGCACGCCGGCTTCATGGGCGATGCTGCTTACCGTGGGAATGTCGAGCACGTCGAGGCCGGGGTTGCCCACGGTTTCGCCAAAAAAGAGCCGGGTGTTGGGCCGCACCGCAGCACGCCAGCCGTCGATGTCGCCGGGCTTGACAAAGGTGGTTTCGATGCCAAAGCGGCGCAGCGTGTAGTGCAGCAGGTTCTGGCTGCCGCCATAGAGCGCCGTGCTGGCCACGATGTGGCTGCCGGCGCCCATCAGCGTGGCAATGCTCAGGTGCAGCGCGGCCTGGCCGCTGGCCACCGCAATCGCGCCTATGCCGCCTTCGAGCGCGCTGATGCGCTGCTCCAGCACGGCGTTGGTGGGGTTGCTGATGCGGCTGTAGACATGGCCGGCGCGCTCCAGGTTGAACAGCGACTGGGCGTGGTCGCTGGACTCGAAGACAAACGAGGTGGTGAGGTAAATCGGCAGCGCGCGGGCGCCGGTGGCGGGGTCAGGTGCCGCGCCTGCGTGCAGGGCGAGGGTGTCAAAACCTGGGTCGGAATAGCCGGGCATGGTTGCCTTTCGAGGTAATCAAACTGCTTGGGATCAATATTTTTAAACAATTAGCCGCAAGCTGATGGAAATCACTGACCAAGACGCCCTGATTGTGGGCTATATTTCGGATTACTTATTCGGTCATCTGTGACCTGTTCATCACGAGGAGCACCATGAAAGTCAGTGATATTTTGCGCATCAAAGGCGGCACGCTGTTTACAGTCTCACCCGACGAGCTTCTGATAAACGCACTCAAGTTGATGGATGACCGCGATATTGGTTCACTGGTCGTCATGGAGCAGGGTGAATTGGTGGGCATGCTCACGGTTCGCGAGCTCACCAAGGTACTGGTCAAAACTGGTGGCAGCATCAGCAGCACCGTTGTGCGCACGGCCATGGACGATTCGCCGCTGACCTGCACCACCGAGACCGACATGGACGAGGTGCGACGCATGATGCTGGAGCGCCATGCGCGTTACATGCCGGTCATGAACAAAAAAGTGCTGATGGGCGTGATCAGCTTTCACGACGTGGCCCGTGCCGTGGTGGACAGCCAGAACTTTGAGAACAAGATGCTCAAGGCCTACATCCATGACTGGCCCGAAGGCCAGGAACCGGCAGACGCGCCCAAGCTCTAGTTTCAGGGCTTCGCCCACTGGGCGGTCCGCTCTGGGATAATCGCGCCCCATGAGCGGCAATACCTTTGGAAATTTATTCGCAGTCACCAACTTTGGTGAATCCCACGGTCCGGCCATTGGCTGCGTGATTGACGGCTGCCCGCCAGGGCTCGCGCTGTCCGAGGCTGATATTCAGCCCGATCTGGACCGGCGCCGGCCGGGCACCAGCAAGTACGTCACCCAGCGTAACGAGCCTGACACGGTCGAAATTTTGTCGGGTGTATTTGAGGGCAAAACCACCGGCACGCCGATTTGCCTGCTGATCAGAAACACCGACCAGCGCAGTAAAGACTACGGCAACATCGTTCAAACCTTTCGTCCGGGCCACGCCGACTACAGCTATTTCCAGAAATACGGCATTCGTGACCCGCGCGGCGGTGGCCGCTCCAGCGCCCGCTTGACGGCGCCCATGGTGGCGGCTGGCGCGGTGGCCAGGAAATGGCTGTTTGAGCAATATGGCACGGTGTTTCGCGGCTGCATGACGCAAATTGGCGAGCTGCCGATAGCTTTTGAGTCGTGGGACTACGTGTCGCAGAACCCATTTTTTGCGCCAGTGGCCGACGTGTCCAAGCTGGAAACCTACATGAGCGAGTTGCGCAAGGGCGGCGACTCCTGTGGTGCGCGCCTGCGCGTGTCGGCATCGAACGTGCCGGTGGGCCTGGGTGAACCGCTGTTTGACAAGATGGACGCCGACATTGCCTACGCCATGATGGGCGTCAACGCCGTCAAGGGTGTGGAAATTGGCGCTGGTTTTGCCAGCGTGGCGCAGCGCGGTAGCACCCATGGTGATTCGCTGACCCCCCAGGGCTTCATGGGCAACAACGCGGGTGGCGTGCTCGGCGGCATCACGAGTGGGCAGGACCTGGAAGTGTCGGTGGCCATCAAGCCGACCAGCTCGATCCTGACGCCGCGCGCCTCGATCGACATGGCGGGCCAGCCCACTGAAGTCGTTACCAAAGGCCGCCACGACCCCTGCGTGGGCATTCGTGCGACCCCGATTCTGGAAGCCATGCTGGCGCTGGTGGTGATGGAGCATGCCTTGCGCCAACGTGCCCAGTGCGGCGACGTGCATCCTGGGCTGGCACCCATTCCTGCGCAAGCCTGAGCCGGTCATGAAGATCCCTGAACTGCTGGCTCCGGCCGGTTCACTGGCCATGCTGGAAACGGCGCTGGCCTTTGGCGCCACGGCCATTTATGCCGGCCAGCCGCGTTATTCCCTGCGTGTGCGCAACAACGATTTTGGCGACATAGCCGTGTTGAAGCAAGGCATTGACACGGCCCACGCCAAGGGCGCCAAATTTTTTCTGGTGTCCAACATTTTCCCGCACGGCAACAAGATCAGGCACTACATCGACAACATGGCGCCGGTGATCGCGCTCAAGCCCGACGCCATGATCATGTCGGACCCTGGTCTCATTATGATGGTGCGCGAAACCTGGCCCGACATGGAAATCCATCTGTCGGTGCAGGCCAATACGGTGAATTCCGCCGCCGTCAGGTTCTGGAAAACCGTTGGCATCAGCCGCGTGATTTTGTCGCGCGAGTTGTCGCTGGACCAGGTCGCGCAGATCCGCCAGGACTGCCCTGACACCGAGCTTGAAGTGTTCGTGCACGGCGCGTTGTGCATTGCCTATTCGGGCCGCTGCCTGTTGTCGGGCTACTTCAACCACCGCGATGCCAACCAGGGCAGTTGCACCAATTCCTGCCGCTGGGACTACAAGACGCAAAAGGGCGTGGTCGATGCGTCGGGTGATGTACTGACACGCCAGGCGGCCATGGCGCGCGAACGTGAACACGACGAACGAACCGGCGGCGGCGTGTTGTCTGACGGGGGTGACGTCGAACGCTCCCCGGAAGCCGATCAGGTCTACATGCTTGAGGAAAGCCAGCGCGAGGGCAGTTACATGCCGATCGAGGAAGACGAGCACGGCACTTACGTGATGAACTCCAAAGACCTGCGCGCCATCGAGCATGTCAAACGGCTGGTCGAAATTGGCGTCGATTCCCTCAAGATCGAGGGCCGCACCAAGAGCCCGTATTACGTGGCGCGCACGGTGCAAAGCTACCGCCGCGCCATCGACGACGCGGTGGCCGGGCGCGAACTGGACCCAGCCTTGCTCGGGCAGCTCGAAGGCCTCGCCAATCGCGGCTATACCTCGGGTTTTTTCCAGCGCCACACACCCGAAGCCACGCAAAATTACCTGCGCGGTTATTCTGAATCGGGTCGCAGCCTGTATGTGGGCGATGCTCTGTCGTTTGAGGCGGTGCGCGGCTTGGTCGAGGTGCGGGTCAAGAACCGCTTTGCTTTGGATGACTGGCTCGAGATCATCCACCCGGATGGCAATTTTGATGTGCAGATCAGCCGCATGGAAAGCGCTGACGGTAGCGCCGTGACGGTGGCGCCGGGCAGTGGACACACCGTGTGGCTGCCCCTGCCCGAGCGCGCCGTGGGCGCGTTTGTGGCGCGTTATGTGCATGCGCCAGAGGCCTCTTCTGAAGGCCTGTTGGCGTGATGTTCTTGTCTGTCGCAGCGGTCCATGAGTCCAACGCCATCGCGGCGAGGGCGCCACTCCCACAGGAATCCCGATGCCTTTGTAGGAGGCCCGCTCTCGGGCCGATGGATGTCTGGCCATGACCGAGCCCCTGCACATACCAGAAGCTGAGGTTGAGCTCAGCGCCATCCGGGCGCAGGGCGCGGGCGGCCAGAACGTCAACAAGGTGTCCAGCGCAATCCATTTGCGCTTCGACATTGCTGCATCAAGCCTGCCCGACGATGTCAAGGAGCGTTTGCTGGCGCTGCATGACAGCCGCATTACCAAGGACGGCATTCTGGTGCTCAAGGCGCAACAGCACCGCACGCAGGAGATGAACCGCTTTGACGCCTTGCTTCGCCTGCACGAACTGGTCAACAGTGTGTCGCAGCCGCCCAAAGCGCGCAAACCCACCAAACCAACACGGGCTTCGGTCAAGCGGGTGCGCCAGGCCAAGACAGAGCGCTCTCAGGTCAAGGCCACGCGTGCCCGGGTACAGCATGAGCATTGATGGACTAAGGTTCGAACCGGATTGATAAAACATGGCAATTCAATGGTTTCCCGGCCACATGCACCTGACGCAAAAGGCGATTGCCGAACGCATCAAAAACATTGATGTGGTGATCGAATTGCTCGATGCCCGCCTGCCTGGCTCCAGCGCCAACCCGATGCTGGCCGAATTGACGCAGGGCAAGCCGACACTCAAGGTACTGAACAAGCAGGACCTGGCCGACCCGGTGCGAACGGCGCAGTGGCTGGCGCATTACAACAGCCAGAGCGGCACCCGTGCCATGGGCCTGGATGCCAGCATGGCGGCACCCGCCAAGGCGCTCATCAAGGCCTGTTTTGAGCTGGCGCCCAACCGTGGTGGCATGGTCAAGCCGATGCGCGTGCTGATCTGCGGCATTCCGAATGTTGGCAAATCGACCCTGATCAATACGCTTACCGCCAAGCGTGCTGCCAAAACCGGTGACGAGGCAGGCATCACCAAGATGGAGCAGCGCATCAGCCTGGCCGACGACTTTTATCTGTACGACACGCCGGGCATGCTGTGGCCGCGCATCATTGTGGCCAAGAGCGGCTACAACCTGGCCGCCAGCGGCGCCATTGGCCGCAACGCCTTCAATGAAGAAGAAGTGGCGTTGGAGTTGCTGGATTACTTGAAAACGCATTACCCGGCGCTGCTGGAGGCCCGCTTCAAGCTCGCAGGCGTGGCCGCCATGACGGATGAAATATTGCTGGAAGCGATTGGTCGCCAGCGCGGCGCTTTGCAGGGCGGCAAAAAGGTGAATTTGCAAAAAGCCGCCGAGATCGCGATTTACGACTTTCGTTCAGGCGTGATCGGTCGCATGACGCTGGAAACGCCCGAGGAATTTGCCCAATGGCTGGCAGTGGGGAAGACGCTGGACGCCCAGCGCCAAGTGAAAAAGGATGCCATTGAGCTGGACCGAAAGATCCGCTTCAAGCAGATCAAAAACCCGCGTAATCCAGCCTGACGTCCGAGCAGGGGTAGGCCACACAGGGCAGCACGTAGCCGTCCTCTTTTTCTTCGGCACTCAAGCCCGGCCATTCGATCTCGTAGCGCACCTGGCCACTCTCCAGCTTGCTGAAACAAGTGCGGCAGGTGCCGTTGCGGCAGGAGCTTGGCCAGTCGATACCACCTTGTTCCATTGACATCAGCAGTGGTTGGTGCGACCAGGCGTCAAACTGTCGCGCGTCGGGCTCGGCAAAGCCAGTGAAAATCGTCGGGTTCTTGTCTACACTCATCGATTAATTATATTTAGCCAATGAAATCCATATTGCCACTGAGCTTGCTGGTCAAGCCCGACCCAAACGACCCCAAGCCCCTCATCATCTACCATGGCCATACCTGCCCGGATGGCTTTGCGGCAGCGCTGGCGGCCTGGACGTATTACCAGGGCAAAGCCGAATTTTTGGCCCTGGACCATGGGGATGTCCGGTCGGTGGATGACTTGCCGGCGCTGGCCGGGCGCGCTGTGTACATCCTGGACTTTTCCTTTGGCGAACCGATTTTGCGCGCCATCGAAGAGCGTGCCGCCAAACTGGTCATGCTGGACCACCATCTGAGTGCGGCTGAAAAATTGACCGGTTTTGTTTGCCGCTGTGGTGTGGTGCATTTCGACATGAAGAAATCGGGTGCCCGACTGGCCTGGGAGTTTTTTCATCCAGCACATCCAGTGCCGGATCTGGTCCGGTTCGTCGAAGACCGTGACATCTGGGTCTGGCAATACCCTGAAAGCGCCAGTTTTCTGGCGGCCCTTGATATGGAACCGTTTGACTTCGCACGCTGGCAGCACATTGCACAAATGGATGCCGTGCAACTGGCGGCTTTTATCGAACGTGGCCACGCCATGGACGAAAAATTTACCAAACTGGCCGAATTGATCGCGGATGCGGCGAGCCCTGTGGTCTTCAACGGTGTTGCGGGCCTGATGGTCAATGCACCCGGGGTGTTTCACAGTCTGGTGGGTGATTTGCTGTGTCAGAAATCCGGCACCTTTGCCCTGCTCTGGAGTGTCGACAAAACAATGAGGGTCAAGTGCGGTCTGCGCTCCAGGTCTGATTTCAATTGCATCCCGCTGGCGGCCAGCATGGGAGGAGGCGGTCATGCCCAGGCCAGTGGTTTCAAAATACCAATGGATCGCCTGCCTGAATTGCTCGGTGGTACCCTGACGGGAACCATGACGGATGCACCGACCTGATCCGAACAAGGCAAAAAAAAGGGTTGATCTTGCGACCAACCCTTAAGGAGTCCCTGAACCTGAAGGTTTCGAAAGGACCCGAGGAGACAACTGTTAGAAAACTTTCGTTTTCAAGATACTTAATGATACCAAGCAAGTCAGGGTTTCCCCTTGGTTTTAATGTCAAATCCTTAAATTAATTTGATTTTTGACTTGCAGAACGCAAACATTAACGCTTTTTGGCAGCAGGCTTGGCAGTCGCAGTGGAAGCCACGGCATTGAAGTTGGCTTCGGCGACATCTGTGGCTTGCTTGACCGCTTTTTGCACGGACTCAAGGGCACTGGTCGCAGCAGCCACCGAATTCTTCATCACCGCCACGGCGGTTTCCGAGCCGGCAGGTGCGTTTTTGGCAGCCGCTTCAACCAGACCGGCAAATTGTTGCTGGGCTTCAGCAGCCTGGTTTTCAAAAGCCTTGGTGAATTCGCTGGAAGCGCCGGTGGCGATTTCGTACAGGTGACGGCTGTAGGCAGCGGTCTTTTCAGCCAGGGGTTGCAGCAGGCCGGATTGCAGTGCCAGCAATTCCTGGGCATCTTTGACGCTCAACATGGCCTTGGCGGCGTCACCGGTTTCAGCCAAAGCGGCTTTGGAGGCGCTCAGGTTGAGTTCGACAATCTTTTCCACGCCTTCAAAGGCTTTGGAAGTCAGGCCCAACAGGGTTTCAACGTTGGCTTTTTGTGAGGCCATCACTTGTTCTACGGTCAGCATATTCAATTCTCCAGAAGGTTAGTAAAAAAGTATCTGCGCCGAAACTGAGTGAGAACCCGGTCTATGTTGCAGTGCAGCATGGTTTGAATTATAGGGTTATCCCGAGTCAGCGCAAGTCTTTTTTGTTGCATCGCAGCAATTTAGAGACGCATTTCTATAAATTCAACTTTGTCATCAGGACAAAATAGAACGATGCAGGCTTTTTATTCAGACCATTTCGTCTTGCCCTTGCCGCCAGGGCACCGGTTCCCAATGGCCAAATACGCCATGCTGCGTGAATCCATCGCACAGCAGTTGCCTGATATAGCGCTGTTGGAGGCGCCCGCTGCCAGTGACGGTCAATTGGCCCTGGCGCACACGCCGGGCTACATCGAAAGTCTGGTGAGTGGCCAGATGAGTGCCGTAGCCATGCGCGAGATTGGTTTCCCCTGGAGTGAACTTATGGTGGAGCGGGCGCGGCGTTCGGTGGGGGCCACGGTCGCGGCGGTGCGCGCGGCACTGCAAACCGGTGTGGCCGCCAATCTGGCAGGGGGCACGCACCACGCTTACGCCGACAAGGGCGGTGGATTTTGTGTTTTCAATGATGTGGCGGTGGCTGCACGTCTGGCACAAGCAGAGTGGCAGCGGCAAAACCGCGGGCCCTTGAACGTGGCGGTGATCGACCTGGACGTTCATCAGGGCAATGGCACGGCGCACATTTTTCAAAGAGACGACAGCGTGTTCACGTTGTCACTGCATGGCGACAAGAATTTTCCGTTTCGCAAGGAGGCCAGTGACCTGGACGTGGCGCTTGCCGATGGTTGTGGCGATGCGGATTATCTGGTCGCACTGGAACAGGCGCTGCTTGAACTGAGCCAGCGCTTTGAGCCCCGGCTGGTGCTGTATCTGGCCGGCGCCGATCCCTACCAGGGTGACCGCCTGGGCCGCCTGGCTTTGACCGAGGACGGGTTGGAGGCGCGGGACCGGCGGGTGTTTGACTGGTGTCATGAACGCCGGATTCCGATTGCGTTCGTGATGGCGGGTGGCTATGGCCGACAGATTGAGGAGACCGTCCGGATTCAAAGCCGTACTTTCCGTCTGGGACTGTCCTATTCACAGTGCTGGCAGGACAAGCCAGGTCAACAGGTCGGTTTGGATTTTTGAAATTATTGAAAAGTCAGGCATGTGAATATCACAAGAACAAGACAGTCAAATGTTCCACAATCCAGCCATGCAGGCCAAACGTATGCAATAACGAGGAGACTGATCCATGGCGATGACCACTTTTGAAGCGCGAAGCTACCCGGAAAAACCGACCGATGTCTATCTGTTTGCCACCTGTCTGATTGACCAGTTCACGCCCGAGGCGGGGCTTGACACGGTGCGTTTGCTGGAACGCGAAGGCATCCGGGTGCACTATCTGGAGCAGCAGACCTGCTGCGGTCAGCCCGCCCACAGCAGCGGCTTTCCGGATGAGGCCCGCGCCGTGGCCTTGCAGCAATTGAACCTGTTTGTCGAGCCCTGGCCGGTGGTGATCCCGTCGGGCTCCTGCGGCGGCATGATCCGTAAGCATTACCCGCACCTGTTTGCCGACGATCCGGTGCTGCATGCCAAGGCTGTGGACCTGTCCGAGCGGGTCTATGAACTCAGTGAGTTCCTGGTCCATGTGGTCAATTTCAGCCAGCCCGACCTGGGCGCGCCGTGCACTGTTGCGCTGCACACCTCGTGCCATGCGCGCCGCGAGATGGGCGTGCACGAAACCAGCGTGGCGCTGCTCGACAGCCTGTCGCAGGTGAACGTGGTGGTGCAGGCGCGCATTGAGGAATGTTGCGGCTTTGGTGGCACCTTTGCCATGCGCTACCCCGACATTTCCGAGGCCATCGTCAGTGACAAGGTGGCTGCCATCCGCGATACCGGGGCGGCGTCGGTGGTCAGTGCCGACTGCGGCTGCCTGCTCAACATCACCGGCCGTGCCGCCAAGCAGGATGAGTTGGCGGGATTGCCGCAAGCCACGTTGCCGGGTGAACATCTGGCGAGCTTCCTGTGGCGCCGCACGACCACACAAACCACTTTGGGAGACGCCGCATGAACGCCAACCCCACGCCCACAGCGGCAGCAGAAGCCAAGGCGCGCAGCAGCATTTTTGCGCGCCTGCGTGCCCCGGCCACGCCAGCGCCGCTACCGCTGCCGGATGTCAGTGCCTGGTTTGCGGCGCACCAGCGCCACGAGAACAGCGCCCAGCGCGTCAGCCGCCTGCGCGCCGCGCTGGAAGCCGTCAAGACCGAGGTACATGACACCACGGCCGCCGGGTGGCCTGACCTCCTGTTGCGCCTGGTGGAGGCCAAAGGCTTGCGCAATCTGCTCATCGGCAGCGACACGCCGCATGGTGCCGAGCTGGAGGCACGCCAGCCTGCCAATCTGGAAATCAAGCGTTATGCCGAGTCCATCGATTCCTGGCGCGATGTGCTGTTTGACGAAGTGGATGCCTCGTTGACCTTGGCCAAAAGCGCCATTGCCGAAGTGGGCAGCCTGATCCTGTGGCCCACCCCGGCCGAACCCCGGTTGATGTCGCTGGTGCCCCCGGTGCACTTTGTGTTGCTGGATGTGGCCACCATCCATGCCGACTTTTATTCGGCCATGACCGACGAAGGCTGGAAGGACCGCCTGCCGACCAACGCGCTGCTGATTTGCGGCCCGTCCAAGACCGCCGACATCCAGCAAACACTGGCCTACGGCGCCCACGGCCCACGCGAACTGGTGGTGCTGCTGCGTCACGCCGACCCCGCCCAAACAGGAGCAGCCGCATGAGCCAGGTCATCAAAATCCATCCGATGGAAGATTTCAAGGAGCGCAGTCGCGACGTGCTCAACGATCCGGGTCAGCGCAAGAATTTTCGCGGTGCCATGGACTTCCTGCAGGCCAAACGCCGTGCCCAGTTCCCGGACCAGGACGAGTTGCAAGGTCTGCGCGAACTGGGTTCGCAGATTCGCCGCTACAGTTTGGCCAACCTGCCACGCTTGCTGGAGCAACTGGAAGCCAAACTCAGCGCCAACGGTATCCAGGTGCACTGGGCGCAGAACCCCGAGGAGGCCAACGCCATTGCCCTGGCCATTGCCAACCGGGTCAACGCCAAGCGCGTCATCAAGGGCAAGTCGATGGTCAGCGAAGAAGTGGGTTTCAACCACGCCCTGGAAGCGGCCGGCATCGAGGCGCTGGAATCCGACATGGGCGAGTACATCGTGCAGTTGGCTGGCGAGGCGCCGTCGCACATCATCATGCCGGCCATTCACAAGACCAAGCAGGCCATTGCCCAGCTCTTTGCCGAAGAAATTCCGGGCGTGGCCTACACCGAAGACGTCGATGCGCTGATCAGGATCGGCCGCAAGGTGCTGCGGCGCAAGTTTGCCGATGCCGACATTGGCCTCTCAGGGGTGAACTTTTGTGTGGCCGAAACCGGCACCCTGTGCCTGGTGGAGAACGAAGGCAACGGCCGCATGTGCACCACCGTACCCAAGGTGCACATTGCCATCACCGGTATTGAGAAAGTGGTGGAAAAGCTGGAGCATGTCCCGCCGCTGTACAGCCTGCTGTCGCGCTCGGCCACGGGTCAGGCGGTCACCACTTATTTCAACCTGATCAGCGGACCAAGAAAACCGGGTGAAAAAGACGGTCCCGAAGAAGTCCACCTGATCCTGCTCGACAACGGCCGCACCCAGGCCTATGCCGACGAAGAACTGCGCGAAACCCTCAAGTGCATTCGCTGCGGCGCCTGCATGAACCACTGTCCGGTGTATGCGCGCATTGGTGGCCATGCCTACGGCACCACTTACCCGGGACCGATCGGCGCCATCATCTCGCCGCACATGCTGGGTCTGGATGCCACCTACCCGCTGGCCTTTGCCTCCACCCTGTGCGGCGCCTGTGTCGAAGTGTGCCCGGTGAAGATACCGATCACCGACATCCTGGTGCGCCTGCGCAACGAATCGCAGGCCAAGCCTGACAGCGAAGAGGCCACGCTGCGTGGCAGCGGCGCCGGGCGTACCGTGGCCAGCAGCGCGGTCTGGAATGTCTGGGCGCAGGTGTATGGCCGCACCGGGCTGTACAAGCTGGCATCGTGGTTCATGAGCCGGGGTCGCGCCCTGTCGCCCACGGATCAGGGCGCTTGGACGCGCAGTCGCACGCCGCTGGTGCCCGCTCCCAGGCGTCTGCGTGACTTGCTCAAGGAAAAGGACCGAAAATCCTGACCCATGCACAAGCCACAACCTGAACCGCGCAGCGCCTACAAGGTGTTTCGTTCCATCAGCACCCGCTGGATGGACAACGATGCCTACGGGCACGTCAACAATGTCGTTTACTACAGCTGGTTTGACACGGCTGTGAACGCCTACTTGATCGAGCAGGGTGTGCTTGACGTCGAACAGGGCCAAACTATTGGGCTGGTGATTGAAACCCAGTGCAATTACTTCGAGCCGCTGGCGTTTCCACAAACCGTCGAGGCCGGCATTCGCGTGGCACGCCTGGGCAATTCCAGCGTGCGCTACGAGATAGGGCTGTTTGCGCAGGGTGCATTACTGACGGCCGCCAAGGGCCACTTCATCCATGTGTATGTGGACCGCCCAACGCGCCGGCCAACCCCCTTATCCCTTCCTCTGAAAACTGTTCTGGAGAAACTCGTTTGATTCCTGAAAAATTGCCTGATTCAGACCTCCACGTTGCCACCGTGGACACCGCCATCATTTCGCGCATGTCCACTCGCGCCTTTACCCAGCAGGCCGTCCCGCAGCAAACCCTGCACGACATCCTCCAGGTGGCGAGCCGGGCTCCGTCGGGCACCAACTGCCAGCCCTGGAAGGTCTATGTGTTGCAAGGCAATAGCCGCAACAGGCTGGTGGAAAAGGTCTGCGCCGCCCACGACGCGCTGCGTGCTGATCCGGCGCTGGCCGCCGAGTACCGCGAAGCCTATGACTATTACCCTGAAAAGTGGGTCAGCCCCTACATTGACCGGCGCCGCGAAAATGGCTGGGGCCTGTACAGCCTGCTCGGCATTGGCAAGGGGGACAAGGACAAAATGCATGCGCAGCACCAGCGCAACTACAGATTTTTTGACGCACCCGTGGGCCTGATGTTTACCATCGACAGTGTCATGGGGCGTGGCTCCTTGCTCGATTACGGCATGTTTTTGCAGAACATCATGGTGGCGGCGCGCGCCCGCGGCTTGCATACCTGCCCGCAGGCGGCGTGGAACGGCTATGCCAGCATCATTCTGCCGCACATTGGCGCGGGTGCCGATGAAATGCTGGTGTGCGGCATGGCGCTGGGCTATGCGGACGAGGCGACGGTCAACAGCTTTCACACCCCGCGCGTGGCGGTGTCAGGGTTCACCCACTGGCTGGACTGAATCAGAGATGTCATTGCGAACGCGCTAAAAATAACGTCAGCCCCTGTGGGAGCGGCGCCCTCGCCGCGATTGCACCCGAACTGTTTTTGGCCCGAGGGCGGGCCTCCTGCAAAGCCACGGACTGCTGGCTCGCAATGACAGTACTCTTTTGCGCTATTTGAGGTCGTCAGCCAGCACTTTCACGATGCGCTGTGCGTCAGCCGTCGCTGCTTGACTGCCATCCGCGTTTTGCACTGATACCGTGCTGATGTTGCCTTGGCTTTGCACCGAGATGGTGAATTTTTGCGGTGTACTGTCGGGCTTGGAAGAACCGAAGAGTTTGCCGAAGAAGCCCGGTTCGGTCTTGTCTGCGTTGGGCGCCACGTAACGCACAAAGTAAATACCTTTGCTGCGGTCACGGTCTTCCACGGTGAAATTGGTGCGGTCCAGCGCCAGACCCACCCGGCGCCAGGCGCGGTCAAATTCGTCATTCAGGCGCACCACAGGCTGGCCGTTGGCGGTGTCCATCCGGGCGCCGGTGCTGCCCGGCGCGGCGGCGACCAGGGCTTTGGACTGTACCTCGGAGATGCCAAGCTTGACCATCAGGCGGCGCAAAAACTCGGTTTCGAGCTCGGGGTCGGCGGCGCGGGGCTGCCACACGGTCTGGTCTTTGGCGGTGCTGCTATAGACCTCGATCATGCCGCGGTGGCTGATGAAGATATCGGTGCCGCCACTGACGTTGCGTTCCAGACGGGTGCGAAACTTGTCGCGTTCGCCGGTGGAATATAGCGAATCAAACACCTTGCCAATGGTGCTGCGGATGATGTCCTGTGGAATTTTGGCCCGGTTTTCTGCCCAGTCGGTTTCCATGATGCCCAGGTTGGCCTGGTCCATCACCAATAAGAAACCGTTTTCCAGCCAAAAATCTTTGACTGGCTCCCACAATTTGTCGGCCGGGCGGCTGATCACCAGCCAGCGCTGGGTGCCGGCGCGCTCAATGCGCACATCACCCAAGGATGTTGCCGCTGTCGGCGTGGTCTGGGTGGCAAGCTGGCCAATTTGAAAACTGGAAGCGGTGACTGCTGCGCCGGGGACGGCATAACGTGTTTCGCGCGACAACTGGGTCAGGTCAGGCGGCACTTCAAGTGTCGGCGCCTTGCCGGCACTTTTGTAGTCCACCTTGTCGGTCTCGAGCACCGAGCACGCGCCCAGTGTCAGTGTCAGGCCAAGGAGTGCAATTCTGGAAATAGGGTTCACAAAGGTTCCTTCGGATATCGGTTCAGTGGGGCAACCTGGCGTCAAATCAGGCCAACGTCGCGCAAGGCGGCTTCTACCACCGGCACGTAGGCGGGGGTCAGCTCTGTCATGGGCAAACGCAGCGTACCGCCACACAGGTTCATGCGTGCCACGGCCCACTTCACAGGGATCGGGTTGGCTTCGACAAACAGGTTTTTATGCAATGGCATCAATTTGAACTGAATTTCCATGGCGCGTTTGACATCACCGGCGAGGGCGGCCATGCACAACGCGTGCATCAGGCGCGGGGCCACATTGGCCGTGACGCTGATGTTGCCATGACCGCCGCACAGCATCAACGCTACTGCAGTGGGATCATCACCTGAATAAATGGCAAAGTGCTTGGGGACTTCGCGAATCAGCCATTGGGCACGGTCGATGTTGCCGGTGGCTTCCTTGATGCCCACGATACCGGGCACCTGGGTCAGGCGCAGCACGGTGTCGAGTGCCATGTCCGCGACCGTGCGCCCGGGCACGTTGTACAGCACCATGGGCAGGTCAACCGCTTCGGCAATGGTCTTGAAGTGCTGGTACTGGCCTTCCTGGGTGGGCTTGTTGTAGTAAGGCACCACCTGCAATTGGCAATCGGCGCCCACTTTCTTGGCGAACTTGGCCAGTTCAATGGCCTCCAGGGTGGAGTTGGAACCGCAGCCAGCCATGATGGGCACGCGCCCGGCGGCTTGTTCTACCGCCACACGGATGATTTCACGGTGTTCTTCCACGCTGACGGTGGGTGACTCGCCGGTGGTGCCAACCACACCGATGCAATCCGTTTCCTCGGCAATGTGCCAGTCGATCAGTTTGCGTAGCGCCGGGTAGTCCACGCTGCCGTCAGGGTGCATGGGGGTGACCAGGGCAACAATACTGCCGGTGAGAGTAGGCTTTGAATGTGACATCTTGTGCAGGTAAATAGATTAGCCGCTCATTCTAGCGAGAGTGGGTAACGCGTGGGTGGCCGCCCGTCTTCAGGGGCATGCGACTGCCTGAACGCCACAATGCGTTGCACAAAGCGCTCGGGATGCGGTAAAAAACCATCCTCAAACGCCACAATGCGCAGGCTTTGGCACAAGCGCAGCAATTCGCCGGTTTGCAGCAAGAAATCGGGCCGGGACGGTTTGCCTACGGCCTCATTCCCTTGTGCAAAGGTTTCATAAAGCAACAAGCCATCCGGTGCCAGGCTTTGCCGCAGCACCGGAAACAGCTCCCGCCACAGGTAATTGGTCACCAGCACCACGTCAAATTGCTGTGGCAGACCATTTTGGATCAGAGGCCAGGGCCCGTTTTCAATATCCGCCAGAACCGTGTTGCCATAGCGTCCGGCTTCCGTTAGCGCTTGCGCCGATCGGTCGATGCCGGTGCAGAAACAAGCCCGTTGGGCCAGCCATGCCATGTGGCGACCCGAGCCGCAGGCCACGTCCAGCACGCGCGCACCTGGGCTAATCAAATGCTGCCAACGTCGCACCCAGTCAGAGGGTTCGCTCACATGGTGTTCAGTCACTAAAAGCAACCCCACACCTGGTTGGCCAGCGTCATGACGAAATCGGGCCGGGTGTACATGGCAAACACCAACCCCAGCACCAGCAGCAGGCCGGTGTAGAGCAGGACTTTCTGAACCGGTTTCATGGCCTCATGCCCCCTGTGGCACGGGCGTGCGCACAATGGCGGCTTCCTTGATCGGTAGGTTGACCAGCGCTGCCAGCACGCCCAGAGCAATCGCGATGTACCAGACAATGTCGTAACTGCCGGTACGGTCAAACAGATAGCCGCCCAGCCAAACCCCCATGAACGAGCCGATCTGGTGGCTGAAAAATACAAAGCCGCCGAGCATCGACAGATGCGCCACGCCAAAAATCTGAGCCACGGTGGCGTTGGTTGGCGGCACGGTGGACAGCCACAGCAGGCCCATCACGGCCGAAAATACGTAAACGCTCATGGGTGACAGCGGCACCAGCAAAAAGATGCTGATGATGACAGCGCGTGAAAGGTAAATGAAGGCCAGGATGTTTTTCTTCTGCATGCGCTGGCCCAGCACGCCTGCCGCGTAAGTGCCAAACACATTGAACAGGCCAATCAGCGCCAGTGAGATGCTGGCCACGTTGGATGCAAGTCCCTGGTCTTTCAGGTAGCTCGGCATGTGCACGCCAATAAACACCACCTGGAAACCGCAGACAAAATAACCGGCCATCAGCAACTGGAAACTGCGGTATTGGAAGGCCTCGCGCAGCGCCTGCATGATGGATTGCTCGCGAAAATGCCCGGCGCCGCCCCTGAAACCCGGCTCGCGCAAGCCCCAGGCCAGTGGCATGATCAGCAACGCCGACAGCGCCAGCGCCACCAAAGCCTGCTGCCAGCCCAGGCTGTCAATCAGGAAACCTTCGGTCGGTACCATCAGGAACTGGCCAAAGGAGCCTGCCGCCGCTGCCACGCCCATGGCCCAGGAGCGCCTGCTGGCGCTGATGTTGCGCCCGATCACACCATAAATGATGGCGTAGGTGGTGCCCGCTTGCGCCATGCCAATCAGCACCCCGGCACTCAGCGACAGCATCAGCGCGGTGGTGGCATGGGCCATGCCCAGCAGCCCCAGGGCGTACAGCAGGGCACCGCCCACAATGACGCGAAAAGCGCCAAATCGGTCGGCCAGCATACCGGCAAAAATGCCGGTAAACCCCCACACCAGATTTTGAATGGCCAGGGCAAAGGCAAAGGTTTCACGGCTCCAGTTCAGGTCTTGCGTCATGGGTTGCAGCCACAGCCCAAAGCCGTGGCGGATGCCCATGGAGAGCGTGACAATGACGGCCCCGCACAGCAGGACCTGGTTCATGGAAAGTGTTTTGGCAGGATGCGACATGTCTGGAATATACCGAACTATGCCTACCCTGCACCCGCCAGGCCTTTAACCCTTAATGCTCTGCGCGCACGTTGTCCTTGTACGAGTACAGTGTCACGGCGGGTACGGTCAACTCGTTTTTCGGGGTGAAGGCGATGTTGGCGGTGATGCCCTTGAGCTTGGTTTTGCCGATGAACGGGGTGTAGACCGCGGGCTCGACGGATTGGGCGCGTTTCATGGCATCCACTAAAACGTAGGTGGCATCGTAGGCGTAGGGGCTGTAAATCTGGAACTGGCCAGGAAAACGGGCATCGTATTTTTTCTTCCAGGCCGCGCCGCCCTGCATTTTTTGCACGGAGGCACCGCCCGTGGCGCAGGTTACGCCCTTGAGTGCAGCCGCCTTGCTGGCAAGCTCTCCCAGTTTCTCGGTGCACATGCCGTCACCGCCAAAGAACTTGACATTGCTCAGGCCCAACTGGTCCATCTGGCGCAGCATGGGGCCGGCCTGGGAGTCGAGACCGCCGTAAAAGATGGCATCTGGTTTCTTGCTCTTGATATTGGTCAGGATGGCCATGAAATCGGTGGCCTTGTCCGTGGTGAACTCTTCGGCCAGGATCTGCATGCCCTTTTGTTTGGCGGTGGCCTTGAAGACATTGGCCAAGCCCTGGCCATAGGCTGTGCGGTCGTCAATGACGGCGACTGTTTTGAGTTTGAGTTTGTCGCTGGCATAGACGGCCAGCGCCGCACCCAGTGCGTTGTCGTCGGCAATCAGACGGAAGGTGGTGGCGTAGCCGCGCTTGGTCACGTCGGGGTTGGTCGCCGCAACGGTGATGTGGGGCAGGTCGCATTTGTTGTACACAGAAGAAGCCGGGATGGTGGTGCCCGACTGCAAGTGGCCGACCACGCCAGCCACTTTGGAGTCACACAGTTTTTGTGCCACTGCGGTTGCCTGACGCGGGTCGCCTGCATCATCCTCGGCCGCCAGTTCAAATTTGATTTTCTTGCCGCCAATGACAATGGCCTGGGTGTTCAGTTCGTCGATGGCCATGCGCACGCCGTTTTCTGTATCTTTGCCGATGTGGGCAATGCCACCCGAAGTCGGGCCGGCGTGTGCGATACGCACGGTTTGCACGTCCTGAGCATAGGCGAAGGCAGTGGCAAGCCCCAACACGGCAACAGTGGTGAGACGAAGTGAAACGGAATGGGTAGGAGTAAGTTTCATGGTCAAAGGTCCGGGGTTCAAATGAAAAACAAAGCAATATCGGGGTTTTCCCTGATGTGCCGATGTTACCCCGTGCTTGACTGATGCCATGCCAACGCACCTCGCGTTTCAGGCGTGTTCTGTGGGTTGATAAAACCGGATTGCATTGCGGCCGGCATTTTTGGCCTGGTACATCGCGGTATCGGCCCACTTCAGCAGGTCGCTCCCAGAGGCCTGCTGGCCGGCGAACATGACCACGCCCAAGCTGGCGGAGCAGCGGTATTCGATCTGGTGTTCGGCTTGGCCGTCCTGGCTGACGGCCAGATGGTAGGGTTGAGTGAGCGTGGCGCGAATTTTTTCGGCGATGATGGAAGCGCGTTTGATGGAGGTGGCCAGATCGACAAACAAGTCACTTAGCAGCACCACAAATTCGTCACCGCCGAAGCGTGACACGGTGTCAGTCTCACGCACACATTTTTTCAGTTGCTTGGCGACCTTGTACAACAGTGCATCACCCACCCCGTGGCCATGGGTGTCATTCACCCGTTTGAAATTGTCAAGATCCAGGAACATCAGGGCGCCGTAGTGGCTGCTGCGTTTGCTGGCCGCCAGGGCCTGGTTCAAGCGGTCACAGAGCAGGCGACGGTTGGGCAGGTTGGTGAGCGAGTCATAGAAGGCGAGTTGATGCACCTGTTCTTCCATCTGCTTGCGCTCGGTGGTGTCGCGTTGCACCGACACCCAGTGCGTAAACCAGCCTTGGTCATTGGCCACGGGGACAATCTCAAACTCGTTCCAGTAAGACGTTCCATCCTTGCGGTAATTCAGCAGTTCTGCGCGGACAGGCTGCCATTTGGAAAGCGCCTCGCGCACCCGGTCGAGCGTGGCGCGATCGGTATCTGGCCCTTGCAATATGCGCGGGGTGTTGCCGATCACCTCATCCGGGCGGTAGCCGTGGCGCTCATAAAAAATCTTGTTGACCCAGACGATTCGGGGGCCGGGATGATCGATGGGCTCCGCCTCGGTGATCACGATGGCATCGTTCATGTGCTCAATGCACACTTCAAGCAACCTGGGCAAGTTGGGGATGGAAGGGCTCAGTAGCATGTTGCTGTCGACGGTTATTTGTGTATTCATGAACGTGTGCTGCCAATTATGCGGCGCAAGTTCAAAAGTTCGTAAGCCACGGGTTGTGGAGTGCCTTTGAAAACTGGGTATTCATACAATGCGCGCCATGGCAAGCAAACCCAATCCCGAATATTCCGAAAACTCGATCCGTGTCCTGAAAGGGCTGGAGCCGGTCAAACAGCGTCCGGGCATGTACACCCGCACCGACAGCCCGATGCACATCATCCAGGAAGTGCTCGACAACGCGGCCGACGAAGCGCTTGCCGGGCACGGCAAAAAGATCAAGACCATTGTGCACGCCGATGGCTCGATCACGGTGGAAGACGATGGCCGCGGCATTCCGTTCGGCATGCACCCCACCGAGCACGCTCCGGTGATCGAACTGGTGTTTACCCAGTTGCACGCCGGTGGCAAGTTTGACAAGGGCCAGGGCGGTGCCTACAGCTTTTCCGGCGGCCTGCATGGCGTGGGTGTGAGCGTGACCAATGCGCTGTCGCTCAAACTGGAGGCCACGACCTACCGCGAAGGCCAGGTGGCGCGCCTGGTGTTTGCCGGTGGCGACGTGATCGAGCCCCTGAGCGTGCGCCAGGCCGGCGAGGGCGACCGCAAATCAGGCACCACGGTGCGGGTCTGGCCCGACGGCAAATATTTTGAGTCCCTGACCTGGCCGATGGCGCATCTGGAGCACCTGCTGCGCAGCAAGGCGGTGCTGATGCCGGGTGTTTCGGTGACTTTGGTGCAGGAGAAGAACAAGGAGACCCAGACCTGGCTGTTCAAGGGCGGCCTGCGTGATTATTTGACCCAAACCCTGACCGGCGAACCCGTCATTCCGCTGTTTGAAGGCGAGGGTTTTGCCGACGCCAACAACGACAATTTTGCCGAAGGTGAGGGCGCGGCCTGGTGCGTGGCCTTCACCGAAGACGGCCAGCCGGTGCGCGAGAGTTATGTCAACCTGATCCCGACCCCGGCCGGCGGCACCCACGAGTCGGGCCTGCGCGATGGCCTGTACACCGCCGTCAAGAGTTTTGTGGAACTGCATTCGCTGCTGCCCAAGGGCGTCAAGCTGCTGCCCGACGACGTGTTTGCGCGTGCCAGTTTTGTGCTGTCCACCAAGGTGCTGGACCCGCAGTTTCAGGGCCAGATCAAGGAGCGCCTGAATTCGCGCGATGCGGTGCGCCTGGTGTCCAACTTTGTCCGGCCAGCGCTGGAGCTGTGGCTGAACCAGAATGTGGAATACGGCAAGAAACTGGCCGAAATCGCCATCAAAGCGGCGCAATCACGCCAGAAAGCCGGCCAGAAGGTCGAAAAGCGCAAGGGCTCGGGGGTGGCGGTGTTGCCGGGCAAACTCACCGACTGCGAGAGCCGCGACATTGCCGAGAACGAGGTGTTTCTGGTCGAAGGCGACTCGGCCGGCGGCAGCGCCAAGATGGGCCGCAACAAGGAAAGCCAGGCGGTGTTGCCGCTGCGCGGCAAGGTGCTGAACACTTGGGAGGTCGAGCGTGACCGACTCTTTGCCAATAACGAAATCCACGACATTGCCGTGGCCATTGGCGTTGATCCGCACGGCGTGGATGACAGCCCCGATCTAAGCGGTCTGCGCTACGGCAAGATTTGCATTCTGAGTGATGCCGACGTCGACGGCTCGCACATCCAGGTACTGCTGCTGACCTTGTTTTTCAAGCACTTTCCCAAGCTGATTGACGCCGGCCATGTCTTTGTGGCCCGACCACCGCTGTTTCGTGTGGACGCGCCGGCGCGCGGCAAAAAGCCGGCGTCCAAGGCCTATGCCCTCGACGAAGGTGAACTCACCGCGATCCTGGACAAGCTGCGCAAGGAAGGCGTGCGCGAAGGCGCCTGGACCATCAGTCGCTTCAAGGGTTTGGGCGAAATGAATGCCGAGCAGTTGTGGGACACCACGCTGAACCCCGACACGCGCCGCTTGTTGCCGGTGCATCTGGGGAGCCAGAGTGTGCTGCAAACTTCCGAACTCATGAGCAAGCTGATGGGCAAGGGGGAAGCCGCGGCGCGGCGCGAGCTGATGGAACTGCATGGGGATTCGGTGGAGATTGATGTTTAGGCATCCGAAATTTCCTCAGCCTCTAAATTTGTCATTGCGAGGAGCGTAGCGACGTGGCAATCCAGGGATTTTTGGGTTTTGTAGATTGGTTGGTTGCGCGCTGCGCCGTGACTGGCTTGGGCGGCCACCTCATACTGGGGTACCAGAAATCGGTGACCACCCAAGCCAGTCACAGCGCTGATAGTTGGGTGCTTCACTTACGTTTGAAAACCGGAAACCGGAATTCAAGCGGTGTATTGTTTGACCAGGTTTGCACCCCCAATGCGACCAGCGAGGTAGGCCCTGTGGGGGGCTGACGATTTCTGGTACTCCAGTATGAGGAAGCCGCCCACAGGGCCTGCCTCGCGGGTTACCTGACGCAACGCTATTGCTACTTGAATTTTGAATTTTTGAAACTGTTTTGCCATGACTGACCAACTCATTATTAACCCCCCGGCCCCGTCCCAACCCGAGGGTGACGACGCGCTGAACCTGGCTACCTATGCCCAGCAGGCCTACCTGGAATACGCCCTGAGCGTGGTCAAGGGACGCGCCTTGCCAGACGTGTGTGACGGCCAGAAACCGGTGCAGCGGCGCATTTTGTACGCCATGAGCCGCATGGGCCTGGGCTTTGGCGGTGCCAACGGCAACACCGGGGCCAAACCGGTCAAATGCGCGCGCGTGGTGGGGGACGTGCTGGGCCGTTACCACCCGCACGGCGACAGCGCGGCCTACGACGCGCTGGTGCGCATGGCGCAGGACTTTTCGCAACGCTACCCGCTGATTGACGGCCAGGGCAACTTTGGCAGTCGCGATGGTGACGGCGCTGCCGCCATGCGGTACACCGAGGCGCGACTGGCCAAAATCACCAGCCTGCTGCTCGACGAAATCGACGAGGGCACGGTTGACTTCTCACCCAACTACGACGGCTCCACCGAAGAACCCAACCAGTTGCCGGCGCGCCTGCCGTTTGCCCTGCTCAACGGCGCCAGCGGCATTGCCGTGGGTCTGGCCACCGAGATCCCGAGCCACAACCTGCGCGAGGTGGCCGATGCCTGCGTGGCGCTGATCAGGACGCCCAACCTGCCGGACGATGAATTGTTTGCCTTGCTGCCAGGCCCGGACTTTCCTGGCGGTGGCCAGATCATCAGCAGCGCCGCGGAAATCGCCGAGGCTTACCGCAGTGGTCGCGGTTCCTTGAAATGCCGGGCGCGCTGGAAGATCGAGGAACTGGCGCGTGGTCAGTGGCAGCTGGTGGTCACCGAGCTGCCGCCCGGTGTCAGCACCCAGCGTGTGCTGGAAGAAATTGAAGAGCTGACCAACCCCAAGATCAAGGCCGGCAAAAAAGCCCTGTCGCTGGAGCAAAACCAGCTCAAGGCCACCGTGCTGTCGGTGCTGGACGGCGTGCGTGACGAGTCCAGCAAGGACGCCGCCGTGCGCCTGGTGTGCGAGCCCAAAACCAGCAAGATTGGCCAGCAGGAACTCATCAACACGCTGCTGGCGCACACCAGCCTGGAAACCTCCAGCCCGATCAACCTGACCATGATTGGGCTCGACGGCCGGCCCACGCTCAAGTCGCTGCGCCAGATGGTCACCGAGTGGATTGCGTTCCGCCAGACCACCATCGAGCGGCGCACGCGGCACCGTCTGAACAAGGTGCTGGACCGCATTCACATCCTGGAGGGCCGGGCGCTGGTGCTGCTCAATATTGACGAGGTGATCGCCATCATCCGCCAAGCCGACGAGCCCAAGGCGGCTCTGATTGCACGCTTCCATCTCTCGGAACGGCAGGCCGAAGACATTCTGGAAATCCGGCTGCGCCAGTTGGCGCGGCTGGAGGCCATCAAGATCGAGCAGGAACTGGCCGGTCTGCGTGAGGAACAGCAGAAGCTGGAAGAAATTCTGGGCAACCCGGCGGCGCTGCGCCGCCTGATGATCAAGGAAATCGAGGTGGACGCCAAAACCTTTGCCGATGACCGCCGCACCCTGATCCAGGCCGAGAAAAAAGTGGTGCTTGAGGTGAAGGTGGTGGATGAGCCCGTGACCGTGGTGGTGAGCCAAAAGGGCTGGGTTAGGACGCAAAAGGGCTGGGCGCGTGACCGGCTCAATGGCACGGCGGCGCCCGAATACAACTTCAAGGCGGGCGATGCGCTGTATGGCGCATTTGAGTGCCGCTCGGTCGATACCCTGCTGGCCTTTGGCGCCAATGGCCGCGTCTATTCGGTCGCGGTGGCGCTGCTGCCTGGCGGCCGAGGCGACGGCCAGCCGATCACCAGCCTGATCGAGCTGGAGGCGGGTACCCAGTTGCTGTCCTACTTTGCCGGGCCAATGGAGGCCACATTGTTGCTGAGCAGTTCGGCGGCCTACGGGTTCACCGCGACCGTGGCCAACATGGTTTCACGCCAGAAGGCGGGCAAAGCCTTTGTCACCGTGAACGAGGGCGAAACCCTGTGCCAGCCGTCCTTGGTGGCCAATGCCGCCATCGCGGTCGCGCCAGCCACCCATGTTGCCTGTGCGTCCACAGGCGGGCGTATTTTGACCTTTGAGATCAGCGAACTCAAGGCCATGGCCAATGGCGGCCGGGGGCTGATGCTGATGGACCTGGAAACCAGGGACACGCTGGCTGGCGCGGCCGCCTACACCCGCAGTGTGCGCATTGAAGGCATGGGCCGTGGCGGCAAGGTGCGTGAGGAGACCCTGGAAATCCGCAGCCTCAACAACGCCCGCGCGGCCCGGGCGCGCAAGGGCAAGCTGGCCGATCTGGGCTTCAAGCCCGCTTCGATCACCCGGGTTGAATAGCTGCCCCGGGTTTTACACCTTGAACACCTGCTGCACCGTGCGCTGCAGCAGCGCCAGTGTGGCCTGCTGCGTCAGCGTGGTGGGGCGCAGCGCGCTGGTGGCCATGCAGATTTTGGTGCGCAGCACCGGGTCGGTGATGGTGCGCACGGTAAATGCAGAGGGCCGGATCGAGCTGGCTACGGCGTTGCGTGACAGCACGGCGCTACCGGCCCCGTCGGCTACCAGATCCAGAATGGCTGAAACCCCATCAATTTCCAGCGCCATGTTCAGGCGGCAGCCCAGGTTGGTGAGTTCGGTCTCCACCTGCATGCGGATGGCGTTGGGCCGGGTCGGGATCACCAGTGGCAATTTGGCCAGTTCGCGCAGGGTAATGGGGCCGGGTGGTGGTTCTTCGGCCAGGCCGGGGGGGCGCCGTTGCACCAGCAGCAGGTCTTCTTCGAGCAGCGGGGTGATGTCGATGTCTGAACCGGGCTGGGCGTTGTAGAGCACGGCAATATCGAGCCGTCCGGCCATGAGCGACTCCTGCATCGGCAACGACAAACCTTCGCTGATGGCCAGCGTGGCATCGGGCAGTTCGGTTTGATGGGCCCGGATCAGCGGCACGGTCAGCAGCCGTGCCAGACTGGTGGGCAGGCCCACGGCCACCCGGCCCGCCAGCGAGCCGCGCACCCGGCCCAGCTCTTCGCGCGCACGCGCCACCTGGTGCAAGATGCCGCGGCCATGCGCCAGCAGCAGCTTGCCGGCCTCGGTGGGCAGAGCGCCGCGGCCATTGCGCGTCAACAGGTTTTGCCGCAGTTCCACCTCCAGCAGTCGCACCTGGCGGCTGAGCGCCGGTTGTGCCACGTTGAGGGCGATGGCGGCACGGGTAAAACTGCCCAGTTCGGCCACGCGCACAAAGTATTCGAGTTGTTTCAGGTCCATGGACGGCAGACTGTGACGTACCTCTGTTGGGGGATTAAGGGTTAACCATAACAAGCCATCAATTATGCCAAGTTGTTATATCTGGTAGTGGCCTTTTTGGCTTTTGAAGACCGGTAAATGCCGTCAGAATCCGGCGCATGCAAACGCCTATTCCCTGTCATTTCATGCGCGGTGGTACCTCACGCGGGCCATTTTTTCTGGCCTCGGACCTGCCCTCAGATGTGGCCACGCGTGACCGCGTGCTGCTGGCGGTGATGGGTTCGCCGGACCGGCGCCAGATCGACGGCTTGGGTGGCGCGCATCCGTTGACCAGCAAGGTCGGCATCGTCAGCCCGAGCCAGACGCCCGGCGTGGCGGTGGACTTTTTGTTTGCCCAGCTGCAGCCCGAGCGCGACACGGTGGACACCACGCCCAACTGCGGCAACATGCTGGCGGCCGTGCTGCCTTTTGCCATAGAACGCGGCCTGGTGGCGGTGCAGGGCGACACCACCACGGCGCGTGTGCTGACCCTCAACACCGGCATGCAGTGCGACATCACCGTGGCCACGCCAGACGGCCGGGTGCGTTACACCGGCAACGCCCGCATTGACGGCGTGCCCGGTAGCGCCGCGCCGGTGACCATCAATTTTCTGGATACCGCAGGCTCGGTGTGTTCCGGCTTGCTGCCCACAGGCCAGGTGCGTGACCGCATCACTGTAACCGGCGATGGTTTTGCACCCTTCACGCTGGACGTGACCTGCATCGACAACGGCATGCCGCTGGTGCTGTTCAAGGCCAGCGACCTGGGCCGTAACGGTTACGAGTCGGTGGCAGAACTCAATGCCGACGACGATTTGAAGCGTCGCCTCGAAGCGCTGCGCCTGCAGATTTCGCTCAGGATGGGCCTGGGCGATGTGGCGCAAAAGAATTACCCCAAAATGACGTTGATTGCGCCGCCCAGCGCCGGTGGCAGCATCAGCACGCGCAGCTTCATTCCCCATGTGTGTCACGACGCCATTGGCGTGCTGGCCGCCGTCACGGTGGGCACCGCGTGCGTGCTCAAGGGCTCGGTGTGCGACGGTGTGGCCGTGATGCCGGCGGGCAATATGCCCACGGTATCGGTCGAGCACCCAACCGGCGAATTCAGTGTGGCACTGGGGCTGGACCCGCAAGACCCGCAGAAAGTGACCCGGGCGGCGCTATTGCGCACGGCACGGCTGATCATGCGGGGTGAGGTCATGGTGCCTGCCGCGGTCTGGCCGGCGCATGACCTAGCGAGCTGAAACCCCCGCTACCATTTGAACCGTAAGACTTGGTTTTATTTTTACAACAGGAGACTACATGAAAGCATCACTCAAATCTCTCGCGGCACTTTCGGTGCTGGCTTGCGCCGCCTTCAGCGCCTCGGCGCAAACGGTCACGCTCAAGGTGCACCACTTCCTGCCCGCCGGTTCAGCCGCGCAGACCATGTTTATCAAGCCCTGGTGCGACAAGATTGCACTGGAATCCGGCGACAAGATGAAATGCCAGATTTACCCGTCGATGCAGCTCGGTGGCACGCCGCCGCAGTTGTTCGACCAGGTCAAGGATGGCGTGGTCGATGTGACCTGGGTGTTGCCCGGCTACATGGCCGGCCGTTTTCCCTTGTCGGAGGTGTTCGAACTTCCCTTCATGATGCAAAGCCCTGAGGGCACCAGCAAGGCGCTGTGGGACTTTGTCCAGACCAATCCGAATGTGGCCGCCGAGTTCAAGGACGTCAAGCTGCTGGCGCTGCACGTCCATGGTGATGGCGTGTTTCACATGAGCAAGCAGCCGATCAAGACCATGGCCGACCTGAAAGGCATGAAGGTCCGCGCCCCGACCCGCCAGACCAACAAGCTGCTGGCGGCGCTGGGTGCCACACCGGTGGCCATGCCAGTGCCCGCGGTGAGCGAGGCTCTGGCCAAGTCGGTGATTGACGGTGCGCTGGTGCCTTATGAGGTGGTGCCTTCGGTCAAAATCCAGGAGCTGGTCAAGTTCCACTCCGAGACCGATCCGTCCGAGCCTGCCATTTACACCTCCACCTTCGCTTTTGCCATGAACAAGGCGAAATACGAAAGCCTGCCGCCCGAGCTGAAAAAAGTGATCGATGCCAACAGCGGCCAGGCCCTGTCGGGCTCCATCGGCAAGGCTTTTCTGGCGGCCGATGGCATTGGCAAAAAGCTGACCGAAAAGAACACCCACAACGTGATTCCGGCGGCTGAATTGCAGAGCTGGAAAAAAATCGGCGAGCAAATCACCAATGACTGGGTGGCAGACGTCACCGCCAAAGGTGCCAATGGCAAGTTGTTGCTGGAAAACGCACGTGCTTTGATCGCCAAGTACGCGGTCAAGTAAATGTTTTCCCGGTGTGACAGGCGTCACACCGGGTGCCCCTGAAGTCAATGGTTTGACGTTGTCTTGTTTGGCAGCGTCGGAGGAGAACTGTCCATGCATGAGCCCATTCCCGGCGCCGACCCTGGTGCCGCATCGCGCGCCTTTGGTCCCGTGGGGCAACTTTTGTTTCGCGCGTCCAAGGTCTCGGCCATCATGGGCGGCCTGATGTTTGTGGCCATCGTGCTCATGAGCATCATCAGCATTGTGGGGCGCAAGCTGTTTGCTGCGCCGGTGCCGGGTGATGTGGAAATGCTGCAGATGACCGCCGCATTTGCTTCAGCCAGCTTTTTTGCTTATTGCCATTTGAATGGCGGCGACGTCAAGGTCGACTTCTTCACCGCCAAGGCCAGTCCGGCCACGGTGCATCGGCTGGATGCCTTTGGCTCCCTGTTGGTGGGGCTGTTTGGTGCGGTGATCACCTGGCGGGCTGCCGTGGGTGCGTTTGCCATCAAGGCGGCGGGCGAGACCAGCATGATCCTGGGCTGGCCGGTCTGGATTGCCCAGGTGCTGATGGTGCCAGGCTTCCTGTTGCTGGCACTGGCAGGTTTTTACATGGTGAGTTTTCATTGGCGCATGAGCCACAGCGGGGTGCAGGCATGAGTGGCATTGCAATTGGGGGCATTATTTTTGCCTGTTTGATGGTGCTGCTGGTGCTTCGTGTGCCGATTGGCATTGCCATGTTCACCATGGGCGCGGCTGGCTATTTCTACCTGACTGGCGGGGAGGCGCTGCCGATCCTGAACTTCCTGAAAAATCTCGCCTACGCCCGCTTGTCCAATTACGACATCGTGGTGATTCCACTGTTTTTGCTGATGGGCCAGTTTGCCACCCACGGCGGCTTGAGTTCGGCGCTGTTCAAGTTCGTGGAAGCCTTCATGGGTCACATGAAAGGCGGCGTGGCCATGGCGTCCATTGGTGCCTGCGCTGGTTTCGGCGCCATCTGCGGCTCATCGCTGGCCACGGCGGCGACCATGGGGCAAGTGGCCTTGCCCGAGCTCAAGCGCTTTGGTTATTCGGGCTCGCTGGCGACCGGTGCGCTGGCTGCGGGCGGTACGCTGGGCATCATGATTCCGCCTTCGGTGCCGCTGGTGATCTATGCCATTCTGACGCAGGAATCGATCGGCAAACTGTTCATGGCCGCCGTGCTGCCGGGCATCATCGCCATGCTGGGCTACATGCTGATGATCAAGATCATCGTCACCCTCAAGCCCGAAGCGGGTCCGGCAGGTCCGCGTGCCAGCTGGGCCAAACGCATGAAAGCGCTGTTGCAGGTGGCCCCGGTATTGGCCGTGTTTGTGGTGGTGATCGTCGGCATCTACGGCGGCTGGGCCAACCCGACCGAGGCCGCGGCCATTGGTGCGGCTGCCTGCGGTGTGCTGGCGGTGGTGTCGGGTGGCATGCGCCTGCGCGGCCTGATCGACAGCGCCCTGGGAACCGCCCAGGCCACGGCCATGATCTTTCTGGTGTTGATGGGCGCCGACATGCTCAACACGGCACTCGCCCTGTCGCAGATGCCGGTGGAGTTGGCGGCCTGGGTGCAGGCCAGTCAGTTGAGCCCGATGGTGGTGATGATCGCCATTTTGCTGATCTACATCTTTTTGGGCTGCGTCATGGACAGCCTGGCCATGATCCTGCTGACCATCCCGATTTTTTACCCGGTGGTGATGGGGCTGGATTTCTTCGGCATGACCGACAGCGACAAGAGCATCTGGTTCGGCATCCTGGCGCTGATGGTGGTCGAAATTGGCCTGGTGCACCCGCCTGTCGGCATGAACGTGTTCATCATCAACCGGCTGGCCAGGGACGTGCCGCTGGTCGAAACCTTCAAGGGCGTGATGCCGTTTCTGGTGTCCGACTTCGTCCGCATCGCCATGCTGCTGATGTTTCCTTCCATTGCACTGGTGCTGGTGCATACGTTTAACGGGTGATTCAAATGACAATTTCCATTCGTACCCAGGTGGCCATCATTGGCGCCGGACCCAGCGGCCTGCTGTTGGGGCAGCTGCTGCACAAGGCCGGCATTGACGCGGTTATCGTCGAGCGCGTTTCGGGCGACTATGTGCTCAGCCGCATCCGTGCCGGTGTGCTGGAGCAGGTTGCCATTGATTTGCTGGACGAAGCGGGGGTGGGCGCGCGCATGCACCGCGAGGGTCTGGTGCACGGCGGCTTTGACATGCTTTATGCGGGTCGCCGCCATCGTGTGGACCTGAACGGCCTGACTGGCGGCAAAAACGTGATGGTTTACGGCCAGACCGAAGTCACCCACGACCTGATGGACGCGCGCACCGCAGCAGGCTTGCCGACCTACTACGAGGCAAGCGAGGTGCAGGTGCTGGACTTTGACACCCGGCAACCCAGGGTGAGGTTCACCCACCAGGGTCAGGCCGTGGAACTGGTGTGTGACTTCATTGCCGGCTGTGACGGTTTTCATGGCGTTTGCCGCGCCAGCGTGCCGCGCAAATCGATCCAGGAGTTCGAGAAGGTCTACCCGTTTGGCTGGCTCGGGCTGCTGTCCGACACGCCGCCGGTGCACGATGAGCTGATTTACGTGAACAGCCCGCGTGGTTTTGCCCTGTGCTCGCAGCGCAGCACAAGCCGCAGCCGTTATTACCTGCAGGTGCCGCTGACCGACCGCATTGAAGACTGGACCGACGCCGCCTTCTGGCAGGAGCTGCGCCTGCGGCTTGACGAGGAAGCCAATGCCAAACTGGTCACCGGGCCGTCGATCGAAAAAAGCATTGCGCCGCTGCGCAGCTTTGTCACCGAACCGATGCGTTTTGGCCGCCTGTTCCTGGCCGGGGACGCTGCCCACATCGTGCCGCCCACTGGCGCCAAGGGTCTGAACCTGGCCGCCACCGACGTCAAGTACCTGTGCAATGCCCTGGTGGACTTCTACCAGAACCACAGCGAGCACGGCATCGACACGTATTCCGCGCGCTGCCTGCGCCGCATCTGGAAGGCCGAACGCTTTTCGTGGTGGATGACCACGCTGATGCACCGCTTTCCGGACGACGGCCCCATCACCAGCCGCTTCCAGGAGGCCGAGCTCGACTACCTGCTGAACTCGCACGCCGGTTCCCTGTCGATTGCCGAAAACTATGTCGGCCTGCCGCTGGACTTTGCCGAACCCCGGTCTTGATGGACTCCTGATATTTAGAAAGCACTGCCATGATCATCGACTGCCACGGCCACTACACCACCGCCCCCAAAGCGCTGGAAACCTGGCGCAACCAGCAAATCGCCGGTATCCAGGACCCGGCTCTCAGCCCGAAGGCGACCGACCTGCGCATCAGCGACGACGAACTGCGTGAATCGATCGAGGCCAACCAGCTGCGCCTGATGCGCGAACGGGGTTCCGACCTCACGCTGTTTTCGCCGCGCGCCAGCTTCATGGCGCACCACATCGGCGACTTCCATGTGTCGAGCACCTGGGCCGCTATCTGCAATGAACTGTGCTGGCGCGTCAGCCAGTTGTTTCCGGACAACTTCGTACCCGTGGCCATGCTGCCGCAGTCGCCCGGCGTGGACCCGGCCAGCTGCATCCCCGAGCTGGAAAAGTGCGTCAAGGAGTATGGCGCGGTCGGCATCAACCTCAACCCCGACCCCAGCGGCGGCCACTGGACTTCGCCACCACTGAGTGACCGGCATTGGTACCCGATTTACGAGAAGATGGTGGAGTACGAGCTGCCGGCGATGATCCACGTCAGCACCAGCTGCAACGCCTGCTTTCACACCACCGGCGCGCACTACCTGAACGCCGACACCACGGCCTTCATGCAGTGCCTGACCAGCGATTTGTTCAAGGATTTTCCGACGCTCAAGTTCCTGATTCCGCATGGCGGCGGCGCCGTGCCTTACCACTGGGGCCGTTTCAGGGGGCTGGCGCAGGAGTTGAAAAAGCCGCTGTTGTCAGAGCACCTGCTCAACAACATCTTCTTTGACACCTGCGTTTACCACCAGCCAGGCATTGACCTGCTCAACACGGTGATCCCGGTGAAAAACGTGCTGTTTGCCAGTGAAATGATTGGCGCGGTGCGCGGCATCGACCCTGAAACCGGCCACTACTATGACGACACCAGGCGCTACATCGAAGCCAGCAAAATTTTGAGCGCAGCCGACCGCCAGCAGATTTATGAAGGCAACGCGCGGCGCGTGTTTCCGCGGCTGGACGCGTTCCTCAAAGCCCGGCAAGTCGCTTAGTCAGGAGTTTTCTAATGTCCAACATCCCTAACGCGCCGATCACCAACTTCTCGCATTGCCACGAAGGTATCCTGCGGCAGCTCAAGGCCATGGAAGCGTTGCCGGCTCAGGCGCTGGCTGCCGAGCGGGCGCGCCAGGCCGCCGAGAGCACGCGCAACTTCTTTCGTGACGTCATTTTCAATCACCACGAGGAAGAAGAGCGGGTGCTGTTTGAAGCCGTTCTGGCCAGCGCCGAGCCGGGTGCCGAGCTGGCCCACGTCAAGGTCATCACCGACCGGCTGACGCGTGAGCACCGGCAGATTGAAGCGCTGTGGGCCAAGCTGGAACCGCAACTGAAAAAAATGGCCAAAGGGCAATCGGTGGCGATCGACCTCGCCGCCATGCAGCAACTGGTGAACGATTACCAAGCCCACGCTGCCTTCGAGGAGGCGCTGTTTCTGCCCCTGTCCGAGACCATTCTCAGCCGCAACAGCAACCACATGGCGGCGCTCGGCCTGTCACTGCATGTGAGGCACATCACCCAGGCGCCGTCCCCCACCTGAACCGGAGAAAAACATGAACCAGCTCGGTATCGTCAAACGCAACATCAGCCGCGCCGACAAGGCAGCGGTGGCAAAACTTTCACGCTTTGGTGTCGCCACCATCCATGAGGCCATGGGTCGCGTCGGCCTCATGAAACCCACCCTGCGCCCGATCTACAACGACGCCAGAATTTGTGGCACGGCGGTGACGGTGCTGCTGCAACCCGGCGACAACTGGATGATGCACGTGGCCGCCGAGCAATTGCAGCCCGGTGACGTGGTGGTGGCCGCCTGTACCACCGACAACGCAGACGGTTTTTTTGGCGACCTGCTGGCCACGTCGTTCAAGGCGCGTGGTGCCGTCGGCCTGGTCATCGATGGCGGCGTGCGCGATGTGAAAGATTTGACCGAAATGAATTTTCCTGTCTTCAGCAAAGCCATCCATGCCAAAGGCACGATCAAGGCCACGCTGGGCTCGGTCAATATTGCGGTGGTGTGCGCCGGTGCCCAGGTCAACCCCGGCGATGTGGTCATTGCCGACATCGACGGTGTGGTCGTGGTGCCCGCAGCCATCGCGCAGCAGGTGGCCGACGCAGCCGAGGCGCGTGAAGCCAACGAAGGCGCCAAACGTGCCATCTTTGCCTCGGGCGTACTCGGGCTGGACTACTACAAGATGCGTGAAGGGCTGGAGAAAGCCGGGCTGAAATACATTGACTGACAGGAAAAAGACAATGGAATTTATCAAAACCCCCGGCTGGCTGGACTGGTACGCCGGCCCGTCCAGACCCGTTTTCAAATTGCCCGCTGGCGCGGTCGATGCACATTGCCATGTGTTCGGCCCGGGCGCCGAATTTCCCTATGCCCCTGAGCGCAAGTACACGCCGTGTGATGCCTCCAAGGCCCAGTTGTTTGCCCTGCGCGACCAGCTCGGGTTCGACAAAAATGTGATCGTGCAAGCCACCTGCCATGGGGCCGACAACCGCGCCCTGGTCGATGCGCTGCTGCATTCAAACGGCCGGGCACGCGGCGTGGCCACCGTGAAGCGCAGCGTGCGTGATGCTGAACTGCAGGCCATGCACGACGCCGGTGTACGCGGCGTGCGTTTCAATTTTGTCAAACGCCTGGTGGACTTCACGCCCAAGGACGAGCTGCTGGAAATTGCCGCGCGCATCAAGGCCTGGGGCTGGCATGTGGTGATCTATTTCGAAGCCGTGGACCTGCCCGAGCTGTGGGACTTTTTTACCGCCTTGCCCACCACCGTGGTGGTCGACCACATGGGCCGCCCGGATGTGTCGCTGCCCGTGGACGGCCCGCAATTTGCCCTGTTCCAGAAGTTCATGCGTGAGCACGCCAACGTCTGGAGCAAGGTGAGCTGCCCCGAGCGCTTGAGCCTGACCGGCCCGAAAGCCCTGAACGGCGAGCAAAATGCCTACCGCGATGTGGTGCCATTTGCCAGGGCCATCGTTGCAGAGTTTCCGGATCGCGTGCTCTGGGGCACCGACTGGCCGCACCCCAATTTGAAGGACCACATGCCCGACGACGGCCTGCTGGTCGACTTCATTCCGCACATCGCCCCCAGCGCAGCGCTGCAGCACAAGCTGCTGGTGGACAACCCCAACCGACTCTATTGGAGCTAACGTATGGCACTCGACAAACCTTACCTCGACGTCCCCGGCACCACGATCTTTGATGCCGAGCAAAGCCGCAAGGGCTACCACCTGAACCAGTTCTGCGTCTCGCTGATGAAGCCTGAGAACCGTGCCCGCTTCAAACAGGGCGAGCGGGCTTACCTTGACGAATGGCCGATGACCGAAGAGCAGAAACTGGCCGTCCTGGCGCGTGACCTGAACCGCTGCATGGCGCTGGGCGGCAACATCTACTTTCTGGCGCGCATTGGCGCCACCGATGGACTGAGTTTTCAGCAAATGGCCGGCTCCATGACCGGCATGACCGAAGCCGAGTACCGCGACATGATGCTGCACGGCGGCCGCAGCATTGAAGGCAACCGCTTTGCCGGCGAAGACGGCGACGCCCAACCCCAACATCAACCCCAGGGCCGAGCTGGCCAGAAAGTGCAGGCCTGACATGGCGCGCATCACCGCTTCCGTATACACCTCGCATGTGCCTGCCATTGGCGCGGCGCTCGACCTGGGCAAAGACAAGGAGCCTTATTGGCAACCGGTTTTTGCCGGCTACGACTTCTCCAAACAATGGATGAAAGAGAACAAGCCGGACGTGATTTTTCTGGTCTACAACGACCACGCCACCGCGTTCAGCCTCGACATGATTCCCACCTTTGCCATCGGCACCGCGCCCCAATTTCCGGTGGCCGACGAAGGCTGGGGCCCGCGCCCGGTGCCGCCCGTCATGGGCCACCCAGAGCTGGCCGCGCACATTGCCCAGTCGGTGATCCAGCAGGACTTCGACCTGACCATTGTCAACAAGATGCCGGTGGACCATGGCCTGACGGTGCCGCTGAGCCTGATGTGCGGCCAGCCACCTGCCGGCGCGTTTCACTGGCCGTGCCCGGTCATTCCGTTTGCGGTGAACGTGGTGCAGTACCCGGTGCCGTCGGGCCAGCGTTGCTTCACATTGGGGCAGGCCATTCGCAAGGCGGTGGAAAGTTATGACCAGGACCTGAATGTGCACATCTGGGGCACCGGCGGCATGAGCCACCAGTTGCAGGGCCCGCGTGCCGGCCTGATCAACCGCGAATGGGACAACGCCTGGCTTGATCAGATGATTGCCGACCCCGCCGCTTGCGCTAACGTGCCGCACATCGACTACGTGCGCGAGGCCGGCAGCGAAGGCATCGAGCTGGTGATGTGGCTCATCGCACGTGGTGCCATGGCCGACGTGGCCGGCGGCAAGCCGCCTGTGGTCAAGCACCGTTTCTACCATGTGCCTGCCAGCAACACCGCTGTGGGCCACCTGATCCTGGAGAACAACTGAATGACGAAACCCATCAAGGTCGCCCTGGCCGGTGCCGGTGCCTTTGGCATCAAGCACCTGGACGGCATCAAGAACATCGAAGGCGTTGAAGTCGTCTCTCTGGTGAGCCGCGAGCTCGGCAAAACCAAAGAGATCGCTGCCAAATACGGCATTGGCCACGTCACCACAGAACTGTCTGACAGCCTAGCGCTGAAAGAGGTGGACGCGGTCATTTTGTGCACACCCACGCAAATGCACGCCGCGCAAACGCTGGCCTGCCTGCAAGCGGGCAAGCATGTGCAGGTGGAGATTCCGCTGTGCGATGTGCTGAAGGATGGTGAGGCGGTGGCGCAGGTGGCAGAGGCCTCAGGCCTGGTCGCCATGTGTGGCCACACCCGCCGCTTCAACCCGAGCCACCAGTATGTGCACCAGCAAATCACGGCGGGCCGGTTCAACATCCAGCAGATGGACGTGCAAACCTACTTTTTTCGCCGCTCCAACATGAACGCGCTGGGCCAGCCGCGCAGCTGGACCGACCATTTGCTGTGGCACCACGCCGCCCACACGGTGGACCTGTTCGCTTACCAATGCGGCAGTCCGGTGGTCAAGGCCAACGCCATCCAGGGGCCGATCCACCCCACCCTGGGCATTGCCATGGACATGAGCATCCAGCTAAAAAGCGCCAATGGCGCCATTTGCACGCTGAGCCTGAGCTTCAACAACGACGGCCCGCTGGGCACATTTTTCCGCTACATCGGCGACACGGCCACCTACATCGCGCGTTATGACGACCTGTTCAACGGCAAGGAAGAAAAAATCGACGTGTCAGGCGTGGCGGTGAGCATGAACGGCATCGAACTGCAAGACCGCGAATTCTTTGCCGCCATCCGCGAGGGTCGCCAGCCCAACAGCAGTGTGGCCAGCGTGTTGCCGTGTTACCGCGTGCTGCATGAATTGGAGCAACAGTTGGTTGGGTAAGGCAAGCCATAGGCCGTCATCAACCCAACGCACCGCCTGCTGGCTGGTGCTATCCGGGTACAGGCGAGGAAAGGATTGGGGGTGTGCAGTCTTAAGCGCGGGGCTTGTAAGCCACGACATCGATTTCAACCCTGGCCTCCACCATCAGACGTGCCTCAGTGGTGGAGCGGGCCGGCTTTTTGTCGCCAAAGTAGCTCATGTAGACGCGATTGAAACTGCCGAAGTCGCGCGCGTCCTGCAACCATACCGTGGTTTTGCAAACGTCGTCCAGTGTGCAGCCGGCCAGTGCTAACGCTGCGGAAAGATTTTTCATGACTTGCCGCGTTTGTGCTTCGATTCCACCCAGCACGATTTCACCGTTTTCGTCAGCGGGAACCTGGCCTGATACATAGACAAAGTCGCCAGCGCGCACGGCTGGTGAAAACGGACGGGGCTGGTGGTCGGAGGCGACGGGCGGGTTACCAAAGTATTCAAGTGCGGACATTGTGAAGATTCCTGTTAGGCGAACAATAAATAAAAAATGAAGGGTGCCAGCCCGAACGATCCAGGCTGGTCTGTATGTTAAGGCTCCATGCCCCAACGTCATGCGCCTTGCGCTTCAAAGTGAAATATATTTTCATATTAAATGCACAATCCAAGGGTTTTTACTGATTTTTTTGTGATTATTGCTGGAATATTCTTTATATCTTGAAAAATACTTTCATATCATAAGGAGTTATGCATGTTGAAAAAATTCTGGATCAACCGTCGCGAGGCGGTGGCTTTAGCACTGGTGGTGAGTGGCACGGCCCTGTTGCCGATGGGTGTACAGGCACAAACGCTGTCAAAAGCCCCCCTCAACCTGGCCATGACGGCTGAGCCGCAAACGCTGGACCCCATGGCGTCCCCGATCGATCTTGTGGCAACCATCATGCAACATGTGTATGAACCGCTCTACACCTTTGATGCCAACTGGAAGATCACACCGATGCTGGCTGAAGGCCTGCCCAAGGTGTCGGCCGATGGCAAACACTACAGCATCAGCTTGCGCAAGGGGGTGCAGTTTCACAATGGTCGCGAAATGAATTCCGAAGACGTGGTGGACAGTCTCAAGCGCTGGATGGATGTGTCACCGCGTGGCAAGGCATTGTCCAAGGACGTGGCAGACCTCTCAGCCAAGGGTGAGCATGGTATCGAGATCACACTCAAGACACCTTATGCACCATTGCTGTCGCAGCTGGCGATGCCTTCCGGCATGGCAGCCATCATGGCCAAGGAATCGATGGCCACGCCACTCAGGGAGTTCATTGGAACCGGCCCTTACAAATTCAAGGAGCGCCGTCCTGACCAGTATGTGCTGTTGACCCGATTCGATCATTACTCTGCGCGCCAAGAGGCTCCCAGTGGCTATGGTGGCAAAAAAACTGCCATTGCCGATGAGCTGCGTTTTATCCCCGTGCCCAACGCCAACACGCGCGTGGAAGGTTCGCTGGCCGGGCAATACCAATTCGCCGACCTGCTGCCGACCGAGGCGCTGGGTCGCCTGGAAAAATCAGGCGGCAAGACCGTTCCGATCCTGACACCTTCCTTTGGTTTCCCGTACATGGTGTTCAACACCAAAGAAGGTGTGCTGGCCTCGCAGGCCTTGCGTCAGGCAGTGCAAACCAGCATTGGCGAAGGTGAAATGCTGGCTGCCGGTTTTGGTGACACGCGTTTCTTTGTGGCTGAACCCAACCATTTCCCCAAAGGCACCCCGTTTTACTCGGCGGCAGGGGCAGACAAATACAACGAACGTGACGCAGCCAAGGCCAAAAAACAGGCTGCTATGGCAGGCTACAAGGGTGAACCCATCCGCATCCTGACCAGCCGTCAGTACGACTTCCATTACAACATGGCGCTGATCATGGCCGAGCAGCTCAAGCGCGCCGGCTTCAAACCTGAGTTGAATGTGGTTGATTGGGCCACGCTGGTGCAACGCCGCAGCGACTCCAGGCTCTGGGACATCTACATCACGCATTCGGGCCAGTTCCCGGAACCCATGCTGTCGCCGCCGCAACTTGGCGAGGGAGCCCCGGGCTGGTGGAGTTCGCCGGCCAAGCAGGCTGCACTGGCCAAGCTGAACCAGGAATCCAATCCTGCCAAGCGCGGTGCCTTGTGGGGTGCGGTCCAGCAGGTGATTTATGACGAAGTGCCGTATATCAATGTGGGTAAGTTCAACAGCCTGTCGGCCAGATCGCCTGCGCTGCAGGGCTACATTCCTTCGACCTGGCCATTCTTCTGGAATACCGGCTTGAAAAATTGATGATCCGGCCCCTCGCGCTTGTTGCTTTGCGTACGGCGCTGCATCGCGGGGTGCAGTGTGGTGACTTGGGGTGGCTGGGTGGGCGCCCGTCAGTTCTGTGTTCCTAGGGTGTTAAAGAAAGATCGTCATGACACGCTATCTGTTGTCGCGCGCTATGGGCATGTTGGTGGTCATGGCGCTGGTTGCCGTCATCGTTTTTGTGCTGACGCACGCCGCTGCGGGCGACCCCATCGCGGTGTTGCTGGGGGATCAGGCGACGGCGCAAGACATTGCCCGTGTGCAGAAGGAGTATGGCCTGGACAGGCCACTGCCGGTGCAGTTCGGCTACTGGGTCAAAGAACTTTTGCACGGCAATCTGGGTGAGTCTATCTTTCTGCAGCGTCCGGTCACACAGGCGCTGTGGGAGCGGGCCGAACCCACCACCTTGTTGACATTGATGTCGGTTTTTATTGCTACGGTAATCGGTGTGCCTTGCGGTATTGTTTCGGCGGTTTTTCGAGGCAGATTCATTGACCAGCTGCTTACCGGCTTTGCCATGCTGGGTGCCAGCATTCCGAGCTTCTGGATGGGGCTGGTGCTGATGCAGATATTTGCGGTGTCCATGGGCTGGTTTCCGGTGTCGGGCTATGGCGACCCCGGCGCTGCACTGATGGAACGCATTCACTATCTGGTGCTGCCATCGGTGGTCCTGGGCGTGCTCAACTCGGCCCTGATCATCCGGTTTACGCGCGCGTCCATGCTGGATGTGCTGGGTGAAGACTATGTGCGCACCGCCCGCGCCAAGGGGTTGTCTGAACATGTGGTGGTGCTCAAGCACACGCTGCGCAATGCGCTGGTGCCCATCATCACCGTACTGGGTCTGACCGTGGCGATGATGATCGGCGGGGCCGTGGTCACGGAAACCGTGTTTGGTCTGCCCGGCGTCGGCAACCTGGTGGTGAGCGCCGTGCTGCGGCGTGACTATCCGGTGATCCAGGGTGCCTTGCTGGTGATTGCCATGATTTATGTGGTGATCAATTTTCTGACCGACCTGCTGTACATGGCAGTCGATCCACGCGTGAAGTATTAGCCCCATGAAATTCCCGCTGATTCTCAAAAAGCTGTTCCGCCGGCGCATCGTGCTGCTGGCCGCCATCTGCCTGTTGATGGTGGTCGTGATGGCGTTGCTGGCCAACGTGATTACCGGCTTTGACCCCAATGACACGGCGATCAGCCAGCGCCTTGCGGCCCCTACGGCCAGCCACATCATGGGGACAGACGAACTCGGTCGCGACCTGTTTGCGCGGATTGCCTTTGGTGGCCGTTATTCGCTCACCATTGCCGCGTTGACGGCTATGGGCGCCATTGCGTTGGGAACGCTGTTTGGGCTGGTGGCGGGTTTTTTCCGCCGGCTCGATGCACCCATCATGCGGGTGGTGGACGCGATGATGTCCTTCCCCGACATTCTGCTGGCCATCGCGTTGGTGGCCATTCTGGAGCCGTCGATGTACAACGTGGTGCTGGCACTGGTGCTGGTGTACACGCCGCGCGTGGCGCGGGTGGTGCGTGCCTCGACCCTGGTGGTGCGTGAACTGCTCTTTATTGAAGCGGCGCGAGCTCTGGGCGTGTCGACCACCCGTATTCTGTGGCGGCACATCTTGCCCAATCTCATATCGCCCATTCTGGTACAGGCTTCGTTCATCTTTGCCTATGCCATTCTGGCCGAGGCTGCGCTGTCCTTTCTGGGTGTGGGTGTCCCGCCTGAGATTCCGACCTGGGGCACCATGGTGGCTGGTAGTCAGCAGTATGCCTACCAGGCACTCTGGATTGTTTTGTTTCCCGGGTTTGCCATCATCCTGACGGCGCTGTCCTTGCAACTGCTGGGTGATGGTGTGCGTGACCTGCTTGATCCACGGCTTAAAAAGTCGATGTGAGACCGTCCTAGCCCATGAACTTGCCTCCTGCTTCTCTTGAACCGCTGCGGCTCGATGTCCGTAATCTGAGTACTTTCTTTGACACCGACGAGGGGCTGATCCGCGCGGTGGCCGATGTCAGCTTCAGCATCCGCCCCGGGAAAACCACGGCCCTGGTTGGTGAGTCTGGGTCCGGAAAATCGGTGACCAGCCTGACGCTGATGCGCCTGTTGTCGCGCACCGCATCCACACAGGTCAGTGGCCAGGCGCTGTTTACCAACCGCGAAGGTCAGACGGTAGATTTGCTGGCCTTGCCCGAGCCGGCCATGCGCCACGTTCGTGGCAATGAGATTGCGATGATTTTTCAGGAACCCATGACCAGCCTGAACCCCGTCTTCACGGTGGGCGAACAGATTGCGGAGGCGGGGCGCCTGCACATGGGGCTGGACCGCCAGGCTGCCATGGCTCACGCCCAGCGCATGCTGGAGCTGGTCGAGATGCCAGCTGCGGCACAACGGCTGCGTGAGTACCCGCACCAGCTGTCGGGTGGCATGCGCCAGCGCGTGATGATTGCGCTGGCCATGGCCTGTAATCCGACGCTGTTGATTGCCGACGAGCCGACCACGGCACTCGATGTGACCATCCAGGCGCAGATTCTGGAGCTGATGCGTCGCCTGCAGGTTGAAACCGGCATGAGTATTCTTTTCATCACGCACAACCTGGGGGTAGTGGCCCACCACGCCGATGATGTGGCGGTGATGTATGCCGGGCGCATTGTCGAGTCGGCCCCGGTGCGAGAACTCTTCGCTTCACCCCGGCACCCCTATACGCAGGGTTTGCTCGCTTGCCTGCCTGCACAGCAGCGCAAGCGGGAGTTGGCTGGCAGCGGCACGCGGCGCCTCTATGCCATTCGCGGCCAGGTGTCCAGCCCGCTGGCGCCACCGCCGGGCTGTGCGTTCGAGCCGCGCTGTGACTACGCTCAGGCTGGCTGCAGCAGTGCCATGCCGGCCTTGCTGCAAGAAAATGCACAGCGCTTCGTACGTTGCATGCTTTCACCAGCCGAACGCGCTGCGACGCCACCCAGGAGTATTGCATGAGCGCACCGTTGGTCGAAGTCAAGCAACTGCACCGCTATTTCGGCTCACGGGTCAAACCGGTGCGGGCTGTAGACGATGTGTCCTTTTCGATTCAGGCCGGCGAAACGCTGGGACTGGTCGGGGAATCTGGGTCGGGTAAAAGCACTATTGGACGCACCCTGCTGCGCCTGATTGAAAGCACCGCAGGCCAGGTGCTGTATCGGGGTGAAGACCTGGGTGCGGCCTCCAGCGCCCGCATGCGAAGCTTGCGCAGCAAGCTGCAAATGATTTTCCAAGACCCCTATGCCAGCCTGAATCCAAAAATGCGGGTGAAGGATATTCTGGGGGAGGCCTTGCAGGTGCACGGTTTGGCCAAGGGCCGTGCAGCCCGGGAGGCGCGTATCGCCGAATTGCTGGAACTGGTTGGATTGCGCGCCGAACATGCGAGCCGCTACCCGCACGAGTTTTCCGGTGGCCAGCGCCAGCGTATTGGGGTGGCTCGGGCGTTGGCGGTCGAACCCGAGTTCATCGTGGCCGACGAGCCTTTGTCCGCGCTGGATGTGTCGATTCAGGCGCAGGTGGTCAACTTGCTGTGCGATCTGCGCGACCGTCTGTCGCTGACCATGCTGTTCATTTCGCATGACCTGGATGTGGTTGAGTACTTGTGCGACCGTGTGGTGGTGCTGTACCTGGGACGTGTCATGGAAGTGGCGCCAACGGCGGAGCTGTTTGCGCAGCCTTGGCACCCTTATACCCAGGCATTGCTGGCCGCTTCGCCCAAGCCCGATCCCGAGCAAAAAAACGACTATATTGCACTCAAGGGCGATATCCCCAGTCCTGTCAATCCGCCTTCCGGTTGTGTGTTTCGAACCCGCTGCCCGCATGCGACAGACGCCTGTGCCAGTACCCGTCCCGAATTGCGGGACATGGGGCAGGGCCGTTTCAAAGCCTGTATCCGCGATGACATCACGCTGCTGACAGCGTAACCAAAAAGGAAGTTTCCATGACCACGTTGCAAGACATTCTCGATCCGCAGATTGACCATTCATTCAAGGGCTTTCCGCACACCAGCGCACCCTTGCGCTGCTCGCAAATTGCCGCGCAGCGCTGGTGCGTGCTGGACGGTGACCTGCCTCTGCCGCTGGCGCTGGTCAAGCAAGAGGCCTTGCAGCACAACCTGTCGTGGATGCAGCGCTTCGCTGTCGACAACGGCCTGGACATGGCGCCGCATGGCAAGACCACCATGTCGCCCCAGTTGTTCAGGCGCCAGCTCGATGAAGGGGCCTGGGGTCTGACCTTTGCCACCGTGGTCCAGATGCGAGCCGGTGTCTTGGCGGGTGCACGCCGTTGCCTGATCGCCAACCAGGTCTTCGCTGCGGTCGATCTGGCCGGCATTCAGGACCTGCAGCGTGAGCACGCCGGGTTGCGTGTGGTGTTTCTGGTGGATTCGCTGGCACAACTTGGCTTGATTGAAGCCTGGTACCAGTCCCAGAACGACTCCCAGGCAGACGTGCAGCCTTTTGAGGTTCTGCTGGAAATCGGTGTTGCGGGTGGACGGACCGGTTGCCGCAGCCAGGATGAGGCGCAGGCATTGGCCCGCCGCCTCCATGGCAGTCCAGCTTGCCGTCTGGTTGGCATCGAATGCTATGAAGGCCTGGGCGCGACCGGCCAGTCAGCGGCGGATGAGACTTATGCTGCAGCGCTGATGCAGCGTGTTTGTGACATTGCCGTGGTTTGTGACCAGCAGCATTTATTCGACAACGAGGAAGTGCTCCTAACGGCTGGCGGTTCGGCGATTTTCGATTTGGTGGCGAACCGGCTCAAGCCTCAGCTGTCGCGTCCGGTACGCGGCCTGTTGCGATCGGGTTGCTACGTCACACACGACCACGGGTTTTACAAACGCATGGTCAGTGCGGTCAATTCGCGTCTGCATTGCAGTGACGGTTTGCAGGCGGCCATGGAGGTCTGGGCCTCGGTGCAATCCTGCCCCGAGCCCGGGCTGGTGATCCTGGCGGTGGGCAAACGCGATATTTCTTACGATCTTGACTTGCCCATCCCGCTGTCTTTTTACAAGCCGGGAAGCGCTGCTGTGACGGATGCGCCCGCCGACTGGAAGATCAGTGGCTTGAACGACCAGCACGCTTATTTGCGCGGCACCGGCCCCGAGCATGCCGCCCTACAGGTGGGTGATGTGGTGGCGCTGGGAATTTCGCATCCCTGTACCACGTTTGATAAATGGCGCTGGATGCCGGTGGTGGATGAAAACTATGTGGTCTGCGATGCCCTGGTGACCTGTTTCTGATTTTCGCGTGTTGCCTTGACGGTCTTTGCTGCGTTACGTCAACCCACACCTCTTCGTGATCCCTTTATGACTTCAAGAGTTCTTGTCAAAATTGCCGAGACCATGGTGAGTGCGTCTACATCCAGGCGCAGTGTGCTGGCGCTGATCCTGCAAGACCCGCAGCGTGTACTGGATGAGAGTTTTGAGCAGCTGGCGCAGCGGGCGGGCAGCTCAGTGCCCACCGTCATGCGTACCTGCCGTGACCTGGGCTACCCCGGGTTGCGCGAGTTCAAGCTGGCGCTGGCGCAGGAAATGGCCGTCAGCGGTTCGCCCCTGCATCGTCGGGTGCAGCTCCAGGATGACACGCCGGAAGTCATCTCCAAAGTCATCAAGGGTGCGGCCACCGCGGTCAGCGGTGTGCAGGCGCAACTCAGCGTGGCGGCGGTAGAGGCGGCGGCCGATGCCATTGTTCGCGCCAGTCGCGTGGATTGTTACAGCGTGGGCGTGACCTCCAGTTTCATGGCGTCCGACATGCAGGCCCGGCTGTTCCGGCTGGGGCTGGTCTCCAACGCCTACCTGGACATTCATCTGCAGCTGGTTTCGGCAGCCACCATGATCCCCCAGGGCGTGGTATTTGCCATTTCGCACGTGGGCGGCATGCCTTCGCTGATCGAGGCGGTGGACGTTGCACGCTCGCAAGGCGCCACGGTGATTGCCCTGACCCAGCAGGGCACCGCACTGGCTCAGCACGCCGACATCGTGCTGGGCATCCATGTCCCGGAAGATCCGGTCATGCATGTGGGAACCGAGGCCTACCTGGTTCACCTCACCGTGATTGAGATCCTGACGGTGCTGGTGGCGCAGCGGCTGGGCGACCTGGCCGTCAAACGCCTGGGCGGCGTGCGCGAGGTGCTCAGCACGCGCGGTGTGGACATGCGGCATTACCCGCGGCTGGATTGGGACACCGGGGCTGCGGTTCGCGACAACAAACTCAAACTCAAGGACAACACTCCGACATGACACGCGCTACTTTGCTTGCGAATGGTATGGTGATCGACGGTACCGGTGCCAGCGGCTGGATCGGTGATGTATTGCTGGTGGGCGACCGCATTGCCGCCGTGGGCCGGGACCTGTCCCGGCAATTGCCGGAGGGCGTCACGCTGGATGCGCTGCACCGTGTGGACTGCACGGGCCTGGCCATCACGCCTGGTTTCATCGATGTGCACACGCACGACGACGCCATTGTGCTCAAGCACCCCGACATGCTGCCCAAGGTGTCGCAGGGCATTACCACCGTCGTCACCGGCAATTGCGGCATTTCGCTGGCGCCGTTTGTGGTGCAGCAGTCGCTGCCGCCGCTGAACCTGCTGGGGAGCGATTCGTTCCGCTTCGATTCGGTGGAGAGTTATGCGCGCGCATTGGCGGCCGCACAGCCAGCGGTCAACGTGGCCGTGCTGATCGGCCACACCACGCTGCGTTTTGCCTGTGTGGCGGACCTGAGCCGTGCGGCCAATGCCAGCGAGCTCGACGCGATGGCGGCGCTGCTCACGCAGTGCATGCATGCGGGCGCCACCGGCCTGTCGTCGGGACTTTTTTACGAAGAAGCCTTTGCCGCGCCGACCGAGGAGGTGGTGCGCCTGGCCCAGGTGGTCGCGGGTTTCGGGGGCGTCTACAGCACGCACCTGCGCAGCGAGATGCAGGCCATCATCGAGGCACTGCACGAGGCCGGCGACACCGCTTTCAGGGCCGGTGTGCCCCTGATCATTTCGCACCACAAGTGCGCCGGGCCGGCCAACTGGGGCCGCACGCTGGAAACCCTGCCCCTGATCGAGTCGCTGGCCAGCCGCCAGGCGGTGGCCATGGATGTCTACCCCTATGTGGCGGGCTCGACGGTGCTGCGTGAGGACCTGGTGGACGGCGTGATCGATGTGCTGGTGAGCTGGTCCACGCCTCATCCCGAGATGACGGGCCGCACGCTGGCGTCGATTGCGGCCGAATGGGGCGTCGACCAAAAAACCGTCTGCCGCCGCCTGCAGCCCGGCGGTGCCTGCTATTTCCAGATGCACGAGGACGACGTCAAGCGCGTCATCGCCCACCCCTTGAGCATGATCGGTTCCGACGGTTTGCCGCATGACCAGCATCCGCACCCACGGCTGTGGGGTGCATTTCCACGTGTGCTGGCGCGCTACTGGCGCGAGCAGCAGCTTTTTTCGCTGGAAACGGCCATCTACAAGATGAGCGGCTTGTCGGCCCGCAATTTCCGGCTGCATCAGCGCGGGCAATTGCAGGTGGGCTGGTATGCGGACGTGGTGGTACTGGACCCCAACCGGGTGCGAGATGCTGCTACCTACGAGGCGCCGAAGGCCTTGTCTGAAGGCATAGAAAAAGTCTTCGTCAATGGCGCACTGGCGTATGACGCAGACACTGGTGATATTAGCCACGCCCGGGTACAGGCTCGTGCGGGTCGTATGTTGGCGGGTGGGGCGGCGACAGATATGACGCAAACCCTGTTGTCAGTTTGAGTGCAATCACACCAGTAACCGACTGACGCTTGTTCTGCGAAATCCGGTCGCACGACGTGCGGGATCTTTATAAAGATCGATTTCAACAAAGCCTGTCTTGCGCATCATGCCCGCCGAGGCCAGGTTTTCTTCATGTCGTTCGATATAAATTTCCCTGAAGCCCTGCGCCGCCAATTGCGAAGTGGCTGCGCGCAGCAAGCTGGTACCGATACCACAACCGCTATGCGCACCATGCACGACCGCTTCGGAGATGTAGCCATGCGCATCACCGCGATGTGCCTCTTTCTGGTACTGTGCCATGGCCGTGCTCGCCATAAAAGTCACAACGCCTGCCAGTTCATCGTTAAGCGTCGCTAGCAAGGCTTGCGTTTTGCCGGTTTCGATATCCGCCAGATGGGCAACAAGGCTTGGTCGATGCAGATAATTCCATGGGTTTATGCCATGTTCAAAGATGAACGCGAGTACCGTTGGTACATCAGCATTTCTTGCACCATGGATCGTCAGGTGATCCGTCATGCCTTTTTTTCCTTCAGGGATGTTTCCGGAGGAAAGTACTTGGTTAAACAAACTTTATCCTTTGCGTCAACTCACTGGCGACGTCCATCAGGCAACGGAGGTATTCCTGTTTGTTGCGAAGACCATCATCCTTGGGGGCGACCAGACAAAGCGTGGCCATGCATTTTTTGTCCTTTTGGTAGACGGGTACGGCAAAGCAATGGGTGAAACTGTCGACGATGCTGTCGAAGGTGAAATACCCCGCGATGCTGGCCTCTCGGGCTTGTTGAATGAAGGTCTCTGGCGAGAGCCATTCCCCATTGGGTAATTTGAAGTCTTCCCCAGGAATGAAATCCAGTATTTCCTGGTCTGTCATATGGGACACCAGCAGGCGTCCCGATGCAGTCCACGGAATTGGCAATGCCTCGCCAACATTGGAAGAAATCCGGAAAGGTCGGATGCCCTCTTTCATCAGCGCAACGGTGTATTTATTGCCGTCGAGCATGCAAAACTGGGATGTCTCCCGGGTTGTTTCCGTAATGCGGGCCAGTGACGATTCACATTCCCCCATGGGGTCGAACTGCTCGGCATACGCGTTGTACAGGAAATACAGTTTTCGGCCCAGAAAGACTTGCCCTTCATCGCCCCGGTATTCCAGGGCGCCGTGCTTCAGCAGCAAATTCACCAGTTCATAGACTGATGAACGGGGCGCGCCAATGTGCGCCGCGATTTCATTCGGCCGCATCGGTCGACGCTGGACACGAAAAAAATCGAGAATTTCAAACGCCCGATCCAGGCCGCGAGATCGCCGAAGGGGGGAGTCTTGTCCGACAGCGGTCATGTCTTGCATTTCATCATAGGGTCAATGGCGAGCCGAATTCACGCAGGCAAACTTAACCATTAACCAGTCATCTTGGCAGGCTTACGTTTGAAGGCGATGCAATCGATCTCAACTTTGCAGTCGACCATCATCCGGGATTGGACGCAGGCCCGTGCTGGCGGATTTTCGCCGAAATATTCCGTGTATATTTTGTTGAAAGTCCAGAAGTCCCGCGGGTCATCGAGCCAGACGCCCACTCTGACGACATCCTCGACGCCGTAGCCGGCCTCGCTCAGAATGGTGATCAGATTGCCAATGGCCTTGCGGGTTTCGGCAATGATGCCGCCACCCACGATTTCACCTTGTTGCAAGGCGACCTGGCCCGATACATACAACCAGCCATCTGCTTCAACAGCCCGTGCAAAGGGCAGGGGCTGCCCGCCTGCGCCGATTTCACCAGCACCGTATCGTACAAGTGTCATTTTGGTTTTTCCTTTTTGGTTAGTTGAACGTGGAGTTTTTCAGGAACTCGGCCAATCGCTCGGTTTTCGAATGGATAAACATCTCTTTGGGATCACCCGCTTCGCCGATCCGGCCTTCATTCATGAAAATCACCCGGTTCGCTACTTCAAAGGCAAAACGCATCTCATGGGTCACCAGCAGCATGGTCATCCCTTCGCGGGCAAGATCCTTGATGACCAGCAACACCTCATTTACCAGTTCGGGATCGAGTGCAGAAGTCACTTCATCGAACAGCATCAATTTCGGGCTCATCGCAATGGCACGAGCGATTGCGACCCGCTGTTGCTGCCCGCCCGATAACTGGCCCGGATAATGGTCGCTGCGTTCCAGCAGGCCAACCCGGTCGAGCCATTTTTTGGCAATGGCATGTGCCTCGTCCTTGTTCATGTTCTTGACTTTGACGAGCCCCAGCATGACGTTTTCTGTCGCCGTCATGTGCGGGAAGAGATTGAATTGCTGGAATGCCATACCGGTGAGGGCACGTTGCCTGGCGATTTCTTTTTCACTTTTACGCCGCCGGGCGCCGTTGCGGGTCTCATAGCCGATACCCTGGCCATCAATCCAGACCTCGCCTTCGTTGAAGTCTTCCAGCATGTTGATGCAGCGCAGCAAGGTCGTCTTGCCGGAACCGCTAGAGCCGATGATGCAGACCACATCGCCCTGCTGCATGGCAAAGTCAACCCCTTTCAGCACCTCGACTGCACCAAAGCGCTTGTGCAGGTTTTTTATTTCAAGAATGTTGCTGCTCATCAGCGATGCTCCCTACGATGGAATTTTGGTTTTCCGTTCCACGAATCGCCCGAACTGTTCGATGGCAAAATTGACCGTGAAATAGAGAAGTCCGGCAAAAAAATAAAACGGCAGACTCATAAAGGTGCGAGAAATCACCTCTTGCGAGCTCAGTAGCAAGTCACTCACCCCGATGATGGACAGCAGTGTTGAAGCCTTGACCATCTCGGTTGCGGTGTTGACCCAGGTTGGCAGGATCTGGCGTATGGCCAACGGCATCAGGATATAGAGAAAAGTCTGCGTAAAGGTCAGTCCCACAGCCTTGGCGGCTTCGATCTGGCCATGCGGGATGGCTTGCAACGCCCCCCGCACGATTTCACCAACATGTGAACTGCAGAAGACAGCCAGGGCCAGGACGCCTGCCTGAAATGGACTGAGTTGAACCCCAATGGCACCCAGGATGTAGTAGCTTGCCAGCACGAGTACCAGCACGGGCGTGCCCCGAATGAAATCAGTGTAGGCACGGGTCAGCCAGCGCAGTGGTGGCACGCCATAGGTCAGGGCCAGGCCCACCCCGATGCCCAGCAGCGACCCCGCCACAATCGCCAACGCCGATGCCAGCATGGTGATGCCAAGTCCGTGGACGATGGGTGTGCGGGCAATCCAAAGCTCGTGCAGAAATTGAGTCAATGTGAAATCCATGCTGTTCACCGTGGAATGGCAAGACGTCGTTCGATATGCCGGAACAGCATGGCGAGGACGATGCAAGTCAAGACATAAATAAGGCTGGCAACGATCCAGGTTTCCACCACGCGAAAACTCTCGACGTTGATCTTGCGTGCCTGGAAGGTCAGCTCGGGCACCGCAATCGCTGCAGCGAGCGAAGTGTCCTTGAACAGCGAGATCACCGTACTGCCGAGGGCAGGCAGCACGTTGCGGAACATGATCGGCATGACGATCGATAGACGGATTTGCATCTTCGTGAGCCCGATCGCTTGTCCCGCTTCGCTCAGCCCCTTGGGAACCGACAGCAGTCCGCCGCGAAATACTTCTGCGAGATAGCAGCTGGAATACAAGGCAAGGGTGACGACGAACGATTCGATACTGCCCAGCCGCACACCGAGGTCTGGCAGGGCGAAATAGGCAAATAACACCAGCACCAGCAGCGGCGTGTTGCGTATTACCGTGACATAGGTGTTCGCCAATCGGCGCACGCTAGCCGATGGGGAAATCAGCGCGAAGCTCACCACGAGCCCAATCACGATGCCGATCAGGATCGAAGCAAAGGCGATCAGCAGACTGAGGCCCAGCCCACCCAGCAGATGCTCGAAGCTTCGCCACACAACAGAAAAATTCAAAACATAATCCATGGCGCCTTTTCCTTGGCAGAATGACAGGCCAATCGCCTTTGCCTGCTCCCCCTCCAGACCAGGCTGCGGACGCCTGCTGTAGAGGGGAGATCGCAGTTTTTGCGAATTAGATCGTCACTGGCTTACTTGAATTCAACCGGGAATCCGATTTTTGGCGGTGCGAGGTCTACCCCAAACCAGGTTTTGTAGGATGCGGCATACGTATCAAACTCCACCCCGGTCATTGCTTCATGCAGTGCTGTATTGACGAAATTGAGCCAGTCCTGATCGCCACGCTTCACGGCGCACGCATAGGTCTGAGGATTCCAGCCATACCCTGCATCTTTATATTTACCCGGGTTTTGCTTGATGAACCAGGAGATCGACGACTGGTCGGTTGCAGCGGCATCGGCCCGACCCGAATTCAGTGCTTGGTACATCAGATCCGGAGATTCGTACTGGGCGACCTTGGCCTTTGGCAAGGCAGCATGCACCATGGCCTCGGCGTAGACGTTTTGCAGCACGGCCACCGTCACTGAAGTGCCGGCCGCTTTCAAGGCGTCGTAGGTGCTACGTGCGCTGCCGGCCTTGGTCATCAGGCCAACACCTTCCCGGTAGTAGGGGATGGTGAATGCAACTTGCTGTGCGCGGCCACCGGTCACGGTCAGGAACTGGCAGGTGATATCGACCTTGTCGGTGGTGATGTTCGGAATGCGGGCGTCTGACGACTGGTTGACGAATTCCACTTTTTCCGGATTGTCAAACAGCGCCTTGGCGATAACTTTCGATATGTCGATGTCGAATCCCTGCAGCTTGTTGTCGGCACTTTTGAAGTGCCATGGTGCATTGGTACTGCCTGTTCCCACGATGAGCTTGCCGCGCGCCAACACCTGGTCGAGCTTGCTCGTTCCCGCAGCCTGTGCGGTACTGGTCAATGCGGTCATCGCAGACAGTGCTGCCAAAGCCAAAAGTCGAAATTTCATTTACCTTCTCCTTGTTGATTAAATCCACTATACCGAACACATGCCCGAAATTTTGGACATGTTTTATTTTGTTCTTTTTTTTATGTGTGTCAATAAGGATTGCCCTGTGTTGGTTCGAAAAAATTCAAACCAAGATGGATTCACTGGAATGATCACCATCTCTTTGACTTGACACAAAACAGGGTTGGTTTGAATAACTGGATGCATCTGCCACGGGCGTGTACCTGATCAGTGCCTAGCGCATGGTTGATTTCTATCTGGACTGTGGCGTCACAGGGTTGACAATAATTCGCATTGCCAGTGACGAGGGTGAACTTGGCGATTTGTTTCTGCCGGACGAACTGATCCGGCGTGACCGTTTTTGCGGGCGATGTGGTGGTGGATGACGATGGTGCCGTGCTGATTCCTGCTGCGCATCCTGGTGGAAGATGCCTGCGACATGGGTCCTGTGTGCGGTTTTCAGGTTAAGTAGATTGGCGCTTCGTCCGTCTGCTCTACGTCAGGCGCCATGGCAAGCGGGCTGCGAAAGGTCCGGGGTCCGCGTAGTCCAGCCCATAGGTGTCGGCGCCGATTAAGGCAGTTTGTCTTTTGTCGCGGCACCGCGCACCTTGCGATCCATAAAGAGACTGGCACATACGCCGCGTAGCCAAAGATTGCCCGCGTCGTTGTGAAATCTGGCGTGCCAGTGTTGTTTGACGGTAAACCCAGGGATCGCCACCGGGCATGTGAATACCCTCAAGCCATTGATTTGCGCCAGCGTCTCGCCGATGTGCCGCGGCAGGGTCGCCACCAGATCGGTGCTGGCCACTACGGTAGCCAGTCCTAAAAATCCTGGGAGTGCCAGCACGATCTTGCGCCGGATGTGATGTTGTTCCAGCGCCGCTTTCAGCAAGCCTGATCCGGTGCCAGAGACGATTTCAATATGTCCCTCCTTCTGGTAGGCGGGTGTGTCCAGCGTCTCGCCGATGCGTGGATGACGTGGGTTCACCAAGCACACCCAATCCTGGGGAAACAGGGTCTGCTGATAAAAGCCGGATTCCAGCCAGGGCACCAGCCCGATCGCCAGATCAGCTTCGCCGGATTGCAATGCTTCTGCAGACTTTTCGTCGATGTGCGCGGCCTCCAGCGTGGTTCCCGGTGCCAGCGCACGCACATGGGCCAGCAATTGAGGCAGCAGCGTGATATGACTGGCATCGGTCATGCAAATGCGAAAGTGCCGATGGCTTTGGGCTGGATCGAACGCAGGCTCCGGCACCGTGAGTTGTCGCAATGCGTCCAACGCGGCCCGCACCGAAACAATCAATTCGTCAGCCCTGGGCGTGGCCTGCATTCCATCTGCAGTACGTATGAAAAGTGGATCGCCAAGCTCTTTTCGAAGTTTGGACAACCAGATGCTCACGGTGGGCTGGCATTGCCCCAACAGCTCCGAGCAGCGTGTCACGCTGTGCGTGGAATACAGCAGGTCGAACAGTCGGAGATGTTTGACATCAAGGAGGTTGGCATCAGTCTGGTTCGTATCCATTATTGCTCCACACAATATGCTGTATTGCCACTATTTTATAGACACAATGATCTTGGATCTTTATCGTTCGGGTCCAACGGCACGATGGTGTGCTGGCCTGAATGGAGAGTTCATGAAAATTTGTGTGCTGGGAGCGGGATCTTTGGGGTGTGCCATCGGCGGTACCTTGGCCAAGGCCGGCGCGGACGTAACCCTGATCAACCGCAGACCGGAGTACGTTGATGCCATCAATCGCAATGGGTTGACCTTGCGTGACGCAGGTGGCCAGCAACGCGTCAGGGTATTGGCGGCCACCAGTGCCGCAGGTCTGGGGGTGATGGATTTGATCATCGTGCTGGTCAAGTCATTTGATACGCTGGCGGCCATGCAAGGCGCCATGTGTTTGGTGGGTGAGCACACCGTCGTGCTGTCCCTTCAGAATGGCTTGGGACATGAGGCTGTGCTGGCCGATTTGGTGGGTGCGGAACGTGTTCTGGCGGGCAAGACCTATGTGGGCGGTCTGCTGGTGAGCCCGGGCGTGGTGGTGGCCGGCACCCAGGGTAAGGAGACGTTGATTGGCGAACTCGGCTCGCACACCCCGGACCGGGCCAACGCCATCGCCGAACTCTTCAACGCTGCCGGCCTGGTCACCACCGTCTGCACCGACATTCGCGCCACCATCTGGGACAAACTGCTGATCAACGTGGCCACCGGTGCGCTCAGCGGCATCACCGGTCTGCCTTATGGTGCGCTGTACCAGGTGCCTGAAGTGCGGGCTTGTGCGCTGGCTGCGGTGGCTGAAGCCATGGCTGTGGCACGTGCCAGCGGTATTCAACTTTCGATCCAGGAGCCGCACGAGGCCTGGGACAAGGCGGCGGCCGGTCTGCCCTTTGAATTCAAGGCCTCGATGCTGCAAAGCCTGGAAAAGGGCTCGATCACCGAAGTGGACTACATCAACGGCGCGGTGGTCGAGCGCGGCGCGGCCCTGGGCGTACCCACGCCTGTCAACGCGACGCTGGTGGCCTGCATCAAGGGCATTGAGCACGGTCTCCAATCTCACCCCCAACGCAAGGAAGCCACATGAGCAGCACCACCCGACCACGCGCTTACGTGGAACATGTCGCCATCTGGGTCCAGGATATCCAATGGCACATCCGGTTTTTTGACCAGGTGCTGGGCATGACCCTGCGCGAAGTGCAGGGCCCCCTGGACAGCCCCAGCCAATACTGGACGCTGGGTGGCATGCAGTTCATGGCCAAGCCGGACTTTGCCGAACCTGAGGGTCGCCTGGGTCACATCGGCATCATGTGCGAAGACCTGGAAGTGGCCATTGCAGAGGCTCAGTCCTTTGGCGTGACCGCCATGCCGCAAGGCCGCAACTGGCTTCGCCTGCCCGATGGCCTGGCCGTGGAGCTGATCCAGGCCAGCCCTGGCAGCGTGGCACACGCCCTGTCGATCAACCCCCGCAACTTTTCCTGAGATCATCATGACCCAAACACCTGAAAAATACTGGGATGACGCCCAGGAAGGCGACAGCTGCATCAGCCCGACCTACACCGTCACCAAAGAACGCATCCTGGCTTATGCCGATCTCACGGGTGACCACACCCCGGTGCATGTGGATGAAGCCTATGCCAACGCCAGCCACTTCGGTTGCATCGTGGCGCATGGTTTGTTTGGCCTGTCGATCGCCGATGGCCTGAAAACGCAGAGCGATTACCGTTTTCTTCCTGGCATGTCATTGGGCTGGGCCTGGGACTTTTTGTTGCCCATCAAGGTCAACGACGTGCTGCATGTGAAGTTCAGGGTGACCGGCCTGCGCGCCTCCAAAAGCCGCCCTGGTTGGGGCATTGTGGTCCTGCCGTCGGAACTGATCAACCAGGACGGTCAGGTGGTGCAAAAAGGTGAACACCAACTGATGGTCCCCCGGAGGCCCGCATGAACCAGAACTTGCCACTCAATGGCTTTCGTGTGATCGATTACAGCCACTTTCTGGCTGGTCCCTACCTGTCCCGCTGCCTGGCCGCACTGGGCGCCGAAGTGATCAAGGTCGAACGTCCGACCGAGGGCGATGCAGGACGTCACCATGCCTACTTCGTGGGCGATTACAGCGGTTACTTCCTGCAGCAAAACATGGGTAAGAAGGGCTTGTGCATCAACCTGCGCGACCCGCGTGGTCTGGCGCTGATGCACAAGCTCACCGACACGGCCGATGTGTTCGTGGAAAACTACCGTCCCGGTGCACTCAGGAAATTGGGACTGGGCTACGACGAGTTGTCCAAACGCAACCCCGGCCTGGTCTATTGCTCCATTTCCGCTTACGGCCACACCGGACCGGATGCGCACCGCGCCGGTTTTGGCTTGATTGCCGAGGCCAAGAGCGGCATCATGGCCATGGTCGGCAACCCGGGCGAGGCGCCGCCCTTGCTGCGCGTGTCGCTGGGTGATATGTACACCGGCATCCATGGCGTGGCCTCGGTCTGCGCAGCGTTGCTGGGCCGGGTCAAATCGGGCAAGGGACAGCACATTGATTTGTCCTTGTACGACTGTCTGGTGTCGATTCACGACTACGCAGTGCAGTGCTACACCTTGTCGGGCGGCAAGGAGTTGCCGGTGCAAACCGGTCACGACATGCCGCAAAGCACCCTCTACGGTGTGTTCACGGCACAGGACGGCTATTTGGTGATTGCCGCGCAGGTGGATGACGCCTGGAAGCGTTTTGCCAGGCTTGCGGGTGGCGAGGCTTTTGCCGCAGATACGCGCTTTCACACCAGTGCGGGACGCAACGAAAACCGCCAGGAAATATTGGCCGTGGCCAAGGCTTGGGTGGCATCACAGACCGTGTCGCAATGTCTGGCGGCACTGGACGCCATCGACGTGCCCTGCGCCAAGGTGCAGAACATCGCCGAGGTGCTGTCGGATCCGCAGATTCAGGCGCGCGGCATGGTGCTGGAGCAGGATCACCCGGTGCTGGGCAAGATCAAGTTGCCCAATCTGCCGTTCCGCTTCACCGGCATGCCGGCATCCACGCCGTGCGTGGCCCCCGACATGGGCCAGCACAACCGCGAGATTGCCGCCAGCCTGGGCTTTGGCGTGGATGACATTGACGCCATGGTGCGCGACGGCGTTCTTTACAGCCCAGCCGTCTGAGGAATGTTCCCATGACCGACTCCTATGCCGTGATTGGCAACCCGATTGCCCAAAGCAAATCACCCATGATTCACGCCGCCTTTGCTGAACTCACCGGCCAGGACCTGGTGTACGACAAGATGGAAGGTCCGATCAATGGCTTTGAAGCGGCTGTGGATGCATTCCGCGCTGCGGGCGGCAAAGGCCTCAACATCACTGCGCCGTTCAAACTCAAGGCTGCGGCCTACGCCACACACGTCTCCGAGCGGGTCAAACTTTCAGGCGCGGCCAATGCCATGAAGTTCGACGACGAACAGATATTGGCCGAAAACTTTGATGGCATTGGCCTGGTGCGCGATGTCACGCACAACCTGAATTTCCCGCTCAAGGGCAAACGGGTGCTGATGCTGGGTGCCGGCGGTGCGGCGCGCGGGGCCTTGTTGCCGTTCCTGGCGGAGCAACCGGCCGAGTTGGTGCTTGCCAATCGCACCCTGCAAAGAGCCATGGATCTGGCCAGCATCGGCGCGCAGCAGGGCCGGGTGCGCTCCAGCAGCTATGCGGAACTTGCCGGACAGACCTTCGATGTGGTGTTCAACGCCACGTCTGCCAGCCTGCGTGGTGAGCTGCCGCCGGTGCCGGTCACGGTTTTTTCAAAGTGCACGTTGGCCTATGAACTGGCCTATGGCAAAGGCTTGACCCCTTTTTTGCGCCTGGCAGCCAATTCCGGTGTACGCCAGTTGGCGGATGGTGTTGGCATGCTGACCGAGCAGGCTGCCGAAGCCTTTTTCTGGTGGCGGGGTGTGCGCCCTGACACCGCCCGGATGATTGCGCAATTGACCGTTCCGCTGGCTTGAGGCAAGCGTCGATGCGCTGCATGGACCACCAGGTTTTATTGGGTTGTTGCGGTGCTGGGTACGCCGCCGCAACAGCCGTTCTTTCTGCGACCCGATTGCACATTAATTGGAGACACTCATGAAACGACTCGTACTTAAATCAATCGTCGCCGCTGCGACCCTGGCCGCTTTGGGCATGGCTTCTGCGCAGGACATCAAGGAGCACAACTTCAAGTTTGCAGTCAACGCCCCCGAAGGCCACCCAGCGATTGCGGGTATGAAGAAGATGGCTGATCTGGTCGCGGCCAAATCGGGCGGCAAGATGCAAATCAAGCTGTTCCTCTCCGGGGTACTCGGCAGCGACCAGGCCAACATTTCAGCCATCCAGGGCGGCACGCTGGAAATGGCTGTCATGAATACCGGTATTCTGGCCAGTGTGACCAAGGAACTGGCGATTTTCGACTTTCCGTTCCTGTTTGCCAATGGCAAGGAGTCTGACGCGCTGGTTGACGGCCCGGTTGGCAAGAAGCTGCACCAGAAACTCGAAGCCAAGGGTTTGATCGGTCTGGCGTATTGGGAACTCGGCTACCGTGAAATTACCAACAGCAAACGCCCCATCAACAAGCTCGAAGACATCGAGGGCCTGAAACTGCGCGTGATCCCGAACCCGATCAACGTGGCCTGGGTCAAGGCGCTGGGCGCCAACCCGACCCCGCTGCCCTTCCCCGAGGTGTACAGCGCCTTGGAGCAGAAGGCCATCGACGGTCAGGAGAATCCGATCTCGGTGATCGCGGCCAACAAGTTCTGGGAGGTGCAGAAATACGTGGTCATGTCCAATCACCAGTACAACCCGCAGTCGGTGATCTTCAGCAAGAAGATCTGGGACAGTCTGAGCCCGGCCGAACGCAAGATTCTGGACGACTCGGCTGATGAGGCCGCCAAGGTTCAGCGTGAGCTGGCCCGTGCCGCGGTCGATGCCAACATGAACCTGTTGAAGAAGAACGGCATGCAGGTGAGTGAATTCCCGCCGGCCGAGGTGGCCAAGCTGCGCGAGAAGATGAAGCCGGTGATTGCCCAGTTCAGCGCCAACGTGGGCGAAGAGACGGTGGCGGAAGTCCAGGCCGAATTGGCCAAGATGCGCAAGTAAGTTGCTGGAAGTGGCTTGGGCAAGCGTTTGCCGGAGTCACTTGCGATCGAATCCGCGTGGCCAATTTGTAATTTTTCAGTTCAATTTTTAAATTTCACCAAAAGGAAAAATCATGAAAGTTCTCATGCTGCACGGCATCAACCACAACATGTTTGGCAAGCGCGACCCCAAGCAGTACGGCACCATCACGCTCGACGAGATCAATGCCTCGTTGAGCGCGCTGGGCCAGGAACTGGGTGTCGAGGTCCAGGCTTACCAGACCAACTGTGAAGGCGAGATGTGCGAGCGCATCCACCTGGGCTACCAGGACGGTGTCGATGCCGTGCTGATCAATGCCGGCGCCTGGACGCATTACTCCTATGGCATTCGTGACGCGCTGGCCATCCTGACCTGCCCGGTCGTGGAGTTGCACATGTCCAACATCCATGCACGCGAGGAATTCCGCCACCACTCGGTGTTCGGCGAAATCGTCATGGGCCAGATTTGTGGTTTTGGCGTGGACAGTTATCTGCTGGCCTTGCGCGCTGGCGTGTCGGCTGCAAAAGCAGCCAGGAAATAATGTCCACATCTCTACAGCCCATTGACGTTCTGATCAGCGAAGTCGGACCGCGTGATGGTCTTCAGTCGGTCAAGGCCATCATGCCGACAGCCGACAAGTTGCGCTGGATCGACGCGCTGGTGGCAGCCGGTCTGCGCGAGATCGAAGTGTGCTCCTTTGTGCCGGCCAAGCATCTACCGCAGATGGCTGACGCCGCTGACGTGGTGCGCCATGCGTTGACACACCCCGGCCTCACCGTCATGGCCTTGGTGCCCAACGCGCGTGGCGCCGAGGCGGCACTGAAGGCGGGTGTGCACAAGTTGACTCTTCCGGTGTCGGCCAGTGAAGCACATTCACTGGCCAATGTGCACATGACGCGCATGGCGATGATTGAGGCGGTACGTGCCATCGTGCGCATGCGCGATGAACTCTCGCCCGGCGTCAAGATCGAGGCAGGCATATCAACCGCTTTCGGCTGCACCATTCAAGGTGAGGTCAAGGAAGATGACGTGGTGTGGCTGGCCAGTCAGTGTGTTGAAGCCGGAGCCGACGAGGCAGGGCTTTCCGACTCTACGGGTATGGCCAACCCGGCGCAGGTCAAGCGGCTGTTTACACGGGTGCGTTCGGAAATTGGCAACAAAACGGGTGCTGCGCATATGCACAACACGCGTGGCCTCGGGCTGGCCAATTGCCTGGCGGCCTATGACGTGGGTGTGCGCACCTTCGATGCGTCGCTGGGCGGTCTGGGGGGATGCCCCTACGCGCCAGGTGCCACCGGCAACGTGGTCACGGAAGACCTGGTGTTCATGTTCGAGGCCATGGGCCTGCGAACCGGGGTCGATCCGGCCAAGCTCATAGCCGCACGCTTGCCGCTGATGGCCGGAATTCCCGGCGAACCGCTGTATGGCATGACACCGTTGGCCGGGCTGCCCAAAGGCTGGGTCCAGGCAAACTGACTGGTTGGCAGTGCGTCGGTTTCAGGCTAGGCAAAGACTGCGCGTCGGTTTCAGGCTAGGCAAAGACTGCGCGATATCGTTCGCCGCAGGTCGCGGCACAAACGGATGCCCATGTTGGAAATAACCGACACCACGAGCCCTCGGGCGGTGCTACCTTCTTGTTTTTTTGAAACCCCGCAAGGAAACACCATGCCCAAAACCCTGATCGAGCCGTTTCGCATCAAAAGTGTCGAGCCGATCCGCATGACCACCCGGCCTGAGCGCGAGCAACTGCTGGAAGCCGCCAAACTCAATGTGTTCAAGCTGCGCGCCGAAGACGTGCTGATTGACTGGCTCACCGACTCCGGCACCGGCGCCATGTCGTCGCGCCAGTGGGGCGCCATCATGGAAGGCGACGAAAGTTATGCCGGTGCGCGCAGCTTTTACCGGCTGGAAAAAGTCATCCAGAACATCACCGGCATGCAGTTTTTTGTGCCCACCCACCAGGGCCGTGCCGCAGAAAAAGTGCTGTTCACGGCGGTCTGCAAAAAAGGCGACGTGGTGCCCAACAACTGCCACTTTGACACCACCCGCGCCAATCTGGAATACCTTGGCATTGAGGCGCTGGATCTGGTGATTCTTGAGGGCCTGCAGCCCTCCCTGATGCATCCGTTCAAGGGCAATATTGACCTGGAGCGGGCTGAAAAGCTGCTGCAAGAGCAGGGTGAGCGGATTCCGTTTGGCATGATCACCGTCACCAACAACACCGGTGGCGGCCAGCCGGTGTCGATGGCCAACATCCGCGCCTACGCCAAACTGCTCAAGGCGCATGGCAAGCCCTTCATCATGGACGTGTGCCGCTTTTCCGAAAACGCCATGTTCATCAAGATGCGCGAACCCGGCTACGAAAACACGCCGATCAAATCTATCGTGCAGGAGATGTTCAGTTATGCCGACGGCGCCACCATGAGCGCCAAAAAGGATGGCATGGTCAACATTGGCGGTTTCATCGTGCTGCGCAGTGAAGAGTGGATGGACGCGGTGCGCAATGTGCTGATCATGACCGAAGGCTTTCCCACCTACGGCGGCCTGGCCGGGCGCGACCTGGAAGCGCTGGCCGTAGGGCTGGAGGAGGGCATGCAGGAAGACTACCTGCGCTACCGCCTGCGCACCGCCGAATACCTGGGCGAGCGCTTGGAAGCGGCCGGCGTGGGCTTTGTCAAACCCACCGGCGGCCATGCGGTGTACATCGACGCGCGCACCGTGCTGCCCGACATGCCAATTGCCCATTACCCGGCCTGGGCGCTATGCAACGCGCTGTACCTGGAAGGCGGCATTCGCGGGGTCGAAATTGGTTCGGTGATGTTTGGCAAGCGCCTGGCCGATGGCACCGAGACCTACCACAGCATGGAACTGGTGCGCCTGGCCTTCCCGCGACGCATGTACACGCAAAGCCACTTTGATTACGCGGCGGAGGTGATTGCCGAGGTGAAAGAAAAAGCGGCCAGCATCCGCGGTGTCAAGATCACCAAGCAGCCGCAGTTTTTGCGGCATTTCACCTGCGAGTGCGCCTGGGTCTGAGGCGCGAAGCTCCTATTTGACCGCGTTGAGCCGCTTGACCCCCGCCACAAACCTTGCCAGCGTAGTCGACAGCACGCCGCTGGGTATGGTGATTTCAATCAACTGGAACCTGCCGCGTGTGGCCATGGCCTGGTCCAGCGCGGCTTTGAGTTCAGCCCGGGTGCCCACCCGCACCCCGTCGCCGCCCAGCCCGGCCGCCATTTCGGCAAAGCCCCAATGGCCCAGGTCGTTGAAGCCGGACTCGGGCTGGAAGGTGCGCAGCATTTCCCAGCTCGCATTGTTGAACAGCAGCACGATCGGGTCCCAGCCGTAGCGTTTGCAGTTGCCCAGTTCCCAGCCGGTCATCTGGAAAGCGCCATCGCCCACCAGAATCAGCGGGCGTTCACCCGTGGCGGCTTGCAGGCCCAGGCCGGCGGGCACGCCAAAACCCATGGTGGCGTAGTAGCCGGGCGCCACCAGCGCGGTGTGGCTGATCTCCATGGCGGTAAACAGGCAGTCGCCCATGTCGGAGGCCATCGGCATCTTGCCGTGTGCGGCCATCAGGTCGTTGACCGCGGTGGCAATGTCGGTGGGCGTGATGCTTTGGTCGTCCAGCGGCAGGTCGGTGGGAAAGTGCTGCGGTGTCACGCTGAAGGCCTTGTCGGGCCCGGTTACACGTTCCAGCATGCGGTTCACCACGGCGGTCAGTGGCAGCTTGGCGTAGGTGTGGTAGCCGATGTTGACCTGGCCGTTCAAGGCCTGGATGGTCTTGCGCATGTCGATCTTGGTTTCCGACACGGCAAAGTTGGTATCGCAGATGATTTCGCCCAGCAAAAACAGGCCGTCCGATCCTTCCACCAACTGCGTTACTTCGGGAAAGCCTGCCACGCCCATGTAGGTGCCGACCAAAGGGGCGTCCTGGTCGGCCAGCAGGCCGCGGCCCATAAAGCTGGTGACCACCGGCAGCCCCAGACGGCGTGACAGGGTGGCCACTTTGTCCTCCAGGCCGTAGCGGCGCACTTCCACGCCGGCCATCAGCACGGGGGTTTTTGCTTGTTTGAGGCGCTCCAGGATTTCGTCGACGCAGGCATCGAGGGCATCGGGGTCAACCTGGAACGCGGCTTCGGGCACTACCTCCAGACAGGGCACGGCCACCATGTCGCGCGGGATCTCGATGTACACCGGCTCGGAGTGGCGCAGGCAGTTGGCCAGCACCCGGGCGATGTCGGCCGGGGCGCGTTCGGCGTCGTCCAGTCGAGTCTGGTCGCAGGTGATTTCCTTGAAAATCTGGAACTGGCTGTCGAGCGTCTTGGCCTGGTGGTGCAGCAGCAGGCCGGAACGTGACTCGTTCTTGCCCGGCCCGCCAGACAGCACCACCAGCGGCGATTTTTCGGCAAAGGCGGCTGCCACCGAATTGATCATGTTGAGCGCACCCGCGCCGTAGGTCACCGCCGCCACGCCGAGGCTGCCGTTGATGCGCGCGGCGGCATCGGCGGCAAAACCCACGCCGGGCTCGTGCGACAGGGTGTAGAGCGGCAAAATTTGCGACTCTTCGATGATGCGGAAATAGGGCAGGGCAAAATCGCCGGGGATGCCAAAAATCTGCCGTGCACCGTGTTTTTTGAGCGCGGTCAGCAGTTGTTCGGTGAGATTCATGTGGAATGTCTCCTGGGTTTTGAGGTGGGCGGATTATCGCGGCAGGACTTGTCATTGCCGGGAATGTCAGCGATGCGGCAAGCTTTGGCAGTTAACATCATGAGATCAATTCAAAGGAGTCTTCAAGATGGGAATCACAACAGTTGGCATCATTGGCGCGGGCACCATGGGCAACGGCATTGCACAGGCTTGCGCCGTGTCGGGCATCAAGGTGGTGATGGTCGATATTTCAGAAGCGGCAGTGGCCAAGGGCATCGCCACGGTGTCAGGTAGCCTGGACCGTTTGATCAAGAAAGAAAAAATCACCGCCGATGACAAGGCAGCAGCCATGGCCCGCATCCAGGGCAGCACCAGCTACGACGACCTCAAGGGGGCGCAACTGGTGATTGAAGCCGCCACGGAAAATTACGATCTGAAGGTGAAAATTCTCAAGCAGCTTGATGCCTTGCTGGCCCCGGAGGTGCTGGTGGCCTCCAACACCTCGTCGATTTCGATCACCAAGCTGGCTGCCGTGACCACCCGTGCCGACAAATTCATCGGCATGCATTTCTTCAACCCGGTACCCATGATGGCCTTGGTCGAGATCATCCGCGGCCTGCAAACCAGCGATGCCACCCACGCGGCGGTGCACGCCATGGCCACCGCCTTGGGAAAAACCCCGATCACGGTCAAAAATGCCCCCGGTTTTGTGGTCAACCGCATCCTGGTGCCGATGATCAACGAAGCCTTCTTTGTGCTGGCCGAAGGGCTGGCCACGCCAGAGGACATTGATGCCGGCATGAAGCTGGGTTGCAATCAGCCGATCGGTCCGCTGGCGCTCGCCGACATGGTCGGTCTGGATGTCTGTCTGGCGGTGATGGAGGTGTACCTGAGCGAGTTTGGAGACAGCAAGTACCGCGCCTGCCCCCTGTTGAAAGAAATGGTGGCCGCGGGCCGCCTGGGGCGCAAAACCGGGCAGGGCGTTTACACCTACTGATGGCTGGGAATCATGGCCTTGCCGCCTTGCGGCGACAATCTGCTGCTTATTTTGATTGATGGCCGGGCTGGTCCCCGGCGCTTGTTATGTCTTTGATCACGCCTACCGAAGTGCGTCCCGCCCTGATGCGCGACGCCAAGTCCATTGCCGAAATTCGCACCCGCTCCAGTCAGGCCGCTTTCAAGGCTGTTTTTCCCGGTGAGGCCGTGCCAATGGGCGGCACCCCCGAGCACAGTCTGGTTTACTGGCGCGAGGCCATTGAATACAGCGAACCCCAGGTGCTGGTGGCCGTGCAAGGCAGCAAGGTCGTGGGTTTTGTTGGCTTTGACCGTTCACGCGACCCCAAAACGCCCAACACCATGGGCGAGATATGGTCCCTGTATGTTGAACCCGAGCAATGGGGCCAGGGCGTCGGGCTGGCGCTGTGGGACGCCGCGCGTGAGGGTCTGATCTATGAAGGCTGCACCAAGGTCAGCGCCTGGGTGCCGCTGGGTTTTGAGCGCGCCCTGCGCTTTTTTGATATGGCCGGTTTCAAGCGCGAAATGACCAGCATCAAGACCGTGCCCATGGGTAATACCCGGGTTGAGGAAATCCGCTTCAAGCGGGACCTGAACTGATCGCGCTCACACTTCGCCGCCAAAATGCCGGCTGAGCTGGTCAATGTATTGCTCCACCAGTTTCTCGAACTCGTGCTCAACCACCGGGGTGATCATTTTTTTCATCAGGCCCGGCAGTGGCAAGCTGAGTTCGCCCTGAAGCTGGAGCACCAGATGGGTGGATTTTTTCTTGTCGGTGATTTTCCAGGAGCCTGACACCAGCGCGTTGCCTTCACCCGGCACCGGGGTCCAGAGGACGCTGCCCTTGGTCTTGTTGGACGTGTATTTCGACGCATAAATGGTTTGCAGGCTGATCTGGGCGATACCAATTTTTTCCATTTCCCAGCGGTAAACGCCATCACCCAGGTCCACCAGCTGATCCACTTTCGGGAAAAAACTGGCGGACTTCGGCACGTCGGACAGGGTGCCAAAGACGGTCGTGAAGTCGGCCCTGACCGCAAATTCGTAAGCCAGGTCGATGTTGACGGTGATGGTCATGTGCAGTGTCTAGCAAGGGGTTGAAAACTGGTGACTGTACGGATCGCGGCTGTTTCTGTCAAAACCGCGCCACAGGGCCCGACAATCCAACCTGGACTTTCCAATTTCATCCACACCAAATGACCACGCCCAGCCTGCTTCTTGCCCCCATGGAGGGCTTGCTTGACTTTGTCCTGCGTGACATTCTGACGCGCGTGGGCGGGGTCGATCGGTGCGTGTCGGAGTTCATCCGTATCACCGGCACGCTCTACCCCGAGCGAGTTTTTTTGCGTTATGTGCCGGAACTGCTGCAGGGCTGCAGGACCGCATCGGGCATACCGGTGCGGCCGCAATTGCTGGGCTCCGACGTGGTCTGCCTGGCCGACAACGCGGCGCGTCTGGCGGCCATGGGGGCGGAAGGCATTGACCTGAACTTTGGCTGCCCGTCGCCGGTGGTGAACCGGCACCGTGGCGGTTCGGCCCTGCTCGAAGAGCCAGAACTGTTGTTCCAGATTGTGTCTGGCGTGCGCCGGGCCGTGCCGGCGCATCTGCCGGTGTCGGCCAAGATGCGGCTCGGCCTGCATGACGACCGTCGCGCCGAAGCCTGCGCCCTGGCGATCGAGGCCGCTGGTGCTTCTGAGTTGGTGGTGCACGCCCGCACCAAGGCCGATGGCTACCGGCCGCCAGCCTACTGGGAGCGTATTGCCGACATCCGTCAGGTGGTGCGCCTGCCGCTGGTGGCCAATGGCGAGATCTGGACGGTGGCTGACGCCCTGCGCTGCCAGCAGGTGTCGGGCTGCCAGAGTCTGATGCTGGGGCGCGGCATGGTGGCCAACCCGGCGCTGGCATGCGGCATCCGGGCCGCTTTGGGGGCAAATCCCGCCTCGGCCAGCCTGAGCTGGCCGCAGCTGCTGGATCTGATCGCTGAATTCTGGCGTCTGGTCTGCGCCCACCTGGAGCGCGGGCAGCAAACCGGTCGCCTCAAGCAGTGGCTCAATTTGTTGCGGCGGGTCTACCCGCAGGCGCAAACTGCGTTTGCCGAGGTGCGGACCTTCCACGACCCGGCTGACGTGGAGCGCTGGTTGAAAACCCAGGCATTAGCCGGTGTCGGGGCTTGAGTCCGGCCTGGCGCCGTTTTTTTGTGCATTCGATAACATCCCCCCTGATTTGAATTTTGAGCTGATCCTGCATGTCTGAAACCCTGTCCCTGGCCGTGAACGATGTTTCCGAGCCCAAGCGTACCGGCACTTTTGTGCGCTACCCCGACTCGCCCTTTGAGCTCTACCAGCCCTATCCGCCTGCCGGCGACCAGCCCGAGGCCATCAACCAATTGGTGGAAGGGGTCAACGACGGCGAGGTGTTCCAGACGCTGCTGGGCGTGACGGGTTCGGGCAAGACCTTCACCATGGCCAACGTTATTGCCCGCCTTGGGCGTCCGGCCATTGTGTTTGCGCCCAACAAGACGCTGGCTGCCCAGTTGTACAGCGAGTTCCGCGAGTTTTTCCCGAAAAACGCGGTCGAGTATTTCGTCAGTTACTACGACTACTACCAGCCCGAGGCCTATGTGCCGCAGCGCGACCTGTTCATTGAGAAAGACTCGGCCATCAATGAGCACATCGAGCAAATGCGCCTGTCCTGCACCAAGAGCCTGCTGGAGCGGCGCGACGTGGTGATTGTGGCCACGGTGTCGGCGATCTACGGCATTGGCCAGCCCGAGGCCTACCACCAGATGGTGATGACGCTGCGTGCCGGCGACAAGATGGGCCAGCGCGACATGATTGCGCAATTGGTGCGCATGCAGTACCAGCGCAACGACATCGATTTTTCTCGCGGCGCCTTTCGCGTGCGCGGCGACACCATCGACATTTTTCCGGCTGAGCACTCCGAAATGGCGATCCGCGTCGAGCTGTTTGACGACGAGATCGAGAGCCTGCAGCTGTTCGACCCGCTGACCGGGCGCATCCGGCAGAAGATTCCGCGCTTCACGGTCTACCCCAGCAGCCATTACGTGACGCCGCGCGAGCAGGTTTTGAGCGCGGTGGAGGCGATCAAGATCGAACTGGCCGAGCGCATCAAGGAATTTGTCAGCCAGGGCAAGTTGGTCGAAGCGCAGCGCATCGAGCAGCGCACCCGTTTCGACCTGGAAATGCTCAGTGAAGTTGGCCACTGCAAGGGCATCGAAAACTACAGCCGCCACCTGAGTGGCGCCGCGCCCGGCGAACCGCCGGCCACGCTGACCGACTACCTGCCCAAGGACGCGGTGATGTTTCTGGACGAGTCGCATGTGCTGATCGGCCAGTTTGGCGGCATGTACAACGGCGACCGCTCACGCAAGACCACGCTGGTCGAGTACGGCTTCCGGCTGCCCAGCGCGCTGGACAACCGGCCGCTCAAATTTGAAGAGTTCGAGACCAAGATGCGCCAGGCCATTTTTGTCTCGGCCACGCCGGCCCAGTGGGAGAAAGACCATGCCGGCCAGGTGGTGGAGCAGTTGGTGCGACCCACCGGCCTCGTCGATCCCGAGGTGGAAGTGCGCCCGGCCTCAGCCCAAGTCGACGACGTGCTGCAGGAAATCCGCATCCGTGTCGACAAGCACGAGCGGGTGCTGATCACCACACTCACCAAGCGCATGGCCGAGCAGCTGACCGATTATTTGAGCGACAACGGCGTCAAGGTGCGCTACCTGCACAGTGACATCGACACCGTGGAGCGGGTCGAGATCTTGCGGGACCTGCGCTTGGGTACGTTTGATGTGCTGGTGGGCATCAACCTGCTGCGCGAAGGGCTGGACATTCCCGAAGTGTCGCTGGTGGCGATTCTGGACGCCGACAAGGAAGGTTTTCTGCGTTCCGAACGCTCGCTGATCCAGACCATTGGCCGCGCGGCCCGCAACCTGGAAGGGCGGGCCATTTTGTACGCGGACAAGGTCACCGAGTCGATGCGCAAAGCCATTGATGAGACCGAGCGCCGCCGGGCCAAGCAGGTGGCGCACAACCTGGCGCACGGCATCACGCCGCGCAGCATCGTCAAGGAAGTGCGTGACCTGATCGACGGCGTCTACAGTGAAAAAGCGGGCCGGGAGGCCGAGAAGCTGGAGCGCGATGCCATGCAGCGCGCCCAGGTGGAAGATATGAGCGAGAAAGACATCTCGCGCGAAATCAAGCGTCTGGAAAAACTGATGATGGAACACGCCCGCAACCTGGAGTTCGAGAAGGCTGCGCGGGTGCGCGATCAACTGGCGATTTTGAAGGAACAGGCCTTTGGTGCAGCGGGCAGCGACAACCTGCTGGCCTTGGTAGCGGCCAAATAACCTTATAAAGTTACTGAGCAGTCTATTTACCCGACTAAAACACTCGGTTTTTGATTATAATGGCCCACGTTATCCCTCTTAAATATCGATTTAATTGATAACAAAACATCAGGAGTGTTGCCATGCGTTTAACTACCAAAGGCCGTTTTGCGGTCACCGCCATGATTGATCTGGGCTTGCGCCAGTCGGCAGGTCCCGTCACCTTGGCCGCCATCAGCCAGCGTCAACAAATTTCCCTGTCTTACCTGGAGCAGCTGTTTGGCAAGCTGCGCCGCAACGCGCTGGTGGAATCCACACGCGGGCCTGGCGGCGGCTACACGCTGGCGCGCTCGCCGGCCGACATCACCGTGGCCGAAATCATTACCTCGGTGGACGAGCCCATGGACGCCACCCAGTGCGGCGGCAAGGAAAATTGCCTGGGCGAGGGCGCGCGCTGCATGACCCATGAGCTGTGGGCCTCGCTGAACGTCAAAATGGTTGAATTTCTGGACTCGGTCAGCCTGCAAAAGCTGGTTGACGAGCAACTCGCCAAGGGTTTTCAGATGGAAGAAAAACCCAACCTCAAGCGCGCCATCTCCAGCATGCCGGTCATGAAACCCATCCGCATCAACGCCCCCAATTCGGTGTTTGCGCTGGGCTCCTCGTTCGCCAAGATGTAATACTTTCCCCTCAAGAGCAAGCCCTATGGACAGCACCCCACATTTCCCGATTTACATGGACTACAGCGCCACCAACCCCTGCGACCAGCGGGTGGTGGATGCCATGATTCCCTGGCTTAGAAGCCATTTTGGTAACCCGGCGTCGCGTAGCCACGCCTGGGGCTGGGAGGCCGAAGCCGCCGTTGAAAACGCCCGCGAACAGGTGGCGGCTCTGATTGGCGCCGACCCGCGTGAGATCGTCTGGACATCGGGTGCCACCGAGTCCAATAACCTGGCGCTCAAGGGTGCAGCGCACTTTTACCAGTCCAAGGGCAAACACATCATCACGGTCAAGACCGAGCACAAGGCAGTGCTTGACACCTGCCGTGAACTGGAGCGCCAGGGCTTCGAGGTGACCTACCTCGACGTGCAGAGTGATGGTCTGGTGAATCTGGACGCCTTCAAGGCCGCCATTCGCCCCGACACCATCCTGGCCAGTGTGATGTACGTCAACAATGAAATCGGCGTCATCCAGGACGTGGCTGCCATCGGCGCCATTTGCCGTGAGAAAGGCGTGGTGTTCCATGTGGACGCCGCCCAGGCCACCGGCCGTGTGGCCTTCAACATCAGCCAGATGCCCATTGACCTGATGAGCCTGACGGCCCACAAAACTTACGGCCCCAAGGGCATTGGCGCCCTGTTTGTGCGCCGCAAGCCACGCATCCGCATCGAGGCGCAAATGCACGGTGGTGGCCATGAGCGCGGCATGCGTTCCGGCACGCTGCCCACGCACCAGATCGTGGGCATGGGCGAGGCCTATCGCATTGCCAAGTTAGAAATGGCCGCTGAACTGGTCAAGATCCAGGCCTTGCACGACCGCATGATTGCCGGCCTGGAAAGTATTGAGCAGGTCTTTATCAACGGCCATCTGACGCAGCGTGTGCCGCACAATCTGAACATCAGCTTCAACTACGTCGAGGGTGAGTCGCTGATCATGGGCATCAAGGGCCTGGCTGTCTCAAGCGGTTCGGCCTGCACCTCGGCATCGCTGGAGCCCAGCTATGTGCTGCGTGCCCTGGGCCGTAGCGACGAACTGGCGCACAGCAGCCTGCGCATGACCATTGGCCGCTGGACCACCGAAGAGGAAATTGATTACGCCGTGGCGACCATCCGGGAAAACGTGGCGCGCCTGCGCGAGCTCAGCCCGCTGTGGGATATGTACAAGGACGGCATCGATATATCCACGATTCAGTGGGCTGCCCACTGAACCCAACCCATCCAGGAGAAACAAAATGGCATATTCAGAAAAAGTAGTGGATCACTACGAACACCCGCGCAACGTGGGCTCTTTTGACAAGGGCGACGACTCCGTCGGCACTGGCATGGTCGGGGCACCGGCTTGCGGCGACGTCATGAAATTGCAGATCAAGGTCAACCCCGAAACTGGCGTGATCGAAGACGCACGCTTCAAGACCTATGGCTGCGGTTCGGCCATTGCCTCGTCGTCATTGGTGACGGAATGGGTCAAGGGCAAGACGCTGGATCAAGCTGCTGCGCTAAAAAACAGTGAGATTGCCGAAGAACTGGCCTTGCCACCTGTCAAAATCCACTGTTCTATTTTGGCCGAAGATGCCATCAAGGCGGCTGTCAACGATTACCGCCAAAAGCACACTGAAGCGCAAACCGCATAATCAAAACCTATTCACCAATCATGGCTGTGACGTTGACAGAAGCCGCTGCCCGGCACGTGACCCGCTACCTGACCAAACGGGGTCAGGGCGTGGGTGTGCGCCTGGGTGTCAAAACGACCGGATGTTCCGGCATGGCCTACAAGCTGGAGTATGTCGACGAGATCGGCCCCGAAGACATGGTGTTTGAAGGTTTCGGCGTGAAAGTGCTGGTTGATCCCAAGAGCTTCGCCTACCTAGATGGTACCGAGCTCGACTTTGTCCGCGAAGGCCTCAATGAAGGTTTCAAGTTCAACAATCCAAAAGAGCGTGACCGCTGCGGCTGCGGTGAGTCTTTCCGGGTGTGAATCTTCAATCTGACGATTTTGAGCTGTTCGGTCTGGAGCGGCGTTTTGCCCAGGACCGTACCGCGCTCGATGCCCGCTGGAAAGACCTGCAGCGTCAGGCGCACCCCGACAAGTTCAGCGCCCAGGGCAGCGCTGCACAGCGCGTGGCCATGCAGTGGTCGGTGCGCATCAACGAGGCTTACCAGCGTCTTAAAAGCCCGTTGAAACGTGCTGCCTATCTGTGTGAATTGCACGGCGCACCAGTCAATGCCGAGAACAACACCGCCATGCCCGCATCGTTCCTGATGCAGCAAATGCAGTGGCGCGAAGAACTTGACGAGGCGCGAGATCCCCAGGATCTGGAGCAGATCAACCAGCAGTGCCGCCTGGCCGAACGCGACGTACTTCTTAGAATAGAGCAGCTGCTGGACCAGTTGCATGACTACGCAGCCGCCGTGGCGCAGGTCAGGGCGCTGATGTTCATTGAACGCTTTGCTGCAGATGTCAATGACCGGCTTGACAGCATAGAAACCTAACCATTCAAAATCCAGCGGTCATTGCGGACCTGATCCGCAAGTCTTGTCTGCCTTACCCATCATGGCTTTACTTCAAATCTCCGAACCCGGGCAAACGCCCAACCCGCATGAGCGACGCATTGCCATCGGCATCGACCTGGGCACCACCCATTCGCTGGTGGCCAGCGTGCGCCATGGCGTGGCCGAATGCCTGCCCGATGCCCAGGGGCGGGTGATTTTGCCGTCGGTGGTGCGCTACCTGGCCGGCGGCGGCCGTCAAATTGGTGATGATGCCGTGACCGGCGGTGTTGGCGACCCCGAAAACACCATCGCCTCGGTCAAGCGTTTCATGGGCCGCAGCCTGAAGGACGTGGCGCTGGCCGCCAAGCTGCCCTACCATTTTGTCGACCATCCCGGCATGCTGGGCCTGCAAACCGTGCAGGGTGAAAAGTCACCGGTGGAAGTGAGTGCCGACATCCTGGCTACGCTGCGTTACCGCGCCGAAGACACCTTCAACGCCGACCTGTATGGCGCGGTGATCACGGTGCCAGCCTACTTTGACGACGCCCAGCGCCAAGCCACCAAGGACGCGGCGCAAATGGCCGGCCTGAACGTGCTGCGTCTCATCAACGAACCCACTGCCGCCGCCATTGCCTATGGTCTGGACAACGCCAGCGAAGGGGTTTACGCGGTCTACGACCTGGGTGGCGGCACCTTTGACATTTCCATACTCAGACTCACCCAGGGTGTGTTTGAGGTGGTGGCCACTGGCGGCGATTCGGCGCTGGGGGGTGACGACTACGATCATGCGTTGGCCGACTGGGTGCTGGCACAAACTGGCGCAACTGCAGCCAATGCCACCGACAAGGCCGCCCTGAAGGCCGCCGCGCGCGCCTGCAAGGAAGCATTGACGGACGCGGCAGTCGCAACTTTCCGTGCTCAATTGACCAGCGTAGAACTCAACCTGGAGGTCAAGCGCGCAGACTTCGACGCTGCCAGCCAGGCGCTCACGGCGCGCACGTTGCAGGCGGTGCGCAAGGCACTGCGTGACGCCAAACTGGCTGCCGACGAGGTCAAGGGCGTGGTGATGGTGGGTGGTTCCACACGCATGCCGCAGATTCAGCAGGCCGTCAGTGCATTCTTTGGCCAGGCACCGCTCACCAACCTCAACCCGGACGAAGTGGTGGCGCTGGGTGCAGCCATTCAGGCCAACCAGCTGGCCGGCAACAACCCGGGTGGCGATCTGCTGTTGCTCGACGTGATTCCGCTGTCGCTCGGTGTCGAGACCATGGGTGGTCTGGTGGAGCGCATCGTGCTGCGCAATGAGACCATTCCCACCGCCAAGGCGCAGGACTTCACCACCTACATTGACGGCCAGACTGCGCTGGCGCTGCATGTGGTGCAGGGCGAGCGCGATCTGGTGGCGGACTGCCGTAGCCTGGCGCGCTTTGAGTTGCGCGGCATTCCACCGATGGCGGCCGGTGCGGCACGCATTCGTGTCACCTTTACCGTCGATGCTGATGGCCTGTTGAGTGTGTCGGCGCGCGAGCAGGGCAGCGGTGTCGAGGCACAAATTGCCGTGAAACCGTCCTACGGTCTGGCCGATGACCAGATTGCACGCATGTTGCAGGAAAGCTTCACCACCGCCGAGGCCGACATGCAGGCCCGCGCCGTGACCGAGGCGCGCGTGGACGCCGACCGCATGATCCTCGCCACCGTGAGCGCGCTCCAGGCTGACGGCGATTTGCTCGACGACGCCCAGCGCGCCGACATCGACCGACTGATGCAGTCCGTGCAGGCCGCGCGCACGCTCGAAGACGCCAAGGCCATTGAGGCCATCACGCTGGCGCTGGCCAAGGGCACCGAAGCCTTTGCCGCGCTGCGCATGAACCGCGGCATCCAGAAAGCGCTGGCTGGTAAAAATATCGCGACAATTTAAGATGCTTGCGGGTCGGACCACTTTGCGCAGCAAATGTGCTCTGACCCCAACAAAATAGGAACTTGCGGGTCAGACCACCTTGTGTAGCAAACGTGCTCTAACCCCAACCAATCAACTATGCCCACCATTAAAATTTTGCCCCACGCTGAATACTGCCCGCAGGGCGCCGAGCTGTCTGCCCCGGCGGGTACTTCCATTTGCGAAGCCTTGCTGGACAACCACATTAACATTGAGCACGCCTGCGAAATGAGCTGCGCCTGCACCACCTGCCACGTCATCGTGCGCGAAGGCTTTGAGTCCTTGGCACCGTCGGAAGAAGACGAAGACGACCTGCTCGACCAGGCCTGGGGCCTGCAGCCCAATTCACGCCTGAGCTGCCAGGCCATCCTGGCGCAGAAAAACCTAGTGATCGAGATTCCCAAATACTCCATCAACCACGCCAAGGAAAATCACTGATAAAACCATGCGCCAAGTCTTTCTGGATACTGAAACCACGGGCCTGTCGGCTGACAACGGTGACCGCATCATCGAGATCGGCTGCGTCGAGATGCTGCACCGCAAGCTCACGGGCAACAACCGTCATTTCTACGTCAACCCGGGTCGCGACAGCCACGAGGAAGCGCTCAAGGTGCACGGCATCACCAGCGAGTTCCTGAAGGACAAGCCCAAGTTCGCAGAAGTCGCCCAGGACCTGCTGGACTACCTGAAAGACGCGCATGTTGTCATCCACAATGCGCCGTTCGACCTGGGCTTTTTGAACATGGAGCTGGCGCTCATCAAGCAGCCGCCGGTCAAAAGTGTGGTGGCCAGCATCACCGACACCCTGGTCATGGCCAAGGAGATGTTTCCGGGCAAACGCAACTCGCTCGATGCCCTGTGTGACCGCCTCGAAGTTGACAACTCGGGTCGCACGCTGCACGGCGCGCTGCTGGATGCCGAGCTGCTGGCCGACATGTACATCAACCTCACCCGTGGCCAGGATGCCCTGCTCATGGACGAGGCGCCCACCACCGATGCCAACGGCGCCCTGGTCAGCGCGCTGGACCTGCGCCAGTTTGTGCTGCCGGTGATCTGCGCCAGCGAGCAGGAATTGACCGCACACGAAGACGTGTTGAAGCAAATTGACAAGTCAAGCAATGCCGAGACAATTTGGCGCACGCGAGAGCAGAAAACGCCAGAAACTGTGACATAATCTGCGTCTTTCCTGAACAGGGAAAGGGCGGTTAGCTCAGGGGTAGAGCACTGCATTCACACTGCAGGGGTCACAAGTTCGAAACTTGTACTGCCCACCAAAAATACCTATTGAAAAAGCACTTGGCGGAAACGCTAAGTGCTTTTTTTGTTGCCGGCGTCCTAAACCACCTGCTGGCGAATGCCAGCTACTTGTTCAGGCAGGGGCCCACATCTGGGAAGCTGAATAGCCACTCTGCATAAGACTTGAATCCACCGGCTAATCCTGGCAAGACGGGCAGGTTCGCGCCCATCAATACCAAGGGAAGCTAGAAAAATAGATGGTCGATTCAAAACTCAATTTTCAAATTTAGTTGAAGTTATAACTGTTCCCGCTCTTGGTCACGCATTTCGTGCTGCTTGGGGTACTGTTTGTGTTACTCCCATTGCTTGCGGTCACAGAAACGCAAATGCCTTTGACTCCCCCAGTAATCGCAGTAATGTCAGGTGTGTAGCTTGTAGGTGACGTTACCGAACCTGCAGATGTGGCTGGTGTACAAATCGTGGCATTACCACTTAACGTACAAGTATTGATCAAGTAGGATGTTGCTGAACTTATAGAGCTCCACGTTAATGGCTTCATCGTTGAACTGGAATTGCTATTTGGCGACCAGCTTGTAGCAGGCGTACCCAGGCTGGGGCAAGCTGATGCCGCCGCATTGAAGTCGATGGTGACATCTGTTACCGCCAGTGGCACATCGGTAAATGTCAATGAATTTGGATTCACCAAAGCCGAGCTGTTATTGACAGTAAAAGCCACGTTGTTGCCATCTGGGATCACCGTCGCAGCAGTACCTGATGCACACACTGTATTGGTACCGGTTGCCCCGAATGAAATGGCGCCTTGCCAGGCGGAGCCTGAGAAGCCTGTCCAATTCAACGTACAGCTATAGCTGTAGCTCCCGCCATCGCCCGCCTCGGTCCACGTAACACTGCTGCACGAGTTGTCGGCCCCCGACACGGGCGCTGTCAATACAACGCCTGACTCTTTTGTGATGGTGCCATGAATGATTGTTGTGGGTGTGCTGGGTGTCGCGATCAGGTCTGGGCATTGGCCTGACATGCAAAAGAAACGACCCTGGTTGCCCGTAAACTGGTCAGCCACAAGCGCCATTTTTCCAGAGCCTTCACAGGTTTGGTTGCCACTGATAATCGTTACCAGAAAATCATGCTGGTCAGATACCCCAATATGCTCCGCTACATAGACCCACTCTGCGCCATCTGCCTGGTTGGCGGGTTTGTAGCCAATCCCCTTGGTTTCGAAATTAATTGAATTGGTATTGCTGCCGCTGGGGTCAATTTTTTTATAACCGCGGTAGCTGCGGCTGATACTGAGCTGGTCCTTTCTCGACCAGATGGATGTTTCGTTGTTTAGACTCGACGCAGGGTCACCCAGACAAATGCGGTTGTTGGTGTTCGGGTTGTCCAGTCTGGCAATACCGACATTGCCCCACCAGCCCGCGCCTACATAGCAGTTGTAATCAAAATAGCGGTATTTGATGGCATTGCCAGTGGCACCTGCCGGGATGATTGAATTGGCATCGGTTGGGAAAATGCGTGCGCAATAGGATGCGTCTGACGACAGCACAAACACGTTGTCGTCAAGCGTTGAACTGGTGGTACCGTCAGGGTCAACAATGGGGTCACCACTGTTATTGGCTTCGATATAAACACGCCCTGAAATGGTGCTGAAGTCCGTGCCATCCTCGACTGTCAAAAGTACCTTATTGGTAACGGTATCAACCAATTCGACCAGATTACCCGTTTTATAGACTTTGGTGTTGTCAGGTATGTTGTTTGTATTGTTGATCGTCGTGACACAACTACCACTTGGGCAAGTTGGATCAGTCCTGCCACCCACGCGCGCGGCGCCAGTCGGGGCCTTTAGTTTTCCCGCGTTCTGGGCATTGGCAGTGCCGCCTACCATGCCAGAGGTACCCATACCCACGCAGGCTACCACGCTGCTCAGGACGATACGTTTGTCGGCCGCAGAATTGTGCGGATCGGCAACACCATCCCAGCCCACATAGATTTCGACATTGACCCGCTCGGCTAAGACGCCACTGATGGTCCGGCCGACTTTATAGACGGCATTGACACCTGTCACAGCGTCGGTTTCGGTACTGCCAGTATCTGCAGCCGGGCAGCCCGCTTCAACAGAAAAATTCCGGATGGTCTCCATGCGGTTCTGCGCAATCTGCAGGGCCTCGGCGCGGGTTTTGGATAGACCTGTGCCACTGAGCAGGACCGTGTTGAGCTTCATGACCCCGAAGGTGCCAACGCTCACCACCACCAAAGCCACCAAGGCCTCGATCAGGATGGAGCCGGTTTGTTTGAGTAAGGATGGTTTCATGATTTTTCCTTTAACCACAGTATGGTTGTGACGTGTCACCACCATCATTTCCAGTCGCGCCAGGAACCAGGGATCGAGCCTGACCTGCCGATATTCTTGGCGGTATTGGTTGAGACCAGTGGGTCATAGATGATGTCCAGACTGCCGGTACCTGCGACCGTACCTTCAACGACCATACCGCCATAGATGGTTTTGGTGCCTGTCAGATCAATATTCCCCGTCACATACACAATGCCGTAGACGGTGGTGTTGCCACCGCCCGTCCAATCACCATCGACGATCATGACCACGGGCTGGTCGCGGCTGCCAATGGTGAAATTCATGGTGTTGGTGATATTGCCGGTCACGACGAAAGATTCCTGCTTGACACCATCCAGGGTTCCTACATTGCCCGGTGCTACGTCAGCCATCGAGGCCACGTTGGCGGAGTAAGCTGCCACGTCAACCTGGCCGAAGTAGATGTTGAACAGGGCCGCATCAGTGAGATTGCTTAATGTGGGATCTGCGTCAATCACGTCGGGTCCAGTCGAGTTTTTGTCAGTGAGACACACGTAATCAGCAGAGGAACTGCAAGCCGATGGTGGCGTGGGGGGAGGCACGCTGTTGTCAGGTGGTGGCACATTGGGATTGCGCACAAAGGTCTTGCCAGAGTTGCCGATATTGGACAGGGAACCACCCGACCAGATGGTCAGATTGTTGTAGTAGTTGGTGATGGTTGCGCTGCCCTGGACATTCACAGCGCCTTTGGATGTCAGTGGCATCGTGACCGGGTTGCTGACTGCAGGTACTGTACCCACGCCCTGACTCAGCATGACACGGCCCAAACCATCGTCGCTCCAGCCGCAGGCGACGATGCGCGGGGTACGTAAATAGGTGGCTGGGGCGGCAGTGCAGGTGACTGCCCCTGGTACATTCGGGCAACTGACGGCAGACAGATTTTCCATAGGGCTGCAAAATGCCACGCTGTATTGATTTGATGTGCCCGTTAATGTGGCGAGGGCTATGGTGTCTGCAACGGTGTTTTCGTCTTTGTCTGCGCCCATTGGTACCGTTGCGCCGCCTTGAGAAGTTTGTGTCAAATAAGCGAGTCCAAAATTGAGCCCGGCCTCTGCGGCCTCATGCGCCAGGCGGGTGCGAATTTCATTACCGGAGATACGCTGTTCCATGATGGTGGTACGGGAAACCGCAACCACCAGGATGGTCGCCAGCAGCATGATCATGACCGAGGTCAACAGGGTGACTGCCCCGGCCTGTTTGGTGGACGAAGAACAGCCGCAAGTAATATCATGATGGTTCATATGCGTCTCCATCGGGTCACGGCACGGTTTGGATTCGGTCATTGCGAACCCGCACGGATTGACTGAGCGACATTCTGGTGAGCGCGTCGTCTTTATGGTGGCCCACCAGGGTAATGGTCACATTGCGTATTTCGACCAGATCAGATTTGACAGCAGCAGCACTCGCTGCGTCATAAATGGCGTTACCTGTAGCGCATGCCTGGTTTGCTGAACCAGCCCCTGTTTTTGAATTCAGGCACTGGTAAGTCAGGGCAAAGGTCAAGGTGTCAACGATGATGCTGTTGTCGTCGGTAATGCTTTCCCAGGAGTCGTTCCCTACCGAGCAGCCGGCCGATGTGCTGGGCGCTGTGCCGCCAAATCGCATTGAAACCACCGAGCCGTTTTTCTTGAAGCCAAATTGGTCAGAGGTGTTGGCCACGTTGTTACCGTTTGCATCGTAGGCAAACAGAATGCAGTCGGACCCCACCAGGGTAAGATTTGTATTGGCCTGCATAAATGGGTTGGTGGACAAATTAGTGTTGCCATCAAACCCGATGTAACCCGCCCTGCGAATCTCGGCCACCATGATGTCCATGGCGCCGCGTAATTCGATGTTGAGTTTGGCGGAGCGCAAAGTGTCAGCACCCCCGCGAACGGTCGTTACATAGACTGAGGCAGCGGCGGCGACAATGATCAAACCGATGGCCATGCCGACCATCAGTTCAACCAGGCTGGCACCTTTCTGGCGATGGAGTAATGGGCTTTTCAACATGATGGGTAACCACCTACGCCGCTGGCAGAGCAGATTTTTACTCTGCCAAGGCGGCTGAAAACAATATTGGTTGTCCGGTTGGAAGGGGACGACGTCAATGTGATGGTTCCAGCAGTACCGCCGAATCCACCACGAATGCCGTCCAGCTGGGCATTGGCTTGATTGGTGCTGAGTGCCACATTGGTGAATTCGCTGCCGATCAGGTTGCGCTGCATCACTGCATCTGGTCCGTAAACGCAAGCACCCGCAGTGTTGCAATCACAACTCGCGGTTGCGTTGCTGATGCCCAAGCACCAGGGGGTTCCCGTCTTGATGCTGACATTCAGGTTTGCAGCAAATCCGAATTTGACAGCTTCGGAGCGTGCAAATTGGAGATGGGCATAAACGCCTTCAGTGGCAGCTATCAAGCGCCTGGTTTCGATCATGGATTGGAAGGAAGGGACGGCAATCGCAGACAGAATCGCAATCACCGAGATGGTGACCAGCAATTCAATCAGTGAGAAACCGCGTTCAAGTTGTTTCATGTTACTTTTTCCAGCAGCCGCTTGGACCTTTGACACCGGCTTCAGTGAGAGTCAGCGGGGTGCACCCCGTATCGTTGGCTGCTGCCGCCGAAATGGTGTAGGTGTTGGTGCCTGCAGCGATAGTGAAGGTGTAGTAAGTCGTGTTTGTGACGCCAAGTGCTGTATGGTCGGCATAGCTGGCGTTGTTGACCCTGTGTTTTTCTTCTTTTAATGCCAGATCCAACATGTAGGCCTGTGCTTCGGTACGCCGTGACTGCTTCACATAATTTTGGTATGAAGGAATGGCAACAGCGGCCAGGATACCAATGATCGCAACAACAATCATCAGTTCGATCAAGGTGAATCCGTGTGGTTTCGTGGTTTTCGCTTGCATGATGAAGTTCCTGTAGGCTAGGGTTATTTTGGGCGATAAACTGGTACGTGAACGCAACAAACTGACAAACGTCTCTTTTGACAGTATGAACGGTTGAATTACATCAGATTCCATAGATTGCCTAGTTTGCAAAATCCAACACCTGGCACTTTTTCGTTCAGCCATGTTTCTTTGCCAGATTTCCGTAATCTGGGGGTTATCCTGCGCGTGACTTTGCTGGCCGAGGCTTTGAGGCTGGTGATGACGGTGGTGATCGCACCTGATCTGGCTGGGGCCTTTGCACAGTTCACCGCACAGGGCTTGCTTTACGAGCCGGCAATTCTCCTCAGCCTGCTTGCACTGTATGTATGGGCGCCATTGATCAGAAGGATTTCGTATGGTGCAGGCGTAGCGTTTATTCTGGTGATGGTGGTTGTGATTGTGCTTGTTTTGCAACTCGGTCTTCGCATGCTGCTACCGGGCCAATTGCCCGAAAGCCTGTTGCGCAACGCACTTTTGGCTGTGATGGTGAGTGGAACCTTGCTTGCTTATTTGAACTGGCGTCATCTTCGATTGTCACCCTCATTGGCAGAATCCCGGCTGATGGCTTTGCAGGCCCGGATACGCCCCCATTTTTTGTTCAATACCCTAAACAGTGTGCTGGGTCTGATCCGTGAAGACCCCAAAAGAGCGGAGGCCATGCTGGAAAACCTGGCTGATCTATTTCGGGCTGTGATGGCGGACTCGCGGGCACTGGTACCTTTTAGCCAGGAACTGGAGCTGGCGAAGGCCTATGTTGCCATTGAAGAAATTCGTTTTGGAACGCGACTACGCGTCCATTGGTCTTGTGATGTCGCGCCTGCCGATGCATTGGTGCCGCCCCTGCTGTTGCAACCTCTGGTTGAAAATGCTGTGTTGCACGGGGTTGCGCCGCTTGAAGCTGGTGCGCAGATCAGTGTTGAGGCTTATGAGGATGACCATAGCCTCGTGATCTTTGTTCATAATCCGGTTCCTGGCGACACTAAAACAAGCGAGGGCAACCGCATTGCGTTGGACAACATCAGGGAACGTCTGGCTTTGCACTTTGACGTTGAGGCGCGCCTGAAAGTTGATGTCGTGAACGGGGAGTTTGTCGTGAGCGTCCGGATTCCCATCAAACGCGGGCGCGCTACCTGAATTTTTTCTGACTTACCGCCGCACTTCATCCACCAGCGTCTTGAAGTCGTCGATGTCTTCAAAACTGCGGTACACGCTGGCAAAGCGTACGTAGGCGACTTTGTCGATCTTTTTAAGTTCAAACATCACCAGTTCGCCGATGCGGGTGGACAGCACTTCGCGCAGGCCCAAGTTCAGCAGTTTTTCTTCGATGCGTTCTACCGCGCTGTCAACCTGCTCGGTGCTCACCGGGCGTTTGCGCAGCGCCAGCTTCATGGAAGCCAGCAGTTTGGCGCGTTCGTATTCGATGCGGCGCCCGTCTTTTTTGACAATCGCCGGGAAATTCACTTCCGGGCGTTCGTAGGTGGTAAAGCGCTTGTCGCACGATGCGCAGCGCCGTCGCCGTCTGATCAACCCCCCATCTTCAGAAACCCGAGTTTCCACCACCTGGGTGTCGGGATGACTGCAGAAGGGGCATTTCATGATGACGCACTTAAGCCGAATACACCGGGAAGCGCGCGGTCAGCGCATTGACCTTGGCGCGCACGACGGCGATGTTGGCCTCGTCACGCGGATTGTCCAGCACGTCGGCGATCAGGTGGGCGGTGAGGCGGGCCTCTTCGTCCTTGAAACCACGGGTGGTCATGGCCGGGGTGCCGATGCGCACACCGCTGGTGACCATGGGTTTTTCCGGGTCGTTGGGAATGGCGTTTTTGTTGATGGTCATGTGCGCCGCACCCAGCACTGCTTCGGCTTCCTTGCCGGTGATGTTCTTGGAGCGCAAATCGACCAGCATCACATGCGACTCGGTGCGGCTGCTGACGATGCGCAGACCGCGCTCGGTGAGCGTTTCAGCGACGATGCGGGCGTTGGTGAGCACTTGCTGTTGGTAGGTCTTGAACTCGGGTTGCAGTGCTTCCTTGAAAGCCACCGCCTTGGCGGCGATCACATGCATCAGCGGGCCGCCTTGCAGGCCGGGGAAGATGGCGCTGTTGATGGCTTTTTCGTGCTGCGATTTCATCAAAATGATGCCGCCACGCGGGCCGCGCAGGCTCTTGTGGGTGGTGCTGGTCACCACGTCGGCGTGCGGCACTGGGTTGGGATAGACACCGGCAGCAATCAGGCCGGCGTAGTGCGCCATGTCCACCATGAAGATGGCGCCGACGTCCCTGGCCACCTTGGCAAAGCGCTCGAAGTCGATGCGCAGGCTGTAGGCGCTGGCGCCGGCAATGATCAGCTTGGGTTTGGATTCATGCGCCTTGCGCTCCATGGCGTCGTAATCAATGGCCTCGTTGGCATCCAGGCCGTAACTGACCACGTTGAACCACTTGCCGCTCATGTTCAGCGCCATGCCGTGCGTCAGGTGGCCGCCTTCGGCCAGGCTCATGCCCATGATGGTGTCGCCGGGTTTCAGGAAAGCCAAAAACACGGCTTCGTTGGCCGATGCGCCGCAATGCGGTTGCACGTTGGCGGCCTCTGCGCCAAAGATTTGCTTGACGCGGTCCAGTGCCAGTTGTTCGGCAATGTCGACAAACTCGCAGCCGCCGTAGTAGCGCTTGCCGGGGTAGCCTTCGGCGTACTTGTTGGTGAGCTGGGTGCCCTGCGCGGCCATGACGGCGGGCGAGGCGTAGTTTTCGCTGGCGATCAGCTCAATGTGGTCTTGCTGACGCTGGTTTTCGGATTGGATGGCAGCAAACAGCTCGGGGTCGGTTTGCTCGATGAGGATGTTTCGGTTGAACATGGCGGTCCTTAAAGACAATGGTCCTGTGGGTTAAGGTGCCCAGGCGAACGGCTGATCACAAATCCGGATTGTCTTTGTGGCACGCTCCCCCGTGGTGTTCCCACATCGGCAACACGCCCCGTTTCAGGGCGCTGCCTATCGCCAGTCGCGTACCTCTGGATTTTAGCTGACGTATCAGCCCAAGGCCAAGGTGGCCGTTTTGTCTTGGGTGACAGCAGGTGTTGCGGGTGCGGGAGGCGCCGCAAGCACATTGGTCAGGATGGGGGCAGGGCTGGCCTGTGGCGTCGGACGTCCGTCAGCTACCCGCTGCAGTCGTGCATATTCCGCCAGCACCTTGGAGGCGTAGCCACCATCGGTTTCCATGTTGGCGGCACCGACGTAGTATTTGAGGCCACCTTCGATGGAACCAGCCATGCGGATGCAGTCTTGCAGCACTTTGACGCCCACGCGCAAATTGGCCAGCGGGTCAAAGGCAGCGAACTTGCCACCAAAGCTTTGGTACTTGTCGCTGTGCACTTTGGTCATCACCTGCATCAGGCCTTGTGCGCCGACATGGCTTTGCGCAAACGGGTTAAAGCCGGATTCGACGGCCATCACGGCCAGGATCAGCTTGGGGTCCAGCTTGACGCGCGCGCCAATTTCATAGGCTTCTGACACCAGTGCGCTGATGGGTTCAGGTGCCACGCGGTATTTCTTGCTCAGCCAAAAAGCCACGGCCGCTTGTTGCTTGGGCAACTCCTTGGGGTCGGCGGCGGTGGCGCGTTCGCTGGCGACCAGGTCGCTGACCACGCCGCTCACCTCTTGCTGGCGCTCCTGCAACCAGCTGAAAAGATGGATTTCACCAACCTGACGCAGTTCGGGACGGGCCACCAAAGCCATGGCGGCAAACAAGACAGTCAAGCCAATCAGGGCAAAACTGTTGTGGGTCAATTGAAAAAAGCCCTTGGTCACGGCAGCCAGTGCTTGCCGGAGGCGGGTACTCATGTTGTAAGACGCTGTCATAGCTTCTCCTTCTTGCGCGAGGGCTGATGTCACTTCAAGACCAGCTTAAAGTTCATCAATGCCCGGGCTTGGGTTGTTACGCTATCAAGCTCCTGCGGATTTATGCCCGTTAGTGCAGAAATTTGATGTTGCCGAGGTCGGCAGTGGATGGGGTTATCTCTCGGTTGGGTTAAAGAGAGCGGATTTTATGGGGACTTGATATACCAAGTCAACCATAACAAAAACGTTCTATATTATAAAAATAATATGGTAACTTTGTGTTCAAGGGGTTTTTAGGCTTGAAAACAAGGCGGAAAATGTACGCATGATGACGCAATGGTTTCCTCGTTCTTCCAAGTGGCTGCGCCGACTGGCTGGTGCCGTGGTAACGGTGTTGTTGGCATGGGGTATTGGTTGGTTGGCGTTACCGCCCTTGCTCAAGACGCAACTTGAAACACGCTTGAGTGAGCAGCTTGGGCGCCGGGTGACGCTGGGGCAACTTGAGTTCAAGCCTTGGTCGCTTGAACTCACACTGCATGACTTTGAGGTGGCGCCGGCAAGCATTCCCGAAGGTGCTTTGCCAGTAGCGCAGGCTGAGGTCTTGCCACAGTTGTTTGTCAAGCGACTCTATATAGATGCAGAGTTGCAGTCCTTGTTCAGGTTGGCGCCGGTGGTGGATGCCATCACGCTGGAGGCGCCCCACTTGCGCCTGACACACCTGGGCGGAGGCCGTTATGACGTGGACGATGTGCTGGCCCGACTGGCTGCCAAACCTGCAACTCCGGAACCAGAGACAGACCCCATGCGCTTTGCCTTGTTCAACCTGGTGCTGGCCGATGGTGCGATTGAATTCACCGACGCACCCCACCAAAAGACGCATCGCCTGAGCAAGCTTGAGGTCAAGCTACCTTTCTTGAGCAATTTCTCCAGCAAGCGTGAAGTGCAGGTGGTACCCCATTTGTCTTTTGCGCTCAATGGCAGCCAGTTTGACTCGGCTGCACAAAGCACACCGTTTTCCCAGAGCCACAAAACAGAGGCTAGCTTGAAGGTGACCAGCCTTGATCTGGCACCTTACCTGGACTATCAACCAGTCAGCTTGCCCTTGCGGCTGAGCTCGGCTGTGTTTGATGCCGACCTCAAGCTGGCGTTTGAGCAGACGTCGGAATCCATGGTACGACTGACTGGCCAGATCCAGGCCAGCCGGGTCAAGCTGGTGTCGCATGCCGGAGCCCAAGCACCATCCATGGCTGACTTGCTTGAATTCAATCAGCTCACCCTGCAACTCAAAGACGTGCAGCCATTGACGCAAAACATGCACTTGGCCAGCCTGACCCTGGCCGAGCCGCGCGTGAGCCTGACGCGTAACCCGGCCGGCCAACTCAATTGGCTGGCGCTTTTTCAGCCAGCCAAGGAATCAGGGACGACCGCTCAAAAAAGCCCCCAACCCTGGAAAGTCAGCCTCGACCAATTGACTGTTCAGGCTGGCCAGGTGCAATGGCAAGACAACACCATGGCCACGCCCAGCCGCCTGCAATTGACGGCGCTCGATGTGACCGCGTCTGCCCTCCAATGGCCCATGACCCAGGCCATGCCGTTTGCGGGTAGCGCCCGGCTCGACACGGCCAGTCTCGGTTTTGATGGCAGCGCCACTGACCAAAACGTCCAGGTCAACGCCCGAGTGACTGATTTGCCCCTGAGCGTGGCTGCACCCTATGTGGCGCAAGTGTTGCAGCCGCGCGTTGACGGTCTCTTGAATACCGCGCTCACGCTGCACTGGCAAGCCGCACCGCAGGCGGGGCAAGCTGCGCAACTTGAGGTGCAGTTGCCGCAATTGACACTGGACCAGTTCACACTGGTACCGATCCAGCGTGGCAAGCCGGGCAAACCGTCGCTGGCCAGCATCAAGCAGGTGCAGTTGAACGATGTGGCGCTGGACGTCACGCGGCGCAACGCCAGTCTGGGCCGGATCGCCGTGAACCAGCCGCAGACCCGTGTGTCGCGCGCGGCCGATGGGCGCTGGATGTTTGAGGACTGGCTCAAGCCCGAGCCGCGTCAGGCGTCTCAAAAAGCGGCCAAAGCGCCGGCCAGCCAGGACTGGACGCTGGCCGTGCAGCAACTCGATGTGCGCAACGGGCAAGTGGGTTTTGTCGACCAGTCCGGCGCCAAGCCAGTGACCCTCAACGGGTCTGCCATGTCGCTGCAGTTAAACAATTTTTCAACGGCCCCTGGCAAAGCATTCGGATTGAACTTGGCGGCGCGCGTGCAGCATGGCCGTACCGGGCCCGGACAGCTGAACTGGCGTGGCTCGGGCAAATTGACACCTTTGCAAATACAGGGGCACTTGACGGCGCAGCGATTGCCTGTGCACGCGCTGGAGCCTTATCTGACCGACCTGCTCAACGTGGAACTCATCAGGGCCGATGCGAGTTTCAAAGGACAGATCAATTTTGCCCGGCAGGCCGCTGGCATCCGGCTCAAAGTGAAGGGCGACAGCAGCATTGAAGATTTTCAGGCCAATACCTTGCCGCAGGCCCAGCCTTTCATGCCAGGCGAGGATTTGTTGAACTGGAAAGCCCTGAGCTTGCGTGGATTGGCGCTGGAGCTGGCGCCGGGTGTGGCGACCCAGGTCAATGTTCAGGAAACCGTGCTCAGCGATTTCTATGCGCGTCTGATCCTCAGCGCGGCCGGTCGCTTCAACCTGCAGGACGTGCTCAAGCCAGCCCAGCCCGAAAGTGTGGCAGCAACTGCGTCTTTACCAGCTTCTGCGCCTGTTTCGGCCGCTGCTACAGCACCGTCCACCACAGAGGCTGAGTTGCCTCCGGTCGTCAGCTTTGGCCCGGTCAGCCTGCTCGGCGGCCGGGTGGACTTCAGTGACCGTTTCATCCAGCCCAATTACTCAGCTGATTTGACCGAACTCACTGGCAAGCTCAGTGCGTTTTCCTCGCAAGCGCCCAATGGGGTGGTGCAACTGGCCGACCTGGAACTGCGAGGCCGCGCCCAGGGCACGGCCTCGCTGGAAGTGCTGGGCAAAGTCAATCCGCTGGCCAAGCCGCTGGCGCTCGACATCACGGGCAAGGTGCGCGACCTGGAACTGCCGCCTCTGTCCCCTTATTCGGCGCGTTACGCCGGTTATGGCATTGAGCGCGGCAAGCTGAGTGTGGACGTGGGTTACAAGGTGCAGCCAGATGGCCAGCTCACGGCCAACCACAAGATCGTGCTGAATCAGCTCAAGTTTGGCGATGCCGTGCCCGAGGCCAAAAACAGTTTGCCAGTCAAACTGGCGGTGGCTTTGCTGGCCGACCGACATGGCGTCATTGACATCGACCTGCCGGTGAGTGGCTCACTCAGCGACCCGCAGTTTCGTATCGGACCGATCGTGTTCAAGCTGATTGTCAATCTGATCGTCAAAGCCGTGACCGCGCCTTTTTCCCTACTGGCCAATGTGCTCGGAGGCGGGGGTGAAGAACTCAGTGTGGTCAGCTTCGCCGCCGGGTCCGCCACCCTGAGCCCCGAGGCCCGCGCCGGGCTCGACAAAGTGGCCAAGGCACTGCTGGAGCGGCCGGCGCTGAATATGACCGTGGTGGGCAGCGCCAGTCTGGCGCATGAACGCGAGGCCTACAAGCGGGCGCAGTTGCAAGCGCTGGTGCTGGCAGAAAAGCGCCGTGGTGGCGTGCTGAACGGCGCCACTGCAGACCAGGCGCAGGCGCTTGCCGTGTCCGACGCCCAATACCCGGCGCTGCTCAAAGCCGTTTACAAGCGCGCTGATTTTCCCAAGCCGCGCAATCTGATTGGCTTGGTCAAGGATATTCCGGTACCCGAGATGGAGGCCTTGCTGCTGGCCAATCTGAGCGTGACAGAGCCGGCCATGCGGGCGCTGGCCGAGCAGCGCGGTGTGGTGGTGCGCGACTACCTGGCCAGCCTCAAGCTGCCCATGGAGCGCCTGTTTCTGGGCGCTGCCAAAGCCGTGCCGGACGATGCCAAATGGCAGCCCCGGGCCGAGCTCAACCTGGCGACTCAATAGAGGTCGGTGTGAGGTGATGAGGTTGATCACTCAATTCTGATCTCGACCTCACTGCGCCCTGGAACACTCGTCATGTTCAATATCACCCCTATGGCATGTGCTCGATCTTGCATCGATTGCAAGCCACGGTAATGGACGCTGGTGGCATCGAAACCACATCCGTTGTCAATGATCTGGAGTCGTGCTCCCTCACCTTGAGCGTTCAATGGCGAGGCAGCGATCTGCAAGGCCGTGGCCTGCGCATGCTGTAGCACATTGGACAGTGCTTCAAATATCATGAATTGAAGCTGTCGCATGGCGCTGGCGTCCAGTCGACTGACCGGCTCCAGCAAATTGACATTCCAATGCCAGGGGATGTTGCAGGCCAGAAAACGGGGTTCCAGCCGGTAGCGAATATTTGCCAGCAAGGCATTGATATCTCCTGGTGGCAGATTGATGGCATCTATGGAGAGCTTGAGTTGGTCCAGGGAATCGCGCAATGTCTGCAATACCTCTCCCGGTCGGGATTGACCCGATTCCAACTGTCGGATCGCGGTACTGATGTGAGAGCCAACACCGTCGTGCAAGTCGCGCAGAATGCGGACTCGTTCAGCGGTGCTTGACTGTTCGCGGGCAAGTTGCTCCATCTCCCCGTAGCTGATTGCCAAATCTTTTTCTCGCTGGGCAACCCGCAAAGCCAGATGGTGGGTCAAGTCGCGTGACTGTTCGCTTGCCGTGCGAAAACGGTTTGCCACAATGAAGACAAACGCCATACCAAATAGCAGGGACGTGTATTGAATGACACGGCTGTCGTCGTAAAAATCACGGCTCGGGCTGACAAACAATAACTCGCGCAAGCCAGCCATGACTGCCAGAACCATGGCACCACAAATCACCCATCGGTCAGCCTGACCGGCCGTGTTGCGATCGATCCAGGTGCGCCGGATGTACCACATCACATAACCCACTGACCACAATGCCAGGGCCCCCAACCATGTTGATAAAACCAGCCAACCCCATGTTTCTCCTGACCGCAGGGCCAAATAGACTGCCAGTATTCCGCTCGCCAAACACAGCATCGCCAACGCCCAACCCCGCTGTGGCACCGGCCTCAACACCTGATGGCAAAACAAAAAAGTAAAGGCTACCCAGGCCACATAAGCCCCCGTCGTGAAAACTCCCCACCACGGCCAGGGAAGCAGGGGTGTTTCAATGATGAGCTTACTCACACCGATCGCCCAAGCCAGGGCGTTGACGCCCATCAGCAAATAAAGAGGATCGCGTCGTTTGCCAGCCAGTTGCGCGGGCTGCGTTAACCACAACCAAAACGCCAATGTGCTGACGCACAAGCTGATAACGACCATCACCAATGTCTTGGCTATCCGATTTTGGTATTCTTTCAGATAGGGCATTTCCAGTTTTGGCTGCAGATCCACCAGAATGGGCGACAAGCCACTATGTTGGTTGGCATCCTCGTGCAGCATCACAGCTAGCAGGCTGTGTTCGTCTTGAAATGGGTAATGAGTCGTTCTCAGTTGGGGTTTGCTGGACCCACTCGCGATCTTGGTGGTCGACTCAACCGTCATGGCCGCATGTGTCTGCTGCAGTTCAATCGGCTTGGCCGCCAGGCTGGATGCAATAACCAGCCAGACTGAAATACCCAGGATGAATTTGCAAAGCGTCATGTAATCATCATAAATGGCACTTTTTCGGGGCTAATCGCTAGCTCGATAAAAATCCCATGCGTGTTGCCTCAAAAACAGCCTCATTTTTTGAATGCACAGAAAGCTTGACATAAAGGTTTTTGATGTGCGTTTGCACCGTGCTCAGACTCATGGACTGCAAGCGGGCAACTTCAGCGTAAGAAAAACCGCGGGCAATCAAGGCCAGCACATCCTGTTCTCGCGGTGTCAGGAGATCGTGCATGGACACGGCATGAACTTCTTCAATGGCGTTTGATGCAGCTTTGATCGGATCAGCTAACCGGTTTGACTGTCCGGTTCGATATTTGTCCAGCACCCGCCGTGCGATCATGGGAGAAATCGGGGAGGCCCCGGCACACATGTCCAGAATCGTTTTGGCGATATCTTCCGGCGAAGAGTCCTTGTGAATGTAGCCCAACGCCCCAGCTTCAATGCTGGCCAGCACATTGGATTCGTCGCCAAACATCGAGATCACCAAGGGCTCACAGGCTGGATTGAGTGTCTTGGCGTGAACGATGATCTCCAGACCACTGCCGTCAGGCAGGCCCAGATCGGTTAACAACACATCGAACTTGTCAGCATTTGCATTGAGCCAGGTCACTGCCTCAGCCACAGTGCCTACGCTGGCAGCCAGCTGCAATGCGTCATTGCGCGACACACTGTCGGCGAAGAATTCGCGCATTTGCTGATCGTCTTCGACTATCAATACTCGCCACACGTAGCAACCTCGTTGTTCCTTGGGTGCGCAGAGCTTAACCGCAGCGGCCTGCTCCCGCTTGCGTGCATCCTCCCATAGATATGGGATGGTGTGACTTCTTCAGTCCGAAGACATTTGTGACCTGTTACCAAAAAATTTTATTGGGGGTTATATGACAATCAGATTGAAAAGACTGCTGTTTGGCGTTGTCAGCGCAGGGCTGCTCTCGCTCTATGGCTGCGGTGGCGGGAGTTCCAGTGTCGCCCCGGTGGTGACCACCACAAGCGTACCGATTACCGTCATTGACGGTGCCATCCAAAACGCCACGGTCTGTCTGGACAAAAACAGCAACGGTGCCTGCGACACAGGCGAGCCCTCAGGCAAAACAGATGCTGCGGGCCAAGTCAATCTCACGGTGGATGCCGCCGATGTCGGCAAGTACCCCGTCATTGCCGTGGTTGGCACCGATGCAATCGATGCCGACACAGGAGCGGTAGCCGTCCCGTTCACCCTGTCGGCCCCGGCCGATCAGGTCGCCGTGGTGAGTCCGCTGACGACATTGGTGCAACAGACGGTTGCAAGCACGGGTGTCAGTACCGAGGATGCTGCTGCGGCCGTACAAGCCGTTACCGGCATCACCGTTTCGCTGTTTCAGGACTACACGACCGTGGCAGCACCTACGGACGGCAGCATTAGCGCGGCTACGGTCGCGCGCATGGTGGTGGTGACCACACAGCAGCAGTCCACTGCAATTGATGACTCGTTGGGCACCCAGGCATTGGATGGCAGCACCATCACGCAGGCTGATCTCGACTTGGCGGTTCAGAAGAAGCTGCTGGAACTTTTGCCAGCGCTAGTCGCGGCTTTGAGCGATCCTGCCGTGCTTGCCGCAACCACCCAGGAAGACATGGAAGCGGCGCTGCTGGCAGCAGCGACCACCCTGGTGACCGATTCGGGCCTGACCACCACCTCCATCGCGACGGCGGTGGCCATCAACAACCAGACCGCGTCCACCACAGATACCCCGAGTGCCGGATTCACCCTGAACAATCTGAATTTCACGGACACTTCCAATTTCTTCGCCCGCGTCTTCACTGCATCTCTGGCGCAAAACACGCCGGATGCCAACAACAATATCAGGTACGTGGAACGTCGTTACCGCAACAATACCGGCAACCTGGCCAAGTGGGGCAGCGGCAGCGACCCATGGCGTGGCGCAGACCTGTACTGGAGTGGCAGTGCCTGGGCCAATTGCCCCATCAACTTTGAGAACACCTCCAGCGTGCGCGATGCGCAGGGCAACAGCAGCTACAACCACTGCAACAACGCGGCCACCGGCAAGTCCAGTCGCGCCACCTTTGACATCGCGGGCAAGACTTTGGCGGGTGTCATCACTGACGTGCGTGCGGCGGGCTACACCAACCTGTCGATTGGCGACAACACAGCTGGCACGCTGACCACCTTGTTGGGTAGTGCGACCTTTCCCGCAGGCGCATCTTTGCTCTACAACAGCGCAACCGATCTGACGACGGCCATCAGTTATTACCCTGGTAGCAGCAACCCGGTCGGCGTGAGCAACGTGGTTAACCAGTACAGTTCGGCGGTTTCGGCTGGCGGTGATGCCACCACGCAAGGCGCTGGTGTGGGATGCAACTCCACCGAATTCCAGAATACCAACGGCACCAGCAGCAGCACGCTGGAGGGCATGATCAGCGCCATGACAGGGATGCCTTGCAGTTTTGGGTTGCCGGGCAGCTTCGTGTATCAAAACGTCACGTACACCAACCCCGACTCGGTCAATGAGGCGTGGGCCAACAGCACGGTGAGCCTCGGCACGATTGGTTCGGCACCCGTTGGCACGGGCGCGGCCCCCGGTTTTTACACCAGCAACACGAAACTTCGCATGGCATTCAAAGGCACCGGTACCAACCCGGTCACCTACTACGCGTGCAAGGAGCGTTTCAACAACGGCTCGACCCGCAACTGCACAGTCATCGGCACCGGTTCGTACGTTATAGCCACCCTGGGTGATGCCCGTGTCATGACACTGAACAACCTGCCTGCACAGACATCGCCTTTGACCTACACCCGGGTATTCGTCGAACGCGGCGGCCTGGTCTATTCGGGCTTTCAGAACAAGCCAGGTGTGTTTAACAGCGCACGCCTGAACACCGTGGCGGCCACGGCCTTGCTGACACAACTTGGCTTGACACCGGAAGATCCGTCAGTGCCACTTGCGCTGACGGCGGCTTCTTACCAGGGAACCTGGGACTTCCGTGACGCAGCAAATATGGGTGGGAACGGAATCACTTTGACTATCGGGGGCAATGGCAATGTCTCCTGCCGGGAAGGTTCAACCCCCATCACCTGCTCTGCAACGGTCACGAACCCGGCTACCGGTGCGTTTACTTGGACTGACAGTAGCAACGATAGTCCTGCCACCAGCACCGTCACAGGGAACTTGAATTTCCTGACGGGTGGTGTCAGTGGAACATTTACCGACACCCTGTCGCAACCTTCGACTGGTAGCGTTATCGGGCAGCGCCGATAAGGATTTATCCGTTGAAAGCCCCGCGCGCCGCACCAGCGCGCGGGGCTTTTGTCTTATGCTGGCGGCTGTCCAAATTGTTTTTTTGCCGGGCGCCAAAACCCGGCGAAAATACGCGTTTATTCCCGCTGCCTCGCAGTGGGCACTTTCTCACTTTTGTGCGCGACGTCGATGTTCCCTTTTTCTACCCAAAGCAAAGCAAATCCCACGCCTGACGCGCCTGCCGTCAGCGCCAAAACCTCCGAAGTTCATCCGCTGGATGCGCTCACGCATGGTGCGTTTTCTGCGCAAACCTCGGGTGAGCGCATGGCCTGCATCCGCGAATGGCTGGCTACCAGCCCGGGCAGCGAGCAGTTGCAGCAGGTATTCAAGGAGCTCAGTGGCAAAGACAAGGGTGCCGCCAAGTTGCTGCGCGAAAAGCTCGATGAGATCAAGCGCAGCAAGACGCAGGCTACCATTGCGTTGGAATGGGCCGACAAAGCCCAGGCGCTGCTGGCTCTGAGCAAGCTCAATCTGGCCGATGCCCTGGCCTGGCAGCGTGATGCCGCCAAAGCTGGCGCGCCGCTGAGCAAAGAGCCTCTGGCCGGTTTGAAAGCCCAGCTGGTGGAGCGGGTGCGCGCCATAGAAGACCTGCAGCACCGGGTGCAGGTGCAGCGCGAGGCAGCGGTGCTGCTGGCGCAGCGCATTGAAGTGCTGTCCACCAAACCCTGGACCGATGCCCAGGCCGCCCAGGAGGCCCTGGCGGCTGATGTGGTCCACTGGCAAACTGAGGCCGATGCACTGGTGGCCGATGCCAACTGGTCCAGTGTGGACGTTCGTTTTGTGACCCAGTTGCACGATGCCCAAGCCCAGCTACAACTGGTTTGGCAGGCTTTCCAGGATGCCCTGGCACTCACCATTGCCGCCTCTCAGGACGCGGCAGCGCCCTTGCCCAAGGTACCGGTGTGGGCCGATGAACTGCGTCTGGCGCGGGGTCTGCCGCTGGAGCCGGCCGTGACGCAGGCCAAACCCAAGGTGGACCCCGAAATTCGCGCCAAAGCCACTGCTTACGTGGCGGAAGTGCTGGCCAAGCTGGAACATGAAATGGCCCAGGGCCATGGCAAAGCCAGCGCTGGTGCCGCCAATGCGCTGCGTCAGGCGCTCAAGGACAACGGTCGTCTGATTGATGACAAGCTCGAAGCCCAGGCGCATGCGGCGCTGGTGGCAGCGGGTGAACTCGAGGGCTGGCAGCGCTGGCGTGCCGACCAACTGCGTGAGGAACTGGTGGCCAAAGCCGAGGGCTTGCTCAAACGTCCCGAAGGCCAGGCCATTGGCGGTCGCAAAATGCAAGACCTCTTGCGTGGCTTGCGCGAACAGTGGAAGCTGACCGACCAGGGCGGCGTGCCCAACCACATGCTCTGGAAGCGCTTTGATGAAGCCTGCAACGAAGCCCACAAGGTGGTCGAGGCCTGGCTCGAAAAAATGAAGGCCGAGTCGGCCGAGCACCGTGCCCAGCGCCTGGCCCTGATCGAGGAAGTCAAGGCCTGGGCCGAGGCCAACCGGGTCGCGCTGGACGACGACTGGAAAGGCTTTAGCCGCGTGCTGCACCAGTTTGCTGATCGCTGGCGTGAGGCTGGCCACATTGGCGAAAAGATGTTTGCCGAGCTGCAACCGCTCTGGAAGGCCGCCATCGACCACGCGGCAGGCCCGCTGGAAAGCTTGCAAAAACAAAGTCTGCAAGCACGCCACGCCATGATTGACGAAGCCCGGGCCCTGGGGGCAGAGGCCATGTTGCGCATCGACGCCGTCAAGGCGCTGCAGCAGCGCTGGCAGGCCGAGGCACACCGTGTACCCATCGACCGCCGTCAGGAGCAAAAGCTGTGGGACGCCTTCCGCAAACCGATTGACGAGGCGTTTAACCGCAAGACCGCCGAGCGCGAGAAAGCCCAAAACGCCTTGAGCGAGCGCGACCGCATCGTGCTGGAAGCCTCCAAAGTGCTACAGGCAGCCAATGCCTCGGGTGATGCCCAGGCCATTCGCAGCGCCATGAGCGCGCTCGAGGCCGCACTGTCTGGTCAGCGCCTGGCCCAGGCTGCGGTTGTGGCGGCAGGTCCTGCCGAGACCGACACCGCCGCAGCGCAGGGTGAGGCCGTGGCTGAAACGCCCATGGCTACCGAGACACCTGACGTCGCTCAAGAAGGCGCCGCTGGTGAGGCAACCGAAGCAGCCTCCGAACCGGTCAAACCTGTGGCCGCTCCCAAGCGTGTGGTGGCCATGCGTGGCGATGATCGCCCGGGCATGAAAAAGGAAGAGCCTGCAGCACAAGGCCGCGGCGGCAAGTTTGGTGACCGCAAGGACGCTGGCCGTCCCGCGGGTCGCGACGCTGCACGTGATGCACGTGGCTCGGGTCGCATGGATGACCGTGGTCCGCGCCGCGATGCGCGCACGGATCGCCCCGCTTATGGCGAGCGCCTTGATGCCCCGCGCCTTGGCGATGCCGCTTTCCGTGCCCAGCGTGACGCGTTGGAGCAGGCCCAGTTTGCCTTGCGCAAGCTGGCCGCCCAGGCCCATGGCGAAGCCTTGACGCATTTGCTGACCGCCTGGGAGACGCGTGATCCTGCCCAGGTGCCCACGGTGCAGGAACTCGGCAGCCGGGTGAGCCCGGCGGCACGCAGTGCCTGGGTCAAGGCGGTGGCGCAGCCTGCCTCCGGTGAGGCTGCTACCGCACTGTTGCGCCTTGAAATGGCCGCCGAAGTGCCAACGCCTGCCGAGCAGTTGAGCGCGCGGCGCATGTACCAGTTGCAGTTGCTGACCAAGCGTAACGACCCGGCACCGGCGCAAACCTGGGTGCAGGATGCGGCCACGGTGCTGGCATCCGCTTTTGATGCGGCGCAGGTGCGCCGTGTGCAAAATGTCCTGAAAGTGCTGCTGAAGCCTTAATGCCCTGGCGCCAGAGCCACGCGCCTGGGTGCGTGGCCAGCCTGCAGGCGCAACACTTCCAGCCGTGGCAACGGTGCGGTCGCATCCCAGTCGCTCAGCACCAGGCGGCGCAAGGCCGGCTGTGCGGTGGCATCCAGCACGTGGTCTTTGGGCCGATGGGTGTGACCGTGGATCAGGGTGCTGGCCTGATTGGCGCGCAACCAGGACCGTGCCATTCCTGCATCAACATCGGCATAGCTGGTGCCACTCATTTTGAGTGCTTCGCTTTGGGCGCGTAGTCCACGCGCAATGGCCTGACGCTCGGCCAGGGGTTTGGCCAGAAAATTAGTCTGCCATGCCGGGTTGCGCACTTGCCGGCGGAACTGCTGGTAGTCCACATCGTCCAGGCACAGGGCGTCACCATGTGACAGCAGGTAGCGCTGGCCATCAAAGTCGAGCGCAGCCGGGTCGGGCAGCAGCGTCATGCCGCAAGCCTTGGCAAAGTGCTCACCGAGCAAAAAATCGCGGTTGCCGTGCATGAAATACACCGGCAGTCGCGCCGACGTTGCATGCAGGACCCGTTGGCACTGCAACGCAAAATCACTGTCGGGGTCGCCAGGTGTAGCGGTGCTGTCGTCACCCACCCAGACCTCGAACAAATCCCCCAGAATGAACAGCGCATCGGCCGGCGTGCCGGCCATGTAGCGCTGCCAGGCGGTGAAGGTGGCGGGTTCACTGGCCTGCAGGTGCAGGTCAGAAATGAAATCAAGGCTGCGCCAGTGGGCTTGGGCCGTTACCATGAAACCCCTGAGGGTTTCCCCGGCGTCGTCCGCTGGTGCATGTTGGGGCATCTGAAACCCCGGGTGTTTACAAGGCGACGGCTTTTTCGATCACCACATCTTCCAGCGGCACGTCGTCATGGTAGCCCTTGCGGCCGGTTTTGACCGTCTTGATCTTGTCCACCACCTCGGTGCCCGCCACCACCTTGCCAAACACGGCGTAACCCCAGCCCTGGGCGCTGGGCGCGGTGTGGTTCAGGAAGCCGTTGTCGGCCACGTTGATGAAAAACTGGGCAGTGGCCGAGTGCGGGTCGGAGGTGCGCGCCATGGCCACGGTGTAGTTCAGATTTTTCAGGCCGTTGTTGGCTTCGTTTTCGATCGGTGCATCACACGGTTTTTGTGCCATGCCGGGTTCCATGCCGCCGCCTTGCACCATGAAGCCGGGAATCACGCGGTGAAAAATGGTGTTGTTGTAATGGCCCTTGTTGACATAGGCCAGAAAGTTGGCGGCGCACTTGGGCGCTTTCTCGGCGTCGAGTTCAAGCGTGATGGTGCCGTAGTTTTTGACGTGGAGTTCGACTTGGGGGTTGCTCATGATTTATTTCACCAGGGTTGCAGAGTTGATAAGAATAGGGGTTTTGGGCACGTCAGAGCCAAAGGGGCCACCGGCGCCGGTCGGCGTGGTCTTGATGGTGTTGACCACGTCCATGCCTGAAACGACTTTACCAAAAACCGTGTAACCAAAGGCTTGAACGCTGGGGTCCAGGAAGCCATTGTCTTTGACGTTGATGAAAAACTGGGCGGTGGCAGACTGCGGGTCGTTGGTGCGCGCCATGGCCAGCGTGCCGGTCATATTGCGCAAACCTTTTTCCATGGCCTGGCGACCTTCGTGCAGCACCGGGGCACGGGTGGGTTTTTGTTGGTAGCCGGCATCAAAGCCACCACCCTGGATCATGAAGTTGTTGATCACACGGTGGAATAGGGTGCCGTCATAGTGCTTGTCCTTGACGTACTGCAAAAAATTTTCGACGGTTTTGGGCGCCTTGTCTGGGTACACCTCAACCACAAAATCTCCCGCAGACGTGGCAAATTTAACCTTTGGGGCGGCTTGCGCCAATGCCAGATTGGCGGCAGTAAACAGCACGGCTGCTGTCATCGTGGTGCGGGTCAGGGCGCAGATGGTCTTGAAGTTCATGCGATCACTCTTTTTTGGGTGCCAGCTTGGGCTTGAACACGTCGAGTGTCAAGGTCAGCTTGGGCGGCACCGTGTTGTTGCTGCTGTCGAGCAGCAAGGCCTTGTTGTAGGCCTGGCTGGCGAGTCGGACATACACATCACCCAGGTTTTCGTGGGCGGTGGCGTAGTTGGGGTTGGTGCGAACGGCCATTTCCAAAGTGACACGGGCCTTGTCATACTGGCCCTGGCCCGCGTAAAGCACAGCCAGGTTGTTGTAGGGCTCGGGCAGTTCAGGGTAGTCTTCGGTCAGCTTGGTGAACGTGGCAATGGCGGCAGCGGGCTGGCCCAGATTGCGCTGGATCACACCCTTGAGAAAGCGCATTTGGGGGTCGGCAGGTTTGCTGGTCAGGTAATTGTCCACCTTGGCCAGAGCCTCGGTGAATTTGTTGGCGCGCACCAACTGGTTGGTATCGGCGTACTCGTCGGCCTGGCTCGACAGTGCCACCAGCGTGCCCAGAAGGGTGAGCCAACGCAAGGATTTGAAAATGACTGAACGGGCGTGCTTCATGGGTGGATAGGTCCGATTGAGGGGGCTTGATCTGCCAGAAAGCGGGTGAAGGCAGGGCCTTATACTGACGATCATTGTAGCTGAGGGTCGTTGCTTGGGGAGCCGGTTGACCACTGCCTGCCGCGCCCCATGACCACGCCGGCGCACCTTGATGGGCGCAGCTTTGCCCTTTACATCCGATTTGAAAGACCCATGAGTTTGCGCATTTTCAACACGCTGTCGCGTGAAATTGAACCCTTTATCCCCCTGCAGCCAGGGCACGTACGCATGTACGTCTGCGGCATGACCGTGTATGACTTGTGTCATCTGGGTCACGCGCGGGCCATGGTGGCCTTTGACGTGGTGCAGCGCTGGCTCAAAAGCAGTGGTTACCAGGTGACTTATGTGCGCAATGTGACCGATATTGACGACAAAATCATCAAACGTGCCCTCGAAAACGGTGAAACCATCCGCGCCCTGACCGACCGCATGGTGGACGCCCTGCACCAGGATGCCGATGCGCTGGGCATTGAGCGGCCCACTTATGAGCCGCGCGCCACCGACTATGTGCCGGCCATGCTCAAACTCATTCGTCAATTGAAGGACAAGGGGCTGGCCTACCAGAGTGGCGATGGTGATGTGAATTTTGCGGTGCGCAAATTTGACGGTTACGGCAAGCTCAGCGGCAAATCGCTTGACGAGTTGCGCGCCGGTGAGCGTGTGGCCGTCGTCGATGGCAAGACCGATCCGCTGGACTTTGTGCTGTGGAAATCTGCCAAACCTGCTGAACCTGCCGATGCCAAATGGGACAGTGTCTATGGTGTCGGCCGACCCGGCTGGCACATCGAGTGCTCGGCCATGTGTGGCGAACTTCTGGGGCAGACGGTGGACATCCATGGCGGCGGTGCCGACCTGCAGTTCCCCCATCACGAAAACGAAATTGCCCAAAGTGAAGGTACCAACGGGAAGCCACTGGCGCGTTTCTGGATGCACAACGGTTTTGTCACGCGTGACAACGAGAAAATGTCCAAGAGCCTGGGCAATTTCTTTACTATCCGCGAAATTCTGGCCCGTTTTGATGCCGAAACGCTGCGTTTCTTCATCGTGCGCGCCCACTACCGCAGTGCCTTGAACTACAGCGATGTGCATCTGGAGGATGCCCGCCAGTCGCTCAAGCGTCTTTACACCGCGTTGGCCCTGGTCACCCCTGACGCCGTTACGATCGACTGGACAAATCCGTTTGCAGCGCGCTTCAAGGCGGCCATGGACGACGACTTCGGCACGCCGGAAGCAGTGGCCGTGCTGTTTGACCTGGCCAGCGAGGTCAACCGCACCCGCTCCGGCGCGCTGGCGGGGTTGCTCAAGGCTTTGGGTGGCTGCCTGGGTTTGTTGCACGAAGAGCCGCATGCGTTCTTGCAGTCGGGTGCCGGGGTGAGTGAAGAGGACATTGCCCAGCGCATTGCCGAGCGGGCCGCTGCCAAGGCCGCCAAAAATTTTGCCGAGGCGGACCGTATCCGCCAGGAACTGCTGGCCATGGGCATTGTGCTCAAGGATGCCGCCAGCGGTACCACCTGGGAAGTAGCCAAATGAGATGGACTGCGTGATGAGTGCGCCAGACAATATTGCGACGCCCAATTATTGGGAAGATGCCTGCAAGCATCTGATGAAAAAAGACCGTGTCATGAAGCGCTTGATTCCCCAGTTTGGTCAGGCATGCTTGCAAAGCCGGGGTGATGCCTTTGCGACCTTGGCGCGCAGTGTGGTGGGGCAGCAGATATCGGTCAAGGCGGCCCAGACCGTATGGGACCGTTTTGCCAAATTGCCACAACAGATGACGCCCGCGCAAGTGCTCAGGCTCAAGATTGACGACATGCGGGCGGCCGGTTTGAGTGCCCGCAAAGTGGAGTATCTGGTGGATTTATCGCTGCACTTTGACAGTGGCAAAGTGCATGTGGAGGATTGGACGGCGATGGACGACGAGGCCATCATCGACGAACTGGTGGCCATTCGTGGCATTGGCCGCTGGACCGCCGAGATGTTCCTGATTTTTCATTTGATGCGCCCCAATGT
>NZ_JAMPYG010000025.1 GCF_023700745.1 Rhodoferax sp. | reverse complement strand
TGCGCTGACAAAATTTTCCCCCACCCCTGTCGTTCATATAAAAGGAGACAACCATGTTCAAACGCAGAACCATTGCATCGGTGATTGCCGGTGCCGCCTTGCTGGTGGCTACTTCCAGCTTTGCCCAGTTCGCCGAGCGCACCATCAAGCTCACCAACGGTGTCAACGAAGATCACCCGGTGGGCGCCGGCGTCAAGAAGATGCAGGAGGTGCTCAATGCGAAGACCGGCGGCAAGATGAAGATCAACGCTTTCTGGGGCGGTGCGGCAGGCGGCGACCTGCCCGCCACCCAGGCGCTGCGCGCCGGCACCCAGGAGATGGTCTGCACCTCCAGCTCGCCGCTGGTCGGCATCATTAAGGAACTGGGCGTCTTTGACCTGCCCTTCCTGTTTGCCAATGAGAAGGAAGCTGACGCTGTTCTGGACGGTCCGGCCGGCCAGTACTTCAACAAGAAGCTCGAAGCAGCCGGGCTGGTCAACCTGGCCTACTGGGAAAACGGTTTCCGCAACCTGACCAACAGCAAGCGTGCCGTGGCCAAGGTGGAAGATTTTGAAGGCGTCAAGGTGCGCGTGATGCAAAACAACATCTTCCTCGACACCTTCAAGACACTGGGCACCAACGCCGTCCCCATGGCCTTCGGTGAAGTGTTCACCGCACTGGAAACCAAAACGATCGATGGCCAGGAGAACCCCTTTGTGACCATCGACACCTCCAAGTTTTACGAAGTACAGAAGTACCTGAGCGTGACACGCCATGCCTACACACCGTTCCTGATTCTCTACAGCAAGAAGTTGTGGGATCAGCTCAATCCGCAGGAGCAGGCGGTGTTGCGTGAGGCGGCCATCGAGGGTCAGAAAGTGCAACGCGCCACCATTCGCACCCAAAGCGACACGGCACTGGCGGGCCTCAAGGCCAAGGGCATGGTCGTCAACGAGATCACACCGGCCGAGCAGCGCCGCATGTTCGAGAAGGTCAAGCCGGTGTATGAGAAGCACACCGCCAGCATTGGCGCCGAAGCGATTGATGTTGTTTTCGCCGAACTGAAGAAAGTTCGCGGCGGGAAATAAGTTGCCTGGCAAACGGCCGCAAGGGTGCGCCTTTGCGGCCTTTTTTTCTGGAGTCTGAATGAAGATCACCAAAGTTGAAACCCTGCGGCTGGGCGAGTTTCCCAACATCATCTGGGTCCGTATCCATACCGACGAGGGCTTGGTCGGCCTGGGCGAAACCTTCATGGGGGCACAAGCGGTAGAAGCCTACATCCACGAGTGGGTCGGACCCAAGCTGTTGGGCAAGGACCCCCTGGCCATTGAGGCACGCAACAAGGACATCACCGGCTACCTGGGCTGGCGCGGCTCCGGCGCCGAGACGCGCGGCAATTCGGCGGTCGACATCGCGTTGTGGGACATCTTCGGCAAGGCCGCCAACATGCCGGTTCATACCGCGCTGGGTGGCAAGAGCCGCGACGCTATCCGCATCTACAACACCTGTGCCGGGTACAAGTATGTGCGCCATACCGTCAACCAGAGCACGGCCAACTGGGGCCTGGGGCAACACGCAGGGCCTTATGAAGACCTGGAAGGTTTCCTGCACCGGGCCGACGAAGTCGCCCTGTCGCTGCTGAGCGAGGGCATCACGGGCATGAAAATCTGGCCCTTCGACCCGGCCGCCGAAAAGAGCGACGGCCAGTACATCAGCAACGCCAACCTCGACACCGCGCTTGAACCGTTCCGCAAGATCCGCGATGCGGTGGGCGACAAGATGGACATCATGGTCGAGTTCCACAGCCTGTGGCGTCTGCCCATGGCGCAGAAGATTGCGCGCGCACTCAAGCCTTTCAACACCTTCTGGCACGAGGACGCCATCCGCATGGACAGCCTCGACTTGCTCAAACAATACGCCAAAGACTGCGAGGCCCTGATTTGTGCCAGCGAGACACTCAGCTACAAATGGGGTTTCAAGGACTATCTGCAAACCGGCGTGGCCGGCGTCGCCATGCTGGATTTGAGCTGGTGCGGCGGCCTGACCGAGGCCCGCAAGATCGCCGCAATGGCCGACGCCTGGCAACTGCCGGTGGCGCCGCACGATTGCACCGGCCCGGTGGTGTGGGCGGCGTCCACCCATCTGTCCCTGCATGCCCCCAATGCGCTGATCCAGGAAAGCGTTCGCGCCTTCTACAGCGGCTGGTACAAGGAATTGGTGACGGAGTTGCCCACCGTGAAAAACGGCATGATCAGTCTCAACGACAAGCCCGGGCTCGGGCTGGAGCTGCTGCCTGATCTGCACCAGCGCGCGGATGCCACGGTGCGTTGGTCCAAATCATGATTGGGAATCCAACTGGCCGCAGCCATTGCCCAGTGATTAGTTCAATTCAGTTTGGCAAAGACACACCGACCTTGTGGCCGGCCGCCACCAACTCTTGCCAGGTCTGGGCGTCCACCGCGATGCCCTCGGCTTGGCGTTGCTGGCGGTAAGCACGTTCCGGGTCACCGGCAATTTGCACGGCGTCAAAGCCGGGTGCGACGGGCCCGGCGCCAAGCCAGTCGATGAAAGCCAGGGCTTCCTGCTCAAAAGCGGCCTGGGTGCCCAGCTTGGCGGGATCTATCAGAATGGTCAGCATGCCGTTAACCACGGCACGCACGTCCGGGTTGCACGACTTGTGCCAGGTGCCGCCGCCGGTCAGCGCACCACCCAGCAGTTCGCAGGCGACCGCCAGGCCGTAACCCTTGTGCTCGCCAAAGGCCAGCAGCGCACCAAACAAGCCATTGCTTTGGGGCACCACCACGACACCCGGGTCCGTGCTGGGTCGGCCGTGTTCGTCAATCAGCGTGCCGGGTTCGACGCGCCGGCCTTCGTTGTGTGCCACCCGCATCTTGCCCTGCGCCACGCGGCTGGTGGCAAAGTCCAGCACAAAAGCTTCGCGCCCCTTGAGCGGCACGCCAATGCAGCAGGGGTTGGTGCCGAAGCGCCCGTCGCCGCCGCCAAAAGGCGCGACCACAGGGCGCGACAGCACATTGACAAAATGCAGCGACACCAGGCCCTGCGCCACCGCCAGTTCGGCGAAGTGCCCGATGCGTCCCAGATGGTGTGCATTGGCCAGCGTCATGATGCAACTGCCATGGGTTTGGGCACGGCGGATGCCGAGTGCCATGGCCTGCTCACCGACGACCTGGCCATAACCGCGCTGCCCATCCAGCGTCAGCAATGACCCGCTGTCCAGCACCACCTGCACGCTGTGGTTCGGCTGTAGACCGCCTTCGAGCACCGCGTCCACATAGCGCGGCAGCATGCCCACGCCATGCGAGTCGTGGCCGCTCAGGTTGGCCAGCACCAGGTTGGCCGCAACGGTGTCAGCTTCTTCGGGGGAACTGCCGGCGGCGACCAAAACCGCCGCGACCTGAACCTGTAAGTCGGCCGCCTGAAAGGATTTGGGCATCAAGGTTACATCACCGCGCCAACTTGCCAGGGGACAAACTCGTTTTGTCCGTAGCCGTGCAACTCGCTCTTGCTTTTGGCCCCTGACGCCGTGGCCAGGACCAGCTCGAAAATGCGCTGCCCCATCTCTGCAATGGTGCTGCTGCCGTCGATGATCTCGCCACAGTTCAGGTCCATGTCGTCTTCCTGCCGGCGCCACAGCACCGAGTTGGTCGCCAGCTTGAGTGAGGGCGCAGGAGCGCAGCCGTAGGCCGAGCCGCGCCCGGTGGTAAAGCAGATCAGGTTGGCACCGCCGGCCACCTGGCCGGTCGCGCTGACCGGGTCATAGCCGGGCGTGTCCATGTAGACAAAGCCATGCGTGGTAACTTTCTCAGCGTATTCATACACCGCCTGCAGGTTGCTGGTGCCGCCTTTGGCGACCGCACCCAGCGATTTTTCCAGGATGGTGGTCAGGCCGCCGGCCTTGTTGCCGGGCGACGGGTTGTTGTTCATCTCGCCGTCGTTGATCTGGGTGTAGTGCTCCCACCACTTGATGCGCTCGATCAGTTTTTCACCGACTGCGCGGTTGACGGCGCGACGCGTCAGCAGGTGTTCGGCGCCATAGATTTCCGGAGTTTCGCTCAGGATGGCCGAACCGCCGTGCGCCACCAGCAGGTCCACTGCGGCGCCCAGTGCCGGGTTGGCACTGATGCCGGAGTAGCCGTCCGAGCCGCCGCATTGCAGGCCGATGGTGATGTGTGCAGCGCTGCAGGGTTCGCGCCGGACCGCATTGGCCTGGGGCAGCATGTCCTTGATCAGCGCGATACCCTTGGCGACCGTTTTGGCCGTGCCGCCGGTGTCCTGAATGCTGAAGGTGCGCAAGGTGTCGCCTTCGCGCAGACTGCCATTGGCCAGCCAGGCATTGATCTGGTTGGACTCGCAGCCCAGCCCCACCACCAGCACAGCGGCAAAGTTGGCGTGGGTTGCGTAACCAGTCAGTGTGCGCTGCAAAATCTGCAGCCCCAGGCCGTCGCTGTCCATGCCGCAGCCCGTGCCGTGGGTCAGTGCCACCACGCCATCGACATTGGGAAAATCGGCCAGCGCTGCAGGATGGTTCTGGCGCGAGAAGTGGTCGGCAATTGCCCGCGCGGCGGTGGCAGAGCAATTGACACTCGACAGGATGCCAATGTAATTGCGCGTGGCCACGCGGCCGTCGGCGCGTTTGAACCCCATGAATGTGGCCTCACGGCGGGCCGGCTCAGGCTTGAGGTCGGCGCCAAAGGCGTAATCGCGTGCGAAGTCGCCCTTGTCCGGCCCCATGTCGAGGTTGTGGGAATGGATGTGCTCGCCGGCGCCGATCGGCTTGCTGGCAAAACCGATGACCTGGTTGTAGCGTCGCACCGGCGCGCCGGGGGCGATGGCATGTGCCGCAATTTTGTGACCGGCCGGAATCAGGCCCTTGATCGGGATGCCATCAACCAGGCTGCCGCTGACCAGTTGGGTGCGGGCAATCAGCACATCATCGTTGGGGTGGAGGCGGATAAAAGGTGTCATTTAATTGAAAACCATGTTGGGAAGCCACAGGATCAGCTTCGGAAAGTAGGTGATGACGGCCAGACTGCCCAGCAAGGGCAGCAGCCAGGGCAGAATCGCCACCGTGGTTCTTTCAACCGACAGTTTGGCGACCCGCGCTAGCACAAACAGTACCATGCCCATGGGCGGATGGAGCAACCCAATCATCAGGTTGAGCACCATCACAAGGCCGAAGTGCACCAAGTCGATACCGAGCTTCTGACAGATCGGAATCAGGATCGGCACCAGGATGGTGATGGCGGCGGTGGGCTCCAGGAAGCAGCCGACGAACAGCATCAGCAGGTTGGCCAGCAGCAGGAACATGTACGGGTTTTGTGTAAACCCCAGCACCCATTCACTGATGGCGGCGGTGACGCCGGTGGCGGTGAGCATCCAGCCGAAAATGCTGGCTGCGGCCACAATGAACAGTACCGTGCTGGTGGTCTCCACGGTGTCCAGGCAGACCTTGACGAACGACTTGAAGTTCAGGGTCCGGTACCAGGCAAAGCCCAGCACCATGGCCCACAGGCAGGCGGCAATGGCGCCCTCGGTGGGCGTGAAAATACCGGTCGTCATGCCGCCGATCAACAGCACTGGCGTCATGATCGGCAGCGCGGCCTGGAACTTGAACAGCTTGTCAGCGATGAACAGCGCGACCAGGCCGGCAAACACCGTCAATTGCGCCGGCAGACCGCCTTTGACAATCAGCAGCCACAGCACCACCGGCCAGCCAATCACAGCGCCGGTTTCGATCAATGCCTTGATCACCCGCGGCCACTCGAATTTGATGTCGGCGCCCCAGCCGTTCTTGTGGGCAAAGTAGGCCACGGTCAGCATCATCAGAAATGCCATGAACACGCCCGGCAAAATACCGGCCAGAAACAGCGAGCCGACGCTGACGTTGGCCATCATGCCGTAAATCACGAACGGCAAGCTTGGCGGAATAATCGGGCCGAGCGTGGCAGAGGCCGCCGTCACGCCGACAGCGAATTCCTTGCTGTAGCCGTGATCCGTCATCGCCTTGATTTCAATCGTGCCGAGACCAGCCGCATCGGCAATGGCGGTGCCGCTCATGCCGGCAAAAATCACCGAGCCCAGCACGTTGACATGGCCCAGCCCCCCCTTCATCCAGCCCACCAACGCCAGCGCGTAGTTGTAGATGCGATTGGTGATACCGGCGTTGTTCATCAGGTTGCCCGCCAAAATAAAGAAGGGCACGGCCAGCAGCGGAAAACTGTCGATGCCGCTGATCATGCGGTGGATCACCACATACGACGGCAGCGTGCCGGTCCACCAAATGTAGAGCAGTGCAGAACCGGCCATGGCCATGGCCACCGGAATGCCCCCACCCAGGAGCAACAGAAAAATGATTTTCAGCATAGGGATTTCGCTTAAGCCTCTTCCATGGTGGTTTCAGGACGTTCGAGCACGCTGTAGCCGCGCTTCCAGTGAATGCGTGCGACCTGGATGGCACGCCAGGCCATGGCCACAAAACCGGCCATGCAGACGCCATAGACCAGGTTCATCGGCAGATCGATCATCGTCATGCGCGCATTGCTCAGCTTGTTCATCAGCATCAGCGTGAGCACCGCGAAAGCGACCAGGAATATCACGCGCATCACGTCCACCCCGGTGGCCATGAGGCGGGCCACCTTTGGCGGCATGAACCTGTAAAAAAAGTCCACCTGAATGTGGTTGTTCTTGTGAACGCCAATGCAGGCACCGATAAAAACCACGCCGATCAGCAGGTAACGCGCAATCTCCTCGGTCCACGCGGCGGAGTCGTTGAGCACATAACGGGTAAAAAATTGGTAAAACACGGTGGCGCCGAGTAGCCAGAAGATACCCAGCGCCACCCAGGCTTCCAGCGTGGTGCCGGAAAGATCGACGGCGTCATCCTGGGCATGGAACTGGCCGTCCTCCCCCATGACATGGGGGAGCGCATCAATGTCTTGCATGGTTCGCGCGTTTATTTGATGGCAATGATGCGGTCGTAGTCAGACTGGCGGTACCCGTAGTCGGTCGGTTTGGCGTTTTTCAGCACCGCCTCACGGAAGGCGTTCTTGTCCACCGTGATGACGTTGATGCCTTTTTGCTTGAACTCGTCAACCAGACGGGTTTCCGAGGCAATGATTTCACGGCCGGTTTTCTCGGCGGCTTCCTGCATCACGTCGTTGAAAATTTTTCGGTCAGCCTCGGACAGCTTGTTCCACAGCGGCCCGCCAACGACGGTGAGCAGCGAGTCCACGATGTGACCGGTCAGCGAGATGTTCTTTTGGACTTCAAAGAACTTCTTGGCCAGGATGGTGGGCAGCGGGTTTTCCTGTGCGTCCACGGTGCCGTTCTGCAGTGCCAGATAGACCTCGGCAAAGGCAATCGGTGTGGCGTTGGCGCCCAGTGACTTGGGGAACGCGACGTAAGCTGGCGCGTCGGGCACGCGAATCTTCAGACCCTTCATGTCTTCGGGTTTGACGATCGGGCGATTGGACGTCACTTGGCGGGCGCCGTAGTAGTTCAGGGCCGTGATGTGGTTGCCGGTCTTGTCGTCATAGCCTTTGGCCAGTTCCCGGAACACATCGCTCTTGGCGTACTTCAACTGGTGCTCGGAGTCGCGGAAAATGAACGGGAAGTAGGTCACAGCCAGCGGCGGGTAGTTGGAAGCTGCAAAACTCGCGCCAGTCAGGATGATGTCCACGGTGCCCAGCGTCAGGCCCTGGTTGATGTCGGACTCCTTGCCCAGCGATGAGGCCGGAAAGACCTGCACTTCGTAGCGGCCATTGGTTCGCTTCTTGATCTCGTCACCCGCCCAGACCGACCATTTGTGAAATGGCTCGGACGTCTCATAGACGTGTGCCCATTTAAGCTTGGTCTGCGCATGGGCGATGCCGATAGTGCCGGCAGCACCGGTAAATAATGCGCAAGCAGCGATGGCTTTGATTGCAAGTTTTGTCAATTCACGTTTTTTCATGATGTCGCCTCGGTTGGTGGTTGTGAAATCTGTGGCTGTCAGGCTGGCTTGGCGCGGCGCCAACTCGCGTTGTATCGTTGATTGGCATTTTTCAGGTGGCGTTGCATGGCGTTGCGCGCAGCGCCGGCATCGTGCGTGCGAATCGCTTCCAGCACTGCGGCGTGTTCGATCAGGGCGGCATCCCATGATTTCTGGTCTTCAAAATAATCACCCAAACGTTCGAACAGCGTGCCGTGTCGGGCTTGCCAGTAGCCGCAGATGGTGTCGTGCAGCACTTCGTTGCCGCAAGCCTGGGCAATCGCGTTGTGAAAGGCCTCGTCGCCCGCGCGTGGCACCAGGCCCATGGCAACTTCGTCGCGCATTTGCTGCAAGGCATCACCGATGAGTTTCAGGTCTGCTTTTTTCGCATTGCGGGCCGCCAGTGCAGCGACCTCGCTTTCAACCAGCTCGCGCGCCCGCATCAGCTCCAAGGGGCCCCATTCGACCGCGTCGCGGGTCTTTTTGCGCGAGGGCTGGCGGGCTTTTGGCTTGAGCACATAAATGCCCGAGCCACTGCGCACCTCGACCACCTTCTCCACCTCCAGCGCAATCAGCGCTTCGCGTATCGAAGGACGGCTGACACCCAGCTGTGTAGCAAGTTCCCGCTCGGCCGGCAGGCGGCTGCCGACCGGAAACTCGCCCCGGTTGATCAGCGAGCGCAATTGCTCGGCAATCTGGCGGTACAAGCGTTGCGGCTGAATGATCTGCAGTGGCATGTTCGGCGTTTTGAATGACTGTCAAAGATGAACCTGAATTGGACAATTGGTCAGGCCAATTAATAGTCTCATGATTCCCTCTTCCGTGCATCCGGATAAACCCTGTACCGGCGGCAGGGTGCCCTGAACCGCCTAGTTTGAACTGTCGCACTCAGGGCATGAGCTGGCCGCCATTGACCTCGATGATCTGGCCGGTGATGTAGCCCGAAAGCAGGTCGTCGGCCAGGAACAGGTAGGCGCCCACGCACTCGTCAGAGGTGCCCAGCCGGCCCATCGGGATGCCACGGCGGGCGCCTTCGAGTTGTTCCGGCGTCGAATTGCGTTCGTGGAAATCAGTCAGGATGACACCCGGCGCCACGCCGTTGACGCGCACGCCGTGCGGTGCCATCTCACGTGCCAGCGCACGGGTCATGGTGCTGACAAAGGCCTTGGCCGAGCCGTACAGGCCGACACCTTCCCCGCCGCCATTGCGGGCGGCGATGGAGGTGGTGTTGATGATGTTGCCGTGACCGGCCTGACGCATCACAGGCGTGGCCGCGCGGCAGATGGCAAAGGCGGCGTGGATATTGAGGCCGACCACGCGGTCAAAGTCCGCGTCGCTGGCCTGCTCCAGCGTTCGGCGGCCAAACATGTCGCCGGCGTTATTGATCAGGATGTCCAGACCACCGAAGGCCTGAACGGTCTGCGTCACCAGTTGCTCGGGCACGCTGCGCTCCAGCATGTCACCGGCCAGCGTGATGGCCTGTCCGCCGGCCTGGCGGATGACGTTGGCGACGGACTCCGCAGCCTCGCGGTTGTGCGCGTAATGCACGGCGACCCGCGCTCCGGCGGCACCGAAGGATTGCGCCACCGCCGCGCCGATGCCCGAGCTGCTACCGGTGACGAGAACGGACTTGCCGGCAAACCGGAGGGCCTGGGAGGGTGTGATCATGAGGTGTTTTCCTGTGACGTGTAGAGCTTGTTTCGAGTGGGGCAGCGGCGTCAGCCTGCAGCAGGTACTGCGCGTCGGCCCTCGACCAGCGCCATGGCGTACCGGATGGCATCAACCATGCTCTCGGCACTGGCGCGCCCCGTACCCGCGATATCGAATGCCGTGCCGTGGTCCACCGAAGTGCGCAGAATCGGCAGACCCAGCGTGATGTTGACGCCGCTGACCGCCTGCCACACGCCGGTGGCCGGGTCGATGCTGAAGCCCAGCAGTTTGACCGGGATGTGGCCCTGGTCGTGGTACATCGCCACCACCGCATCGAACTGCTGGGCGCGCAACTTGATGAACACCGTGTCGCCTGGCCAGGGGCCGGTCACAGCGTGACCGGCGGCGGCGTATTCGGCCACCAGGGGCGCGATGACGAAGCCGTCTTCCTTGCCCAGGATGCCACCTTCGCCGGCGTGCGGATTGAGTCCGGCCACGGCCACTCGTGGCTGGCGGATGCCCAGCGCATGCAGCGCCTCCAGCGTGACGTCAAGCACGCGGCGCAGGCGCTGCGGCGTCAGGCGCGCCGGCACCTCGGCCAGGGCGCAGTGGGTGGTGACATGGGTCACGCGCATCGGCCCATGGGCCAGCATCATCACGCCATCGCGCATGCCGCTCAGATGGGCCAGCATCTCGGTGTGGCCTTCGAACGGATAACCCGCCAGGTGCAGCGCCTCCTTGCACAGCGGCGCGGTCACGATGGCGTCGGCCTCACCGCTCTGGCACAGCGCGACCGCGCGGGCCACGGCACGGTAGGCCCAGTGCCCGCCAGCTTCGGAAATGTCGCCAGTGGTCAGCGGCTGCGGCACCGGCCCGACGTCGATCATGTCCACGAGCGCAGCGCTGTCGAGCTGGAGCAGGCGCCCGGCTTGCGCCAGCGCCTGGGCACTGCCAAGCACCTTGAGTTCGATGCGGCCCTGCGCCACGAGATCGCGCATCTGGTGCGCGGCCTTGACAATGATCTCGGGGCCGATGCCCGCCGGGTCGCCCATGGTCAGGGCCAGTCGGATGGGGGTGTTCATGAGATGCGTTCCTTGGAAATCAATCCGTCTGGTGTGAAAGGGAGAATGTGGCCAGCAAGGCGCGCAGGTCGTCGGGCGGGCCGAAAGCGCCCGAACGGGAATAACAGGTCAAGCCATCCCACAGCCCACCAACCAGACGGGCACGACCCCAGCCCGCGCGCGGACTGGCGCTGGCTTGCAGGCTGCGCACATCGGCCGCCCGGCACAGGGCCAGCAAGGTATCGCCGCCCACCACCACCAGGATGGTCGGCCGGGGCCGTTTGCTGACAAGGGTCAGCATGTGCTGCCTTAACAGGGCCTGCGCCTCGGCAGGACACAAAGGCTGGGCCTCGGCCAGATCGAGCAGCTCGGTACCTGCCATGCGCGGTGGCAACTGACGCAACTGTTCCCGCAATACCGGATGACGGCTGGCAGTGAGCACCAGGGTCAAGCCCTGGGCCGGGGTGGGTGGCGCCGTCGTGGCCTCGCTGCCGGTGCCTGACGGTGTCGCGACGCCATCCTGCCGCGCCAGCGCCCAGGCCAGTCCGGCGCTGCCACACCACAGCCAGCGCTGCGCCTGCGGCTGGACCGCCAGGTCCGCGAGCTGGTCCAGGTCCTGGTCGCTCAGCACGTCGGGGATCACGACCTTGCCCGCATCCTGCAGACTGTCCTGCACCCGGATCGGCAGACGCGTGCCCAGGCCCACATCGGCCAAGGCCTGCACCAGCGTACCGGCGTGTTCGTGCGTGCGCGGGCCGTGGGGCTGGTGCGGTGGTGCCACCCAGTGGCGTCCCTGGGCCGTGAAACGCCCTTGCGCGGGAAAGGCCGGCGCGAACACCACGCCAGCAAAGCGCCCGCTGCGCATGAGCCAGGCGAGCTCGGTAAAAGTGTTGCCACGCAACAGGCTGTCGATTTTCTTGAAGGCGCTGCCGCTGGCGACCAGCCAGTCCAGACTGGGTGTCAGCAGGGCGGGCAGCTTGACGGGTGGCACATCGCGTGTGCCCGTGGCGACAATCTGCACAAGCTGTCCGGATTGACCGGGCTGGTCGAGAAAAACCGGTACATCACCCGCATTGGCCCATGCCGCGGCACTGTCGAGCGCACCGGTCAGATCGTCGGCCAGGATGTGCCAGGGTTTCATGCTGATGCGCAGACGCCATTAATTTTCAAGCGGCGCAGGAAACTGCATGTCGTAGCGTTGCGCACATTCGGTCAGCATCGGCGGGATGGTCGGATGCAGCACGATGCCATCGCGCCCCTGCGCCTTCATGCGCGAAAGCCCCCGGTCGCCAGGCAGGCGCACGGCATCAACGCCGGGCTGCGGCGGATTGCTTCTGCATGCCTGCCCAAGCCAATCGGTCTGGCGGAAAAAGTCTGCGGTACCGCCGAATGCCGCCGGATCATACAAAGACATGAACACCGTGGCGCCCCAGCCGTCAGGCGGATCCGCGCGACCGTGACCGGCGAGCCCACCGGTGAGCGCCTCGACCAACAAAGCCAGGCCAAAGCCCTTGTGCCCTGAGCTCAGGCCGCCCAGGGGCATGATGGTGCCGGGTGGATTCGTGGCGAGCACACCCGGGTCGCGACTTGGATGCCCCTCGGCATCCAGCATGCAGGCTTCGTCGAACTGCCGGCCCGCCTTGTGCAAGCGCGCACTCATGCCATTGGTCGTGATCGAGGAAGAAATGTCAATCAGGAACGGCGTGGTTGAAGTCGGGATGCCGGCGGCGATCGGGTTGGGGGTGAAGACAGCCCGCGTTCCGCCGTGGGGCGCCACGCTTTGCACGGCCGGGTCGGAACTCGCCAGCAGCAGCATGAAGCCGGCCTCGGTCGCGCGCAACAGGTAAGTGGCGAGACAAGCGATATGGTGACTACGCCGAATGACCAGTGTCGCGCTGCCGTACTGGCGGGCGCGCGGCACCAGCGCATCAATGCCATTGAGCACCAGCCACGGTCCGGGCAAACGCCGCCCGTCCCACAACAGGGAGGCGCCATGATCGGAAAGAACCTCGGGTGCGCCCGTGAGTGCCATGGTGCCTTTTTCGATTTCCTTGACGTAGGGTGCGAGCAAGGCCAGCCCATGCGTGTCGTGGCCCATCAGGTCGCCCTCGACCAGCGTCTGGGCGACCGCTTCGGCCAGCACGGCATCCATGCCCACTGTCTGCAGCAACTCAACAGCGAAGCGCGTCAACGCCGCGCTGGCATACCGATCCGTGGCGCCCATCAGCAGACCTCCTTCCCGCAGGTCACAGCCGCATGACGGCCCGACACATGGCATTGATGACGTTTTTCCATCACATACTCCTCATGTAAGCGGCGCGCTTGCAGCGCCATGATTGGGTTGTTTGACGCGGCCAGGGGCTGCGTTAAGGCATGTACTGCCCGCCGTTGACCTCGATGATCTGCCCGGTGACATAGCTGGACAGTTTTTCCGAGGCGAGGTACATGAATGCGCCGACGCATTCGTCGGCCGAACCGAGCCGGGCCATCGGAATCGTCAGGCGCATCGCTTCGAGTTGCGCGGGCGTGGAAAATTTGTCATGGAACGGCGTGGTGATCACGCCGGGGGAGACGGCATTGACACGAATCTGCTGGCTTGCGAGTTCCTTGGCGAGGCTCCTGGTTGCCGTGCTGACAAACCCTTTGGAACCTGCATACAGGCTCGCGCCCGGTCCACCGCCAGTGCGCGCGGCGATACTGGTCAGGTTGATGATGCTGCTGCCTCGTGCCATGTGCGGTACGGCGTATTGGGTGCACATCAACATCGAGCGGACGTTCAGATCCACGATGTCGTCGAAAATTTCATCGTTGATCTCGGTGATCGGCACGCGCTTGACCAAGGCACCAGCGTTGTTGATCAACAGGTCTATGCGCTGGAACCGCCTGACCGTTTCCGTGACGATCCGCGCGCACTCGGTGCTGCGGTGCAGATCGCCTTGAACCACCAGCGCCTCGCCGCCGGCTTTCTCAACTGCTTCGGCCACCGCCATCGCCGCATCCCTGGAACTGTTGTAATGCACTACCACCTTGCAGCCGAGTGCGCCGAAGGCTTTTGCGCAAGCCGCACCAATGCCGGTGGAGGCACCCGTGACCAGAACCACTTTAGCTTTCAAATCATCCATTCAGATAGACCTCTTTTATCTGCTTTTTGCGAAGCAGGCGCATGACAATGGGCATGCACCAAACAAGAAGGGTGAGTACACCCAGGGTGCCCGCGATGGGGCGGTTGAAAAAAGCGAGGATGTTGCCATCCGACTTGATCATCGAGCTGATGAAGTTTTCTTCCAGCATGCCACCCAGGACCACCCCCAGGATCGTGGGCGCGATCGGAAACCCGTTTTCTTCCATCAGGTAGGCCAGCAAGCCAAAGCCGAGCATGATGCCGACATCAAATGCGCTGTTGTTGATGGAGTAGGCGCCGACGATGCAAAACAGAAGAATCAGGGGCATCAGAATGTTGCGCGGTACGCCGAGAATCTTCTTGGCCAGCTTGATGGCGAGAAAACCAAGTGGCAGCATCAGCAAATTGGCAAACACAAAGACGATGAACACCGAGTACATGGCAACCGGATTGGTGACAAAAATCATCGGTCCCGGGTTCAGGTTTTTCATGTAGAGCACGCCGATGACAATGGCTGTAATGGAGTCCCCTGGGATGCCGAACACCAGCGCCGGAATCCACGCGCCCGCCAGCGACGAATTATTGGCCGCACTCGCTTCGACAATGCCCTCGACGTGACCGGTGCCGAATTTCTTCGGCTCCCTGGAGAATTTCTTGCTCATCGCATAGGCGATATAAGCGGCTATGTCTGCCCCGGCGCCAGGCAGCGCGCCCACCGTCGTGCCGAGGATGCTGCCGCGCAGAACGGATGCGGGGTACTTGACCATCAAACCCCACATGCCCGCGAACACATTGCCGATCTTGCCCTGCACGATTTTCAATTTTTGACTGGCGGTGATCGCGTACCGCAACACCTCCGACACGGCGAACATCCCCACCATGATTGGCACCAGCGAGAGGCCGCCGAGAAGGTCGCTGTTGCCAAAGGTGAAACGCGGAAAGCCGGCAGGATTGCCCATGCCGACGCAGGCGATCATCAAGCCCAGAAACAAGGACACAAAACCTTTAAGTGGACTGCTGGAGGCGATGAAAATGGCACAGGTCAGGCCGAGCAGAACGAGCCAGAAATACTCGAATGAGGAAAACTTGAGCGCCATTTCCGCAAGCACTGGGGCGGCCGTGATGAGCACGAAGGTGCCGAACAGACCCCCGATCACGGAAAACACCAGCCCTGCGCCCAAGGCAACTTCGGCCTGACCGTTCTTGGTCATTGCGTGGGCCTCGTCGGTATAGGCGGCCGAGGCGGGTGTACCTGGAATTCGCAAGAGGCAACCCGGTATGTCGCCGGAGAAGATGGCCATCGCGGTGGCGGTCACCATGGCCGCAATCGCGGGCACGGGTGGCATGAAGAAGGTGACAGGCACCAGCAGGGCGACCGCCATGGTGGCGCTCAAGCCGGGAACTGATCCGACAAACAGGCCATAAATGGCGGCCAGCAGGATGACACCCAGCACGTAGGGGTCAAACACCTGTCCGAAGGCGGCAAGGAGATGGGCGAGCATACGTTTGCCTTTGGCCTACCAGGCCACAGATTCAAGGATGCCCCACGGCAACGGCACCTTGAGGAGCTTGTAAAACAGGGTGTGAATGCAGAGCGAACCGACAATGGCAACGACAAGCGCCGTCCGGAGTCTGACCTGGAATACGAGAAAGAGCGTCATCAGCAAGATCACCGCTGTGGGGATGAACCCCAGATGCTCCGAGACCGCCACGTACAACACCAGAACCAGTGGAATCAACAGGAACCCGAGCGCAATGCGGCGCTGTCCCAACCAGTGCGGCAGGGTGATCCAGCCTTGGGTGCCGAGGGTCTTGATGCCGCGCAAGACAAGCATGACGGCGCAAATCATCAGGCCTGAAGCGATTAATTGCGGAAACATGTTGGGCCCGACATTCTGTCCGGGCAGCGGCGGGAAAGATCTCGCGTGAACGTAAATGGCGGCGCCAAAAGAACCAATCAGAAGGCCTGATAGAACGTCGTTGATTTTCATATGAGCTTCGATGAACCGGAGGGTACGATGAATTTCCCGCAAGAGCAGCAAAGGAAAACAAGGCAGTCGTCAACAGGCGCTTGTTCACGACTGCGAAGCGCAAGAGCAAGGCCGCTTGTCAAGCCGGCCGGGCCGCTTCCACTCTTGCTATCGGGCCATGCCAAGTGCACCCAGGATCCGCCCCATGTCGGCATCCCCTTTTTCCATGAATTTGCCGAAGCCGGCGGCATCAGCATAGGCCACGCCAAAGCCGCGCCCGGCCATGAAGTCCTGATACTCTTTGCTGCCGTTGACTTTCTTCAGCACGGCTTCCATTTTGGTCTGCACCTCTACAGGCAGGCCCTTGGGACCCGCAATGCCGCGCCATACGCCAATCGTCCAATCACTGCCAGTGGCGCTTTTAAGTGTGGGTACGTTGGGATAAAGGGCAGCCGGTGCATCAGCCATCACCGCCAGCGGGCGCGCTTTGCCGGCATCGATCAAAGAGCGTGCCTCAGGCAGCGCGGCAGTGACGATATCGACACCGCCCGCCGCCAGTTCCAGCATGGCGGGCGCTGCACCGTTGGAAGGCACCCATGGCACGGCACTGGCTTCAAGCTTCAAATCCTTCAGCATGCCGGCCAACGCCAGATGCCAAATGCCGCCCTGACCGGTGCCGGACGCTTTCAGCTTGCCGGGGTTCGCCCTGATGGCTTTCATCAAGTCGTCCATGTTTTTGTAGGGGGAAGTAACGCTCACCGTCACGGCAGCAGGATCGACATTCATCAATCCCAGCGGCGTGTAATTTTTAGGTGAAAGCTGTGTCAGGCCCTGATGATGCATCATCGAAATTTCGACGGTAATCATGCCAAGGGTGTAGCCATCGGGTTGCGCACCTGCAATGGCCTGATGGCCGACCACACCGTTGCCACCGGCACGGTTGACGACGTTGACAGGCTGGCCCAGCTCTTTCTCCAGCAGTGCACCGACGATGCGTGCGGTGGCGTCTGTGCCGCCACCTGCAGCCCAGGGCACGACCAATGTGATCGGCCGGTCCGGCCAGGCTGCATGCACCGCACCGAAAGTGCAGGCTATGGCCACTGCAGCGATGGATTTAAAGAGAGCTCTGAGTTTCATTTGTATTGCGCCTCATAATTTAAGTGGATTAGGGTTAGTCTCAATTGGCCGGGTGGTAAGGCCAATTGATAATTGCATGATTTGTCACATTGAGCATCCGGAGAAACCCTTACGAGCCTGGTGCCGACCGATTTTTAACCAAGGAAAAATCATGAGACTCAAAGGAAAAACAGCACTGGTGACCGCCGCGGGCCAGGGCATTGGCCGTGCCAGTGTGCTGGCGATGGCCGCCGAAGGCGCGCAGGTGCTGGCCACCGATATCAACACCCAGCTGCTGGAGGGTTATGCCGGCGTGGCCAATGTCACCACGGCCCGGCTCGACGTACTGGACAAGGCTGCCATTCAAGACCTGGTGGCGCACATCGCCCCGCTCGATGTACTGTTCAACTGCGCCGGGGTTGTCCACAACGGCAACATCCTCCAGGCCACGGATGACGACTGGGATTTCGCATTCAGGCTGAACGTGCGCGCTCAGTACTGGATGATCCAGGCGGCGCTGCCCCGGATGCTTGCCGCTGGCGGTGGCAGCATCATCAATATGGCCAGCGTCTGCAGCAGCCTCAAAGGGCTGCCCAACCGCTTCGCCTACGGCACCAGCAAGGCGGCCGTGGTGGGCCTGACCAAATCGGTTGCCGCCGATTTTGTCGGACAGGGTATTCGCTGCAACGCCATTGCACCAGGCACCGTGGATACCCCCTCGCTGGGCGAACGTATCAACAGCTACCCGGATCCGGTCGAAGCACGCAAGAATTTCATCGCACGCCAGCCCATGGGGCGCTTGGCCCAGGCCCATGAAATTGCACCTATCGTGGTGTACCTGGCCAGCGACGAATCAGTGTTTTCTACTGGCCAAGTGTTCTCGATCGACGGCGGCATGACCATCTGATGAGCGCGATCTGGCCAGTGGCAACCATGGATAGTTCAATCATCAACTGAAAGGAAAAAGACATGAAACTCGTTCGTTATGGCAATCCGGGCAAGGAAAAACCCGGACTCATCGATGCCGAGGGCAAGCTGCGCGACCTGAGCGCGGTGGTCAAGGATATAGGCCCCGAGCAGCTCGGTGACGCCGCACTGGACAAGCTGCGCAAACTCAAGACGGCGAATCTGCCACTGGTCAAGGGCTCGCCGCGGATGGGCAGTCCGGTTGCCGGCGTCGGCAAGTTCATTGCCATAGGCCTGAACTACGCCGACCATGCGGCCGAGTCCGGGTTGCCCATTCCGAAAGAGCCGATCGTGTTCATGAAAGCCACCACCTGCATCCAGGGGCCCAATGACCCGGTCATGTTGCCCAAGGGCTCCAAGAAAACCGACTGGGAAGTCGAGTTGGGCGTGGTGATTGGCACGAAAGCCCGTTACGTGTCACAAAAAGAGGCCCTGAGTTGTGTGGCGGGTTACTGCACGATCAACGATGTCAGTGAGCGCGAATATCAGATCGAGCGCGGCGGTACTTGGGACAAAGGCAAAGGCTGCGACACCTTTGGACCGCTCGGCCCATGGCTGGTGACGCGCGATGACGTGCCTAATCCGCAAAAACTCGACATGTGGCTGGACCTCAATGGCAAACGCATGCAAACCGGCTCGACCCGAACCATGATTTTCAGTGTGGCCAAGCTGGTCAGCTATGTGAGCCAATTCATGACCTTGATGCCCGGGGATGTGATCACCACAGGCACCCCACCCGGCGTGGGTCTTGGCATGAAACCACCGCTTTACCTGAAGAAGGGCGATGTGATGACCCTGGGTATTGAAGGCTTGGGCGAACAGCAGCAGTTGGTCGTGCCGTTCACCCGCTGAAGTTGTCGGTCGCGCTGGCACAACGCCCAGAGCGACCGCCGGACTCCGGTGCGGGACCCAATCTTGCTAGACTTCACCGGATGACCGACACAGACAAACCGCATTCCCCCATGATGGCCCAGTACCTGGGCCTCAAGGCAGACTACCCGGACACCCTGCTGTTTTACCGCATGGGTGATTTCTACGAACTGTTTTTTGCCGATGCCGAAAAAGCCGCGCGGCTGCTCAACATCACGCTGACGCAGCGCGGCCAGTCGGCGGGCGCGCCGGTGGTGATGGCCGGCGTGCCGTTTCACGCGGTGGAAACCTACCTGGCACGGCTCATCAAGCTGGGCGAGTCGGTGGCCATTTGCGAACAGGTCGGTGATGTCGCCACGGCCAAAGGCCCGGTCGAACGCAAGGTGGTGCGGGTGGTCACCCCCGGCACCCTGACCGACCTGGAACTGCTGGGCGACAAGACCGAGTCGATGCTGCTGGCGGTGCACCAGGGTGCGCGCAACCACTGCGGCCTGGCCTGGCTGAGCGTGACGCAAGGTGAGGTACAGCTGGCCGAATGCCCGCCCGATGAACTGGCCGACTGGGTGAGCAGAATCAGTCCGGGTGAGCTGATCTATAGCGCCGGTGCCACGCCCGCATTTGAAGCCCGGCTGCGCAACCTGCCCGTGGCGGGTCAGATCTCGATCTCGGTGCGTCCGGACTGGCAATTTGACGCCGGTCTGGGTCAGCGCAAGCTGCTGGACCACCTGCAAGCCGCCAGCCTGGCGCCCTGGCAGGCACAGGACCTGCTGCAGGCACAAGCCGCCGCCAGCGCGCTGCTGGCCTACGCCGAGCACACCCAGGGCCGTGCGCTCACCCACATCCACCGGGTGCGGGTGCAACGGGCGGGTGAACTCATCGACCTGCCGCAAAGCACCCGGCGCAACCTGGAACTGTTGCAAACCCTGCGCGGCGAAGACGCCCCAACCCTGTTTTCACTGCTCGACACCTGCATGACCGGCATGGGCAGCCGCCTGCTCAAAAGCTGGCTGACATCCATCCGGCGCGACCGCAGCGAGGCCCAGCAGCGCCTGAACGCCATCGCCGCCCTGCGCGACGGCCCGTGGTCCAAACTGCGCGAGCAACTCAAGGGCAGCACCGATGTGGAACGCATCACGGCCCGCATCGCGTTGCGCCAGGTGCGCCCGCGCGAGCTGGTCGGCCTGCAATTGACCCTGCAAAAAACATCACTGCTCACGCCGGTCCTGCAAGGGCTTGAGGCCTCCCTGACTGACATGGCCCACCGGCTGCAGCCCCCCAAGGGCTGCGCAGAATTGTTAAAACACGCCATCGCGCCCGAGCCCGCTGCACTGGTGCGCGACGGCGGTGTGATTGCCAGCGGTTTTGACGCGGAACTGGACGAGTTGCGCGCCATCCAGACCAATTGCGACAGTTTTCTTCTCGACCTGGAAACCCGCGAGAAAGCCCGCACCGGCATTGCCAATTTGCGCGTCCAGTTCAACCGGGTGCATGGTTTTTTCATTGAGGTGTCGCAAGGTCAGCTCGACAAGGTACCGGATGACTACCGCCGTCGCCAGACCCTGAAAAACGCCGAGCGTTTCATCACCCCCGAGCTCAAGGCCTTTGAAGACAAGGCACTGAGTGCCCAGGAGCGGGCGCTGGCGCGTGAAAAATGGCTGTATGAGCAACTGCTGGACCAGTTGCAGCCCTTTGTGCCGCCACTGACCGAGCTGGCTCGCGCGCTGGCCACGCTGGATGCCTTGTGCGCCCTCACCGAACGCAGCCTGACGCTGGACTGGTGCGCGCCGCAATTTGCCAGGGAACCCTGCCTGGACATCGAGGCCGGGCGCCACCCGGTGGTGCAGGCGCGACTTGCCGAAACCAGTGCCGGCGCCTTCATTGCCAACGACACGCACCTGGGCCCGAAACAGCGCATGCAGATCATCACCGGCCCCAACATGGGCGGCAAGTCCACTTACATGCGCCAGATCGCGGTCATCACCCTGCTGGCCAGCATGGGCAGTTATGTGCCGGCCAAACGCTGCCGGCTGGGACCGATCGACGCCATCCACACCCGTATTGGCGCGGCCGATGACCTGGCCAACGCCCAATCGACCTTCATGCTGGAAATGACCGAGGCCGCCCAAATCCTGCATGCCGCCACGCCCAACTCGCTGGTATTGATGGATGAGATTGGCCGCGGCACCAGCACCTTTGACGGTCTGGCCCTGGCCAGCGCCATTGCCACCCAGTTGCACGACAAAACCCAGGCTTACACCCTGTTTGCCACGCACTACTTCGAGTTGACCGAGTTTCCGGCCAACCACCATGGCGCCGTCAACGTGCATGTGAGCGCTGCCGAGTCGGGCCGCAACATCGTGTTCCTGCACGAAATCCAGCCGGGCCCGGCCAGCAAGAGTTACGGCATCCAGGTGGCACGCCTGGCCGGCATGCCTGCGGCGGTGCTGAACCAGGCGCGCCAGACCCTGGAAGCGCTGGAGGCGCAGGCGTCAACCCAGCAGGCCCAGATCGATTTGTTTGCGTTACCGGAGGTGGTCGAGGTGCTGTCCAACAGTGCGGTGGATATGGCCCTGGAAGCCATCAACCCCGACGATCTGAGCCCGCGCGAAGCACTGGAAGCGCTTTACCAACTCAAAAAAATGAGCCACGCAGCGCAACCAACCCCAGCACCGTCACGGGGCACCTAGCGCAATGAGGGTGCGCTTTCGCGTCAGGTTTCATCTGGCGCCAAGGGCTCCATGGTTTGCATTTGCCGCGCCAGCACAGCCAGTGTGGCCTCCGAGGCATCCTGCCCGGCAGCACTGCGGGCCAGGATGCGCTGACGCAATTGTCCAAGCGTCGCCTGTGGCGCCAGAATGCTGAAAGCGGCGCCCATCTGTTGCGCCAGTGCCCTGAAAGCATCACGGTCGGCACGTTTCAAAAAGGCCGCATCCACCACCACCGACCAACCGGCCTGCAACAGCAGGCCGGCCTGCTCGCGCAAGTGGGCGTAGGTGCGCGCATGGGCATCGGCAGCGTACAGGCCGGTGCCCACACCGGAGCCACTGGTGGCGCTACGCGCCAGCCCAAACAGGCGCTTGCGCTGCACATCGGAGCGCAGGCGCAGGGTGGCCGCCTGCGGGTCGGCCTGCAACAATGCGTCGGAGGCCACGGTTTTGCCACAACCCGACAAGCCATGGGTGATCACCAAACGCAACGGTGGTGGCACCAGCAGGCGCTCCGCCAGCGCCACATAGGTCTCGACCCCGCTCGCATCGCTGTGTGTTTGCGCCCAGCGCAGCGCCGCCACCTTGGCCCGCACCATGGCACGGTACACCGCGTAAAAACGCAACACACGCGCCGCTTCGTAATCGCCACTGCGGCTCAGGACTTCGTCGAGCAGCCAATCGGCCAGGCCCGGTTGCCCATGGGCCAGCAGGTCAATATAGGTAAAAGCAATTTCGCTGGCCACATCCATCCAGCGCAGGTCTTCGTTGAACTCGATGCAGTCAAACAGTTGTACCTGTCCCTGGATCAGCACCATGTTGGCCAGGTGCAGGTCACCATGGCACTCCCGCACCCGGCCCGCCTGCTGGCGCCCCTGCATCAGTGGCGCGAGTTGCTGGAATTGTGCCTGTGTCCAGTCGCGCAAGGCTGTCAGCCGGGTCTGCAGGCTCGGGTCGGGTACCACGCGCAACAGGTCGGTGAAGTTATCAAGCGCGGGTTGCAGGATGTGTTCGTCCGAGCCAAAACGTGAACCCGCCGGAGCCATAGCCGCCCCCTGATGGAACACCACCAGGGTATCAGCCAGCGCCGACAAATGCCGCGCCGCCAGTTCACCACGCGCGCAGACATGGTCGAGCCGGGCAGACTCTTCAAAACGGCGCATCTTGACGGCATATTCGATCGGTACACCCGAACCCTGCCACTGCGGGTCTTGCGGCGTATTGAAAATACCGACCACCTCCAGGTACAGGTCTGGTGCAAAACGGCGGTTCAGGCGCAACTCGTCCTGACAACAGCGTTGGCGCAAAGCCAGCGTGCTGAAATCCAGAAACGCAAGCTTGACCGGTTTTTTGATCTTGTAGGCAAAGTCTCCAGCCAGCAGTACCCAGGAAATATGGGTTTGCATCAGTTCAACCCGCACCACACCGCCCGGATAACGTGCCGAATCGCATAGGGCTTGAATCAAAGGCGGCAAGATGGGTTCCATGCACACCATGATGCCAGATTTAGCCTGAACTGGTAGAAACCAACCCCTGCCGGGGTGGCGTCTGAACGTAGAATCTATTTTTAATTTTTTGTTAACCCGCCGGGGTGCGCCTTGGCATTTTTGAGAAAGCCGCTTATGAAAAAACTTCTGCTTGCTGCTGCCATCAGCGCCCTGTGCGCCTCCGCCTTTGCCCAGGGCAAAGACCTCAAGGTGGCCATTGATGCCACGTACGAACCCTTTACCTTCAAGACTGCTGACGGCAAGCCCACCGGTTTTGACGTGGACATTGCCAGCGCCCTGTGCGAACAGCTCAAGCGTAAATGCGTTTTCGTTGAACAAGCCTGGGACGGCATGATTCCGGGTCTGATGGCGAAAAAATACGATGTCATCATCAGCTCGATGTCGATCACCGAAGAGCGTCTGAAACAAATCGACTTTACCGACAAGTACTACAACACCCCCAGCAAGATCGTGCTGAAGAAAGACATCAAGTTTGACGGCCCGGCTTCCCTCAAAGGTAAAAAAATCGGCGTCCTGAAGGCCAGCACGCAAGAGAAATACGCTCTGGGCGAACTCAAGACCAAGGGTGTCGAAGTGGTGTCGTATGACGCCCAAGACCAGGTTTATCTGGACATCAAGGCCGGCCGTCTGGACGGTACCGTGGCCGACATTCTTGAGGTTGAGGGTGGCTTCTTAAAGAAACCAGGTGGCGAAAACTACCAATTCGTGGGTCCTGACCTGGGCAGCTTTACCAAATACTTTGGCACGGGTGCCGGGGTGGCGCTGCGCAAGGGTCAAGGCGCACTCAAGAGCGAGATCAATGCCGCCATCAAGGCCATTCGAGCGAACGGCAAATACAAAGCCATCAACGACAAGTACTTCACGTTTGACGTATACGGCAAGTAATTCGTCATTGAACCGGTCGGCCTTTGGCGTTGTCGCAAGGGCCGACCCGCTGGCGTGCCACTGATCACCAAGATGCAGTCTTACCTCCTGGTTATTTTGCAAGGCTCCCTGCTCACGGTCGGGGTGTCGCTGGGCGCGCTGCTGGTCTCGATCATTCTGGGTTTGGCAGGCGCGGCCGCGAAACTGTCGGGGCGCCCGGTGCTGGTGGCTTTGGGCACGTTTTACACCACCATCATCCGCGGCATCCCTGACCTGGTGCTGATGCTTCTGGTGTTTTACGGCGGCACGATCGGCATCAACACCCTGCTTGAAAAGTTCGGCAGCGAGGCCACGGTGGATATCGAGCCCTTTGCCGCTGGCGTCATCACCATCGGCTTCATTTACGGTGCCTACATGACCGAGACCTTTCGCGGTGCCATCCTGAGCATTCCCCGGGGTCAGATGGAAGCCGCCTGGGCTTTTGGCATGGGCCGCACACAAACCTTCATGCGCATCACGTTGCCACAAATGGTGCGCTACGCTCTGCCAGGTTTTACCAACAACTGGCTGGTGCTGATCAAGTCGACCGCCTTGGTGAGCTTGATCGGCCTGCAGGAAATGACTTATCTGGCCAAGCAGGCCAGCGCTGCCACGCGCTCGCCCTTCGCCTTCTTTTTGTTCACCGGCGCACTGTTTCTGGTATACACCTCGATCAGTCTGTTCGCCCTGAAAAAGCTCAATGCCCGCTACAGCCTGGGCACCAAACGGATTCAACTCTAATGGAATGGGCCGTCATTTTTGAGCCAGACAACCTGGCGCTGTTTGGCAACGGCATCGTCATCACGCTGTGGCTGCTGTTTTCGTCACTGGCGGCGGGGGCCGTGCTGGCGCTCCTATTTGCGCTGATGCTCACCGGACCGTGGGCACCGCTGCGCTGGCTGGTCGGTGCCTACACTTTTGTGATTCGCGGCACGCCGCTGCTGATTCAGGTCTATCTGATTTATTACGGACTGGGGCAGCTTGAATGGATCCAGCAACGCTGGGACTCGGTGTGGCCCTGGACACATTTCAAGGAACCCTTCTTTTGCGCCCTGCTGGCCTTCAGCCTGAACACCGCCGGCTACACAGCCGAAATGCTGGCCGGTGCCATCCGCGAGACCTCTGCCGGCGAAATCGAGGCGGCGCACGCCTACGGCATGAGCCGCTTCCAGACCATGCTGCGGGTAGTGCTGCCCAGCGCCCTGCGCCGCACCCTGCCCGCCTACAGCAACGAGGTGGTGATGATGCTGCACAGCACCAGCCTGGCCAGCGCGGTACCCAATATACTCGACATCACGTCAGCGGCCAGCCGCATTTATGCCACCTACTATTTGCCGTTTGAGGCCTATCTGGCGGCCGCGGCCATTTACCTGGCGGCGTCGTTCTGCCTGATCGGCTTTTTCCGCTTCTCGGAAGGACGTCTGTTGGCTTATCTGTCTCCGCGCAAAGACTGATACAGGAATTGTTGACCCATGCAACGCATTGACCACCCGCTGCTCTCACCGAGCCTGGGCAGCCACAAGACCCTCACCAGCTTTCACTTCGGCAAGCCGGGCAGCAGTCCCAAAATTTACATCCAGGCCAGCCTGCACGCCGAAGAACTGCCCGGCATGCTGGTGGCGCACCACTTGCGTGCGCTGTTTGAAACGGCCGAGGCAGCCGGACAGGTCCAGGGTGAAATTGTGTTGGTACCGATCGCCAACCCGATCGGCCTGGCGCAACGGTTGGACCACAAACCCATGGGTCGCTTTGAGCTTGACACCTCGGAGAACTTCAACCGTCACTACCCCGATCTGGCGGCGGCCGTAGCGCCTGCGGTGATGAACCAGCTGGGTGACGACGCCAAAGACAACGTGCAAATGGTGCGGCGCGCCATGGCCGACTACCTCCGGCAATGGAAACCCGGCACCGAGTTGCAAAGCCTGCGCCGCACCCTGCTGCTGCTGGCACATGACGCCGATTTCATGCTCGACCTGCATTGCGACTGCGAAGGCGTGCTGCACTTCTACACCGAAGAAGCCTGCTGGCCCCACATCCAGGAACTGGCGCATTTTCTGGGCGCCGAGGCGATCTTGCTGGCCAAAAGTTCGGGCAACCGACCCATTGACGAATGCCTGTCAGGCGCCTGGTGGCAACTGGCCGAGCGCCTGCAAGCCAGCGGCTGTCAGGCGCCGCTGCCGCAAGGCTGCTGCAGCACCACCATTGAACTGCGCGGCGAGCTCGATGTGCGCCACGCCTGGGCTCAAGTTGATGCGCAGGCGATCGTGGGCTGGCTGCAGTTCATCAAGGTTCTGGCTTGCCGGCAAACACCGCTTGTACCAGCACCCAGATGCCCTGCCACGCCGCTGGCTGGCTCCGAAACCCTGTACGCCCCGACCCCGGGTCTGGTGGTGTTTGCGGCAGAAGTGGGCCAGATCCTGCAAGTGGGTGAGCTGGTGGCCGAAATCATTGACCCCATTGCCAACACCACACAGTGCGTGACCGCAGGCGTGGCCGGCGTGTTTTACGCCCGCATCCGTGACCGCTACATCACCACCGGCGGTGAACTTGGCAAGATTGCCGGCGCCAAGGCCTTTCGTAGTGGTGAACTGCTGGGTGCCTGATTGGCGCGCTGAACCAGCCATGAACGAATGCCGTCATTGAGATATGCGAATACAGCAACCCATGGATCGCCACGCTGTACCCGCGATGACAACCGAGAACCCTTGCCATGACCACCACACTCAAACTCCAGGTTGAAAACATCCACAAGCGCTTCGGCGCCAACGAGGTGCTCAAGGGCGTGTCGCTCACGGCCCATGCGGGTGATGTGATCAGCATCATTGGCAGCTCGGGTTCTGGTAAAAGCACGTTCTTGCGCTGCATCAACCTGCTCGAAAAACCGCACCAGGGCCGCATCAGCGTGGCCGGGGAAGAACTGCACCTGACAGCCGGCACCAACGGCGAGCTGCACGCCGCCAACCCCAAACAACTGGCGCGCCTGCGCACCAAGCTGGCCATGGTGTTCCAGCATTTCAACCTGTGGGCACACATGACGGTGTTGCAAAACATCATTGAAGCGCCGGTGCATGTGATGGGTGTACCGCGCGACCAGGCCATCGAGACAGCGCGCAAGTACCTCGCCAAAGTCGGCCTCGAAGGCAAGGAAGACGCCTACCCGGCCCACCTCAGCGGCGGCCAGCAGCAGCGCGTGGCCATTGCCCGGGCGCTGGCCATGGAGCCCGAGGTGATGCTGTTTGACGAACCTACCAGCGCGCTCGACCCCGAGCTGGTGTCCGAAGTGCTCAAGGTCATGAAAAACCTGGCGCTGGAAGGCCGCACCATGGTGGTGGTGACCCACGAAATGGGTTTTGCCCGCGAAGTCTCCAACCATTTGATCTTCTTGCACAAAGGCCAGATCGAAGAACAGGGCAACCCGACCCAGGTGCTGGGCAACCCGAAAAGCGTGCGGCTGGCGCAGTTTCTGTCGGGCAGCCTCAAATAGGATTCCCCTCTGAGCCAACAAGCATTGACCGTGTCGCGCCGCCAGTTGTTGGCCGCAGGCATGGGTTTGCCCTTATGGAGCGCGACGGCGCAAGCGTTGCCCCGGCAGCCACTGCAGTTCCCGCGTGACCTTGGCAGCCACCCCGACTTTGCGATTGAATGGTGGTACATCACCGGCCAACTGCAGGCGGAAAAACGCCAGTTTGGCTTTCAGCTGACGTTTTTCAGGTCGCGGGTACCAGCCACACAAGGCATGCGTTCGGCTTTTTCCGCAAAGCAGTTGATCTTTGCCCATGCCGCCGTGACCGACGTGACAAAGCAACGCCTGCTGCACGACCAGCGCATTGCCCGTGCCTCGGGCAACACCCAAATCGATTTGGCATCTGCCAGTGAAGTGGATACCAACGTGCAATTGGGCGACTGGTCACTGCGGCGCGATGGCAGCCGCTACCTGGCACAAGCCAACGGGTCTGACTTCTCGTTTCAGCTGAATCTGCGCGAGACCCAGCCCCTGCTGCTGCAAGGCGACCAGGGCTGGTCGCGCAAGGGCCCCGAGGCCAACCAGGCCAGTTATTACTACAGCTTGCCACAGTTACTGGTAAGCGGCCAACTCAGCCTGGGCGAACAAACCCTGCCAGTACATGGACAGGCCTGGCTGGACCACGAGTGGAGCAACTCGCTGATGCACCCGCAGGCGGTGGGCTGGGACTGGATCGGCATGAACCTGCTGGACGGCAGTGCGCTGACTGCCTTCAGGCTGCGCACCAAAGACGGCGGCACGCTGTGGGCGGGTGGCTCGCTGCGCACGGCGAACACAAGCAGCGCAGAAATATTTGGCGCAACCGAAGTGAGCTTCACACCGGAGCGCACCTGGAAAAGCCCGGCCAGCGGGGCCAGCTACCCGGTGCAGTGGTCGGTGCAGATCAGGCGCGCAGGGTCCGGCAAGACGACTCCTGTGCTTGCGCGCTACACCGTCAAGGCCGTGATCGACAACCAGGAACTCGACAGTCGCCAGTCCACCGGCGCCATTTACTGGGAAGGTCTGAGCGAGCTGCTGGACAGCCGTGGCGCATTGGTGGGGCGTGGCTATCTGGAGATGACGGGTTACGCGAGTCCGCTGCGGCTGTAGTCGTTTTGAATGACTACCCTCCCCAACGCTGAAACTCAAAATCGTCCTACAAGGCTGTTCCGCAGTCTTCAGCAATTGCGTTGAAGTTTGTTTTGATCTGCGCCCGCCATTTGACCTTGCCCCTGTTGGACGATAAAATCGGCATAGGGGGCAGCCATTATTGGCTGCGCCCCTGCCACACCACCCGGCATGCGGGTCCGCACCGGGCGGTTCGAGAGCTTGAGGTCAGGACAGCCTCGGCACTCCCAGCCTGTCAAAGTACGCAATGGTCAGCACTGTCTTGAGCAGGCGATCGCTGTTGCGCCACCAGCGACAGCTGTTAACCGCCACTTGTCGCGCCACGTTTTCCTTCGCTCCCAGCACTTTGAGCTCGCGGTAGATCGTCTGCGGCCGCTTCCAGTGCTTGAGCTGTATCGCCCGCAGGCGATGGCGCAACCACTCGTCCAGCCCTCGCCAGACTCTTGGCGTTTGCGCCAGCCCGAAGTACGACTTCCAGCCCAGCAGGTAGGGCCGCAGTTTCTCCACCACTTCGCTCATGCTGCGTCCACCCGAGCGCCTGGTGAGTTGCCTGATACGGGCCTTGAAGTTGTCCAGCGCCTTGCGGGCCACTGCACATTGGACTTCACGGCCCTGGGCCACCCACAGCGCATACCCCAGGAACTTGCGCCCGAAGGCGCTGCCCACCGCGCTCTTGGCTTCGTTGATCTGAAGTCTGAGCTTGGCATACAGCTTGCGCAGGTACGCCATCACCCGTTCACCAGCCTTGAGACTGCCCACATAGACGTTGCAGTCATCGGCGTAGCGCGCGAAGCTGTAGCCTCGCGCCTGCAGCGCCTTGTCGACCTCGTCGAGCAGCACGTTGGCCAGCAAAGGGCTCAGCGGTCCGCCTTGCGGCATGCCCAAGTGGCGTTCCATCACCACACCGCCATCCATGATCCCTGCGTTCAGGTACGCCCGGATCAGCCGGATCACTCCAGCATCCTCGATGCGCTTCTTGAGCCTGTCGATCAGGATGTCGTGGTTGGCCCGGTCGAAGAACTTCTCCAGGTCCACGTCCACCACCACGCGCTTGCCCGACTGCACGTACGCCCGCGCAGCCTTGACCGCGTCGTGCGCACGCCGGCCAGGCCGGAACCCGTGGCTGTGTTCACTGAAGGTGGGATCGATCAGGGGTTGCAGCACTTGCAGCAGTGCCTGCTGGATCAGCCGATCCAGCACCGTCGGGATGCCCAACTCGCGCTGGCTGCCGTCCGGTTTTGGAATCATGACCTTGCGCACCGGACTGGGCCGGTAGTGCCCCTGCAGCAGCGCCTGACGGATGTCGGACCAATGTTGGCGGATCACCTGGGCTGTCTGCTCGATGTCGAGACCGTCCACCCCGGCTGCGCCCTTGTTGGCCTTGACCCGTTTCCAGGCTGCTTGCAAATTCTGTCTCGTCAGCGCCACTTCCAGCAGACCACCAGTGCCCGCTTTCGGCATTGCCAACCCCGTGTCCGGGTGTTCACTCGGCGGGCCGCAGGCTTCGTCGCTGATGGGATCGCGCACGGCTTCACCGCACGCTTCACCCACCCGCCCGGGTTGCCCCGGCATCTGACGCATGGCCTTTGACATCCTCGTGTCCTCGGTCACTCACTCTCGTTCAGTCCTTCGCCGTCGCCTTCTGGCCTCCTCGGCCCCGGCTATGGCTACTACGACCTCGGCTGACTTCTCGCTCCGGCATGGCCGTCACCCTTTCAGGCACAAGGCGAGATCTCCCCAGGTAAGAACGCACACCTTCATCGCACTTGCCGCCGCATTTACGCCACCCAGCCTTGGTCACAAGAGCTTTGCGGTTGCTTGCCCACTCGCCCTGCCTGGCAGCGCCTTCTATGCGGTTCTTGTTCATCGGCTCACGATTTACGCTCCACGCTTCCTCCCCACGCTCGGTCGCCCTCGTGCAGTTGCGCTTCACTTTGCTCGCTGTGACCAGCTCGCAGCGGGACTTGCACCCGCAGGCGTGCGCCCATGCTGGGCGCACAAGAAAAAACCCCGTAAACACTGGGTCTACGGGGCTTTTTTTGGGTCTTATTGAATGGTATAAAACCCATTTCTGGCGGAAACGGAGGGATTCGAACCCTCGATGGGGCTCTACACCCCATACTCCCTTAGCAGGGGAGCACCTTCGGCCACTCGGTCACGTTTCCTGAAAATCAGAGCCGCGATTATGTCACGACTTCAGTGCTTTTTTCAGGCAGCGGCCTGATCCAGGCCAAAAGCTTTGTGCAGGGCGCGCACTGCGAGTTCCATGTATTTCTCGTCAATCACCACCGAGGTCTTGATTTCGCTGGTGGAAATCATCTGGATGTTGATGCCTTCTTCTGCGAGCACACGGAACATGGTGCTGGCCACGCCCACATGGCTGCGCATGCCGATGCCGACGATCGACACCTTGCAGATCTTGGTGTCGCCCACCACTTCTTGCGCACCGAGCTTGGGCACCACCACGTTTTTCAGCAAGTCCATGGTCTTGGCGTAGTCGCCATGGTTCACGGTAAAGCTGAAGTCGGTCTTGCCATCCTTGCTGATGTTCTGGATGATCATGTCGACTTCGATGTTGGCGTCGGCCACAGCGCCCAGAATCTGGTAGGCAATACCGGGCTTGTCGGGCACGCCCAGCACAGAAATTTTGGTCTCGTCGCGGGTAAACGCGATGCCTGAAACGATGGCTTGCTCCATGTTTTCGTCTTCCTCAAAAGTGATCAGAGTGCCAGATTTGGCTTCTTCATTGATATCGATGTCCCACGGCGTGAAGCTGGACAGCACACGCAGTTTGACCTTGTACTTGCCGGCAAATTCCACCGAACGGATCTGCAGCACCTTGGAGCCCATGGAGGCCATCTCCAGCATTTCTTCAAAGCTCACCGTTTGCAGGCGGCGCGCCTCGGGCACCACGCGCGGGTCGGTGGTGTAAACGCCATCGACATCGGTGTAGATCAGGCATTCGTCGGCTTTCATGGCAGCTGCCACGGCCACGGCCGAGGTGTCGGAGCCACCGCGACCCAGCGTGGTGATGTTGCCCTGTTCGTCCAGACCCTGAAAGCCGGTGACGATGACGACACGGCCGGCTTCCAGGTCGGCACGGACTTTTTGATCGTCAATCGATTCGATACGGGCCTTGGTGTAGGCGCTGTTGGTGCGAATGGGCACCTGCCAACCGGCGTAACTCACTGCCTCCAGGCCCTGGGCTTGCAGCGCAATGGCCAGCAAGGCGCTTGATGCCTGCTCGCCGGTGGCGGCCAGCATGTCGAGCTCACGGCTGTAGGCGTCGGTCAATGTGGACGGTGCCAGCTCTTTGGCCAAGGCCAGCAGGCGGTTGGTTTCGCCACTCATGGCGCTGGGCACCACCACCATCTGGTGGCCGGCGCGCGCCCATTTGGCAACGCGTTTGGCGACATTGCTGATGCGCTCGGTAGAGCCCATCGAGGTGCCGCCGTATTTATGAACAATCAGGGACATGAAGGGTTTTTAGAGGGTGATAAAGGTTAGGGATTGTACCAATCGAGGACTTTGCCTCGCCTGACACAAAAACCCTGTCCCACCTTCAGGTGCAACTGATGTCCCCGGGTGCGGCAAGCCGCAAGCTGTTCCAATAATTCTTCCAATTGAGCGCTTGTAGGCGTCGCTTGATGAACGCGCAACAGCCAGTGACGTAACAGATTGGCCAACCGGGGTTGGCTCAGGGCCTGCAATGCCTTGATTTCAGGCGGCACGCCGATGCGCGCCAAGTCTTCAACCGCCACCTCCTGCAACACGGCCTGTGCCTGTGCGGCATGCCGGCTGCTGCGGGCGAAAGTGTCGCGAAACTGCGGAAAACAGGCTTGCAACGCGGGCAATAGACGGGCCCGGATGCGGTTGCGGGTAAAGCGTTCATCGACATTGCTCGGGTCTTCAATGAAAGTCGCGCCCTGCACCTTGAGCCAGTCCCGAATCGCCGCACTGCTGACCTGCAGCAAGGGACGGCAATAGGTCAAGCCGCCACGCTGCCACTGCGCTGCCATGGCGCTCAGGCCCGGCAGGCCCGCACCCCGGCTCAGAGCCAATAGCAGGGTTTCAACCTGATCGTCGGCGTGCTGGGCAATGGCGATGGTTTGAATGGCGGATGGCCCGGCCTGTGCCAGCGCAGCAATGGCGTTGTAGCGGGCGTGGCGCGCCGCTGCTTCAGGGCTTTGCCCAGGGGCATGCCGTGCATCGACCTTTTGCACCAGCAACGGCACCTGCGCATCATCACAAAAGCGCCGGCAATGGCGTTCAAAGTCGTCACCCGCCGCCTGCAAACCGTGGTGCACATGCACGGCCATGACCTGCCCCGGCCATTGGCGCGCGCAGGCCAGCAACAAAGCCGTGGAATCTGCACCGCCGCTGTAAGCCACCGCCATAGGCAGCATTGGCTCAAACATGGCCATGGCCTGCTCAAAGGAGCGTGTCATGGCATGACAGCGGTTTATTTGCCCGTGTTTTTGGTGTCGGTGAAACGACCATAACTTTGCAGCCGTTCATAGCGCCGATCCAGCAAGTCTTTCACCTTGAGGTCACTGACCTGGCGGAAGGCGTCCGTCAAGGCACGCTTAAGGAACGCTGCCATTTGCTTGGGATCGCGGTGCGCGCCGCCAACCGGCTCATTGACGATTTTGTCGATCACGCCCAGCGCCTTGAGACGGTGCGCGGTAATGCCCAGCGCATCTGCCGCCTCCTGCGCCTTTTCCGAGGTTTTCCACAAAATGGAAGCGCAGCCCTCGGGGCTGATCACCGAATAGACGGAGTATTGCAACATCAGCACCTGGTCACCAATCGAGATCGCCAGCGCACCGCCCGAGCCACCCTCGCCAATGATGGTGGTAATGATGGGCACCTCAAGCTGCGCCATCTCGAAGATGTTGCGGCCAATGGCCTCGGACTGGCCGCGCTCTTCGGCATCAATGCCAGGATAGGCACCGGGCGTATCGACGAAGGTGAACACCGGCAGCTTGAACTTTTCAGCGGTTTTCATCAAGCGCAGGGCCTTGCGGTAGCCCTCGGGCTTGCACATGCCGAAGTTGCGGGAGGCGCGCTCGCGCGTGTCACGGCCTTTTTGCTGGCCAATCACCATGCACGGTGTGCCGTTGAAACGGGCCAAGCCGCCCACAATGCTGAGGTCATCGGCAAAGTGACGGTCACCATGCAACTCGACAAAATGGGTGAACAGTTCGTTCACATAGTCCATCGTGTAGGGTCGCTCGGCGTGGCGGGCAATCTTGGTGATTTGCCAGGGCGTCAAATCACTGTAGATATCCTTGGTGAGCTGCTGGCTCTTTTTGGCCAACTGGGTGATTTCAGCCGAAATATCGACCGCAGACTCAGTCTGCACATAGCGCAGCTCTTCAATCTTGTTTTCCAACTCGGCAATCGGGTTCTCGAAATCGAGGAAAGTTTTTTTAGCCACAACAGGCTCCTATTAAACGATTGGGGATCGAATGCTTGCACACGTCTTTATCGCCCAATATAGCAAGAATATCCGTCATTATGAGGAGCGCCAGGGACGTGGCAGTCCATGACTTCAGGGGCCATGGATTGCCACGCTTCGCTCGCAATGCCAGACATTTGTAAATTTTCAGAAACAATCTAGTAACTCACCGGTACCGGATCCAACGAGCGCCAAATATACCAAGTTGCCACGGTACGGTAAGGCGCCCAGGCCAGCGCCACCTCACGCGCATCGCTGCGACTCACCACTTCGCCTGAAAAATAGCTTTTGCTGATGCCATTGATCAGTCCGACATCGTCGAGCGGCAATACATTGGGGCGCATCAAATGAAAAATCAGGAACATCTCGGCGGTCCAGCGGCCAATGCCACGAATGGCCACCAGTTCGTCGATGATGGCCTCGTCGTCCATCGCCGTCCAATCCTCCACATGCACTTTGCCACTGTCAAAGTGCAGCGA
>NZ_JAMPYG010000024.1 GCF_023700745.1 Rhodoferax sp. | reverse complement strand
GGCGATGTTTTTCATCTGCTCCAGCGTCATGAGGTGGCGCTTGGGGTGCATGCCGTCACGCAGGGTCATGTCGTGCAGGGTGATGGTTTGGGTGTGGGGTGTCATGGTGTTCTCCTTGGGGTTCAGGCCTGCGTGGCTTTGAGCGTGAGTCGGCCAGCGATGATTTCTTCGGCAAACATCTCGGCCGTGCGGGCTGCTGCGGCGGTCATGATGTCGAGGTTGCCGGCGTATTTGGGCAGGTAGTCGCCCAGGCCTTCGACTTCCAGGAAGACCGAGACGCGCTTGCCGTCAAAGACCGGGCCGTTGACCAGTTTGTAGCCGGGCACGTACTTTTGTACTTCCTTGATCATGGCGTGGATGGATGCGGTAATGGCAGCTTGGTCGGGCTCAGCTTCAGTCAGGCAGTGCACGGTATCGCGCATGATGAGCGGGGGCTCGGCCGGGTTCAGGATGATGATGGCTTTACCCTTTTTGGCGCCACCGACTTTTTCCACCGCGCTGGCGGTGGTGCGGGTGAATTCGTCGATGTTCTTGCGGGTGCCGGGGCCGGCGGATTTACTGGCCACGGTGGCGACGATTTCGCCGTAGGCCACGGGCTGTACGCGGCTGATGGCGGCCACCATCGGGATGGTGGCCTGGCCTCCGCAGGTGACCATGTTGACGTTCATTTCGCCTTTGCCGACGTGTTCGATCAGGTTGACCGGGGGCACGCAGAAGGGGCCGATGGCCGCCGGGGTGAGGTCGATCATCAAGGCGCCCTGGGCGTTGACTTTGCGGCTGTTGTCGGCGTGCACGTAAGCGCTGGTGGCATCGAAGACGATTTGCACCGCGTCGGCTTTCATGTGCGGCACCAGGCCGTCAACGCCGTCAGAGGTGGTTTTGATGCCCATTTCGCGGGCACGCTTCAAGCCGTCGGATTCGGGGTCGATGCCGACCATCCAGACCGGCTCCAATACCGGGCTGCGTTGCAGTTTGGCCAGCAGGTCGGTGCCAATGTTGCCAGGGCCGATCAGGGCGCATTTGATTTTTTTCATAAAGAGTCCGTGAGTTGAAATTTAAATAAGAGAGCGAATCACACCACCCTCGACATGCAAGGCGGCCCCATTGGTGGCTGCAGAACGCGGGCTACAGACATAGGCCACCATGGCGGCCACTTCAGCCGGCGCAATGAAGCGCTGCAGCAGCGAGGTGGGACGGGCGAATTTGAAAAAGTCGTGCTCAGCCTCTTGCAGGCTCTGACCTGCGTCGTGCGCCAGCGTGGCCAAAAATTCACCCACGCCCTCGGTTTTGGTGGGGCCTGGCAGCACGCTGTTGACCGTGACACCGGTGCCACGGCAGGTCTCTGCCAAACCGCGAGACACCGACAGTTGCGCCGACTTGCTCATGCCGTAATGCACCATTTCGGCCGGTGGGCAAATGCCCGACTCGCTGGAAATGAACACAATGCGACCCCAGTTACGCGCCTTCATGCGTGACAGGTGATGGCGCGACAAGCGCACACCGCTCATCACGTTGACCTCGAAAAAGCGCGTCCAGTCGTCATCGCCAATCTGTTCGAAGACCTTGGGCTCAAAAACTCCGAGGTTGTTGACCAGAATATCGAGCTCACCGGCCTCCGCCAACAGTTGCTGGCAGCCTGTGACGGTCGACAAATCGGCGGCCACGCCAGCGACTACGGCCGTTGGCAATTCAACCTGGAGACGTGCTACAGCACTATCGAGCCGGGCTGGGTCGCGGCCGTTGAGGATGACATGCGCACCTTCGGCTGCCAACTCACGCGCGGTTGCCCAGCCAATGCCGGACGTTGAGCCGGTGACCAGTGCACGCTTGCCATTGAGTAATAAATCCATCCAGATTCCTTGTCAGGTTGTGTTGCGCGCAGGCGCAAACAAAAAAGGTTTCAGCCAGGTGGTCAGGCGCGGCGCCACCACCCAGGTCATGAGCACCACCACCAGTACCGTGATAACCATCACGCGCGGCAGCAGCGGCCAATCCGACAACAGCGGTGCCACGGTCAGGAACAAAAAATACACCGTGGGAAAAATGCCCAGCCAGGTGACGATGGCCACCTTCCAGCGCGGTGGCGGCTGATGTGTCCCACCAGTTGACGGGGTAAACCAGTGGCCCAGCCCACTGACTTCACGCAGCCTGGTGCTGCCCAGGGTGTGCGGCGCAATTGCAGCCAGCCGCGCGGTGCGCTCGGGTGAGGCTTGCCAGGCTTGCAGGTGTTCGGGTGTATCAAAGACAAACACCGTGTGGTACAAGTTGCTTTCCTCCTCGTCGGCTTGCGCATCCGGGCGCACCAGCTGGCCACCCAGGTAACCTGGAAACGGCCGCGCAGCGGTGGTCATGGCCTCGGAAGCCTGCTCGAAAGCAGACGCATGACCCGGCTTGACACGGCGCGACACCAGCACGGTGACGGCGCTGACGGGGTGAGAAATGGCTGTTGCCATGGCAACTGCGGCACTTCAGGAAAAGCGCACCGAGCAACTGCCCAGCCCGCCAATCGACACGCGGAAGTTGTCGCCTGCCTTGGCCGGTGACATGGCCGCCAGAGCGCCCGACAGGATCACTTCTCCGGCCTTGATGCCAATGCCCAGGCGGCCCAGGGTGTTGACCAGCCAGGTGACCGCATTCACCGGCGAGCCCAGAGCGGCCGCGCCGGCGCCGGTGCCGATGATCTCGCCATTCTTTTCCAGCACCATGCCGCAGGTGGACAGGTCGATGCGGCGCGGGTCGACCGCGCGGTCACCCAGCACAAAGACACCGCAGCTGGCGTTGTCAGCCACGGTGTCCTGGATCTTGATCTTCCAGTCCCGGATGCGCGAATCAACAATCTCGAAGCAGGGCATCACACATTCGGTGGCCGCCAGCACGTCAGCATTGCTGATGCCCGGGCCCATCAGGTCTTTTTTCAGGATAAAGGCGATCTCGCCCTCGGCCTTGGGCTGGATCAGGGTGGCGATGTCGATCGTCTGGCCTTCGTTGTAGATCATGCCGTCGAGCAGGTAACCAAAGTCGGGTTGGTACACGCCCAGCATGTTCATCACGGCGGCCGAGGTGACGCCAATTTTTTTGCCGACCACGCGCTCGCCCGCTTGCAGCCGCTTGGACAGCATGCGCTGCTGGATGTGGTAGGCGTTCTCGATGGTGATGTCGGGGTGGCGGGTGGTGAGCGGGTCGACCACCGTTTGGCTCGTCATGGCTTGGTAGAGCTCGTCGCCCAGGGTTTCAATCAGTTTGGTGTCCATAAATTTGGGGTCCGGTTGGTTATCTGAAAAGAGTTGACAGTGAGCGCCGCCTTATGCCTGCAGCGCGTCCGCTTCGGCCAGGAAATTGCCGACCAGCTGTGAAAAACGGGCCGCGTGCTCAATCTGGGTCCAATGGCCGCAGCGACCAAACACGTGCAGCTGTGAGCGGTTAATCCATTGCGCCAGAGTTAGCGAATTCGACAGCGGGATCACCCTGTCTTCACGGCCGTGCACCAGCAGGGTTTCATGCGGCAAGGCGCGGATGTCTTCCTCGCGGCTGGCCAAGGACTCCACACCGTTTTGCCGTGGCGCCGGGAACATCGATTGAAAGGCTTCCTGAAAGCCGGGCTGGACGCTGGCCTTGTAACGCAGTTCAGCCAGTTCATCGCTCATCAGCGAGCGGTCAAAGGCGAACACGTCGAGCAGCTTGCGCATGTTGGCAATCGACGGCTGGTAGCCCCAGACCGCATCCAGACCGGGCGTGATCGGGAAGGACACACCGGCGGCGCCCATCAGCACCAGGCGGCGCACCCGCTTGGGGTGGGCAATGGCCAGCGCCAGGGCCAGGCCACCACCAAACGAATTGCCGACCAGGTCGGCCTGTTCAATGCCCAGGGCATCCAGCAGGCCCACGGCTTGCGCCACCCAGGTGGCCATGTTGTACTGGATGCCGGCCGGGCGCTCGCTGTAGCCAAAGCCCACCATGTCGGGTGCAATGACCCGGCGCTGCTGGGCCAGTACCGGAATGCTCAAGCGCCAGTTGGCCCAAGCGCTGACGCCCGGACCCGAGCCGTGGATCATCAACAGCGGAAAGCCGGTGCCGACGTCGTGGTAGTTGGTGCGAATGCCATTGGCAACAATGGATTTGCCGATTTCAGGATTTTGAGTCATGGTTTCTTTCAGTACTTGACCATCACATTGCGCAGCTCGGTGTAGAACTCCAGCGAGTGCACGCCGCCTTCACGCCCGATGCCCGACTGCTTGGCGCCGCCAAACGGGGTGCGCAGGTCACGCAGGAACCAACTGTTGATCCAGCACAGGCCGACCTCGATCCGGGTCGCCAGGCGGCTGGCACGGCTGATGTCTTGCGTGTAGATGGAGGTCGCCAGGCCGTACTTCGTGTCGTTGGCCATGCGCACCGCTTCTTCTTCGGTGTCAAAGGGCTGGATGTGGCAGCACGGGCCAAAGATTTCTTCACGCACCACGCTGGCGGTCTCGGGCAGACCGGTCCAGATGGTGGGTTGCACCCAGCAGCCGTCTTTGAGGTCGTCGGGCATGTCGGGCACACCACCGCCAAAGACGATGGTGGCGCCTTCTTCCTTGGCACGGGCGTAGTAGGACAGGACTTTTTGCTGGTGGATTTTGCTGACCAGCGGACCGATCTTGGTATCAACGTCAAATGGTCGGCCCGGTTTCATCTTCTCGGCCTGTTCTTTCAGCGCGGCGACGAATTTGTCGAAGATCGGACGCTCCACATAGACCCGCTCGGTGCCCAGGCAGACCTGGCCGGCGTTCTCAAAGCAGGAACGGGTGACCGTGGCGATGGTGTTGTCGAAGTCGCAGTCGGCAAAGACCACGGCGGCGTTCTTGCCACCGAGTTCAAGCGAGACCGGGCGGATGCCGTCGGCGCCGGCTTTCATGATGGCGGTGCCGGTTTTGGTTTCACCGGTGAAGGTGATGCCGTTGACGCCCTGGTGGGCGGTGAGCAAGGCGCCAGCGGAGTTGACGCCAAAGCCGTTGACGACGTTGTAGACGCCCGGGGGCACGCCGACGGTGTTCATGACTTCGCCCAGCAGGGTGGCGGTGCTGGGGGTGGCTTCCGAGGGTTTGACGACCACGGTGTTGCCGCAGGCCAGCGCCGGGCCGGCCTTCCAGGTCATCAGCAAGAGTGGCAGGTTCCAGGGGCAGATGATGGCGATGACGCCGCGTGGAGTGCGCACGCCATAAGAGCGGGCGGTTTTGCCGTCGGGGGTGCGCATCTCGAAGGATTCGGTCGAGACGTTTTTGATGGTGTCGGTGAAGATTTTGAAGTTGGCTGCACCGCGCGGGATGTCGATGTGCGAGGCCAGGTGGGCGGGTTTGCCGGTGTCGGCGATTTCGGCTTGCAGGAAGTCGTCGAAGCGGCGGTTGATTTCGGCGACCACGCCGTCGAGCATGGCGCAGCGGTCGACCACCGAGAGTTTGCCCCAGGGGCCGTGCAGGGCGGCACGGGCAGCGGCAACAGCCGCATCGACTTCGGGCTGGCCGGCTTCATGGACCCTGCCGATCAGGCTGTTGTCCACCGGGTTGCGTTTCTCGTAGGTCTTGCCGCTGGCGTTGCCGACGTACGCGCCGTTGATGAAGTTCTTGATGTCTTTCATGATGATCTCTTCCAAAAGTGGCGCGTTGGCAAATGCCATGCGCCGTTAACGTGAAATAACTTTCATGGCCCAGGGGGTTGCCGCCGAGGGCCAGGAAAGTTAGCTACTCAAACCGATGGCGGCCAGCCCCGCTTGCGCGCAAGCCTCATCTTGTTCCTCGGAGCCACCCGAGACGCCGATGCCGCCAAGGCGCTGACCCGCCTCGACGATCGGCAAGCCACCGCCAAATCCGACAAACCGGGGCCTGCGCACGATGCCGTCGCGCACCGCCGCAGAATGCTGCTGCAGCGCCGCATGCCACTGGCTGGTCGGCAAACCAAAGCTGGCCGCGGTGTAGGCCTTGTCGATGGCGATGTCGATCGAATGCAAAAAGGCGCCCGGCATGCGCAAGAACCCCGCCAGGTTGCCGCCAGCGTCAACCACGGCAACGTTGATCCGAATACCCAGCAAGGCCGCATGCGCCACGGCTGCACGCACCGCCTCGCTGGCTGCCATCGCATCAATCACCCGTTGGGCCACGCTGTTCGCGGCCAGACCAGCTTCAGGATGTGTCATGGCGGTGTGACTCAAAATGCCTTGACGAAAGTAAAACGCAAGGTCGAGCCTTTGGCCTGAGGGACGGAACCGCCCTTGGCTGAATACTCGTCGTAATAAGCGGCTTTCAGCATGACACCCGCCTCTTTCATGAGCGGATAGACCACCTCGACACCGATGGCATGGCGCTCGGATTTGTCAGCGGTTGCGCCCGTGCCCGAGTCGTTGCTGGTTTGCCATTGGTCATAACCCACCAGACCGAGCTGCACCGGACCGACTGACTTGCCAAAGCCCCATTCCATCGTGAGCTGGTTACCGGGCTTGAAGTTATTGCTCTGGGTGGAATTCATCTCGTAGCGAAACAGGGCAGAGCCGGTCCAGGTTTTGGCCGGGTCAAAGTAATAGGTGGCACCACCGGTCAGCATGGCTGACTTGTAACCATTGCCAGGTTTTGAGGGCGTGTCGCTGCTGGCGTTGTCAAACCACAAGCCAGCCGCAGCGACTGCGTCCCAGTTGCCGCCATGCCAGCCCAGTACCAGCGGCCCCAGGTAGATGTCACCGACACCAGAGCTGGAGTCAGAAATACCTGGCGCGTTGAAATTAAGCGACTTGCGCAACACCGGCACAATGGCTTCCATACCGTAGTCTGCGCCCAATACTTTGGTATTGGTGATGTACACAAAGCGGTTGGCCAATGCGCTCACGGTCCCGGTGTTGCTCAGTGGCACGGTGTTGCTGCTGCCCGGAGCGCGCAATTCGTCGATGCTGTAATTCACCAGGTAGCCCAGGTAATACATACCGGGTGGCGGCACACTGGCAGCCTGGATACCTTCGACGCCGGGCACGTAATGACCACCTGCGGATGCGCCAACACTGGCCAGCGCGGTGAGCGCGGCAAAAACAATTTTTTTCATGGTTTGGGATGTTCTGAATATTTGGGGGCTGAACGAGACGTCCCGCCGCACCCACACTTGGGAAACGACGGGAACGATCCATGCGGTCGATCAGGTGTACACCTCGGTGAATGACGGCACCAACGCACCCGTGTGGTAAAAAATACCACTACCCAGGTGGGATTCGTCCCAGGTGGTGACCGGACGATCGCGCTGGGCCAGGTAGCCCAGACCGGCAAATGTTTCGTTGCGGTTGCCACTTGGGTCGAAGAAATAGATGGTCTCACCGCGGGTGATGCCATGGCGCGTGGGTGCCACGTCGATGCGGGTCTTGGTCTTGGCCATCACGTCGGCCGACTTCAGGATGTCGTGCCAGGAGTCGAGGAAGAAGGCAATGTGGTGCAATCCCATGCGCGGACCCGCAACAAACGCGATGTCATGCGGTGTGGTGGTGCGCGCCAGCCAAGTGGCGGCCTGCATGTCGCCATTCGGTCCTACCAAGACTTGCTCGGTGAGGAAAAAGTCCAGCGCGTCAACCATGAATTTGGTGTTTTCTGCCACTTTGTTCACACCCGCCTCCGGGTTCAGTTCGCACATCAACAGGCAGTGGTCCAGCCAATGGGCACCCGCGCCCTTGATGTTGTCTGGCCAGGGGTCCGGGTTGTCGGTGCCCACCTCGGTGCCCACGTACTCCTTCATCGCATACAGACGCATTTCGTGGCCGCTGGGCAAATTGAATTGCAGGAGGCGCCCGGTGGACGGCAGCGTGCCTTCTTCAAGGACGGTGGTGGCGATACCGTAGGCTTCCACTTTCTTTTGCAAGTCGTCCAGGTCGCTGTCTTTTTCAACCTTGTAGGCCACGTGATTCAGGCCAGCCTGATCGGACGGCGTCAGGATCAGCGAGTACTTGTCCCATTCATCCCAGCACTTGAGGTACACATTGCCGTGTTTATCCTCCATCGTCTTTTTCATGCCCAGCACGTTTTCATAGTGCTTCAGAGCAGCCGCCATGTCCATCACCCGCAGGCTGGCATGACCGAGGCGCAATATACCCATTGATATCTCCTTGTAGTTAAAAATCAGGTGTTTGCCGTGCAGGCAATACCATTACGGAACGGCTTCTCGAATTTGCCTGTCACCTCCAGCCGGACGGCGGTGACGGGTGCCACACGGCAAGCCAGGGTGAAGCCAGCGGACTCCTCCTCGGCGGTGACGTGTGCGCGACTGACCGGGCCGAGGGAGCGGTATTGGCCCTCGATGATATGGACCTTGCAGACTCCGCACCCCCCGTTGACGCAGCCCACCGGGATACCCTTGCGACCCAGGCGCAACATGCCTTGCAACAAACTCTCGTCACTGGCACAAGGGAAATCCTCGCCGGTTTGCACAACATGCACGGTGACTTTGGGACGGGTGTCAATCAACATAGATCGCTCCTCACACCCGCTTGAACAGCGGACTGCGCTGCTGGTTGGTATCGGCCGCCGAGAGAAACTTCTCGGTGTAGATGTCGCGCTCGTACAGACGGCCCTGCATCAGGGTGGCAATGCAGGCCTCGATCATGACTGGCGGGCCGCACAGGTAAGCCTTGTTGCCAGCAAAATTTCCGGCAAAGTGGGCCTTGGCCACCTCATGCACAAAACCCTGCGCGCCAGTCCAGTCCGCCCCCTCGGGCGCGCCGGACAATGCCGGCACATAGGTGAAATTGGCATGTTGCGCCGCCAGGGCACGAAACTCGGCGTCGTAGTACAGCTCGTCCCGCGAGCGCTGGCCATAGACCAGGGTGATGGGCTGCGTTCTGCCGGCTTCCAACATGTCAAGAATCATCGAACGCGGGCTCGACAGGCCGGAGCCACCGGCAAAAAACACCACCGGCTCAGACGCCGACTTGCGTACAAAGAAGCGGCCGTAGGGGCCCGAGATGCGCAAGGCGTCGCCCTCCTTTAATTGCTCGTGCAGCCAGGTGGTTCCGGCACCCCCCTGGATGATGCGCACATTGAGCTCGACTTCACCGCTGGCTTGCACCTGGGCCGGGGAGTTGGCAATGGAAAAAGCACGACCGCCTTCGATACCGGGAATCATCACCTGCACGTACTGGCCAGCCTGGAAATGCAGGGGCTTGTCGAGCTTGAGGAAAATGGCCTTGATGGTAGGGGTCAGCGCTTCGATGCGTGACACCGTGCAGTCAAAGTCACGCACCGGAATGATCTCGGCATCGGGCTCTTCGTCGATGTCGGCTTCGATGGTGGCGTCGCTTTGCAGCGTGGCGCAGCAAGCCAGGGTCTTGCCGGCATCGCGCTCGAAATCCATCAGCGCAAACGGGTTGGCATGGCCATGGTCGACCTCGCCATCGCTCACCTCCACCTTGCAGGTGCCGCACAGGCCGTGGCCACAGGCGTGAGGAATGTAGATACCCTGGCGCAGCGCAGCATCCAGCAGGGTCTGGCCTTCTTCGACCTCGATGGTCGCGCCCAGCGGTTCAATCGTCAGTTGATAACTCATGGTCTTATTCGTTGGTTAAAGGTTTAAATGAAGCTGACGCAGCAGGCGGGCTCAACACCCACCTGCTGAAGCTGCAACACTTAATTGCAGGAACCGTTCAGGCCGGAAAGACCTGGCGTTTTGAAGCGGATCACATCCTTGTGCTTGAGTCCGTTTTCAGCCAGTGTCTTGACCGGGTCCGGCTGCCAGGGCTGACCGGATTTGGTCCACTGCACGGTAGCCCAGTCGATCTTGGCGAAGTCGGGGTGGTAGCCGTAGGTGCCGGGCAACACCGCGCTGCCCAAAGCGCCGAAAGGCGTGTCGGGTGGCAGCGGCAGCGCGATGGGCGCACCAAACAAGAGGTGCTGGTCCCAGCCGATGAACAACAGCGGCGCCGGGAAGTTTTCACGCGCGTCCTTGGCGGGAAAGTCGTAGGGTTTCAGGGCAATGACGCTCATTTCGTACTTCCTTCTGCAGAGTCACCGCGCCAGGCGGCAAAATTTTTCTGATCTTCTGAACCCTCAAAGTCGAAGTTGTCACGGCCGACATTCATGTTGTAGTAGTCCAGCACGGCCAGCAGTGGGTCAAAGCCCTCGGCGGTCGGGTCCACACCTTCCTTGAAGCAGTTGCCCTGGTAGATCTGCTGTGGCGGCAACCAGGCCTGGACATATTTTTCGGGCTCGTTTTCAAAGATGTCCTTGCAGTGGTCGCTGCAGAAGTGGTACTTGTCGCCCTTGTGCTCGGTTTCGCGGTAAGCAATCTGAGTGGGATCGCCAGGTTCCGTGAAGATCATCGGGATCTGGCAGGTCTGGCACAGCATGGGCAGGGTCTTCTGGTAAAAGCGGTTGCCTTGCTCGGCCTGCTCGCGCCAATAGTCCCAACGCGGCTTGTAGAGCTGATTGAAGGTTTCCGGGTACTTCTCAGCCAACCAGGCCATCTCTTCTTCCTTGGGAATCCAGGTATGGATGGGAGCGGCAGCGTTGTAGTTGTAAAACACGGCAAAGGTCTGGTGGCTGATGTGGTCCTTGCCTTCGCAAGCCTGGATCCAGCCTTTGGGTTTGCGAATGCCGTAACGCGCCAAGTCCTTGAACAGCGACTCGCCGTTTTCCTCCACATACATTTCCCAGCTTTCGCGCCAGCTCATGACGCGCTTGGGCAACATGTAGTCCTGCATCATGGCCACCACCGACAGGAGGCGATAACCGCGCCAGAACCATTTGTCGATCCAGCCCTGCACGATCGGCACGTTGGCGGGGTCCTGTTCCAGCATGAACTTGATGCACTCGATGCCCAGCGTCATGTGACGTGATTCGTCGGACTGCGCGCTGAAGCCAAAGGTGACCGTGGACATGTCGCCGTTGTGCGCTGCACCCGACATGAAGGGCACGAACAACAGGTTGGTCAAGACATACTCGAACGAGAAGCTCACCGCCGTCAAAAATTCGAACGGACCGCCGGTGTAGGCATCTTCAAAGAAGGACTTCGGCACCGACAGGTACCACACGCGGTCAAACATGTGCTTGGCGCTGTGCATGCCGTTGAAGTACTTGTTGTAGTGGCTCAAGGCGTGGGTTTCGGTCTGGTTGTGGCGCAACTCGTCAATCGACTGCATCTGGCAGGCCACACGGGCACCGGCGCCGGTGAACTGGCGCCCGACGTGGGCAAAGCCACGGTAGGCGTAGTACTCCAGCGGCGTGACCGCGGTCAGGAAAATCTTCAGCGCGTTGATGTAGCGTGCATCGGTGACACCGGTTTGGCCGTTGTTTTGTGCAAAGGCTTCGATCACCGCGTAAAGCTTTTTCTCTTTTTCGCCCTGGTATTTCCAGTAGGCGTCCATGGTCAGGCGGAACGGGTCTTCCCACTTGTCCCAGTCGTGGATCTTGATACCTTCGTAGGTGTCGTAAGGGAAAACCTTGTCCATCGGCTGGTAGCTGGTGTCCCAGGCCAGGCCACGTGTCATGGCGGCATAACGTTCTTTGAGACCGAGTTTCTTTTTCAGTACAGGGGTATCCATGGGTGCTCCTTGTTTTAAAAACCGTGTCAGTTGGACCAGCTCAGTGAGAGCTGGTCGTCGTCTTCGTCAATGCGGCCCGACAGGGTGACCAGATTGACGTGGATTTGTTGCAGATCAAAAGACCGGCCCAGCAGCTCCTCGATGGTCTCGCGGCGCACCACCAAACGGCCGGGCGCGTCAATCTTGACCAGTCCGGTGGGGTAGCTGGCCTGTGCCTGGGCGTTGTCGGCCAGGATGGCATCGATGATGGGGCGCGAATCTTCGTTGTCCTGGAACGCGATGAATACATTGGACATGCAGGGTCTCCTTGAATGAATGAGAAGGTGGGCGCTGAAGGGCGCTCAGGCGATGAGGCCGGATTTTTTGCAGCGCAAGTCAAGCGCGTCACGCGCCTCCTGCAGTGCCACCACGCCGACCGCCCCCAGCGCCAGCTCGGCCACCGGTGTCAGGGCCGTCTGGGCACGGTCGGCCCAGCGCATGAGCCAGCCCGAAATCAGCTTGCGGTTGTCGTCGGACTCGGCGGCAGCCACCTTGACCACCGCGTCAATCCAGCGTGCGCTTTCGCTGTGCCATTCGGGCATGAAGGCAGCCAGCATCGACACGGCGGTGCCGCCCTGCAAGGCGATGTGGTCGTCAACAAAGTTGCCATAAATCAGCGGGTAGAGCTGGCCGTCGAGCGCCAGGTTTTGCGCAATGAACAACTCAAACGGGTCCTGCACCACCAGCGTGTCTTCAACGTAGTGGCGCAGTGGCTGCCAGCAGGCAGCGTTGAGCCAGTCGTTCTTGCCTGCATCCAGAATGGCCGGCTCGTCAAGCGCCAGACCCAGACGGGTGATGAACTGGGCCGCGCCCAGGTGGTCCATGGCGTGGAACATGGCGGGTGCGGTGAACGGCGTGCCGTAGCCGTAAGCGCTGACGGCACTGTTGTTCATGTTGCCACCCCAGGCCACGTGGCGCAGCGGCATCAGCACTTCGCAGGCCTTGTTGCGCACGGCGTCGGACATCTTGGTGACCAGGCCGCGGGACTGGACAAATTCGTAGCTCGATTCAATCGCGTCCTGCTGACGGGCGCGGGCCATGGTCCAGGTGGCGTAGTAGTACTGGCGCGGGTCGCGCAGCGCGTTCCAGTCGGCCAGCTTCACCGCTGTGCGCGACTTGTCAAAAATCTCGTGTTCCGGGTCCCAGGTGGGGCGGTAGTGGAAGTTGTCGGTGGGCTGGGTGTCGAGCGTGGCTTCCTGGTAGCGGGACGCCGGTTTGTCGTTGCCGACGTACTTGGCCGTCTGGCTAAAGGTGTTGCGCAGGGGTTTGATTTCACGCGTATGGAGATCGACTGACATAGGGGCTATCCTTTTAAAAAAAACGACGAGGGGACTCAATCATTCAAAACTTGCACCTGGTTCTGGACGCAAAAATCGTCAAAAGCAGCCTGGGGCAACATCAAATCAACAAACAGTTCGGGCCAGCCGATGGCAAACTCAAAACACACCAATCCGCCCGGACGGACTTGCCGGACGCGAACGAACTTCTGCTTGATCTCGCAAGTCGGGCCTGTGGGTGAAGTGAAGGTCATGGTCATGGTCATGGTCATGTGGTGGCGGGTATTACCGTGTTGACTTTGCAAGGATCTTGCCAAAAAAATCTTCAATGCCGAAAATCTCGATATTTCAAGGGTTTACCACTACAAATCACTCTATTTTTTTTCATGAACCGGGGGGCATTTGGCATGGAATAGGGTTTACCCTTAAACCAATAAGCTATCAAATTCCTTGTAATTTGCGTATTTGATGAAAGCCAAATGGATAAAATTCACCAAATGATGAAATTCAACGAAATTACCAGAGATCCTCACGCGTTTGGGCGTTGTCTCATAAATATCGAGATTATTGTTTTCATTGACCGTGGAGTGATTTGCTTATGAGCCTGAAATTTCCCCCAAACGACGATTTGCGACGCCTGTTGCGCTTTGAGCCGGACAGCGGTGCGATCTGGCTTGGCGACCGGCGCATGGTGTTGATGCACACGGCGGCGCTGGCGGCGTTGCGCCAGGATCTGATCAATTCAGTAGGGCCAGAGCACGCGCGACGCCTACTGACCCGCATGGGTTATGCCTCGGGCTTGTCCGACGCCGAGTACGCCAAGAAAACGCGGCCTGGCGAGGCCATGCAGGACAGCTTCATGGTCGGCCCGCAACTGCACATGCTTGAAGGCGCGGCGCGGGTCACGCCGGTCAAGCTCAGCTTTGACATTCAGGCTGGCCAGTTCTACGCGGACTTCCGCTGGGACCATTCCTGGGAAGCCCATGCGCACCGGCAAAAGTTCGGTCTGGTGGACGAGCCGTCCTGCTGGACGCTGCTGGGTTATGCCAGCGGTTACACCAGCGCCTTCATGGGCCGCTTGATCCTGTTCAAGGAGACGCTGTGCGCCGCCTGCGGTGCCGACCATTGCCAGATCATCGGCCGCCCCATCGAGGAGTGGCCCGATGGCGAAGCCCATCGCGTTTATTTCACAGACGATTCCCTGATGGAAAAGATGGAAGCCTTGCAATTGCAGGTAGAGGCCCTGAAATCGACGCTGGAGCCGGCCAGCCAGGGCGGACAGCTCATTGGCAAGTCCACTGCCTTTCGCAAGGCCTACACCTTGATGCAAAAGGTGGCTCAAACCCAGGCCACAGTGTTGTTGACCGGTGAAACCGGCGTTGGCAAAGAGCGTTTTGCGCGCGCCCTGCACGAACTCTCCAATCGCGCTGATGAACCCTTTGTAGCAGTGAATTGCGCCGCCCTTCCCGCTGAACTCATTGAAGCTGAGCTATTTGGTGTGGAGAAAGGTGCTTACACCGGTGCACATGCGGCACGGGCAGGCCGCTTTGAGCGTGCTGACGGAGGCACCCTGCTGCTTGACGAGGTCGGTGAAATGCCGCTGGCAGCCCAGGCCAAGCTGCTGCGCGTATTGCAGGAAGGCGAGATTGAGCGCGTGGGCGGCGAGACCACGCGAAAGGTCAATGTGCGCCTGGTGGCCGCCACCAATGTCGACCTTGAGCAGGCCGTGCTGGCCGGGCGTTTCCGTCGTGACCTGATGTACCGCCTGAACGTCTACCCTATCTGTATTCCCCCACTGCGCGAGCGCAAGACAGACATTGAGCCGCTGGCCCAGGGCATGCTCGCACGCTTTTGCGCACTGCACGGCAAGCGCGTGCTGGGATTCGAGGAGCGCGCACTGCAGGCGCTGCAGCAACATGACTGGCCCGGCAACGTGCGCGAGCTGGAAAACCTGGTTGAGCGAGGCGTCATCCTTGCCCCCCAGGCAGGTATGGTCGAAGTGGAGCACCTCTTTCCAAACCAGCCCGATGCGGTGCAAACAAGCCTGGACGCGCATGGCCATCTCGCCAGATTACCCAGTGTGCAAGACGACGACTTGAGCGCGCGCATTCTGGACAGTGGCAGCTCGCTGGAAGAAATAGAAGGCCGTGTGCTCGACCACGCCGTGGCCCGCGCGCGCGGCAACCTGTCCGAGGCGGCGCGCTTGCTGGGCCTGACGCGCCCGCAACTGGCCTACCGGCAAAAGCAGCGCCAAAGTAGCGCGGCTCCGGCGCCTGCAGCAGACCGCAAAAGTGAACCGGGAGCATTGTGATGTCAACCATTCAAAAAACCCGTTGTGCTGACCCGGAAAGCGAAACGCTTGTGCCCCGCACGTTGGCCGAGCGTGCCTACCTGGGCCTGCGCCATGACGTGGTGTGCGGCAAGCTCGCCCCCGGCGAGCGCTTGCGCGTCGAACACCTGAAGGATCGCTACGAAGTGGGTGCCGGCACCCTGCGCGAGGCTTTGTCACTGCTGGTGTCCGATGCACTCGTCACCGCAGAAGGACAGCGGGGTTTCCGGGTGGCACCGATCTCGTTGACCGACCTGGAAGACTTGACCAACACCCGGGTCATGCTGGAGACGGAGGCCTTGCGACAGTCCATCCGCCATGGTGATGCCCAGTGGGAAGCCACGCTGTCGCACAGCTACGATCTGCTCACCAAAACCGAAATGGATCTCGCAGAGTCCGGCTCTGACCTCTGGGAGCGGCGCAACAAGGCTTTTCATGAAGCGTTGATTGCGGGCTTTGATTCAAACTGGAGCAAGTACCTCCTGTCCATCCTGTACCGCCATGCCGAGCGTTACCGCAACATCATCTGGCGCCTCACTGCCGCCAACGCCAGTGGCCGCAATGTGCACCAGGAACACGAGGCGATTTACCGTGCCGCCGTGGGCCGGCAAGATGCACGCGCTGCATTGGCGCTGGAAGCGCATATCCGCCTGACGCATGACATCATGCGACAGCAGGCCAGTCAAACGGAACTGAAGTGACCACCAGGCGGATTGGGTTTGACATGCGTTTTTTGCATAAAGTCATGGATCACCCTCGTATGGCTGTGTTTACCTAGGGTATCTACCTAGAATTTTGCTCATTCCAGATCACTTCAACCCCTTATGGAGAATCAAATGAGCTACCGAATCGAAAAAGACTTTCTTGGCGAGAAGCAGTTGCCCGACACGGCGTACTACGGTGTGCAGACTTTGCGGGGCAAGGAAAACTTTCATATCACGGGCATCCCGATGTCGACGGAACCCTACTTCGTCAAAGCGTTTGGCTACGTCAAAAAGGCCGCCGCCTTGGCCAATCGGGATCTGGGTGTACTTGACGCCCCGATTGCCAATGCCATTGCCGCTGCCTGCGACCGTCTGATTGCCGGCGAGATGGCCGATCAGTTTGTCACCGACTTCATCCAGGGCGGTGCGGGCACTTCCACCAACATGAACGCCAACGAGGTCATCGCCAATCTGGCGCTGGAGCAACTGGGCCACAAGAAAGGCGAATACCAGTTTGTCAATCCCAACGACCATGTGAATTTCGGCCAATCCACCAACGACGTCTATCCCACCGCTTTCCGGCTCGCGCTGATCCTGCGGCTTGAGAGCTATATGGAAGCGCTGCGCCGACTGCAAAGTGCTTTCTTCGCCAAAGGCAAGGAGTTCGAGAGAGTTTTGAAGATGGGCCGCACGCATTTGCAAGATGCCGTCCCCATGTCGCTGGGCCAGGAATTCCACGGCTGGGGCACCACCATGGGCGAAGAAGTGCAGCGCATCGCCGAAGTTCGCCAGTTCCTGCACGAGATCAACCTGGGGGCCACGGCGATTGGCACCATGGTCACCGCAGCGCCCGGCTACCCGGAGCTGGCCACCCGGTATCTGTCCGAGCTGACCGGTGCCAAGTTCATCCTTGCTGGCGACCTGATCGAGGCCACTTCGGACACCGGGGCCTACGTGCTGCTGTCCGGCGTACTCAAACGCACCTCCTCCAAACTCACCAAAATCTGCAATGACATCCGCCTGCTGGCCTCGGGGCCACGCTGTGGTTTCAACGAGATTCACCTGCCCCAGATGCAGCCAGGCAGCTCCATCATGCCGGGCAAGGTCAACCCGGTGATCCCGGAAGTGGTCAACCAGACCAGCTTCCTGGTCATCGGCCTGGACCTGACCGTCACGCTGGCCGCCTCCGCCGGGCAATTGCAGCTCAACGTGATGGAGCCGGTCATTACCTACGCCCTGTTCACGTCCATTGCCACCATGGAGAACGCCGTCAACAGCCTCAACGTCAATTGCATTCAGGGCATCACGGCCAATGCCGAACACACGCGCGACATGGTGCTGAACTCGCTGGGCATCATCACCGTGCTCAAGCCGTCTCTTGGCTACAAGCAATGTGCCGAAATTGCCCGTGAAGGCTATGAAACTGGCAAATCGCTGCACGACATCGTTGTCAAAGAGCGCAAGCTGATGACCCAGCAACACTGGGACGAGGTGTTCTCGTTCGAAAACTTGATCAGCCCGAAATTCGCGCAATGATCATGGCGCAGGCGGGTTCACGCCCGCCTTAAAAAGAAAGAGGTAAAGAAAATGACGGTATCGATTGTTTTGCAGTTCATGGTTGTGCTCGCCGCCATCTGGATGGGCGCGCGGTCTTCCGGTATCGGCCTGGGCCTTTGGGGCGCGGTCGGTTTGACGGTGCTGATCGGTGCCTTCGGCATCACCCCGACATCGCCACCGATCGACGTCATGCTGATCATTCTGGCGGTGATCATGGCCGCTTCGGTCATGGAGGCGGCGGGTGGTATCGACTTTCTGGTCGGGATCGCCGAGCGTATTATTCGAGCCAATCCCAAATACGTGACGATCGTGGCGCCGCTGACCACCTGGACGTTCACCTTCCTAGCCGGAACCGGACACATCGTTTACCCCCTGCTGCCGGTGATTTATGAAACCGCGCACCGCAGCGGCATTCGCCCGGAACGGCCCATGGCGGTGGCCACCATTGCCTCGCAGCAGGCGATCACGGCCAGCCCGGTGGCAGCCGCTACCGCGGCCATGATCGGGCTGTTTGCCGAAAAAGGCATGACCGAATGGGGACTGCGGGAGATTTTGCTGATCTGTGTCCCCGCCACACTGATTGGTGTCATCGCGGCAGCCATTGTTTCCATGTTCATCGGCAAGGACCTGAAGGACGACAAGGTCTACCAGGCGCGTCTTGCCGCAGGGGAAATTCCCGCACCGCAACCACCTTCTCAACGCCCGGCCCTCAAGCCCACGGCAAAGCTCGCGGCTTTCGTTTTTCTGACCGGCGTGGCCTTGGTCGTGCTGTTCGGATTTTTCCCGGCACTGCGGCAACTCCCCGGTGCGAAAGCCCCGCTGTCGATGCCCATCGTGATTGAAATCATCATGATGTCCATCGCTGCCATCATGTTGCTGGTCACCAAGGTGCCCGTCGACGAGATCCCCAAAACAGCCACCTTGCGTGCCGGTGTGGTGGCCGTCATCGGCATCTTCGGCCTGGCCTGGCTCGGCGACAGTTTCATCTCGGCCAACAAGGACCTGATCATTCCCGCCATTGGCGAGTGGGCGAAAGTGGCACCGTGGACATTTGCCTTCGGTTTGTTCTTTGCCTCGGTGTTGCTCTACAGCCAGGCCGCCACCACCCGGGCGCTGATGCCGCTTGGGGTGGTGTTGGGCATTCCGCCCCAGTTTCTGATCGGCATGTTTCCGGCAGTTAACGGCTACTTCTTCATTCCGACCTACGGCTCGTTGATCGCCGCCATCAACTTTGACCTGTCAGGCACAACAAAGATCGGACGCTACGTGTTGAACCACTCGTTCATGATTCCAGGTCTGGTGGCCACCACCGTGTCCGTCGCCGCCGGCTTGGCGATCGCCAACATGATCGTTTGATTGCGCCCAACCCCAGTCAGCCATGATGTCCCAGCAGCATGGCTGACTTGATTTTTGACCAGGCTTATGAACTGCCTTGGACCATGGCTAGCGCTTTAAAGCACGCTAGAAATTTGCATCCCTGGCAAACATCGCGCGCCACGCACGATGGCGCACGTTCAGCGTCAATTGGCTGTACAGCCCCATCAGGTTGCTTTTTTTTAAAGGCGAATACATCACATCATGATATAAATAGATAAACTTGACGGGTTTCAGCCAGGTCTGTTATCTGGCTGGCAGATGTTCTCCTATGAAACTCAATATTCTGTCTGACCTGCATCTCGGTTGTGGCGCATTGGACGTGCCCCGCAATGAAGCCAATGTCGTCATTCTGGCGGGTGACATTGCCCGCCCGCAAGAGGCGGTTTCCTGGGCCTTGGGATTCACCAAGCCCGTGCTATACATTGCCGGCAACCACGAGTTCTACGGCAGCAGCATTGTGAAGGCCTCAGATGAACTCAAAAAACTGTGTGCCGGAACGAATATTCACATCCTTGACAATGACCAGGTCATGATCGAAGGGGTACGCTTCCTGGGGACCACGCTGTGGACTGATTTCATGCTTTGGAATGATGACAAGGAACGTGCGCTGGCCATGCTGGAAGCACAACGTTTCATGCGTGATTTCAGCAGAATCCATTTGGACGAACCCGTGCCAAGACTGTTCACACCCGATGACGCCGCCGCTCTGTGTCGCGCTGACGCCCAGTGGCTTGAAACCCGGCTGGCCGAGCCCCATGCAGGGCCGACGGTCGTCATCACGCACCATGCACCGGCACGCCAAAGCATTCATTCGCGATTTGCCGGTTCACAGCTCAATGGCTGTTTTGTGTCCGATCTGCAGCATCTGGCTGACGGTGCGCGCGTGCAGTTGTGGGTGCACGGTCACACCCATGACAGTTTTGATTACATGCTCCACGGCACCCGGGTGGTGTGCAATCCGCGGGGTTATGCGAAAGATGGGGTGAATGAAAACCCCCTGTTTGACAGCAATTTTGTGGTTCAAATTGGACCTTCAACGCAAGGTGCAGAGCAGGAGTAAGGCATGGACAGATGGTTCTCAAAGCAGCTCGGTGACGGAATTCTGGCTTACGAATCGAAGGAGCAGATCCAGGCCATGTTCCCGCCCTTGTTCGCGGCTGCAGCGCGACCTGTGGACATGGCAGTCTTTACGCGGCATGAACTCGAAGGTCGCCTGCAATGCGAGGTGGTGGCTTATTTCTCGCCTGCCGCCGAAGCACTTGCCCGGCAACTGGATGCCCAGACGTGTGAAAAACCGTCTCCCACCGAGCTTGATTTACTGGCCGGCAAGCCCGATTGCTGGGCAGTTTTGTTTCCTGAAAGGTCATCACCATGAACCCTATGCATTCCCAGGACTGGGAACCGAAATCCGCTGCGGTGCTGCGCGATCAACGCGCCGCTTGTGATGAGATGCGTGAGCGTTGCCCGGTCGCTTACAGCGATTTGCTGGGCTGGTCGCTGTTTCGGCACGAGGACGTTGTTCGCGTCCTGAATGACCCCGAAACGTTCAGCAGCGTGGTCTCCAGAAATCTCTCGGTTCCCAACGGCATGGATCCCCCCGAACACGGCCTGTACCGTCCCCTCATTGAGCCCTATTTCACGCCGCAAGCCGTGCAGGCATTCGAGCCACAATGCCGCAACCTGGCAGCCGAGCTTGTGCGTTCCCTGCAAGGGCGCCCGGAGCTGGAACTGATGGGTGATTTTGCCCAGCCATTTGCGGTTCGGGTGCAATGCGCGTTTCTGGGTTGGCCGGCCAGCATGCAGGAACCGCTGCGTTTGTGGGCACAAAAAAACCACGCTGCCACCTTGGCCCAGGACCGGCCGGCCATGGCCGGTATCGCCCATGAGTTTGCGGGTTATGTCATGGGGTTGCTGCGATCGCGACGCGACGGCACCATCCCGGGCAGACAGGATGTCATAACCAGCTTGAGCAGCCAGCAGATCCATGGCCGACCGTTAAGCGACGAAGAGATCATCAGCATTTTGCGCAACTGGACGGTCGGCGAGATCAGCACCATTGCCGCAGCGGTCGGCATTGTGACCCAGTATCTGGCTGAACACACCGGTTTGCAACAACAACTGCGCGCACAGCCATCCTTACTGCCCGATGCCATTGAAGAAATTTTGCGACTGTACGGTCCGCTGCTGGCAAACCGGCGCGTGACCACCCGCGCCGTCGAGATCGGCGGGCGCACCATCGGTGCCGGGGAGCGTATTTCCCTGAACTGGGTCGCGGCCAACCGAGATGGCCGTGTCTTCACCGATCCACAGTCATTCCGACTGGACCGCGATGCAAGCGCCAATCTGCTGTACGGCGCGGGTATCCACGTCTGTCCCGGGGCGCCACTGGCGCGCATGGAGTTGCGGGTAGCGGTGCAGGCACTGCTTGACGGCACCACCAGTATCGACCCGATGGCACAGCGCCCGCCAACCAGCGCGGTTTATCCGGCTTCGGGCTTTGCCACCTTACCCCTGCACATCACGTTTGCGTCGCAACCCGTCGCCGACCAGCGATGACTTCGCCAAGCACCGATAGCGCAACGGGCGAGCGCCCGGCCAAGCCCGCACTGCAGACGCGCCTGCGGACTGATTTGGCCGGCCTGACCCCGGCGTATTTCGGGCTGGTGATGGCCACCGGCATCGTCTCCATTGCCGCCCATCTGCAGGGCTGGCCACAGCTTGCGCGCACGCTGTTCTACCTGAACAACGTGATGTATGCGGTCTTGTGGCTGCTGACGCTGGGACGCCTGCTGTGCTTTCCCCGGCGTTTTTTCAGTGACTTGATCGATCATTTGCGCGGCCCCGGATTTTTCACCATGGTGGCCGGAACCGGCGTGCTGGGGGCACAGTATGTATTGTTGCTTGCCGACTACCGCATCGGGCTGCTGCTGTGGATTGTGGCGCTGGTGTTGTGGCTTGGGCTGACCTATGCGATCTTTACCGCCTTCACCGTCAAGATGGACAAGCCGGCACTGGACAAGGGCATCAGCGGCGCCTGGCTGCTGGCGGTGGTGGCGACGCAATCGGTCGCCGTGCTGGCTGCGATGCTGGCGGCGCATGTGGCCCAGCCCTACCGGCTGGAGATGAACTTTCTGGCGCTGTCGATGTGGCTGTGGGGCGGCATGTTGTACATCTGGATGATGTCGCTGATTTTCTACCGCTACACCTTCTTCCGGTTCGCGCCGGGGGACCTGTCGCCGCCCTACTGGATCAACATGGGTGCCATGGCGATCTCGACGCTGGCCGGGTCGCTGCTGATCATCAATGCGCCCGATGCGCCGTTCCTGTTGTCCTTGCTGCCGTTTCTCAAAGGGGTTACCGTGTTTTATTGGGCCACCGGCACCTGGTGGATTCCGATGCTGGTCGTGTTGAGCATCTGGCGCCACGTTTATAAGCGTTTTCCGATGCGCTACGACCCGCTGTACTGGGGTGCGGTGTTCCCACTCGGCATGTACGCAACCTGCACCCAGCAAATGTTGCACGCGATGGAATTTGAACTTCTGGCATTTTTGCCCCAACTCTTTTTGATCGTGGCGCTGGTGACCTGGAGCTTTGCATTTATGGGCCTGTTGCTCGATCTGCTGCGGCGTTTTGACTTGCTGCGTTCGCCTATCCCTGTTGCCGAAGAACCTTCATGAATCCAGGAACTCTCGGATGACCCACCTTCGCACCCGGGCTGTCCATGCCGGGCAGCACCCTGATCCAAGCACCGGCGCCATTGCCACGCCCATCAGCCAGACGACTGCCTTTGGCTATGGCACGCTGGAGCAAGGTGCTGCCATCTTTGCAGGCGAGGCGCCGGGTTACCGTTACAGCCGCTTTGCCAACCCCACCGTGGCGGCGTTGGAGGCCAAGATGGCCGACCTGGAAGGCGCGCAGGCAGCGGTGGCTTTTTCCAGCGGCACGGCGGCCACGTCTTCCGTGCTGCTGGGGCTATTGAATCCGGGGGACGAAATCGCGTTCCTCGGACCGCTGTACGGCGGCACCGAGGGGCTTTTTCGCGCCTTGGGTGAGCGCTTTGGTATCCGGGCTGTGGACGCCACACAGCAGGGTCTGGCTGCCAGTCTCACACCGGCTACACGCATGGTGTGGGTAGAGACGCTGACCAACCCCAACCTGCACCTGCATGATCTGGCCGAAGTGGCCGCCATTGCCAAATCGCGTGGCGTGCTCACGGTGGCCGACAACACGTTCTGCACGCCGTGCCTGGCGCGGCCATTGGAGCACGGCATTGACCTTGTGATGCATTCCATGACCAAGTACCTGAGCGGGCATGGCGACGCCACGGGTGGCATCGTGGCGGGCCCGGCCGCCTTGATCGCATCGGTGCGCAAGACCGGCCTGGGCCATGTGGGGGGCAACCTGTCGCCGCAAGAGGCATTCTTGTTCCTGCGCGGCATCAAGACACTTCCGCTGCGCATGGCGGCGCACTGCGCGGGCGCGGCAGCTGTTGCCGATTTCCTGGCGGGCCACCCGGCGGTGCGGCTGGTGCATTACCCGGGTCTTGCCAGTCACCCGCAGCATGCACTGGCGCAGCGCCTGTTGCAAGGCGGTTTTGGCGGCATGGTGACTTTCGAGCTGATGCACAACGAGCGCGCTGCGGCGGCGGCCGTGCTGGACCAGCTTGAGCTGTTCACCCAGGCGGTTTCATTGGGTGACGTAGACAGCCTGGCCTGCCATCCAGCGAGCACCACGCACAGCTTTGTCACGGCTGAGACCCGGGCCAAAAATGGCATTACCGAAGGGCTGATCCGGCTCAGCGTGGGGATAGAGCATCCGGACGACCTGATGGCTGACCTCGAACAGGCGTTACGACATGCTGTTTAAAACGCGGATAGCGGTCGGCAAGGCCTCGCCATGGTCTGTGATCACAAGGGATTTAGCTTATGAATGCCCGTAATCTTGGGCCTTTCGCCGTAACGAGGCAGTTATGGCTTAACGCGACAGACCGCGCCGCTGTTGGCCGATTTGAGGTAAGCAATCAGGTCGGCACGATCGCTGGCCCCGGGAACGCCCGCATAGGTCATGCTGCTGCCAGGCACCATGGCTAGCGGTTTGGTCAGAAACCGATCGAGCGTTTTTTCATTCCACACGATGCTCGATTTCTTCATGGCCGGCGAATAGTCAAAGCCAGGCACACTGCCCGCGCGTCGGCCCAGCAAGTCGCAATGCCTGGGCCCGACGCGATCGAAAGTCAGCGCGTGGCACGCGGCACAGCGCGCATACAACTGTTGGCCGCGCGCCGCGTCTGGCGCTGCATGGGCCGCCATGTCCAGGCTGATAGTCGTTAGCGCGAATAGTGCGACGGGAGCAAGATGGCGGCGCGGCATCACGACATGAAAGCGGAAGGCACGGGAACTTCGCCAATGGCCTGGCGCAGGATGGCCCAATGCATGGCTTCGTCACCCAAAATACTCGCGGCCGCCTTGGCCAAGTCGTGATTGCCAAACAGCGGTACGGCTCCCAGGTAAGCGCTCACGGCGCCCTGCTCGAGCGCGGCGGCAAACTTGAGTACGTCAAGCTCCGCTTTCAACTGGTCCACGGGAAAGTTGTATTTGGCCTTGGCCACGGCAGCTTTTCCGCCCAGCTTGGCCACCGTGCCGGAAAGCAGCGCCACATGCTCTTTGTGGTGGCCCTGAAACGTCAGCGCCAGGTCCAGCACCGGCTTGCTGAGCAATTTGCTTTCGGCGCCCAGTTGATAGGCGGCAATAGCCTCCAGTTCGGCGCCGATGGCGGTGTTCAGGATCTGGATGTCGGCGGCCTTGCCGCCGCCCGCCTTGGCAGCCAGCGCATCGTTGCCGGCGAGCAGCGCAATTGCCGTCCCTGACAACACCAGGCCGCCCGAGCGGCCAAGAAACAGCCGCCGTGCGGCGGCGGGGGTGGACATTTGAAAAAATGACATGGCAATCTCCAGTTGGTAAAAACTCACTTCACATATCACGAGCGCGAAGATTCACGTTCGTGGGCGATCATGGCCAGCACACCCTCGACAATCCTGTCGCAGCGCGAGCCGGCAAATGAAAACGCGTCACCGATGGCCATATCGATGTCGCGTGAAAGGCCTTCGCGCAAAATTCCGCGGGCACGAAAAAACCGGGAGCGTACGGTGGCCTCGGGAATATCCAGCGCCAGAGCGGTTTCCTCCACGCTCAATTCCTCGACCCCCCGAAGCATGAAGACGCTGCGAAACGAATCGGGCAAGGAGTCAATCCGGGCCTCGATCTGCTGGCGTATCTGTGCCCGCACGGCGGTGGGCTCGGGCTGATCATCGGGATTGGCCTGCATCTGCATCTCCGGGGTTTCGCCGTCTGCATCGATCGTCGCATTGAGCGGCACTACCTGGGCGGGCTGGACGCCAGAGCGCCGCAGCCGCCCCAGCGCTTCATTGACCACGATGCGCACCAACCAGGTGGACAGCCTGGCGTCAGAGCGAAAGCTGGCCAGCGCGCGCCAGGCGCGCAGATAGGCTTCCTGCAAGGCATCCTGCGTGTCGTCGTCGTTTTTGAGGATGCTGCGCGCCGTGCGAAACAACAAACGGTTGTGTCGCCGCATGATCTGCGAAAACGCCGCATCGTGGCCGGCAATAGCGAGATTGACCAGCTCCGCATCGGAGCTGGCATCAAGGGGGGCGGGAAGCATTGTTTTTTGGGTATTCATGACTGATCCTGTCCATTAGATGGTCGGCAGGCTGCCGACGTTTCGGATTTTGTCGGGCCGCATGAAAAGCCGGGTCGCGACGCATCAAGCGGCCCCGCTCCGTTAGTAACCATAAAACTCTTCACTGCGAATGTCGTCGTCGTTGACACCCGCTACGCTTAATGTCTCGCGCATCGACGCGACCATGCCCGGTGGGCCGAGCAGGTAGCAAATGTCCGTCGGGAGCTTGCCGCAGACTTTTATCACAAGGTGTTCATCGATCGGACCCGTTCTACCGTCCCATGGGGTTCTGGATTTCTCCATTTTCGTCATCGTGGCGATCAATTGAAGGTTGCTGTTTTCCCGCGCGAGCTGTTGCAACTCGACCAGAAACGCCGCGTCCTCCGGACGGTGATTTGAATAAAGAAGAATCATCCGTTGTGGCAACTGGTCCTTTGTCGCCTGCCGCAAAATGCTCATGAACGGCGTGATTCCGATGCCCCCGGCGATGAAAACCGCTGGCCATGCACGGATGTTGTGCAATGTGAGCGAGCCGAACGGTCCATCGAGCTTGACAAGCGTGCCGTTCGACAGAGCGCTCAAAGCGCATTTGTATGGGCAGTAGGGAAAGTGCATCTCGATCGTGCCACTCCTTGCGTACAGCCGTTCCAGCATATTGACAACCAACGCCTTGAACCGCATCTGATCCATCGCCTCTGGCGACTCCTCCAGCAATTCGATGGCGCGGGACATGTGCGTGCCCTTGGCGGCGGCGAGGTCACAAGGACTTCAGGTACTGAACCAGATCGGCCATATCCGGGGCGGTCAGACCGAGCGACTGTCTGGTGTTGTACGTTTGCACGACGTCCTGTAGCGTGGCCGCTGATCCGTCGTGAAAGTACGGGGCATGCTGCCAGACACCTTTGAGGGGAGAGGTGCGGTACTGTTTTGTCGCCGACCGGGAAGCGTAACTCGGAGACTCCGGTTCGGCCATGGAATCGGCAACCGGGTGCAGTCTGATGTTGGCATCCGTAAATGCGGACCCGCTGTGGCATGTCACGCACTTGCCTGCGCCCTCGAATATCTGCTTTCCTCGCAATGAGGCGACCGCGTCGAAGCTGCCGGCCGGCGGAGTCGGCGCCTTCAAAGTGAGTTGATAGGCCTGCAGGGCGGGCAGCTTGGCGCTCACCAGGTCCTGCGTGCCATTCTTGATGTCCAGATTCAGGCGCGGCTCGGAAACTGACCCTTGCCCGCCCATTTCAGCCACGGCAACGTACCGATTCCAGTACGCAAGGTCCTCACCATCACCGGTGAATGTGATGCGATGGATGCCGTCCAGTCCGTAGGCGGGGGGGATGACCACCGGCTTGCTCAGACCGTCAACGTTGTGGCGAGGATCGAACTTGCCGGCACCCCAGGAATTGAGGGCCACCTTCGTCGCGGCATCCAGGGCAGGCGACAGGGCAATGATGGCCCCGGGATTGAGGTCGCGGTTGGGCCAGCCATCGAGCCGCTTGCCGATGCCGGGCGCAAACGAGTTGTCAACCGTCGAATGGCACAGTGCGCAGGTGATGCCGACACGGGTCAGCGTGTCCGCACCATTGACCGACTCGACTGTGCCCTTGAGACCGACAACCGCGTTCAGCTTCAGCAACGTCACGGTAGTGGCCGGGCTCTTCAGATCGAGGCTGCCATTCTGGATGCCCTGGACCACTGCCGCAGGCAGGGCCTCGGCGTCAACCTTGAGTCCGACTGAAAGCGCGGTCACCGGATCGACTGCCGTGCGGATAACCTCATGAATGCGCAGCGTGTCCGTCCACTGCGCTTCGTCGCCAAAGGTATCGAAACGAAAGATCTGCTGGCCCTGTGCCACCAGGGCGGCTTGCTCAGCGGCCGAGTCTTCGGAAGAACCACCGCACGCGGCGAGTAGCGCGACGGCGCTTGCGACCGCGGTATAGATTAGAACTGCTCGTGAACCCATAGCACCGCGCTTGTACCGTGCCGAATAGCGGCGGGTGTCGGGCCGTGGCATGGTGGAAGTGTCTGCTTTCATGTTCAATCCTTTACGCTTGTTTTGAAATATTCAGTGTGGCTCCTGTGTGTTAGATGATCAGGCGGTCCGCGGCGTTCCGAATCTTTCAGTCGTACAGTGAAGTTGCGGACGTCATTTCCAAACGGCACAACACCCATGTTCACCGTGCAGGGGCTTGGCGATGGCCTTGCAAGGTCACGGCCAAGTCCAGCTCGGGCTTGGTGAGGAGCTTGCTGCGATGACCTCCAGCATTGCACCAATGGCTGTGCTGGAAATCTGCACGTCAGCGGCTTGCGTCACCGGTTGACGTCGATAGCCTCGGTTGCAAGAAGAAATTCCCGCAGGGCAACCGCGTTATTGTGTGCTTCGTCATGCGCGCCATACACGAGCGTGACAGAGCCCTTGCGCGCCATTGTGCGCAAGGTATCGAGTAACTCCGCGTGTGGGCGCAATTCGGCCGCATAGCGCTGGCGAAACTCCTGCCAGCGCGCGGGGTCATGACCGAACCACTGGCGTAGCGCGGTGCTGGGCGCAAGCTCCTTGGCCCATTGATCCACGGCCAAACTCTCCTTCTTGATGCCTCGCGGCCACAGGCGGTCAATCAATACACGCACACCGTCGTCGTGGGATGGCGGATCGTAAGCGCGCTTGATCCGGATATGGCTGGCTGGAATTTTCGTGCTCATGAAGATGCCCTTGCAGCAGTCTGGCTCTGGCTCTGGCGCTCGCCGGCGGGCCGGTGCAGCCAGCGCAGCGCGCTCGACCGGGGCCCCTCGCACGCTGCAAGGTGCGCCGAGATAATCATGCTCGAAAATTTCATGGTTTAACTCCCGATGAACGTGATAGAAGCCAGACGATGGCACGTTCGCCATATTTGAATCTGCCATTGCCAGACGGCAAAGCATACGCGTGGTGCGCGACACGATTGTTCAGTAGGGGTAGTTAACATGCATCTTATGATGGGCGCCTGTCAGACTGGGAGCAACAGCCAACACACTGAAACCGCATGATTGAACCGAACAAGCCCAAGATTATTTTTGCGCGCTCCGTCCTCAAGGCTACCCGTTCCAAGCTTGGGGGAGCGAGGGAAATGGCTAAACCCGAAGCCACTTATCCCAACCTTGACGCACTGCTGACGGCGGTACGCAATTGCCGTGTATGCGAGTCGCATCTGCCGCTTGGTCCTCGTCCGGTACTGCGTGCGGGTGAAACGGCCCGCATCCTCATCGTGGGGCAGGCACCCGGTGCGCGCGTGCACATGACCGGTATCCCCTGGGACGACCCGAGTGGGGATTGTCTGCGCGCATGGCTGGGGATCGACAAGACGTTCTTCTATGACGAATCGCGCATCGCCATCATTCCGATGGGCTTTTGCTATCCGGGGCGCACAACGGGTGGTGATTTGCCGCCACGTCGTGAATGTGCGGCGCTCTGGCTCGACCAGTTGCTGGCCCGGCTGCCGCAGATTGAATTGACGCTGCTGGTCGGTCAATATGCGCAGCGCCATTTTCTCGGCAGCCGCCGCAAACGGTCACTGACCGCAACCACGATGGCCTGGCGGGAGTACGCGCCGCGATTCATACCGCTGCCGCACCCTTCGCCGCGCAACCAGCCCTGGTTCAAGCAAAACCCCTGGTTTGACGAGGACGTGGTACCCGCGCTGCAGGCACGCATCGCTACCCTGTTCGCCCGCTGAGGGCCGGCGGGTTGAGGTTGGGCGCCTGGCTGGTACCCGCTACCATTGGCCGTTGATCAGGTTGTCGTGTTTTTGAATCGTCAGGCCCACAAGCTTGCGGTGCTCTCAGCGGGACACCAATGAAGCGCGAAAGGCGGACATGAAATTCATCGCATGGCCCTGCACCTGGGTTGCTTTCATGCCGGGCTTGTAGAGGGCTGATCCAATGCCAAAGCCAGTGGCGCCGGCAGCAAGGTACTGGCCCATGTTTTCCGGCGTGATGCCACCCACCGGCAGCAATCGCGTGTCTGCTGGCAAGACAGCACGCAGTGCCCGAACCACTGCGGGGCTAATCATCTCTGACGGAAATAGCTTGAGTCCCGTGGCGCCAGCCTCCAGTGCGGCAAAGGCCTCGGTGGCCGTCATCACGCCAGGCAGGCACACCAGTCCCAGGCGCACAGCTTCTCGCACGACAACCGGGTTGAAATTGGGTGACACGATCAATTGGCCACCGGCAGCATGAACATTGCGTACATCGTCGGGCGTGAGCACCGTGCCGGCACCGATCAGCGCCTGCGGAAAGTTGCGGGTCAAAGTGGCTATGCTGGCAAGTGGATCCGGTGAGTTAAGGGGAACCTCGATCAAAGTCCACCCCGTGCTTGTCAAGGCCTCCCCTACCGCCGCGGCTTCATACGTTTGCAGGCCGCGCAGGATGGCGACCAGGGGAAGTTGGTTCAGCGCGGCGTCAAATTTCTGGTGTGCATTCATGATTGTTTCAACAAGTTGGGACGGAGCTTTTGCGCGATCGCCCACAAACCGGCCCAAGTCGCCTCCGAGCCCACCCGACACGCGCTGACACCGCATTGGGCCAGCGCACTTTGGTAGCGCTGAGTTAATGATTCCGATCCGATGATGACCACCTCGGCATGAGCCTGCCATGTCTGGGCACGCATCTCCTCGCCAATGACTAGGCCGGACAAATAGCTGGGCAGCGAGGCGGCCGGCAACCGGTCGAACAAGGACAGGGTGCGCGTGCTGAAGGCAGAATGCAACAGGCTGCTGCTGCGCAGCGCCAGTGTCACCCCCTGATCGAACGCCTCGCGGTCGAATTCACCATCGCTGGCCGGCAGGGTGCGCGACAAAATCGAATGCTGTCGCAGCAAGGCAAAAAACTCGCCCGTCATGAAGGTAGAGAATGACTGGATCTGGCCCGCTTGCACCCGTACCCATTTGCTGTGCGTACCGGGAAGCACCAGCAGTGCGTCTTGCCGCCCGAGCAGTTGGAGGGCGCCAAAAATCTGGGTTTCCTCTCCCCGCATGACATCGGGAATACCGTCGTTTTCACAGCACAGCCCCGACACGATGGCGATGCGGTCCGGCTCCACCCATGCCAGGTTGGCGGCGACTTCGGTGAACCCGGCCGGACAAGTGCAATAAGGTGCTTCCAACCAACCCTGCTTGCTGCCGACCATGCCGGACATCAGGCAAAAGGCGTCAGGTTTTTGCATCCAGTCGCCAAAGCAGGAATTGAAAACAGAAGGGAATTCGCCGGGTGCCACCGTCAGAATACCCCTGGCAAAGGAGCGCTCTTCCACCGTCTGGCCGCGCGCGTCAAGCCAGGCGCCGCGCAGCGACGAGGTGCCCCAGTCAACCGCGAGCAAGGTACGACCCTTCATGGTGCTCCTTGGTTGTTGACTATTTGCCACTGATGACCACATAGGATGGATGACCCTGGCGCGACCAGTCGACCAGATTCTGTGCCGCCTTGCGCCGCAGCTCCTTTTCCGCGACCACCGAATAAAACGCCGCGTGTGGCGACAGCAATACCCGCGGATGCTGCACGATGCGCGAATCGATCGCTGGCGGTTCGATCGGCAGCACATCCAGCGCAGCACCGTCGAGCCTGCCGGCATCGAGCACGGCCAGCAAGTCATCGATATTGACCACGGCACCGCGCGCGGTGTTGACCAGCACGCTGCCGTGCTTCATCAATCCGAGGACTGACGCGTCCACCATGCCCCGCGTTTCATCGGTGAGCGGCACATGCAGGGAGATGGCATCGGCCTGCGCAAACAGTTCTTCCTTGCTGACGCGTTCGACATAAGCCGGAAAATCGCCGTCAATGATGTAGGGATCGCAGGCGATCACGCGCTTGAAACTGTTGCGGCTGATATGCGCCATGCGCTTGCCGATGCGGCCGAGGCCCAGAATGCCGACGGTCATGTCAACGACACGCTGCATCTTGCCGGCGCTCGTGAAATGCCACTTCCCGGCCTTGACGTCCCGATCGTAGAACGCGATGTGCCGCAGTAGCGACAGCGTCATCGCCAGCGCGTGGGTGGCCACCTCACCGACGCCGTAATCGGGCGAATTGCCGACCCACACGCCATGCGCTTTTGCATCGACGGTATTAACGGTGTCGAAACCGGCGCCGTAGCGGCTGACGATCCGGATCTCGGGGCGGGCCGCGAACACCTTGGCATTGATCGGCGCGTATTGCACCAGCAGACCCTGGCAGCCGACCGATGCGGCGATCACCTCGTCCTCGGTGCGGCATTGTGCAACAACCACCTCAATGCCGGCAGCGCGATACAGCGCCTGCTCCAATTCAAGATCGGGAAAGTCATAGTCGGTAATCAGGATTTTCATTTTTCGCGCTTCAGTGGTTGTCTTTCGGCACGAAAGCGCCGCGCTGGCCGACCAGGAAGTCAAGATCCGCACCTTCGTCGGCCTGCAGCACATGGTCAACATAGAGCTTCCAGTAACCCGAGGACAGCGGTGGCTCAGGAGCCTTCCAGCTGAGCAGCCGCCGCGCCAGTTCCTCGTCGCTGATGAGCAATTGCAGGCGACGCTCGGGCACGTTGAGTTCAATCATGTCGCCGTTTTGCACGACCGCCAGCGGGCCACCGGCCGCCGCCTCGGGGGCGGTATGCAGCACCACGGTGCCATAGGCGGTGCCGCTCATGCGCGCATCGCTGATGCGAACCATGTCGGTGATGCCTTTCTTCAGCACTTTCGGCGGCAGCGGCATGTTGCCGATTTCGGCCATGCCGGGATAGCCCTTGGGTCCGCAGTTCTTCAGCACCAGGATACAGGTCTCGTCCACATCGAGTTGGTCGTCGTCGATGCGGGCGTGGAAATCATGGCTGTCCTCGAACACCACGGCACGGCCGGTGTGCACCAGCAGCCCGGGGGTGGCCGCGCTGGGCTTGATGACGGCGCCGCGCGGCGCCAGATTGCCGCGCAACACAGCAATACCGGCCTTGTCCTTGAACGGCTCGTCAAATTTCTTGATCACGCGCGGGTCGTAGTTCTGCGCATCAGCGAAATTTTCGGCCACGCTCCGGCCACTGACCGTGATGATGTCCCGATGCAGAAGATGGCCGATTTCCTTCATGACCACCGGCAGGCCGCCAGCGTAGCAAAAATCTTCCATCAGATGCTGGCCCGAAGGCTGCAGGTTGACCAGACAGGGGAGTTCGCTGGCCAGGCGGTCGAAGTCGTCCACGCTGAGGGGCACGCCCAGGCGACCGGCGATGGCGATCAGATGAATCACCGCATTGGTGGAGCCACCAATGGCCGCCAGCGTACGAATCGCGTTCTCGAAGGCTTCGCGCGTGAGCACCTTGGAGATGGTCTGGTCCTCGTGAACCATCTCGACGATGCGCCGGCCCGCGTTACGCGCCAGCACGTTGCGCCGCCCGTCCACCGCCGGGTAAGCCGCATTGCCCGGCAGACCGATGCCCAGCGCCTCCACCATACTGGCCATGGTGGAGGCCGTGCCCATGGTCATGCAATGGCCGTGGCTGCGGTGCATGCAGCTTTCGGCCTCCATGAATTCTTCCAGTTTGAGCGTGCCGGCGCGCACCTGTTCGCTCATGCTCCAGACCCCGGTGCCCGAGCCGAGCTCCTGGCCGCGCCATTTGCCATTGAGCATGGCACCGCCAGACACGCCGATGGTCGGCAGATTGACGCTGGAGGCGCCCATCAGCAGGGATGGCGTGGTCTTGTCGCAGCCCATCAGCAGCACGACGCCGTCGAGCGGATTGGCACGGATGCTTTCCTCCACATCCATGCTGGCCAGATTGCGGTACAGCATGGCGGTCGGACGCATCAGGGTCTCACCCAGCGACATGACCGGAAACTCCATCGGAAAGCCGCCAGCCTCGTACACACCAATCTTCACCTGCTCGGCCAGCGTGCGGAAATGGGAATTACAGGGTGTGAGTTCACTGAAGGTGTTGCAAATGCCAATGACCGGCCGGCCATCAAACTGGTCGTGTGGCACGCCCTTGCCTTTGACCCAACTGCGGTAGACAAAACCGTCGCGGTCCTGCCGGCCAAACCACTGCTGGCTGCGCAGTTCTTCGGGTTTCTTTTTGGGTTTGCTGGAATGGGTCATAGGGTAAATCCTTAATTTTCAAACATATTATCGTCATATGATATTAATCAAAAACTAGGGGAAACCCCGACAAAATCATCGTGCGATCGCCCTATGGTAAAAATTGAGAAACAGAAAAAACATGATCAAAAATGTCCACGGCAATACGGTTGACCATCTCGGCGAAGCCATCGTCGCGGGGCGCTACATTGCCGGCGAATCGATGCCGCCCGAGCCGATCCTGGGGGAGCAACTGGGCGTGAGTCGCACCGTGATACGTGAAGCCGTGAAATCGCTTATCGCCAAAGGCCTGGTGACGACAGGCCCCAAGGTCGGTACCCGTGTGCTGCCCGAAGCGCACTGGAACTGGTTCGATCCCGATGTCATCGCATGGCAAGCCAAGGCTGGCTTGCCACCCGAGTTCCTGCGCGATCTGATGGATTTGCGGCGTGTTGTTGAGCCTGCCGCTGTGCGCCTTGCAGCCCAACGCGCCACCCCGGAGGACATTGCCGACATTGAAATCGCCTTTGAAGGCATGAAGCGGGCCGTGAAAGAAGGCGGTGACTACGTCTCTTTTGACCTGCGCTTCCATCAGGGACTGCTGCGGGCCTGCCGCAACCGCATGCTCATCCACATGAGCAAGGTGCTCGGTGCCCTGTTGCGCACCAGCTTTGAGTTGTCTACCCGCAAGAAAGGGGGCCCGGAGAGCTCCCTCGCGTTGCATCGCGCGGTACTCGATGCCGTGATTGCCGGCAACCCCGCCAAGGCCGAAAAGGCAATCCTGGTGCTGATTGATGGCGCCCATCAGGACATTGAAGAAATCCTGGCATCAAGCCACGGCCTGCCCCAACTGAATACGCCAGCCACCCTGCTGAAAGCGGCATGAGGTATTGATCGCTAAGGAGCCCCAGGTGCAAAAAATAATACATCCATTCTTCAAACTGCTGGACCTGCTGATCGTTGCGTGCATGATCGCCATGGTCTTCATGGTGTTCGGCAACGTGGTGCTGCGCTACGGCTTCAACTCGGGCATCGACGTCTCTGACGAAATGTCGCGTTACTGCTTCATCTGGCTGACCTACATCGGGGCGATGGTGGCGATGCGCGAAAAAGGGCATCTGGGCGTGGACACTCTGGTCAAGCACCTGGGCATAGGGGGCAAGAAACTGTGCCTGTTCCTGAGCGAGGCGCTCATGCTGACATGCAACATACTGTTCTTTGTC
>NZ_JAMPYG010000009.1 GCF_023700745.1 Rhodoferax sp. | reverse complement strand
TCTGCTGACGAGGCCACGGCCTTGATCATGAAGGCCCGTGAACATTGGTTCGCCAATGACGCATCTTCAAAAGAGTGAAAAATGATGAATTTACAGTTGAAGTAAAGACGTTAATTGCCTGCGGGCACCAAGTCTGAACTAAAGGTTACTTAAAAAATGTCCAGTATGACCGTTGCCGAGTTTGCTAATGAACTCAAGAAATCACCCGACACATTGCTAGAGCAATTGAAGTCGGCAGGTGTTGCCAAATCGGCAGCATCTGACAAGCTCACAGAGTCTGACAAGCAGCATCTGTTGAGTTATTTGCAGCTCAGCCACGGTACCAATACGGGTGAGCGCAAGAAGATCACTCTGGTCAAGAAGTCGACCACGGAAATCAAGCAGGCTGATGCCACCGGCAAAGCGCGCACCATTCAGGTTGAAGTGCGCAAAAAGCGCACGTTTGTGCGCCGTGACGAGGGCACTGAAACCAGCACCGGTGCTGTGCCGGAGGAAGCTGCTGAGCAAGAGGCGCAACACGCGGCCACGTTACAGATCGATCATGCCGAATTGGCACGTCGCGAAGAAGAGGCGCGGCGCCAGGCCGAGTTGATCCGTCGCCAGGAAGAAGAACTGGTGGAGCGACGCCGTCAACGCGAGGCGCAGGAAGCCGTCGCCCGTGAGGCTGCTGACCGTGCTGCTGCTGAAGCGGCAGCCGAGCGCGCCTTGGCACAACAGTTGGCCGAAAAGAGTAAGCCAGTATTGGCTGCGCCTGTGGAAGATGACAGCGCGCTCAAAGTTGCCAGGGAAGCGGCTGAAGTTCAGGCCGAAACCGAAAAAGTGGTGCAGCAACAATTGAAAGTGCAAGCCCAGGAAAAGGCCGCGCTGGAGTCCAAGTCCCAGATTGAAGAAGAGCGCGCTCGCGCCGCTGACTTGACCGCGCGTCGTCAGAAAGCCGAATCCGAAGCGGCAGCCATTCGTTTGATGATGTCGCAACCGGGTAAAAAACTGCCACCCAAGAAGGTGGAAGAACCCAAACCGGTGGTCAAGACCGCCGAGGCTGCCAAGGCGGGCCTCAAAGGTACGTTGCACAAACCTGCAGGTAGCCCTGCGACCAAGCCACCCGCGACACCTGCAGCTGCGGCCGGTGCCGCGGCGGGTGCCGGCAAGGAAGTCAAATCCGCCAAGCTGTCGAGCAGCTGGGCGGGCGATCCAGCCAAGAAAAAAGGCATTCCCACCCGGGGTGATACCGGTGCTGGCGCCGGTCGCGGTGGTAATTGGCGCGGTGGACCGCGTGGACGGCGTGGCAGCAATGACCGCGACCGTGATGATCACCATGCGCAAAGCGCACCTGTGGAAGTTCGCGTCCTCGAAGTGCATGTGCCTGAAACCATTACCGTGGCTGAGTTGGCGCACAAGATGGCGGTCAAGGCCTCCGAGGTGATCAAGCACCTGATGAAGCTCGGCCAGATGGTCACCATCAACCAGCCGCTGGACCAGGATACCGCCATGATTGTGGTGGAAGAAATGGGGCACAAAGCCATTGTGGCGGCGCTCGATGATCCTGAAGCCTTCACCGACGACGAAGTCTCGCAACAACAGGCCGAGTCCTTGCCGCGTGCCCCTGTGGTGACCGTGATGGGCCACGTTGACCACGGCAAGACCTCCTTGCTTGACTACATCCGGCGCACCAAAGTGGCCTCGGGCGAAGCCGGTGGCATTACCCAGCACATTGGTGCTTACCATGTGGAAACAGCGCGTGGTGTGGTGTCATTCCTTGATACGCCCGGTCACGAAGCGTTTACCGCCATGCGCGCCCGTGGTGCGCAAGCCACTGACATCGTGATTCTGGTGGTCGCGGCCGACGATGGTGTCATGCCGCAAACCAAGGAAGCCATCAAACATGCCAAGGCGGCGGGGGTGCCGATTGTGGTGGCCATCACCAAGGTCGACAAACCCGATGCCAATCCCGAGCGTGTCAAGAACGAGCTGGTGGTCGAAGACGTGATTCCTGAAGACTTTGGCGGCAGTTCGCCTTTTGTCCCGGTATCAGCCAAAACCGGTCAGGGCATCGATGAGCTGTTGGAGCAAGTCTTGTTGCAGGCCGAAGTGCTGGAACTCAAGGCCCCGGTGGATGCTATGGCCAAGGGCCTGGTGATCGAGGCCCAGCTTGACAAGGGGCGTGGTCCTGTGGCCACCGTGCTGGTGCAATCGGGTACCCTGAAAACGGGTGACGTGGTGCTGGCTGGCCAGACTTTTGGCCGCGTGCGCGCCATGCTCGATGAAAACGGCAAACCCGTCAAGTCGGCTGGCCCGTCCATTCCGGTTGAAATCCAGGGTCTGACCGAAGTGCCGCAAGCCGGTGATGAATTCATGGTGCTGTCTGACGAACGTCGTGCCCGTGAAATCGCCACCTACCGTGCCGGCAAGTTCCGTCACACCAAGCTCGCCAGGCAGCAGGCCGCCAAGCTCGAAAACATGTTTACCGATATGGCTGCGGGCGAGGTCAAGATGGTGCCGATCATCGTCAAGGCCGATGTGCAGGGTTCCCAGGAGGCTTTGGCCCAGTCGCTGCTCAAGCTCTCCACCGACGAAATCAAGGTGCAACTGGTGTACGCCGCAGTCGGCGCGATCAGCGAGTCCGATGTCAATTTGGCCATTGCTTCGAAGGCCGTCATCATCGGCTTCAACACCCGCGCTGATGCCGGCGCGCGCAAGTTGGCCGAGAACAACGGTGTCGATATCCGTTATTACGACATCATTTACGACGCGGTGGATGACCTCAAGCTGGCCATGTCGGGCATGCTGACGCCGGACAAGAAAGAAGAAGTCATCGGTACCGCCGAGATTCGTCAGATTTTCAAGGTGTCCAAGATTGGCTCCATTGCGGGTTGTATGGTCACGGCGGGTGTGGTGCGTCGCAGCGCGCGTCTGCGCCTGTTGCGTCAAAACATGGTGGTCATGACCGGCGAACTCGAATCGCTCAAACGCTTCAAGGACGACGCCAAGGAAGTCCGCGAAGGCTTTGATTGCGGCTTGAACATCAAGAACTACAACGACATCCAGGTCGGTGATGTGCTGGAGTTCTTCGAAATCCGTGAAGTGGCGCGTACGCTGTGATCCATTGGGCCTGATCCGTGCATAAAAAATCTGCCACACCCAACCGTGCCTTCAAGGTTGCCGATCAGATCCAGCGTGATCTGACCGAGCTGATTGCGCGCGAGCTCAAGGACCCGCGTGTGGGTATGGTCACCATTCAGGGGGTCGAGGTGACCCCCGACTATGCGCATGCCAAGGTATTCTTCAGCTTGTTGGCAGGTGACGTGAAGGCATGTACCGAGGGTTTGAATCAGGCGGCCGGCTTCTTGCGTGCCGGCTTGTTCAAGCGTCTGCACATTCATACCGTGCCCACCCTGCATTTCATTTTTGACCAGACTCCCGAGCGCGCTGCCGACATGAACGCTTTGATCGCGCGTGCGGTCGCCTCGCGGGCCAAGGACGAATAACCCATGAATGCGCCGCGTGCACGGGTTGCCAGGCGCCCCGTGCATGGGGTGCTGTTGCTCGACAAGCCACTGGGCTGGTCGAGCAATGATGCCTTGCAGAAGGTGAAATGGCTGTTGCGTGCTGAAAAAGCGGGCCACACCGGCACGCTCGACCCACTGGCCACAGGCGTGTTGCCATTGTGTTTTGGGGCAGCGACCAAGTTCAGCCAGTTGCAGCTGGATGCCGACAAAACGTATGAAGCGGTGCTGCATCTTGGCGTCAAGACCAGCACGGGTGACGCCGAGGGGGAAATCATTGCGACCCGCCCGGTGGTGGTGGAAGCCGATGATGTGGCAAGGGTGCAGCAGCAGTTTACCGGCAAGATCAGCCAGTTGCCGCCCATGCACAGCGCCTTGAAAAAAGATGGCAAGGCGCTGTATGAGTATGCGCGTGCCGGGATTGAAGTGGAACGGGCCTCGCGGGAGGTGCAGATTTTTGAATTGCAATTGACGTTGCTGCGCTCTGACGCATCGCCGCCGCTCATCAAGCTGGTGGCGAAGTGCAGCAAGGGCACTTACATCCGCACGCTGGGCGAGGACATCGGTGAGGCACTGGGATGCGGTGCTCATTTGAGTGCGTTGCGACGCATTGGCACAGGCGACTTTGCCGAGTCGCAGTGCGTCACGCTGGAGGCACTGGAAGCGATGAGCGAAGCGCAGCGCCTGGCTTGTTTGTTACCGGTGGACAGCTTGTTGGGTGATCATGAGGTGGTCACACTCGACGCGGACAATGCCGGGCGCTTCCTGTCAGGCTTGCGCCGTCGTGGGTCTTGGCCCGATGTGGCACAGGTGGTGGTGCATGCCGGTGAGGATGCTGCTTTGTTGGGCACGGCCCGGGTGGTGGCTGGTGAATTGATTCCCGGGCGGCTGCTCAGCCCGATTGAAATTGAACAGATGAAACAGAACCGTCATTGAATGACGCTGTTCTTTCAAATTAAACTTATTTAAGAGAAAGTGAACCATGGCCCATAAACAAATCAGAAACATCGCGATCATTGCCCACGTTGACCACGGCAAAACCACCATGGTTGACCAACTGCTGCGCCAGTCCGGCACCTTTGCCGAGCACGAAAAAGTGGTCGACACCGTGATGGACAACAACGCGATTGAAAAAGAGCGCGGTATCACCATCCTGGCAAAAAACTGTGCCGTAACCTGGGAAGGTACCCACATCAATATCGTTGACACCCCCGGCCACGCCGACTTCGGTGGCGAGGTGGAGCGCGCCCTGAGCATGGTCGACGGCGTGGTGCTGTTGATCGACGCCCAGGAAGGACCCATGCCGCAGACCCGTTTTGTGACCAAGAAAGCACTGGCACTGGGCCTCAAACCCATCCTGGTGGTGAACAAGGTCGACAAGCCGGGTGCCCGTCCCCAATTCGTGGTGGATGCGGCGTTTGATCTGTTCGACAAGCTCGGTGCCACCGACGAACAACTTGATTTCCCGGTGGTCTATGCCTCCGGCATCAACGGCTGGTCTTCGCTCGAAGAGGGTGGCCAGGGCGAACAGTGGGGTCCCGACATGTCGGCTCTGTTCAACACCATTCTTGAGCACGTGCCGCACCAGCAAGGTGATCCGGCAGCACCGCTGCAGCTGCAAATTTCGGCACTCGACTTCTCCACCTTTGTCGGCCGCATCGGCGTGGGCCGTATCAGCCAGGGCACGATCCGCCCAATGATGGACGTGGTCGTGATGGAAGGTCCAGACGGCAAAGCTGTCAAAGGCCGCATCAACCAGGTGTTGACCTTCCAGGGGCTGGAGCGCGTGCAGACCGATGAAGCCGGTCCCGGCGAAATTGTGCTGATCAATGGTGTGGCCGACATCGGCATTGGTGTCACCCTCACCGACCCGGCCAATCCGGCACCGCTGCCCATGCTCAAGGTTGACGAGCCCACCCTGACCATGAATTTCTGCGTCAACACCAGCCCGCTGGCCGGTCGCGAAGGTAAGTACGTCACCAGCCGCCAGATCTGGGACCGCCTGCAAAAGGAACTGCAGCACAACGTCGCCCTGCGCGTCAAGGAAACCGACGAAGAAGGCATCTTTGAAGTCATGGGCCGGGGTGAGTTGCACCTGACCATCCTGCTGGAAAACATGCGTCGTGAAGGCTACGAACTGGCCGTTTCCAAGCCGCGCGTGGTGTTCAAGGACATTGACGGCGTGCGTTACGAGCCGATTGAAATGGTCACTGCCGACATCGAAGAACAGCATCAGGGCGGCGTCATGCAGGCCCTGGGCGAGCGCAAGGGTGATCTGGTCAATATGGAACCGGACGGCCGCGGCCGTGTCCGCCTGGAGTACCGCATTCCGGCGCGTGGCCTGATTGGCTTCACCAATGAATTCCTGAACCTGACACGTGGCTCGGGTCTGATCTCCAACATTTTTGACAGCTACGAGCCGCACAAGGGCGAGATTGGTGGCCGCAAAAACGGTGTGCTGATTTCCATGGATGCCGGTGAAATCTTTAACTATGCGCTGGGCAAGCTTGACGACCGCGGCCGCATGTTTGTCACCGCCAATGACCCCGTCTATGAAGGCATGATTGTGGGTATCCACAACCGTGACAACGACCTGGTGGTCAACGCCACGCGCACCAAGCAGCTCACCAATTTCCGCGTCAGCGGCAAGGAAGATGCGATCAAGATCACGCCGCCGATCCAGTTGACGCTGGAATACGGTGTGGAATTCATCGAGGACGACGAGCTGGTCGAAATCACGCCCAAGTCGATTCGTTTGCGCAAGCGCCACCTGTCCGAGCACGAGCGTAAAAAAGCCGGCCGTAACGCCTAACTTGAAGCTCACACATAACCGGGCGGTCTGGCTGATGGTGGCGGTGACCCTGATGTGGTCCACCGCTGGCGTTGTCACGCGCCATCTGGAGCATGCGCAGAAGTTCGAGGTCACTTTCTGGCGCAGCTTTTTCACCATGTTGTGCCTGCTGGTGATATTGCCATTGCTCAAAGGCCGCGAGGTGTTCAGCCGCATGCGCCATGGTGGTGCGGCGCTGTGGTTGTCCGGCCTGTGCTGGTGCGGCATGTTCACCTTTTTCATGGTGGCCATCATGCTCACCACGGTCGCCAATGTGCTGGTGACCATGTCCTTGTCACCCTTGCTGACCGCTCTGATGGCGCGCGTTTTTATCGGCCACCGCATTCCGCTGCGTACCTGGCTGGCGATTGTGGTGGCGGGTGCTGGCATTGCTTACATGTATGCCAGTCAATTGGGACAAGGTATCAGTTTGGCAGGCACGCTGGTGGCGCTTTGCGTGCCGATTGCCGGCTCCGCCAACTGGACCATCAACCAGTATGCGCAAGCACACGGCAAACGCATTGACCTGATGCCCGCTGTGCTGGTGGGTGCTGTGCTGTCGTCATTGGTCACCCTCCCGCTGGCCTGGCCGTTTCAGGCGTCTGCCCATGATTTGTCGCTGCTGTTTGGTCTGGGATTGGGCCAATTGGCCATTCCCTGTATTTTGGTGGTGGCGTGCGCCCGCGTCCTGAAGGCCCCCGAAGTGGCGCTGCTGGGTCTGCTGGAGGTCATTTTTGGCATCTTGCTCGCCTGGGTAGGCGCGGGTGAAGTGCTTGGTCAGGATGTGTTGGCTGGCGGTACGCTGGTCATCGGCGCACTGGTCGTCAACGAAATGCTTGGCTGGCGGAACAACGCCGTGACGCGATGACAACGCATGACGTCCTGTGCGAGGTTCGGGGCCGGGTGGGGTTCATCACCCTGAACCGGCCGCAGTCCCTCAACGCTTTGACGCTGCCCATGATCCGGGCCTTGACCACTTGCCTGCTGGCCTGGCGTGAAGATGGCCGTGTCAAGGCTGTGGCCCTGCGTGGTTGCAACAAGGCCGGGCCTTTTGGCGCTTTTTGTGCCGGTGGGGACATCCGCTTTTTTCACCAGGCCCTGCTCTCGGGCGACCCGGCCCCCGAAGATTTTTTTACCGAGGAGTACAGCCTCAACCACCTGATCCATCGCTACCCCAAGCCAGTGCTGGCTTTCATGGACGGCGTGGTCATGGGCGGTGGCATGGGCCTGAGCCAGGGCGCATCTTACCGGCTGGTCACCTCGCGCAGCAAGTTGGCCATGCCGGAGACCACCATCGGCCTGTTCCCGGATGTCGGAGGCGGCTATTTTCTGAGCCGCTGCCCCGGGCATGGGGGTGAGTGGCTGGCCCTGACCGGAACCTCACTGGGCGCTGCGCAGGCCATTCAACAGGGTTTGGCCGATCATTGCCTGGATGCCGAACGGCTGCCACAAGCCTGGGATGCGCTGGCTGAGATCAATCCTACGGACGCGGGTCAGATGGCGGCATGGCTTGCCGTATTTGCTGTCCACCATGACGGGCAAGCTGGGTTGGACAGGAGCCGGATCGATGCCTTTTTCGCGCTGGATTCAGTCTGCGCCATCGTCCACGCCCTCGAAGCCGATACTTCCGAATGGGCTCAGCGCACCGCCCTGCAGTTGCGTCAGCGCTCGCCTCTGATGCTGCATGTGGCGTTTGAACAGATCCGCCGGGCGCGCCACCTTACGGTAGCGCAAGACTTGCAGATGGAGCGCGACATGATGCGGCGCTGCTTCTTCCCGAGGCATCTGGCGCGCAGCGGTGCCCAAACCGAGACCGCAGAGGGCATACGTGCGCTGGTGATCGACAAGGACAATGCGCCGCGATGGCAGCCTGCGCGCATTGAGGACGTCACGCCGGAGATGGTGGAGCCATTTTTTGACAGCCCGTGGCTGCCACATTGCCACCCACTGCGCACACTGGCCTGACCTTGTTTGTGCCGCCCTTAAAGTTGGCTGTAGACCGCTTGGGCCAACTGCATCAGCGCTGCGCGTGGCAATTGGCCTGCCAGTGCGTAGGCAAATCCCTGGTCGAACCAGTAAAAACTGGGTATGGCAGCTTGGGGCTCGAAGCGGAATCCGGTTTCCTGGCTTGACAGGTCTGCTGTGGTCTGAGGTACTGCACCCAGGTAAAGCGTCACGCGCTGACCGGCTCCGTCCTGGAACATGAACTGTGCACGCGCCCCGGCCTCGCCAGGCAACAGCCGTCCACCCACCAGATCAAAGCCTTGTGCTGTCAAATCAGGTACCTTGAGGGTTTTGTTCAGTCGTTTGGACAACCATTGCACCAGATGCTGTTGTTCTTGCGCCGACACCTCAACCGGATGGCGACTTTCTGGTGTGTAAACGGCGTGGGCCAGTACGGCCTGATGGATGAATTCACGCGCGGGTTGGGCGCTTGCCATACCGGGTGGCACGGAAGCCTGCCCGCTCCTGTCCTGCCAGTTGGCGTTGGCCAGCCAGCCCGCACCAAAGGCCATCACCACACCGGCCGCCATGCCACCATAACGCGCCCAGTGTCTGCCGCTTGTGCGTATGGCGCTGGCTGTTGCAGCCTGCACCAGTGCAGCCGGGACCGCTTCGGACAGAACCTGGGCGTGCAGGCGATGCAATGTGTCGCGCTGGCGCTGCCACTGCGTAAATCTGGCCTGCGCGTCAGGGTCATCTGCCAGTCTCGTGCGCAGCGCAGCCAGCTCGTCGGGCGAAGCCTGACCGTCCAGCAAGGCGTGGAGATCATCGTCAGACAGTGGGCGCTTGGGCTTGCGATTCATGGTGGTGGGCGGTTCATTTCAAACGGTGTAGCGTCGTCACGGAACAAGTCGATGCCGCATGATCGACGGCCGGGTCTGCCGGCACATGTGCGGGTGCTTCCAGCAGGGACTGCAATCGGGCCCTGGCACGTGACAGGCGCGACATCACGGTTCCCAGCGGAACGCCGGTGACCTTGGCAATCTCGGCATAACTCATGTCTTCCATGCTGACCAATAACAACACTTCACGCTGCTCTGGCGGTAGACGCAGCAGGCAGCGTTGCAGGTCGAGCGTCTGGTCAGCGTTGGACGCTGGGGCCGGTAGAACATCGGCCAGATCGTCAATATCGAGCATCGTTGCGCGTGCGCCGCCTGCTGACTGGCGCAATTGATTGACAAACAGGTTGTGCATCACACTGAACAGCCAGGCCCGCAAGTTGCTTCCCACCAGCCACAAACGCCATTTGTTGCAGGCACGCTCCAGCGTGTCCTGCACCAGGTCATCGGCCGCCCAGGTGTCGCCCGTGAGCGCCCGTGCATAACGGCGCAGTGAGGGGATCTGGGCCACCATGAGTTCGCGGCTCATGGGTTGATCACCGGGGTGCTGGCTGAGTTGTTCAATCAGGGTTTGGCAACTTGCCAGATACCATTAAAGCCGTCCCCGGTTTTGTCGCCAGGCTTGCTGTCCTTGACCCAGTAATACACGGGCTTGCCCTTGACCGCCCATTGCTTGCTGCCGTCATCCCGGGTGACGATGCTGAAGTCACCGCTGGCGGACTCGCCCTGGGCTGCCATGAGGGGTGGCCAATTGGTGGCGCAGGGGCCATTGCAGACTGACTTGCCGCTGCCGGCTACATCCTTGTCAAAGGTGTAGAGCGTCATGCCGTTGGGACCAACCAGCACGCCGTCAGAGACATTGACCGGCGCGGACGCCACAGTGGCGCATGCCGTCAGCATGGCAAAAGTGACCGAGGTCATGAAAAGTGTCGGTGATTTGAATGTCATGATGAACTCCTAAGTTGGGGAAAAGCAAACAGACGTTTGCAATCACATGAACAGGGCGCGCAACGGTTTTATTCCAGCCACTTGCAAATAAAAGATGGAATCCGGCTTTTCAAGCCATGACTACAATCCGCGCGAGTCTTTATTCTATGAAATCTTTCAAAAAATCCGTTTTAATCCATCACATCCTGGCCGTATCGCGCTGGTGGGTGGCGTCTTGGTGATCGGGATGTGGGTGGCCAGCGCCATGATGGGCTGGCAGAGCGGGTTGGGGACGCGGTGAGCTTATTCAAGTCCGCCTCTGTGGTGTCAGGCTTGACGCTGTTGTCGCGCATCACCGGGCTGGTGCGTGAGCTGTTGATCGCCGCTACGTTTGGCGCTTCAGCCATGACCGACGCCTTTAATGTGGCGTTTCGCATTCCCAATCTGTTCCGGCGGTTTTTTGGTGAAGGGGCTTTCAGCCAGGCTTTTGTGCCGGTGTTGGCCGCTTCCAAAGCGCAACAGGGTGATGTCGCAACCAAGGTCCTGATTGACCGTGTCGCCACGGTGCTGGCCTGGGCGCTCCTGTGCTTGAGCGTGCTGGGTGTGCTGGGCGCCGGTGGCATGGTGTGGGCCATGGCCAGCGGCATGCAGCAGGACCCGCATGGCTATGACGTGGCGGTGCGTTTGACGCGCTGGATGTTTCCCTACATCGCCTTCATGTCGCTGGTGGCGCTGGGCGCGGGGGTGCTCAACACCTACAAACGTTTTGCCGTGCCAGCCGCCACCCCTGTGCTGCTCAATATCTGCATGATCTTTGCCGCCTGGCTGGGGGCACCCTGGTTCAAAACCTTGGGGCTGGAGCCCATTTATGCCCTTGCCGGAGGCGTTTTGCTGGGCGGTGTGCTGCAGTTGTCGGTGCAATGGCTGGCCTTGAAACGGCTTGGGCTCAACCCCCGACTGGCCTGGCGCTGGTCGGCCTTGAAGCAGGCCTGGGCCGATTCGGGCACTCAGAACATCCTCATCCTGATGGGCCCGGCCTTGCTGGGGGTCGGTGTGGCACATTTGTCGATGCTCATCAACACCCAGATCGCCTCCTACCTGGCGCCGGGCAGCGTGAGCTGGATCACCTATGCCGATCGGCTCATGGAATTTCCCACAGCCATGCTGGGCGTGGCCATGGGTGTGGTGCTGATGCCGCAGCTGGCCATGGCGCGCGCCAGCGGCGATACGGCACGTTATTCGGCCATGCTGGACTGGGGCCTGCGCCTGGTGGTTCTGCTGGCCGTGCCCTGTGCCCTGGCACTGCTGCTGTTTCCGAAGCCGCTGGTGGCGGTGCTCTACCATTACGGTGCCATGACCGACTTTGACGTGCAGCAGGTCACGCGTGCGCTGATGGGCTGGGGTGTGGGTTTGGTCGGCATTGTGGCCATCAAGGTGCTGGCGCCCGGTTATTTTGCCAGCCAGGACACCAAAACCCCGGTCAAGGTGGCGGTGGTGGTGTTGGTGCTGACCCAGTTGCTGAACGTGGCTTTGGTGCCCGTTTTTGCCCATGCCGCACTCACCCTGTCGATCGGCATTGGCGCCATGGTCAATGCGCTGTGGCTGTTGCTGGGTCTGCTGAAACGTGGCAGCTACAAGCCTGAGCCGGGCTGGGGCCTGTTTGTGCTGCAGGTTCTGGCTGCCTGCGTTTTGCTGGCTCTGTTTCTGGTTTGGGCGAACAGCCACTTTGCCTGGACGGCACTGCGGTCTGAAAGTTTGAAGCGGATTGGGCTGCTGTCATCCATTTTGCTGGCCTCCGGCCTGATTTACTTTTTCGCCTTATGGGCTGCTGGCATGAAACTGCGCCAGTTTTTAAGACGATAGACAATAGGCCCCATGAATCTGTCACTGAACATTCCCACCCCACTGGAGTATTTCTCTGCTCTGGTGCACAGCGATGCAGATTTCCCCCTGCTGGAAGCCGCCATCAGCCTGGCGCAAGATGAGTACCCGGACCTCAGTGTGCAACAGGTGCTGGGTGATGTGGACCAGTTGCTGGCGCGGCTGAAGCGCCGCTTGCCGGCAGATGCCGGCTCCTTGCAAAAACTCCGTGTCCTGAACCAGTTTGTTTACCGCGACCTGAACTTTGGCGGCAATTTCAATAACTTCATGGACCCGGATAACAGCTACGTGCATGTGGTATTGCTGACCCGTCTCGCGATCCCGATTTCCCTGGCAGTGATCTGGCTGGAACTGGCCCAGGGGATCGGACTGACGGTGCGTGGCATCAGTTTTCCGGGGCACTTCATGGTCAAGGTCAATTTGACCGAGGGCCAGGTGGTGATCGACCCACTGACCGGCAAGTCCCTCAGCCGTGAAGAACTGTCCGAGCGGCTGGCGCCGTTTCAAGACCTGGTAGGCCTGGAAGAGGATCAGGAACTGCCGCTAGGTCTGTATCTGCAGGCTGCGCCCCCCCGTGACATCATTGCGCGCATGTTGTACAACCTCAAGGACATCCATGCTGCGCAGCGCGACTGGCCGCGCCTGATCATGGTGCTGGATCGCCTGATTGTGCTGTTACCGCAAGCCTGGTCGGAGTACCGTGACCGGGGTTTGGCGCATGCTGAAGTCGGCCACACGGGGCACGCCCTGGAAGATCTGGAAACCTACCTTGCCAATGCCACCGAAGCTGGCGACCGTCGTGACATCGCGGCCCGGGTGGGCGAACTGCGACGCGCCACACAGTAAGAAAGCATCAGACCAGGCGGACTGGCAGGGGATTATTTGGCTCGCAGGCCTTGTACCAGCGCTCCGGCCGCCATGCCGGCCAGCGCCCACAGCAAGTCGGCGTTGCCAACGCCAAGCGCCGCAATGGCTGGTCCGGGACAGACACCGCACAAGCCCCAGCCGACACCAAACAGCGCCGAACCCATCAGGGTGTCTTTGTTCCAGACGCTTGGGTGGCTGTGAAAATGCGAGTCAAAGACAGGTTTTGAGAGCAGTCGTGGTGCCAATTTGTAAGTCAGCAGCACCACCATGACGGCGCCGCCCATGACCAGCATCAGGCCAAAATCCTGCAGGCGCAAAAAGCTCAGCACCACCTCAGGCTGGATCATGGTCGAGAAGGACAGTCCGAAGCCAAACAGCATGCCCGCTGCCAGCGTGGCGATTATTTTCGGCAGCGACTCCTTGTGTGTCGTCATGCCAGCCACCTGGCCATCAGATTGGCCGTCAGAAATGCGGTTGCCATGAATGTCAGAACCGCCAACAGCGACGGCCATTGCAGCGAACCCAGACCACAAATGCCGTGACCCGAGGTGCAGCCTTTGCCCAGGCGGGCTCCGTAGCCTACAAAAAAACCTCCCAGCAGCAATTGCCATACCGGCACGCTGGTGCTTTGCGTTGCCCTATCGGCAAACCCCAGCCACCACAGCAGCGCCCCCAGTATCAGCCCGCTTGCATACACCAGTCGCCAGGCGCGTGAAGAGACAAACTGTGCTTGCTGAAAAAAGGGCCTCTGCACGACAAAAGACCAGGTGCTGGAAAGCACCGTGCTCATCCCGCCAATGCGGCCCGTCAAAACAAACAGCAACGCCGTGCCCGCGCCAATCAACAGGCCACCCAGCAGGTAGTGCTGCCAGCCCAGAGGAAAGAGATTGCTTGAAAAGATCATGTGCGGTGATTATCTGATTGAAAAAGAGACCTTGTTGCGCTGCGTCCGCTCGTCCAACATTAAGCTTTGCGCTTGGAATCATTGAAACGGGCATTGCCAGCCGCTACCAAGGTTGTTCGGCTGATGTTTTTTGTAGCACAGCGTGCCAGCCCAGTGCTGGCGCGGGTTTGGCGGCTTTTAAACATGCTTATCCACAAACTAGCGCACAGTTTCAATGGGTAACTTTGATGGCCGGCAGCTTGCACCGGGTGCAGATACCGAGGATTCAAAGTGCTAACACAAAATCTCGTTCTCCAATGAGTATTTAAAAAAAGGCGCTTGGAATGACTGTTTTTTGGGCACCGTCTGGAAAGCCACAGCCCGCGCGGCTTACGCCGCTTGTACCATCAGTTATCCACAAGGTAGCACACACAAAATCAGGGTAACTATTTATGCCTAGCACGCCTGACAAAGAGACCATTGCCAGGCTCGGCCCGGAATGACCGGGCTCAGTGGGTGACGAATTCGTAGGCGACTTCTTCGCTCTCCACCATGTCCAGCAGGTCGTTCAGCACATCGTCGTCTTCGGTGCTGCTCCAGGTTTCCTCGGGGTCGCTGGCAAACAGTGGCTCAATGGCGATGTCCAGAAATTGACCGTTGGGCAGTTGCAACACGTGGCCGCCCTCGGACGTCCCAACCAATTCCCAGTCGTCGGGGACGGACATTTCCAGCTTGATGGTGACGTTGAGTTTCTTCATGGTTTTCCTTGGTTACTAAGGCGGCGAGATTAACCGAAATGGCTTGACAACAAGCGCAGCGCAACACGCAGCTTGCCGCTACGCACCCCGTTGCGCGGCTTCCCTAGCATGCAACTTGGCCGTAATGTACTCGCCATGGGTTACGTGCAGCAAACCGGCTATCTTGCTGATCAGGTGGTTTTCGTTGGCGTCCAGGTGCCCGTCGGCAAAAGCGACCTGCCACATGTGTTCCACCACCTGGATTTTTTCAGCCTGCGTGAACTGCTCGTTCATGGCGCTGGTAAAACGGAAGTAGTCGTTGGCGTTTTTGGCCGTTTCCTCTGCCTGCGCCAGCAGCCGGTTCTGTTCGTTCTCGCTCAGTTCGAATTTGGATCGTAGCGCCGAAACGGTCGCGGTGCGCTCAGCGGCGGATACGTCGGTGTCAGAGCGCATCACCTCGACCAGTAGCACCGCCGTGGCCAACTGCAGGCTGCGTGCGTCATCAAGGCTGGCATTGCCGTTGTCAGGCATGAAAAATTGGTTGAGCAGGTTTTTGAATGAACTCAGCATGCTTGATACCGGCGTGGTGCAAGAGTCGGAATCATAGTTCAAAAGAGCTAGTGGCCCGATGCTTCGCCGGCGTCAAAGTGACAGCTACCAAGATTCAGACCGATCAGGCCAGATAGGTCTAGTTCTTTTGAACTGCAAGTACTTGTACTTTTGAAATATTGCCGGGGGCGCGGTTCATCCCTAAAGTCAGGGCCCCATGTCCGACGCTGTCTATTTCCCTTTTTGATATGGATCAAAGCAAGTTAAATATTCATTTAATTTGAACTTTATAGCCATAGAATTCAGCCCATGTTTTTAAAGTCCGATTTCATGCTGCGCCAGGCCCGATGGGTCGTGGTGGGCCTGCTGTTCTGCATGGGCCTGGCCATCGCCAGTCCACTGGTCAAACCGAAGTCCATGGCCGTGGTTTGCACCGGTGCAAATGCCCTCGTGCTGGTGGCGATCGATGCAGAAACTGATCCTGCCGAACTTCTCGTGACGACGCTCGACTGTGCCGACTGCCTGCCCGTCGTGCTGCCGCCACAAGACCTCGCCGTTTGCAGCTTTCACAAGCCGGTTCAGGCACAACTCGCCACTGCCAGCGCCTCACGCGTGCCAGCTGCCCATTGCCTGTCGCCGCCACCCCGTGGCCCACCCAATTCTGTTTTCCCAACCTGAACTGAAAGACCAACCTATGAAAAATGAACTTCAACTGACGCCTCCAAGCCCGACCGGTTTGGCACGTCGGAAATTTCTGAACACCGCTGCCCTGGCGGGGCTCTCTCTCGGTACTGTCGCCTGTGCCGACAAAAAGCCGGAAACGGCGGCGCCGGCGGCAACGCCTGCACCATCAGGCAGCCATGGCGGTGCGTCGGCCCACCTCAAACCCGGTGAACTCGACACCTATTACGGCATCTGGAGTGGCGGCCACACCGGCGACATGCGCGTGCTGGGCCTGCCCTCGGGTCGCGAACTGTTGCGCATCCCCTGCTTCGTGCCGGACGCACTGGTCGGTTGGGGCATCACCAACGAATCCAAGGCCATCATGGGCACCAAGGCCGATGGCTCGCTGCGCTACACCGTGGGCGACTCACACCACACCCACGCTTCCTACAAGGACGGCAACTACGACGGGCGTTACTCCTGGATCAACGACAAGATCAACTCACGTATCGCGCGCGTTCGGCTGGACTATTTCATCTGCGACAAGATCACCCAGCTGCCCAACGTGCAGGGCTTCCACGGCATCTTCCCGGACAAGCGTGACCCGGTGGATCCGGCCATCAACTACACCACCCGCGTGTTTTGCGGTGGTGAGTTCTCCATCCCTCTGCCCAACACGGGCTCCGAGGACGCCACCAAATACCGCTCACTGTTCAGCTGTGTTGATGCCGAGACCATGGAAGTCCGTTGGCAGGTGCTGATTGACGGCAACTGCGACCTGGTGGCCACCTCCTACGACGGCAAGCTGGCTGCGACCAACCAGTACAACGTCGAGATGGGTGCGCACTACGAGGACATGATGTCTGCCGAGCGCGACGCCTGCCTCTTTTTCAACATTGCCCGCATCGAAGCGGCGGTCAAGGCCGGCAAATTCAAGACCATTGGCCAGTCCAAAGTGCCGGTGGTGGATGGCTCCCGCGAGGCCAACAAGGATCCGAAGACTGCGCTGACCGCTTATGTCTCGGTGCCCAAAAACCCGCATGGCGTGAATGCATCGCCAGATCAGAAATACTTCATTTGCGCCGGCAAGCTGTCGCCCACCGGCACGGTGCTGGAACTCGCCAAGGTGCTGGACTGGTTCGATGGCAAGCTTGAAAAGCTTGATTCGGTCATCGTCGCCGAAGTCGAACTGGGCCTGGGCCCGCTGCACACCGCGTTTGACGGCCGTGGCAATGCCTACACGACCTTGTTCCTGGACAGCCAGGTGGTCAAATGGAACATCGAGGCGGCCATCAAGTTCCACAACGGCGACAAGACCGCCAAGTATGTGGTCGACCGCATCGACGTTCAGTACCAGCCGGGTCACTTGAACGCCAGCCAGTCTGAGACCATCGCCGCCGACGGCAAGTACCTGGCGGTGGGTTGCAAGTTCTCCAAGGACCGCTTCCTGCCAGTGGGTCCGCTGCACGCTGAAAACGAGCAGCTGATCGACATCTCGGGCGACAAGATGGTGCTGATGGCTGACCACCCGGTGCGCGGCGAACCGCACGACTTCATCATCTTCAAGCGCGACCTGGTCAAACCCAAGCAGGTCTACGCCCTCGACGACTTCCCGAACGCGGTCAAGGATCCGAAAGAATCCGGTGTCTTCCGTCAGGGCAAAAAGGTGACGATCAAGATGACCTCGCAAGCGCCGGCATTCAGCCTGCGTGAGTTCAAGGTGAAGAAGGGCGACCAGGTCACGCTGATCCTGACCAACCTGGACAAGATTGAAGACTTGACGCACGGCTTTGCGATCCCGAACTACAACGTCAACTTCATTGTCAATCCGCAGGAAACGGCCTCGGTGACCTTCATCGCCGACCAGCCAGGCGTGTTCTGGTGCTATTGCACGCACTTCTGTCACGCCCTGCACCTGGAGATGCGCACGCGCATGATCGTCGAGGCCTAAGCCTCACAACCGCTGGTCTGTCCCTGTACGGGCAGGCCAGCGGCCCAAGGATCCCATTCATGTCATTACCCAGATTCCTTGCGCTGCCGCTGGCCGCGTTTTTCATGGTCCTGAGCCTTTGGGCCAACCAGGCGCGTGCGCAAGCCTACGAGGCCAAGCTGCCCGCAGAACTTGCCACGGCGGCAGACCTGTGCGCGCTGGTGCCGTGTCAGGAGGTGTTTCCGGGCGCTACCAGTTTCTCCAGCCGCAAAGGACAACCGCCCTATGTAGAGGCCTACGGCGCAGCCGACCCCCAGAGCCCCGCCAGCAAAAAATTGCTTGGCTACGTGATGTTGTCTACCGACATCACCGACACACCTGCCTATTCCGGCAAGCCGGTGGTGACCCTGATCGGCATGGATATGCAAGGGCGCTATGTCGGCGTCAAGGTGCTCAAGCACTCCGAACCCATTTTGTTGCTGGGCATCCCGGAAAAGGCACTGATCGACTTCAACAACCAGTACCTCGGCAAATCGGTCAAGGACCAGATCGAGGTTGGCCCCTCCCGCCCTGATGAAAACGTGCTGGGCCTGGACGCGATTTCGGGCGCCACCGTCACGGTGATCGCACAAAACCAGGTGATGCAACTGTCCGGCTCGGCGGTGGCACGCCAGGTGGGCATCATCGAACCCACTGTGCGTGCGCCTGCACGCTACGCAGAAAGTAAGCGGGCCTACAGTTGGGCTGACCTGGTCCAGCTCGGCGCCGTCAAACAACTGAAAGTGATGCCCAAACAGGTCGGCCTGGACGGCAGCGACCCCTTTATCGAACTCTGGTTTGGCGACCTCAATCACCCCGACCTCAGCATGAGCCTGCTGGGCAAGCAGGGCAGCGAGAACCTGCGCTCGCGCCTCAACCAGGGCGACCACGCCTTTTTTGTCATCCGCACTGCGGGTCAGGAATCCTTCAAGGGTTCGGGCTTTGTGCGGGGTGGCATTTATGACCGGGTGCAGGTCAAGCAGGGCGCGGAATCCTTTACCTTTCGCGACCTCGACTACCTGAACCTGTACGGCCTTGAGGCGGCGGGTGCACCCAGCAGCACCGAATCGGGCATTTTCATCATCCGCGCCGGTTCTTTCTCGGCGGCTTACCCCTGGAAGCTGGCCTTCCTTGGCAACCGGGTCGACCGGGCCACCGGCCACCGCAGTTTTGCCAATTTTGAAGCCAAATACTGGCTGGCTGACGAATTGCTCGAAGGCGGCCGGCCCGTGGTGCTTGAACCCGATGCCCCGTGGGTGCGCATCTGGAAAACACGCGCGCTCGAGATCGGCCTGTTTGCATTTTTACTGCTCGCGGTGAGCGTGGTCTATGCCCTGCGTGAGCGCCTGACCCGGCTGTCGACGCACAAAAACAAGTGGCCGGTCAATGGCTTCAAATACAGTGCCTGGGCCCTGAGCATCGTGTTCGTGGGTTTCGGCGTGATGGCGCAACCCTCCATCACCCAGGTGCTCACCTGGTTCCACGCGCTGCTGTTCCAGTGGACCTGGTCGCTGTTTTTGTCGGACCCGTTCATCTTTTTGTTCTGGATCTTCATCATCGTCACGGTGTTCCTGTTCGGGCGCGGACTGTTCTGCGGCTGGATGTGCCCGTTTGGCTCGCTGTCTGAGGCCATTTTCAAGGTGGGCCGCGTGCTGGGCCTCAAACGCTGGCAAAAGCCGGTGCCGCAAGCGCTGCACGACAAACTGAAATGGCTCAAGTACGCGATCTTCTTTGGCTTGCTGAGCGTCTCAATGTTCTCGATGGGGCTGGCCGAAGTGCTGTCCGAAGTCGAGCCTTTCAAGACCACCTTTCTGGTGGGCGTGATGAACCGCAGCTGGCCTTATGGCCTGTTTGTGGCGGTATTGCTTGGCTTGTCGCTGTTTATTGAGCGGCCGTACTGCAAGTACATCTGCCCGTTGGGCGCGGCACTGGCGATGCCCAGTACCTTCCGCTGGTTCGGGCTCAGGCGCAAACAGGACTGCAACAGCTGCAAGGCCTGCGCGGTCGGTTGTGGCGCCCAGGCGATCGACGCCAACGGCCGCATCGACCACCGCGAGTGCCTGCACTGCCTGGACTGCATGGTGCTGTACACCGACCAGAAGGGCTGCCCCCCGCTGGCCAAGGAACGCAAGCGCCGCGAGAGCGACGGCCTGCTGATCACACCGATCGGTCGTGACGGCTATTTCATCCCGATCGATGCGGTGCCCGCCATCAGCGCCAGGGCCGCGCAGGGTCCTGACCCCCGCATGCCCACGGCACCCGCCGTCCCGCGCTACGCTGCCGGACACCGTGGCCTGGGCTGGTTGCTGGCCGAATTGCGTGACCACATCTGGCCCTGGAGCCGCGACGGCTGGAAAAACCAGCGCGCCTTGCAGGTGGCCGGTTTTTCGCTGGCAATTGCCGTCAGCGTGGCCTGGCTGCTGACCGCCAGCGGGCGCCTGTCCGAGAGCGCCATCATCGGCTGGTGGTTCGGCTGGAGCGTCTATGAAGTGCTGATCCGCATGCGCGGCAAGCGCTACGTCAAGGACGGCCCCTGGTGGCAGGCCCGCTACCGCGAGGCCAACTGGATGGACATGCTCAGCTATGTCGGTTTCAAGAACCTGCTGATCGGTGCCACCCTGTTCCTGGCTCTGAAAGCTCTGGGGTTGCTGTCTTGAATGTGAAGTCTGATCTGCGCCGGTTTGCCCTGGCCTGCCTGTTGCTGTGCTGCACCCCGCTGTGGGCCGCGGTCTGGCGGGTGCAGCCCGGGCAGGACTTGCAGGCCGTGATCAACCGGGCTGCTGGCGGTGACGTGGTAGAGGTCGAGCGCGGTTTTTATGCGCAGAACCTGCGTATCGAAAAACCGCTGACGTTGCGCGGTCTCAATCGTCCGACGCTCAGTGGTGGCCAGCGCGGCGACACCATTCGCGTGACCTCGCCCGATGTGGTCATCGAGGGCCTGATCGTGCGCGATTCAGGCACCGAACTGCTTCACCAGCATGCCGGCATCTATCTCCAGCCCGGCGCGCACCGGGCGGTGGTGCGCGACTGTGTGCTGGTGTACAACCTGTTTGGCCTGTGGATCGAGAAGGTCAACGACGTCCGCATTGAAAACAACCGCATCACGGGCCTGCGCGACTTCAACTCGTCGCAGCGCGGCAACGGCATCCAGCTCTACAACACCCAGGGTGCTCGCATCCTTGGCAACGACATCAGCTTTGTGCGCGACGCGCTGTATGTCGACGTTTCCCACCACGCTGAATTCCGCGGCAACAAGCTGCACCACAGCCGCTATGGCACCCACTACATGAACTCCTACCACAACCTGTGGGAAGACAACGACAGCTACTACAACCGGGGCGGCCTGGCCCTGATGGAAGTGCGCAACCAGGTGGTGCGGAACAACCGCACCTGGGGCAATTCGGACCACGGCATCATGTTGCGCACGCTGCAGGACTCGGTGGTTGAGAACAACGTCGTGGCCGGCAACAACCGGGGCTTCTTCATTTACGACGTGGAGTTCGCCACCCTGCGCGGCAACCTGGTGGTGGACAACCATGTCGGGGTGCATCTGTCGGCCGGCTCAACCCGCAACAAGGTGGAAGGCAACGACTTCATTGCCAACCGCGAACAGGTGCGTTATATCGGTGCCAGGGATGAAAGCTGGGGCGGCAAACAGCCGGGGCAGGGCAACCACTGGAGCAACTACCTGGGCTGGGACCGCGACGGCAACGGTGTGGGCGACCTGCCTTACGAGGCCAATGACCTGGTGGACCGCCTGCAATACCGCCACCCGATCGTCAAGCTGCTGCTGGGCAGCCCGGCGATCCAGGCGTTGCGCCTGCTGGGCCAGCAATTCCCCGTGCTGCGCGTACCCAGCGTGGTCGACCCCTATCCGGCCATGGTGCCCTTCAACAAAAACTGGAGCGAATGGCGTGACAAGCAATTCCGATGAAGCCCTGAACCTCAGCGGCGTGAGCAAGCACTACGGCCAGCGTGGGCACCTGCTGCTGGCACTGGACCGGGTCGACCTGACGGTACCCAGGGGCCAATTGTTCGGCCTGATTGGCCATAACGGCGCGGGCAAGAGCACGCTGTTCAAGCTGGTGCTGGGGCTGATCACACCGAGCCAGGGCCAGATTCTCGTCAACGGAATTGCCGTGGGTGGCCCCGACTTTCGTGCCGCCCGGCGTGTGATCGGTTACCTGCCTGAAAACCTGGTGCTGTACGACAACCTCTCGGGCCTGGAAACACTCGAATTTTTTGCCCAGCTCAAGGGCGCTCCAAAAACGCAGTGCGCCCCCTTGCTGACGCGTGTTGGCCTGGCGTCGGCTGGCCGGCGGCCGGTGCGGGAGTATTCAAAAGGCATGCGTCAGCGCCTGGGGTTTGCCCAGGCGCTGCTCGGCAGCCCGCAATTGCTGCTGCTGGACGAACCCACGACCGGCCTGGACCCCAGCGCCATCCGGGACTTCTACGACCAGCTTGACAGCTTGCGCGCCCAGGGCGTCACTATTGTCATCAGCTCCCATGTGCTGGCAGAGCTGCAGCAGCGTGTTGACGCGCTGGCCATGTTGAGCAACGGCCGCATCCAGGCGCAAGGCAGCGTGGCTGAGCTGCGCGAGCACTCCCGTATGCCGATCCGGCTCTGTGTGACGGGCGCCGCTGCCGGGTTGACCGAACTGGCGACGACGCTGCAACGCGATGCAAATCACGCCGTGCTTTCGATCCAGCAGACGTCACCCGACACCCTTGAGGTGCACTGCGCCCGCGAGCACAAGATGCACTTGCTGGGCCTGCTGGCCCCAGCGGGTTTGCATGACCTGCAGATTCTGGAGCCCTCGCTGGAGGATGTGTATTTTGGATTGAGGGAAAAAGCATGAACGCCACACTGCAACTGCGCCAGGTGCTGTCACTGGCCGGCAAGGAATTCCGCGACCGTTTTCGTAACCGCTGGGTGCTCGCGGTGGCCCTGGTGTTTACGGTGTTTTCGCTGTTGATCACCTATTTTGGTGCCGCAGTGCAAGGGCAAATTGGGCCACGCTCGATCGAGCTGACCATCGCCAGCCTGGTCAGCCTGGTGATCTACCTGATCCCCCTGATTGCGCTGCTGCTGGGCTTTGACGCCATCGTGGGTGAACGCGAGCGCGGTTCGCTGGATTTGCTGCTGGCGCTGCCAATCACCCGGCTCGAACTGTTGCTGGGCAAATTCCTCGGTTTGGCCGGCGCCTTGACACTTTCGACCGTGGCGGGTTTTGCCTTGGTCGCACTGTTGTTGTTCCAGCGCTTCAGTTTTGCCGGCCTGTACCACTACCTCGGTTTTGTCGTGAGTTCGGTCTTGCTGGGCCTGGCGTTCCTGAGCCTGGCCATGCTGCTGTCGGTGCTGGCGCGTGACCGCACCCGGGCTTCCGGGCTGGCCATTGCGCTCTGGTTTGCGCTGGTGCTGGTGTTCGACCTGCTGCTGCTCGGCCTGCTCGTCTACAGCGCAGGCGAACTGGGCGGCGATGCGTTTGCCTACCTGCTGCTGCTCAATCCAGCCGACATCTTTCGCATTCTTAACGTTTTTTCGCTCGACGACGTGCGCAGGCTTTACGGCCTGGCCAGCATCGTGCCACCCGCACTGGGCCAAACCTGGTTGATGGGCGGGGCCATGCTGGTCTGGATTGTCGGGCCGCTTGCCCTTGCTTCCTGGAGGTTCCGACCATGACACTGTTGACCCATTTCACGCTCAATCGGCGCCGCCTGCTGTGCGGCTGTGCCGGCCTCGCTGCGCTCAGCCTGGTGGGCTGCAAGCCCAATGACCCGGCCGCTTCAGGCGACCAGCCACCCACCGACATGGACCACATGGCCAGTTGCTCGCTGGATGGCATGTTGCTGGCAGATTTCCCTGGCCCCAAAGGTCAGATCCAGTATGCAGATGACAAGCAGGTTCACTGGTTTTGTGACACGGTGGAACTGCTGTCGATGCTGCTCGCACCGGAACAGGTGCGTGCCGTACGCGCGGCCTATGTGCAAGACATGGGCAAGGCCGACTGGGACCGCCCGCAGGGGCAGTGGATCGTGGCCCGCAACGCCTGGTTTGTGCTTGGCAGCAAACGCCACGGCTCCATGGGCCCTACCGCGGCCAGTTTTGCAGAAGAAACCGCAGCGCAGAGCTTTGTCCAGACCTATGGCGGGCGCTTGCTGCGCTTTGCCGACATCAAGCCCGAGATGGTGGACCTGAGCGGCGGCGCTTTGCACGACACCCGGATGTGAGCATGCGCCGCCGTCATCTGATCCTGGTGACCACTTTGGGTGGACTCGCGGCCACGGCCAGCGTGGGCTGGCTGGCATGGCGCCCGAATGCAGCGCGCGCCGATGAAGCCATCGACGATGTCTGCATCGTCGCCCCCACCTTTGCCTACGACCCGGCTTCCGGCGTGGCGCCAACGGCGGCCCGTGAGGTACCGGCCGAGGCACGTTGCCCGGTCTGCGGCATGTTTCCGGCCCGCAATCGGCGCTGGGCAGCGCAGGTGATCTTTTCTGACGGCGCCGTGCAGTACCTGGACTCGCCACTGAGCCTGTTCCATTATTTGCAGCGTGTTGAACGTTACACGCCGGGGCGCGCGGCAGCGGACATTGTGGCGCTGTATGTGAGCGACCAGGCCACAGGCGATTGGCTCGGTGCCGACCAGGCGATTTATGTCCACGGCTCCACTTTGCCGGGGCCGATGCGGGCCGGTAATTTGCCCGCGTATGCCTCCGAGGCCAACGCCCTGGCACTAGTGAAGCTGCGTGGCGGCGCATTGACGTCGGCGGTGGCATTGCGCCAATCCCTTCCGCCGGGATTGCAAAAGCTGGCGCCGCACGCCCATCCCGACGGCTGACTATGCATTGGCTGTTCGATTTTGAATAAATTGATCAAAGATTCATTTATTTTGTATATTAAAATCACAATCAGATTTTTACCTTAACCTCACTTTGTTCTTGACAGGAAAACCCATGAAATACACCAAACTCCTCCTGGCCCTCGGTTTTGCGGCCACGCTCGCAGCCTGTGGCGAAAAAGAAGCCAGCGCCCCGGTTGCCGCGCCAGCAGCGCCAGTTGCCGCCCCCGTCGCAGCACCGGCTCAAGTGGCAGAAAATGTGGTTGGCAAGAAAGTCTATGGCAGCGTCTGCTCACTGTGCCATGCTGCCAACGTGGCCGGCGCGCCCAAGCCGGGTGACAAGGCCGACTGGGGCCCGCGCATTGCCCAGGGCAATGATGTGCTCTACAAGCACGCGATCGAGGGCTTCACCGGTGCCAAGGGCATGATGCCGGCCAAGGGTGGTGGTGCCAACCTGACCGTGGACGAAGTCAAGGCCGCGGTTGATCACATGGTGTCCTTGTCACGCTGAGCCTTGCCATGATGACGCCTTCCTTGCCTGGCCGCCGTCGCTGCCTGACCGGACTCGGTCTGCTGGCGACCGGCATGTTTGTTCGTCCGGCGCTGGCCAGCCCGCATGTACAACGTGCGTCGCGCGACTTGCTTGGCACAAGAGTCGACATCGTGGCCCAGGGCAGCCAGGCAAGCCAGGCAACGGCGCAGGCCTTTGCTGAAATGGCCCGGTTGGAGCGTCTGATGAGCCGCTACCGCCCTGACAGCGAAATTTCGGCCTTGAACCGAAGCGCCGGCCTGGCGGCGGTCGACGTCTCGCCAGAAACCCTGGCGGTGCTCCGGCGCGGCCTGGATTTGTCACAACGCAGCAACGGGGCCTTTGACATCACGGTAGGCGGCTACCAGGGCTGGTCTTTTGACCCTGCCAACCCCCGGCTGCCCAGCGCCGCCCAATTGCGGCACGAACGTTCAATGGTCAACCATCGCTACCTGGTGCTTGATCCCGTCAAACGCCAGGCCCGTTTGCAGCGACCCGGCGTCAAGGTTGACCTTGGCGGCGTGGCGAAGCTGCCTATTCTGCAGGCCGGCATGCGGGTGCTGCAGGCCCATGGTCTGGACGGCGCCATGCTCAATGGCGGTGGCGACGTGCTGGTTACGGGGCAACTGCTGGGGCGCGACTGGCGCATTGGTCTGCGCGACCCGCGTGCGCCGGAGCGGCTGCTGGGCACGTTGGAACTCAGTGATGGTGTGGTGGCTTCTTCCGGTGATTACGAGCGTGCGTTCATCTACGAAGGCAAACGCTATCACCATATCCTCGATCCCCACACCGGTCTTCCCACGCAGGGCGTCCGCGGGGTGGCGATGCTGGCGCGCACCCCACAAGCAGTCAACGGCTGGGGTGCCACGGCCATGCTGATGGGTGCCGCCAGGGGCCAGCGTTTGCTTTCCGGGCTGCCAGGTGTCGAGTCCCTGATGGTCGATGCGCAGGCCCGAACCTGGATGTCTGCGGGCATGCGCGAGCAGTTGAAACTGTCAGCTTAGGGCAGGGGGACGGCCTCTTTTTGGAGCTTTTTCAAAGGGATCAGGTGAGGCAATTGCCCTTTAAAGGTCCGGGCCGCCGATGTCGGCTCCAGCAAGTCAGCCACGGTATAGGCGTTGAGTGCTTCGATAAAGCCGCGTGATGCCTTTTTCACGATGCCCTTGAGTCGGCAAAACCCATCGAGCCGACAGGTGTTGAGGTGTTTGTCAAAACACTCGACCATGTCCATGTCGGATTCGGTCTGGCGCACGATCTCACCCAGGCTCAGGCTGCCAGGCGCCTTCAGCAAACGCAGTCCACCGCCGCGACCACGTGTGGTTTCCAGCCAGCCAAGGCTGGCCAGGTCCATCACGATTTTCATCAAATGGCTGCGGGAAATACCATGCGCTTCGGCAATCTCGCTGACCGTGGGCAGTTTGGCACGCCCCTCGCAGGCAGCGCAGTACATCAGCACACGCAAGGTGTAATCGGTCCGTTGGGTGAGTCGCATAAATTGAAACTTTTTGTAAGCGCTTGATGTTACTCACAAAGCCAGGGCAACAAGCCGTGGCAGGTCAATTGCTATGGCAAAGCCTGGCATTGAGCTCCAGTACATCGGGTGTTGACAGCACCGTGTTGTGCCGATGCGTGAACGGTCCGCCACCGGGTTCCACGCCACCGGTTGCGTCATAGCCCACCGCCTTGAATTTCCAGAACGCGCCAATCTGCTTGAGATTGCCAACGTGGCTTCCATCGGCCAGGTGCACGCTGTACACGTTGGCGTTGACGCAGGTGAGGGTGAGGACAGGCGCCGGGTCTTTGAAATGGAGAATGTCCTGGGTATGCATGGGCTTGGCTGTTGGGGCTGGCAGCCAGATATGGCTGCTTACAGCGTCGGGTGGTCAGTGTAGCCCGGCCAGCTTGCGCCACCTGGATAATCATCCTGTTACTTTCAAACCTCATTCAACCCGGCAAACATCCTATGAGCGATTCACATTTTTATTCTATTGGTACCGCTGGCCTTGCCTGGGGCGCGGCAGAGCTGGCCCAATGGCGTGCGCGCCAGGTGCGCCAGCGCAGCTACGCCGACGATGTGCTCAGCAGCATGGAGCGCTTGGGCGAGCGTTTTGACGTATCAAGCTACGGTGAGGTGGCTTATGCGGACGAACGTTTTCCCCTGCTGGCCATCCGCAGCCGAAACTGGCAGCCGCACCTGCCCACCGTTCTGGTCACCGGCGGTGTGCACGGCTACGAAACCAGTGGCGTGCACGGCGCGCTGCGCTTTGCAGCTGAATATGCCCACGCCTATGCAGGCAGGTTGAACCTGCTGGTGGCACCGTGCGTGAGTCCTTGGGCGTATGAACACATCCAGCGCTGGAACTTTGACGCCATCGACCCCAACCGCTCGTTTTTTGAGGCCAGCCCGGTACAGGAGTGCGCAGCCTTGATGCGCCTGGTGGCGCCTTTGCGCGGGCAGTTTGTGGCTCACATCGACCTGCACGAAACCACCGACACCGACGCGTCGGAATACCGCCCCGCCGTGGCCGCGCGCGATGGCAAGCCTTTTGTGCCTTGCACCATTCCCGACGGCTTTTACCTGGTGGACGACGTGGCCAACCCCCAACCTGCGTTCCAGCAGGCCATGATCGAGGCGGTGGCGCGCGTCACCCACATTGCCCCGGCGGATGACTCGGGCGGCATCATCAGTTCACCCCTGGTGGCGCATGGCGTCATCCACTACGCCATGAAGGAACTGGGTCTGTGTGCCGGCATCACCGGCGCGCGCTTCACCACTACCACCGAGGTCTACCCCGACAGCCCCCGCGCTACACCAGAACAATGCATTGCCGCGCAGGTGGCAGCGGTGTGCGCGGGGCTGGACTTTGTGTGCCAGACAGAACTTTGACCTCGAACGCGCCTGGTGCCTGGGACGTGGCAGGGCTGACGTGGTGGGCTTTGTGGGCCGCGACTAGCCGCAACTCACCGTGTGCTCGATGGGGACAGCGCGCGGTGCCACACGGTGCTTGGCTTCAGCCTTACGGCAACCAGTCCAGCGCTGCCACTGGCGGCAGGTCCCGTGAGACGCAATGCCACTGCTCGCCTGCATCGGGGCTGATCCACAGGCCGCCGGTGGTGGACGACATGGCCAGGGTGTTGCGGTCAGGTGCCAGCTCCAGGCAGTGGCGGTAGACCAGGTGGTAGGCATGGGCCTGCGGCAGACCCCGGGTAAAGGTCTTGAAGGTGGCGCCTCCGTCATCGGTGCGGTTCACCACCATCTTGCCGTCCACAGCGTAGCGGTGCGTGTCGGCTTGCGCCGGTACAAACCAGGCGCGCAGCGGGTCCAGCGGATCACAGGCCACAGCAAAACCAAAGCCCGATGGCGCGGGCGCGGGAATGCCCTCCCAGAAGTGACCGGCGGTGGTGGAGCGGTACAACCCGCAGTGGTGCTGCACCCACAACACATCGGGTTGCGCCGCACACTGCACCATGCGGTGCGGGTCCTGGGCGTTGGGGTCTTGTTCGATGTCGGGGGGCAGGTAGTCGGCCTTCATGCCGTCGGCAGTCAACAGCCATGACTGGCCGCCGTCTGTGGTTTGCCAGACCCCACCGCAGGACACGGCCACTGTGATGTGATCCGGATTGCGCGGGTCCACCAGCACCGAGTGCATGCCGGGAAAGTCATTGCCCCCGCCAAGCCAGTCAAGGCGTTTGGGGTTTTCCCACAGCGCGGTGTTCAGCGCCCAACTTTGGCCAGCGTCTTCTGACTTGAACAAGCCCGCGGGCATACAACCCGCCCACAACGTGTCTGGCTGATCGGTGCTGCCCGCGGCCAAGCTCCAGATCATTTCCACATTCCACGGTGTGGTGTCTGCGGCCAGTGGGCCCATCTGCGGCTTGGGTGGGAAAGCGGGCGAAGTCACCTCTGCCCAGTTGGCACCCTGGTCGGAGCTTTTGCGCAGCTTCACGCCAAAGTGCCCCAGGCGCAGCGCGGCATACCAGTGGCCGTTGCGTGGGTCCACCATCACCTGCGACACCGGGTCGCCCGCAAAGTGGTGGCCGGTGATCTCCCATAGCGTGCCCTGACCACGGACCACAAACAGGCCTTTTCGGCTGGCGACGAGTAAGGTTTGCATGTTCGATCTCCTTGGGTTTGTGCTGTTTGATTGATGAAAGGCTAGCCGCCAGTCAGGGCCTGAACCACCAGCACCCTGTCGCCGCTGGTCAGCGCTTGGGTGAGGTTCTGGCGGTCCCGCACCATGGTCTTGTTGACAAACACAGCCACATGTTTGCGGATGTTGTCCTGGTCATCCAACACGTAATGTCTCAACTCGGGGGCCGCCGCCAGAGCCGCCTCAAGCACCGCGCGCAGGCTGCCCGCCGCCACGTCTTGCGGTGCACAGTCCACATGGCGGCGCAGGCTGGCCGCAAATTCCACAGTCACCATGGGGCCCTTTCGAACAGAAGGTGCAGTATCACCACGCCGCACAGGATTTGCAAGCCAGTTGCGCTGCCCAATGGCCGCAACTGACCCGTCCTGCTCCTGTGCCCGCTGCACCAGCAAGGCACGCTCTTTCTCGTTCCCCGTCAGCGCCGCAGCCCGGCGCAGCGCTGCCCGTGCTTCATTCCGGTGCCCCAGTTTTTGCAGCAGATCACCGTGCACCGCATGCAGCAGGTGGTAGTGCTGAAAGGCCTTGTCTTGCAGCAAGGTTTCGACAATGGCAAGACCTGCCGCCGGACCTTGGTGCATGGACACGGCCACCGCGCGGTTGAGCTCAACCACCGGTGAGGGGGCCACACGCATGAGCAGGGCGTAAAGCGCGGCAATATGCGCCCAGTCGGTCTCTTGCGCCGTCGGTGCGCGGGCATGGCAGGCGGCAATGGCGGCTTGTAGCTGGTAACTGCTTGGTGCTTGCCCCAAACTTTGGGCGCGCGCCAGCGCGGCCATGCCCCGGCGGATCAACAAGTGATCCCAGCGCGCGCGGTTCTGCTGGTTGAGCAGCACCGGGTTGCCTTGCATGTCGATGCGCGTCGGCGTGCGTGAAGCCTGCAATTCCATCAACGCGACCAGGCCATGCGCCTGGGCCTGCTGCGGTACCAGTTCGGCCAATATGCGGCCCAGGCGCAGGGCCTCCAAGCAGAGTTCGGGGCGCATCCAGTCGGCACCACTGGTGGCGGTGTAGCCTTCGTTGAAAACCAGGTAGACCACTTCCAGCACCGAGCCCAGGCGTGCGTTCAGCTGCTCACCCTGTGGCACCTCAAAAGGCACTTTTGCGTCGGCCAGAGCGCGTTTGGCGCGCACGATGCGCTGCGCAATGGTGGCCTCTGGCACCAGGTAGGCGCGCGCGATTTCATGCGTGGTGAGGCCACCAAGCAGCTTGAGCGTGAGCGCCACGCGTGCGTCGCTGGAGAGCACCGGGTGGCAGGCGGTGAAGATCAGGCGCAACAGGTCGTCGCCAATGGCGGCGTGCGCGCGGGCCGTGTCCAGCGCGTCGGTGAAGTCGGGCACCACATGGGCCTCTATCGCTTCGAGGTCGCTGGCAATGTCGCCAAGCCGCGCGTGGGCCATCTGGCGGTGGCGCAGCCAATCGAGTGCGCGGTTGATCGCCGTGGTCATGAGCCAGGCACCGGGGTTATTCGGCACGCCGTCCCGGGGCCAGTGTTCCAGCGCGGCCACCAGCGTGTCCTGCGCCAGTTCTTCGGCCACACCGAGGTCGCGCACACGCCGCGCCACTGCAGCGACGATGTGCGCTGACTCGATGCGCCAAACGGCGGCAATGGTGTCGTGGACGGCGCAATGCACGTGAGTAGATTACATCTGCGCGGGCGCTGCTGCGTCGTCCATCCAGAACACCTCCCACTGGTGGCCGTCCAGGTCAGCAAAGCCGTGCTGGTACATGAAACCGTGGTCCTGCGGCGGATTTGGCGTGGTGGCACCAGCGGCCACGGCCTTAGCGATCACCTCTTCAGCCTCGGCACGGCTGTCAACCGACAGTGCCAAGATCACTTCGGTGGTCTGGTTGGCATCGCTGACCGGCTTTTTGGTGAAGCCCTGAAAGAAGGGCTCGACCAGCAGCATGGCGTAGAAGTTTTCACCGATCTCCAGGCAAGCGCCTTTCTCGTTGGTGAAGCGCTGGTTAAACGTGAGGCCCAAGGCCGTGAAGAAGGTCTGTGTACGGGCCATGTCCTTGACGGCCAAGTTGATGAAGATTTGTCGGAACACGGTGGATTCTCCTGGTTGTTGGTTCGTGTGAGAGGCTCAGGTTTTCTGGTGGGCGTCCATCTGCTTGAACTTGTCCAGCGCCGGGCTGGGCGGAAACTCGTCGAGTTCGATGAGTTGGCGCAGCTCGATCACCGCCTCCATGCCACGCCCGGCTGGGTTGGGAAAACGCCGGCTCCATTCCAGGGCTTCTTCGCGGGTGCGCACCTGGATCAGGGTGTAGCCGGCGATGAGTTCCTTGGCTTCGGCAAACGGGCCGTCCACGATGCGTTTGCCCTCGGGGCCATAGTGCACGCGCCAACCGGTGCGACTGGGGTGCAGGCCACTGCCGTCAAGCAGCACGCCGGCGCGCATCAGTTCTTCGTGGTAGGCAGCCATCTCGGCCATCAGTTCTTCGGGAGCCGCTGGTGTGACCTCGGCCTCGAACGCGGGGCAGGACTTGACGATGATCATGAATCGCATGGGAGTTCTCCTTGGTGGCTCAGGTGTTGCAGGCCGGCGGTTCCATGTCTGGCTGGATCATGCTGTTGCGGTTGCCTTCGGTGTCCACAAAGCACACGTACTCGCCCACGCCAGGAATCGCCATGGGTTCGCCCATCACCTCACCGCCCGCCGCCTGGACGCGTTGCATGGCCGCGCGGATGTCTTCGACGCCAATCACCACCGACGGGTGCTGCATCGGCCAGTCCGGTTTGAACGGAAACAGGCCACCGTTGATCGAGCCGAGCGCCGCATCGGGTGGCATGGCCGGTCGTGCGCCGGGCGGGGCGGTGCTGACCAGCAGGTAGTCGCCCATCTCGGGGCCGAGCATCTGGTGGGACCAGCCGAAGGCGTCGGTGTAAAAGCGCGCGGCGCGCTCGCGGTCTTTGTAGGGCATTTCAAAATGCACAACGGCACACATGGGAATGGTGGTGGTCATGGCGATCTCCTCAGCTTGGGGTTTCACAAAGGGTCTTCAGGGTCTGCAAGGCTTTGGGCCAAGTCTGCACCATCCAGTCCTCGCCAGCGCCGCAGTCGTCGCAGTCAACACGCAAGCGGGTGCCGCCCGCCTCGTCGGTGAAGGTGTAGTTTTCAAAGCACGGCGCCCAGGCGCCCGCCGCGTCGCTGGTGGTGTCTTCCACACCTTGGTCGATCATGCCCAGATGCCGGATTGAGACGAACTGCCCCGGCCGGTTCGCCGCGATTTCGGCCACCATGCCCAGGCCTTGAGGGTTGAGAAAACGGATCTTCTGGCCCTCGTCCCAAGAGCCTTCAAAACGCGAACCTTCGCAGAAGGCGGTGGTCCATAGCTCGTAGGTGGGCGACTGCAGCATGGTGGCCCATACCTGCTTGGGCGGGGCCTGGATCAGGATGTCGAAATGCTGGGTTTTCATGGAGCACTCCAAAGTGGTCAACTCGGGCGGCGGCGGGTTTGCCGTGCCTCACGTGAAGTCGGTTCAGTGGCTTCTGTAGGTACGACGAAACAGCTTGGGCGTTTTCGACAGAACGCGTCTAGGGACAAACCCTAATGGTCAGATCAAGCCCGGCTGTCGTCGAAACAGGGCGCGAGTGAGCGCACCTCGACCGTGGCCCATTCGGCCGCCGGGCATTGCTGGGCGATGACGACAGCCTCGGTTTGGGTGGCGCAATCGATCAGGAAAAAACCGCCCACCATTTCCTTGGCTTCGGAAAAGGGGCCGTCCAGCACACGGCTGTGGCCGTCCACCCGACTTACCCGCACCGCGCTGGCTTGCGAGGCCAGCGACTCCACCGCCAGCAGCTTGCCCTGCTCGCGCAGGCCTTCGCCAAAACCTTGCATGCGGGAGTAAACCTCACGCCCCTGCGCTTCGGAGCGGGTGGCGCGCTGGGCGGGTGGCTCAATGATCAGGAGCATGTAGGTGGACATGGCGGACCTCTCTCAAGGTGCAAAGGGTGCCATGCTACACAGTTCAGGCGTTTTGTGGTTGGTTTGGAATTGTTTTAGCCGCGACAACGCTTGTGGCCAAACTTGCTTGTGTTGGCGCAACGCAAGACGTGTTGCACATTGGCAGGGTGGACGGCTTTTGCCTAGTGTCGCGCGACAGCGACTTTACCCGGCTGGCCACCCGCATTCGCGAAGCGGGGCTGGTGGTCTACGGCTTTGGCGAACGCAAAACGCCCGAGCCCTTTGTGGCCGCGTGTGACAAGTTCATCTACACCGAAATTTTGCGCACCGAGCCCGAAGAAGCCAAGCCCGGCAAGGAGCCGTTGGCCGAGCTGCCCAAGCTCAAGCCGATGATCCTGAACGCATTAAATGCCATCGCTCGCGAAGACGGCTGGTCCACGCTATCTGCCCTGGGCAGCCAGATCAACCGCAGCCACACCTCTTTTGACCCGCGCAACTACGGCGTGGCCAAACTCGGCGAACTGGTCACACCGCCAGCAGGCGGCGTATCTGGAGGTGAAAGAAGTGAAGTCGGGTGAGGGGGATTCGGTGCAGACGCACTTGCATGTGCGGCGGAGGGCGGTTGGTGTGACTAAGACCTAGAAACTTTGGTTAAATTAACCATCAACAATCGTTGAATATGCGTTAGCGGCTACCAAAATTGAAGCACTTTTACTGGGCTGACTGTGCTCGCACGTAACTGCGCAAAGCTGCGGCCATGGCCTTAACGTCGTCCAGAGAATGCCGCACGGGTTCGTTTTCGAGGAACTTCGCAAGCGCCTTGGTCTCCAGCACCCAAATGCCCTCAGCTTGATTGTCAAACGACTCAACAAACCAGCCTGGAAAAACAACCACCGGCCAAACAAAAGGTTCAAACTGGTTTTCGCGCAGGAAGTTGCCTAACCATCGTGCCTGCGCTTTGGCTTGTACCAATGGGTTGCGATCAATGCGATGCCCATTGGCGAAAACTTCGCCTGCTACCATCGTCACCTTGCATTCGCCCCGCACCGGTTTTGAATGAGTTTTGGTTTCTATGGTGAACACACCCTGCGGCCCTATCACCACATGATCCACATTCGCGTCGCCATTGGGTACGTCATGAAACACCACGAAATCCTTTCGCCGCAGCCATTCAAGATGCTCAGCCACAGCACGCTCACCATCGCGCCCAAGCCTGATTTGCGCCAAGCGTTTTTTAGCCCGCCAAATCTTGACAGTTGCGTACGCCACGGCCAGGACAGCCACTACCGTGTAAATCACGGGATTGGGTTTGGCAGCCGTGAAATAACGAAACCACTCCAGCCCGGCCATGAGGAGCATTATCAAAGCAAGGGTCCCTGGCGCAACAACATGATCGTAAAACTCGTCCTGCAATTGCTCGGTTAGCGATTGCCCCGGTGCGCGCAGTGGCGGTGCCCGGTCCAGGGGTGAACGCTTCTTGAGGGTGCTCATGCAGTCTTTGCTTTGCGTTTGTTTTTGGGAGTTGTGGCAGGCAGCAGGCTGGTGTACTTTTGGTACAGCTCAAACAAAAACGCCACACGCTCGGCGTCGTTTTTCCAGCTCTTCTTGCCACCGCTGAGCGCGTAGGCCGCGTCCACGGCTGTATCCAATCTTAGGTGGGCTTTGAGCAAGACCGGCGGCATGGTGAGCGGGTCGTACAGGTCGGCCAGCGACGCCGGTTGTGCGCCGGTCTGGAACTGAGCCCGGGCGTCGAGCACCGCTTGCGCTGCGGTTTTGATGGCTGTCTGCGCTTTGTGGACGGGGGTTGTAGCCTGATTTGTCTCTGAACCTGGCGGCAGGTCGGGCCAGGGGAAGTTGTTGTAGACGATGTCTTTGGAGTAGCGGTAGTCGCTTTTCAGACGCCCGCAGGTGGTGCGCACCCACGCGTTGTGCATGGTGCTGGAGAGGATGCCGAAGTGGTACAAATCGGCATCGTCAATAACTAGGCACAAATTGGTCGCGATTGTGTCAGCAGTTTCGAAACCAAATGGGATGTAGGCTCTGCGTTCTGATGAAACACTTGGTACAACGACATAGTGCGATGGATTTCTGGTTTCACGAAAAAGAGACGGGGTCGCAGCCAATGCAATTGTGTCGCTTGCAATACCTTCCTCTGCGCGAAATTTCCGACATTTCTCAATGCGTTGCATCACAAAAGGGTAGCGTCGTATCACATTAGGTGGAACGTTTACCAGCCACAAACAATAACGATTCTCACCGTGCAGAAATTCACGAGCTCCGATTAACCGCTTTACCAAGGGAGCGGCATCTGGATGTTGCGAAAGAAAATCACTACGTTCCGTCGCACTCAGGATCAGATGCCCGCCGTCAGTTGGTTGATTTCCTTTGCTGATAGTTGGTACGGCACAAATGGGTGAGGAACGTCGGGGTAGTACGACATCAGTTGTGTCAACTAAATACGGATTGATATTCGCCGCAGCCACCGCATGCGGTTCGCCCTTGATGTCGTCGTACTCGTAAATCACCTTGGCCGGCCGGTCTTCCAAGCCAAAGCCAACAATCACGCAATGCACCGCTGCCTTGCCGCGTGCCTCGTTGCTCCAGCTAAACGTGCGGTGCGCAAAATGGATGTGCACACCCTGCGCCAGCAGCCAGCCCCACAACACGCCGACCTGTTCGCCTTGCGTGATGCTGTTGGTGGAAACGAAGGCGCAGCGGAGGTTCGCACGTTCATGACCAGAGGTGAGTGCGGGCTGGCCGGTGGGCGCGATTTTAAAAACCGAAGGTTCATGAGCGCCCGCCGGCCAGCCCGTACTCGCCGGCACATCATCACGCAGGTAATGCGCCGCCTTCACATACCAGGCCGCCACAAAATCCAGCAAGCCCGCATTTTCAACACCCGCAAAGACCAGTTGGGTGTCTTCGCGCTGGGCCTCATCCATGAACTTGGCGCCGACAAACGGTGGATTCCCCAGCACAAAACTGCAACGCTCAGCCGGAATGACCTCGTTCCAGTCCAGACGCAGCGCATTGCCATGCACGATGTGCGGCGAGGTGCGCAGCGGAATGCGGGCAAAGTACAGGCCAAACTCCTCGCTCACCCGCAGGTTCATCTGGTGGTCCATCAGCCACAGCGCCACCTGCGCAATCTGGGCCGGAAACTCCTCAATCTCGATGCCGTAAAACTGATCGACGTTGATGCCAATCAGGCCATGAATGTCCAGCGTCTGCTGCCCCGAGGTGTTGCTGGCGCGCAGCACGGCCAGCTCCAGTTCTCGCAACTCGCGGTAGCTGATGACCAGAAAATTGCCACAACCGCAGGCTGGGTCAAAAAAGGTGAGGGTGCGCAGTTTTTTGTGAAACTCAAACAGCCGATGGCGGTTGTTTTTGACCTTGTCAAACTCGGCCCACAGCTCGTCCAGAAACAGCGGCTTGATGAGTTTGAGGATGTTCTCCTCGCTGGTGTAATGCGCGCCCAGGTTGCGCCGGGCCTTGTCGTCCATGATGCTCTGGAACAGGCTGCCAAAAATAGCCGGGCTGATGGCCGACCAGTCGAGCGCGCAGGCGTCCAGCAGCGCCTCGCGCATGGCGGCGTTGAAGTCGGCCATGGGCAGCGGCTCTTCAAACAGCTTGCCGTTCACATAGGGGAAAGCCGCCACTTGCTCGTCGAGCGCCTTGCTGCGCTTGTCTTCGGCGGTGTTCAAAATCTGGAACAACTGCCCCAGGCGCGAACCCAGGTCGGAGCCATCGGCGGCGGTGCGCTCTTCAACAAAGGTGCGAAACGACTGTGCGGGTTGAAAAATGCCGGTGTCGTCGGCAAACAGGCAAAACAGCAGGCGCACCAAAAGCACTTCGAGCGGGTGGTCACTGTAGCCGCTGGCCTTGAGGGCGTCGTGCAGGCGTCCCATGCGCTCGGCGGCCTTGATGTTGACCGGGTTTTGCGGCTGGATGGTCTGCACCTTGTAACCCGCCACAAAGCCAAACAGCTTGATGTGTTTGTGCAGGTCTTTCAGGGCAAATTCAAAAGTCTCATTGGTGCTGAGCCGGTGCACGCAAAAACGGGCAAAGTCACAGACGATGACCAACTGCGGCAAATCGCGCTCGGCGATGCCGGGAAAGTAGGACAGCGCCTGCGTGAGCGCCGCATCCAGATTTTTGCCGCGCGACTTTTGCTCCACCAGCAGCATGCCAGGCCAGAACAGATCAACAAAACCGTCGGTTTTGGCCTTCCCTCCGTTCAGGCCGGGCAGTTTTTTGACGGCGTGCTCAAAGGTGGCCACGCGCTTGTCGGTGATGCCAAAGATCTCGAAAAAATCGATCCAGAAGGGTTTTGCCTCGGAGTCTTCACTCGCCGCGTCAGCCCAGGTGCGGCTGAAGGTGAGCGCGCGGGATTTGATTTCGTTCCAGGAGAGGGGCATGGGCCAGCCTATTTTTAGATTACAAGAGCTACCACTTCAGGTCGCACAGATTATCAGGCGTTGGGAACGCTTAACTGCGCCGAACGGTGCTTCTCTTAACAGTTACAACCTCAATTTGGGGTGGATCGATCCCTAGCAATACACCACACGAGAAATTGAGACGGGGCCCGCAGCGGAAACCTGAACAGGTAGGTTTCTTGTTCCCTTCGCATGCAAGCAAGCGATTTTTGGCAAGATATGACACGCGAGCAGACAAGCTAGAACGTGAGTTTTGGGACCCATGGGAACCAGAAGAATCTCCTCCGAAGCCTCATTCATACTTGATAACTTCTCCAACAGTAGCGACGTAGATCGTCGAATATCTGATATGGGCAATTCAAGGACGCTGGAGCGCGAACTTTCCACCATCTCTCTGTTTTCACGCAAAACGATGTCCGCATGAGGATCGGAAATGCCGCCTCTGGCTAAGAAGCAAACAACTCGATCCGGTTCAATTAGTTCATTTACGGTTAAGGTCGCTGCGCTATCAAAGCCTAAGCCATATAAAGCAGTTGTAACGCGTGATCCAGCGCCACCGCCTTCAAAACCAGGCACACAAACTATTTCACTTATTTGAAGAGGGCAAAATGAGCTTGCGTAAATTCCATGTGAGTATGCAAAATCTAGTTCCACAGTTGTGCAGACGTTTTGATACTTCGCCCAAGTTAGTATGTATCCATACCAATCGCGACTCATTGTTGAGTAGTCGACAAAAACACGCAATTTCGACTTACCTTGAGCAGCGGTAGAAAAAACTCTGCAAAATTCACGTTCACACTCACCTTTGTTATTGCTAACAAAGATGCTATCACCGATGATTCTTCGAAATACGACGTCATTGCTTTCACGGCTAAGAGTTTTTAATTCATTTGAAAATCCGAAAACATGTACACAACTGTGAACAGACTTGGGTAGTGATTTCGCGATATGAATACTTCGCTCTTCGAAGCCGGAGGCCAAAATAATTAGATCGTAGGATTCCCAATCTACACAATCCGATGCGACTGATTCAATGAGTGTTATATTCATTGCAAGTCCAAAATACCTTGGTTGACAATTATTCGCTTAGTCTGAATTTCCCTTGCGTGCATTAGAACCTTTGGTAGTCGCACTACTTCATTTCTTCTGGGTAATATTTTAAATAGTGGGGCAAATAAAAACGCTAAGTGAAAGTCGCCTTCACAGACTTGATCAGGAGTTTTCATTGGCACGTTATTACTAGGTGTCATGAGCGAGAGTTGAATAGCCTGCTTAATAAAGTGTTGGGCATCTTCGCCATCAGCTGCTTTTATCGTTACTGAAGTAACTTGGTCACTCCCCAACCTTCTTTGTGAACTGGAAAACAACCATCCCATATAGGCTCCAATGGCATTTATGTACTTAGCCGTAAGATCGCCAAAAGGAGGTTCACTGGGCGTTCTTGCGAGTACATCTCTGGCTGTTTCTTCCAAAACTTCATTCTGAATTGCTGGATCTATAGGTAGATGAATCTTTCCATCCAACCTAACCGCACGCTGAACTAGCAAATTAATCACTCGAACTAGGCGTCGTGGATTACCATCACAGCAACGTACCACCATTTGTTCTCCGCTGTATACGGTTAATTTAGAATTACCTTTCTTCTCATCAAGTGCAGTTCTCAATGTGATGGCTCCAGCCAATTTTCTATATATTTCGCTGCCAAACTTCTTGGTACCTTTCAATCGCTCAGCACGCTCAATAGTTGATGTATTTCCATACTTTCGCAGCTGCTCCATAAAGGCTGCTTCATTTTTTTGTGTGTCTATGAAGAGCGGCGAGCTACCCAATAGCCTGCTCAGCGATATACCGTCCAGATCAATATTGCGATTTGCAAATCTGTGGCGAAATATGTCCTGAGCGAAGCGCATAAAACCTCCGTCAACCGATACTCCTCGCGAATCCACAGGGTCTTGGTTGACGACCACATACTGAAAATCATGACCCTCGCGAATAGGATCTTCGACGTTTGTTGCGAGAGTCAAATGAGCAAATGGCATTGTTGCCAACTTCAAGACGATATTTCCACTTGATGCCCGCATAATGGTATTTAGGATGCGGTGATGAAGTACAGTTAGGTATTCCACTTCGTCAACACAAACCATCCAAACTGCTGAATCTGGAATATGTATGATGTTTTTTATTATTTCTATTGCGTGACGTAGAGGTAGTAGTGCATCATTATCAAAAAAGTCCAAGGGTGCTATTTCTCCGGATCTTCCCCCGTGGCGTACCCTATGGGCTCGCAAAGCCGCTTGATGCGATAACTCAATTTCAGTAAGCAGTGAACGCAGTTCACCAATGGTGTTGCAAGTCCGCTTTCCTTGCGTCCAGTCGAATGAGAGTTTCTTACAAACATCTGCGACTGCCTTAAGCTTTGTGTACTCTTCCGTCAGGAAACGCTCGGCACAACTTTCAATAATGTGAGTTAGAGCTGCGCAGCAGTGGAGATTTAGTCTCCAAACAAATTGCTCTTCAGCTTCCTTTTCTGAAGACCAATCTTTGTTCTTTAGCGCTCCTGAGAATGCCGCGCTAGCGGGAACATATATACCTATCAAATTTCGAGAAAGTGCTTCCCGTGCATATTGCATTCTTGGTTCGGCAATTCTCGAGGCATACATCACATGATCATGCGCTAGCATTCTCACCCAGGTCGTCTTTCCAGAACCACGTGAACCCAACAAAATTTGATTCTTGGAGTTAAAGAGATCCTTGAAAGCTTCAGAAGGAACGAACGAACGGACTATCTCCTCTAACTGCATCTGCTTGCCATTGTCGAGGGCAAAGGCCGACCAGTCCGCCGATATAGCGGGTTGTGCGCGTCGATGCATACCTTTTGCACTAACCTTTTCTTGTGCCACTGTGTTTCTGACCAAGGAATTATTAATCTTGCTCATAATTTGTCGTTTCTCAAAACAACCCATCTTTCTTTAGCAAGAGACACGGCACCCACTGGTTCGTGCCCCAAGTCTTTCGCAGCGGTTTCTAGACAACTCCAAACTAGATTTACATTGACTCTGTCCAAAATTGGTGCAATCGCAATTATCTGAGGCCATTTAAGGACATTGATTGATTTAAACTCGGATTCAATGATATTCTTAAAACTTTCAATAACCTCATGTTGAGTTACTGCAGCACCAAATACCTCTACATGTGGGAGTTTTGAATTATGAATTTTCTCACTCCAAGTCTGCCCATCATATGCCCAGCTAACTACTTTTCCATGGATGCCGTTTGTTTTTTGATCCCGTCCATTAACTTCTATAACATGAAATAAATTTGGTATACCATTGAAATTCACTGGATCTAGAAGCGATGAGAAGCTTCCTGCCCCAAATATCAAACAGGGGTGTGCGTTGTTGATTGTTTGATAGTTCAATCTTGGGTTATGTTTATGACCATGAATCACCATATCAAAGCTAAATTTAGCTAGCATTGACATTAAATTTTCAGCGTTCGCAGCTGAGCTGAGATCTGCAAAATTCGCTATCACATCAGAATAAATAATGGGATGATGGTGCATTAGGCAAATCTTCAATTTGTTTTGAAGTCCTTCAACGCCACTCAAGTGTGTACATAGCACATCAATAGCCTGTTGTGGAACTAAGCCATGGTGGTGGGCTTCGTGGGGATTGTCATGAGAGGCGGTGTTTATTCCAACAACACACATTTGCTCGTTCGTCCAAACTTGGAAATATGGTTCCTTAAACATATTCCCAGTTGATGCGGCCTCAGACCGAGACCGGAAAAAAACACCAGAGTCCAAGATCGGTCCATATCGATGTTGCTTCCAGTATTCCTTGGGCTCTAACTTCATCACCGGCCAATGGACATCGTGATTTCCAGGTACGAAAAAGACGTTGTCTTCGGTTGTGTTTAAGAGTTTCGCAATTCTGCTAAATAGCTTGCCGGCTAAAGTGAATTCGGCAACGTGTGCTCGGTTACTTATGTCGCCGGTGATCAATATTGCATCAACACCGTTTGAAAGTGTTTTCGTGTTATTGATGAATGTCTCAAAATCTCCAATGAAATTCTGATCTCGTCCTATCAATTGTTCTGGCGTCAGAGTGTGCGGACATAAATCGGCGGACCGAGCATGATCACCGATATGCAAGTCACTGATTACAAGTAGCTTCACGATTTGTCGCCTAAAGATTTGTGATTAGAAGCTCTGGTGCTGCCTGACGCTTTTGTGGCGACGCTGCGATTGTGCGTCTAACCTCCACAGGATACTGATACCAATCTTCAGATAGCATTTCTATTTCTTCGCATTTTGCATATGAAACAACAAAGTACGCTCCTCTGCTATGAATAATTTTTATTAATTCATTGAGGCGATCTAAATCATTCATGCCAAATTCATTTGGTCCATACTGAAAATCGAGGCTTGCATTTGTTTTGGCGTATGGCGGATCTAGATATACGAAATCTCCTGATTCGACGTATTTTTTTGTTTGTGTATAGAAGTCTCCGCAAACAATTGTGGTGTTTCTTAGGATATCTGAATAATATTTCAACTTGTCTGCATTCGGCAATTCGCCACTTTTGTGTCCGCCATAAGGGACATTAAACCAACCTTTGGAGTTGGTTCTATATAAGCCATTGAAGCAGAATCGATTTAGGTAAATGAATCTTGCAGATCGTTCTTCGGGTGACAGTAGGCAAGGGTCTGTGGATCTAACTTTGTAATACTCTGCTTCGTCACCGGAGTATCGTTGCAATAGCGTGGAAACGGCTATTGGTCTTCTCTTTAAGACTGACATGCATTCTTGAAGATGCGGGTTGCAGTCTATGAGGATCGATTTCGGTGGAGAAATGTAGAAGAACAGGGCTGCAGATCCTGAGAACGATTCAATATATCGCCCAGTTGCACCAGATGCATACCAAGCCTGGGACACCGTTCCAAGAATTTGCTTTTTACTTCCAGCCCATCGTAAGAATGCCATAGTGAATATAGAAATGGGCGGTCACTTCCCCCAACTATCCTTCAACCCCACCGCCAAGTTAAACACTGGCTTTGTTCCTTGCACGTGATCCACCCGATCCGCCACAAAGTACCCGTGCCGCTCAAACTGAAACTTCTGATCCGGCAACGCGTTCGCCAACGAAGGCTCCACGATTGCAGTCACCACCTTCAGGCTGTTCGGGTTCAGGCTCTCGATGAAGTCCTTGCCGCCTGCGTCGGGATGGGCATCGCTGAATAGGCGGTCGTACAGGCGCACTTCGGCGTTGACGCCGTTGGCCACGCCGACCCAGGTGATGGCGGCCTTGACCTTGACGGTTTCGCTGCCGGGCGTGCCGCTCTTGGTGTCGGGCACCACGGTGGCCAGCACTTCGGTAATCTGTCCGCTCGCATCTTTGTTGCAGCCGGTGCATTCGATCACGTAGCCACCTTTCAGCCGCACCTTGTTGCCGGGGAACAAACGCTTGTAGCCCTTGGGTGGCACTTCTTCGAAGTCTTCGCGGTCAATCCACACCTCTTTGCCGATGCTAAAGCGGCGGGTGGGCACTTCCATTCCTTCGGCGGCATGGGGCAGGGCAGGCTGGCTGCAGGGCTCCAGGTGGCCGGCGCCCATAACTTCGTCCCAGTTGCTCATGACCAGCTTGACCGGGTTCAGCACGGCCATGCCGCGGTGCGCCTTGAGTTCGAGGTCTTCGCGCAGGCAGCCTTCCAGCGTGCTGTAGTCGATCCAGCTGTCGCTCTTGGTCACGCCAATGCGCTCGGCAAACAGTTGCAGGCTGGCCGGGGTGTAGCCACGCCGGCGCAGGCCGACGATGGTGGGCATGCGCGGGTCGTCCCAGCCGCTCACTTTGTGGTCGTACACCAGTTGCGCGAGCTTGCGTTTGCTGGTGATGACATAGGTTAGGTTCAGCCGGGCAAATTCGTACTGGTGCGGTGGTGGGCTGGCGAGCAGGCCGCCCTCGATGAGCCGTTCCATCAACCAGTCGTAAAACGGACGCTGGTCTTCAAATTCGAGCGTGCAGATGCTGTGGGTGATCTGCTCCAGCGCGTCCTCAATCGGGTGCGCGTAGGTGTACATCGGGTAGATGCACCATTTGTCGCCGGTGTTGTGGTGGGTGGCGCGGCGGATGCGGTAAATGGCCGGGTCGCGCAGGTTGATGTTGGGGCTGGCCATGTCAATTTTGGCGCGCAGCACCATGGCGCCATCTTCATGCTGGCCGTCGCGCATCTCACGGAAGAGACGCAGGTTCTCGGCCGGGGTGCGGGCGCGGAAAGGGCTGTTGATGCCGGGCTTGCCGAAGTCGCCGCGGTTCAGGCGCATTTCTTCGGCGGTTTGCTCGTCCACATAGGCGTGGCCGGCCTCGATCAGGTATTCCGCCGCGCGGTACATGAAGTCGAAGTAGTCGCTGGCCTGGTAAGGCGCGGCATTGGCGGCGCCGTTCCACTCAAAGCCGAGCCATTTCACCGCGTCGATGATGCTGTTGACGTACTCGGTGTCTTCTTTTTCGGGGTTGGTGTCGTCAAAGCGCAGGTGGCACACGCCGCCGTAGTCACGCGCCAGGCCAAAGTTGAGGCAGATGCTTTTGGCGTGGCCAATGTGCAGGTAGCCGTTGGGTTCGGGCGGAAAGCGGGTGCGGACTTTGGCGGGGTCGGGCTGGCCGGCCGCATGGTGTGCGGCATCTCCGGGGCTGCCACCCCATTTGCGGCTGGCATAGGTGCCGTTGGCCAGGTCGGATTCGATGATCTGACGCAAAAAATTGCTGGGTTTGACGACGTCGGTAGCCGCTGCGCTGGCAGCAGGCTTGTTTTGGGTGGGGGTAGGCAGGCTCATGACACAGATTTTAGGCGGCAGCAGGTATAAAGTGAGACCTGCCATTGAATCTGTTGAGGACAGAGTTGGTCTACTGCGGTCTGTCCCGCAAGGTTTCACAAGCCATCTCAAAGCAATCCAGGAGTTCCGATGCCATCAAAGCCAGCACATCCCCAGCCTTTCCCGCCCGGCACACAGCTTCGGCACTACAAAGGTGGGCATTACACCGTTGTTGGTAGCTGCCTGATCGAGGCGACCCTGCAGCCGGGTGTACTGTACAAGCCGCTCCAGGGTGACAGCCAGGACGTGACCTGGATGCGCCCGTTGGCGGAATTCCATGACCAGATCGCCACGGCCGAGGGCCTGGTCATGCGGTTTGTGCCAATTGCAGATGCCCATGAAAAAGCCCCGGCTCCACAGGGAAGCAAGGGCTTTTGAAACCCCCAAGTAAATTAATCACTTGGGGGTTTGTTCTGGCGGAGCAGGGGGGATTCGAACCCCCGGAGGGTTTTACCCCTCGCACGCTTTCCAGGCGTGTGACTTAAACCACTCATCCACCGCTCCAGAGCACGGGATTCTACCTGCCCGGACGGATGGTTTCGGGCTTGGTGGCGATAGAAATTTACAGGCGACACACAATAAGCATTAAAAAAGGGAAGCAAACCCAGGTTTGCTTCCCTTGCTGGCTGACACGCCATGGTGTCAGCGCGGCCTGGCTCGCGTCTTAGCGCAGCACAGACAGGGTTTCCAGTTGGCCAGCGCGAATGGTCTTGAGGGTCAAAGCACCATTTTTGATGTCGCCTTTTTCGTCAAATGCCACTGGACCAGACACGCCTTTGAAATCTGCCGTGGTCGCCAGCATGGGCAGGTATTTGGCAGGATCAGCCGAGTCAGCCTTGACCATGGCCGCCACCATGACGTTGACGGCGTCATAGACGTACGGTGCATAGAGCTTCACGTCGGTGTTGAACTTGGCCTGGTACTTGACCTTGAATTCATCCATGCCAACCTTGGCTTCGCCATCAACGCCACCGGCTTCAGCACAGTAAACCTGGTTGTCGGCAATGGCGTCGCCGCCGAGCTTGACCAGTTCAGTGGTGCAGATGCCGTCGCCACCCATGAACTTGGGCTTCATGGCCAGGGCTTTCATTTGCTTGAGCATGGGACCGGCCACTGCGTCCATACCGCCGAAGAACACCACATCGGGTTTCTTGGCTTTGATGGTGGTCAGGATGGAGGTGAAGTCGGTTGCCTTGTCGGTGGTGAACTCCTTGGCGACCACTTTGCCGCCAGCGGCTTCAACTGCCTTGGCAAACTCTTCTGCAACGCCCTGGCCATAAGCGGTACGGTCATCAATCACGGCAATGGCCTTGCCTTTGAGGGTCGTCACCGCATATTTGCCCAGTGTGCCACCCAGCTGGGTGTCGTCAGCCACCATACGGAAGGTGGTCTTGAAGCCTTGACGGGTGTACTTGGGGTTGGTTGACGAGGGCGAAATTTGGGGAATGCCTGCATCGCTGTAAATCTTGGAGGCAGGAATGGTGGTGCCTGAGTTCAGGTGACCCACCACACCGGCCACTTTGGCGTCAGCCAATTTTTGCGCGACAGCAGTACCTTGTTTTGGATCGGCAGCATCGTCTTCAGCCAGTAGCTCGAAAGTTACTTTTTGACCGCCCAGCATGACACCCTTGGCATTGAGTTCGTCGATGGCCAGGCGCGCGCCGTTTTCGTTGTCTTTGCCCAGGTGGGCAATGGCGCCGCTGGTCGGGCCAACGTGACCAATTTTGACAACATTGCCAGCGGGTGCGGGTGCGGGTGCGGCTGCCGGGGCAGCAGCAGGGGCGGGTGCAGCTTCTTCTTTTTTACCGCAAGCAACAAGCAGGGTGGCAGCAGCGATCAGGGTCAAGGTACTTTTAATGTGCATAAAAACTCCATTTTTAAAAAGAAAATTGCAGTAACAAATTCCAACTGTGCACGATAGCCTAGTTTGATGTTCCGCGCCATAGGGAAGTCACCAATATGGTGCATCAATCTCAAATTTTGACAGGTGCAGCGGTCGGGCCGGGTTGGTTTTGGGTCTTTAAAGCATCCATTACAGCCTGGCGCACCAGCAACTCAATGTCACTTTGCATGCGGGCATTGATTTCATGCAAATGTTGTGCCAGCAGGGGTTGGAATTGTTGACAAATTGCTGCAATCAGGGGCTCAACTTCGAGATGGGGAGGCGTTCTGGTCTGACGCAGATCGGGCGCATCCACCACCTCGGTCAGGGTGGGGACAAATCTGGGCGGCTGGCGTGTGGGTGTGTTCATCGCGGCGCTGTGGCTTGCAGAACGTGGTTGCTTAATTCACAAGCCGAGCTGGCGTAGCGCTTCCAGCGATTGCGTGCCTGACGTTTGTCATCGGCGTCTTCGCTCACGATTTCAATGATGCGCGCGAACTGCTCAAAATCTACGGGTACATCGGAGCCCAGGTTGAGCAGGATCGAGCGCGCAAGGGTTTGCGGATTTTGACTGAGCACAATGGGTGAGTTTGCAAGCACTTGCATTGGCGCGTCCTGAAAACAGTGGGGCACAAAATCGGTGCCTGAAAATGTCCAGAGGAGCTGGTCAAACTGCCGCAGTGTGGTTTCATCTGCAGTCACCCCTACCTGCGCGCCACTGGCCGCGGCCTTGCGCAGCAGGCGGCTGGCATACAGCAGCCGGTCAGGTGCCTGGGTGTGGAACTCTACCTTGGTCACAGGCATCAGGCGACACGAGTTTGCAAAGACAACACATAGTGCAACAGTAAGCCCACGGGACGGCCGGTGGCGCCTTTGGCGGCACCGCTTTTCCAGGCAGAACCGGCGATATCCAGATGCCCCCAAGGGTACTTGCCGGTGAAGCGTTGCAAAAATTTGGCTGCAGTAATGGCACCACCGGGACGCCCAGCGACATTGGCCACATCGGCATAGTTCGTTTTCAGGCCCTCGGCGTAGTCGTCATCAAGCGGCATGGGCCAGCACAGGTCCTGCGAGGACTCGCTGGCTTGTGCCATAGCCGCCGTCATCGCTGCGTCGTTTGAGAAAAAGCCGCTGCGCACGCCGCCCAGGGCAATCACGCAGGCGCCGGTGAGCGTGGCAATGTCGAGCACGGCCTGCGGTTTGAAGCGTTCGGCGTAGGTCAGGGCATCGCACAGCACCAGCCGGCCCTCGGCATCGGTGTTGAGAATTTCGATGGTTTGGCCGCTCATGCTGGTCACGACATCCCCCGGTTTGACCGCGCGGCTGCCGGGCAAATTTTCGCAAGCGGGAATCAGGCCGACGACGTTGATGCCGGGCTGCAATTCGGCCAGTGCCTTGAAGACTCCCAACACACTGGCGGCACCGCTCATGTCGTATTTCATCTCATCCATTTCGGCGGCAGGCTTGATGGAAATGCCGCCGCTGTCAAAGGTGATGCCCTTGCCCACCAGCACCACCGGCGGCTGGCTTTTAGGCGCGCCCTTGTAGTGCAATTCAATGAATTTCAGGGGCTCGGCTGAACCTTTGGCAACCGCCAAAAAGGCGCCCATGCCGAGCTTTTCGACGTCTTTGAGGTTCATGACCTCACATTTGATACGCGGCGATTTGGCCAGTGCCTGGGCGGCACGCGCCAGATGGCTGGGTGTGGCGTGATTGGCCGGGCGATTGGCCCATTCCTTGGCCAGTTCAATGCCCCGCACGGTGGCCACGCTTTGTGCAAAGGGCGCGGCCATGTCGGTGCTGTTGGGGACGCCGACCTTGACCAACGCTATCGTGCGCACCTCGGCCTTGCTTACAGTGGTGGCATAGACATAACTGGTCGCAGCCAGGCTGGTCAATGCCACGTGAAGCGCCTGGCCATCAGGGGCCTGGTCAAAGCACAAGGTGATTTGCCTGGGTTTGGCTGATTTGAGCAGGGCGATGGCAGCTGTCACGCCTTTGCGCACGTTGCTCGGCTTGCCATCACCCAGCTGCACCAACACCAGTCGAGCGCAAGCCAGTCCGGCGGGGCGGTAGATGTCGAGCAGACTGCCGGGCTTGTCTGCCAGGTCGCCGGCCTTCAGGGCCTTGCTGATCAGCGAAGATAAAGGACTTCTACCCGCCTTGAAACTGCTTGAGAGCAGCATCAGCAAAACATCACATTTTTCATGGCCAGCTTGCGCAGCATCCAAATCCAGCAGTTCAAAGTTCATAATTCAGCCTTTCCTATTGACGCAATGTTATTCCATTCATCCTTACGCAAAGAGCTGTCCCGAAGTTTTGGTGCGACCCTGATTGTGCTGGTCACGGTGGTTATGACCATGACCTTGATCCGCACCCTGGGCCTGGCCTCGCGCGGCAGTTTCAACCCCTCAGACGTATTTTTGGTCATGGGCTACACCGTGCTGGCTTACCTGCCCACGCTGTTGACGCTGGGCCTGTTCATTGCCATTATTTCAACCCTGACACGGATGTTCTGTGACAGCGAAATGGTGATCTGGCAGTCGAGCGGGCAGGGCCTGTTTTCCCTGATTAAGCCCTTGTTCCGGTTTGCCTGGCCGGTGTTTGCCGTGGTGGCAGGTCTGGCCTTGCTGATCCTGCCCTGGACCAATTTGCGCATTGAAGAACTCAAAAACCAATACCAGCAGCGCGGCGATCTGGAACGTGTTGAAGCGGGCCGGTTCCAGGAATCCGCTGACGGATCGCGGGTATTTTTTGTTGAAAAAGAAGCGTCAGGGAATCAGGTGGGTGCGAATGTCTTTATCGCCACCACAGACGGGGGCAAGGAAACCGTCACCTCGGCGCGCAGTGGACGTGTTGAAAATCGGCCGGAAGGGCGCTTTTTGATGCTCAACAACGGCCAGCGACTGGAGCGCACCACAGGTTCGCAAGACATCAAGCTCAGCGAGTTTGAGCAATACGGGATCCAGATCAGCCAGGAAACCCTCGCCGAGATGAACTATGTGCCGGTCAAAACCCGCACCACGGCTGAGCTGCTCAAGGACCTGACGCCTGTGCATTGGGCAGAAATGTCGTGGCGACTGGGCCTGATCCTGGCTTCGTTCAACTTCGTGATCATCGGGGTTACGGTGTCGAGCGTCAATCCGCGCATGGGGCGCAGTAGCAACCTGGTTTTTGCCTTGTTTACTTTTGTACTCTATTACAACCTGCTCGGTTTCGGTCAAAACATGATTTCGTCCGGCAGGCTCACTTTTACACCTGTGATGCTGGGTCTGCATGGCAGCGTTTTCGTATTGGCGCTGCTGTTGCTCGCCAGGATCCATTACAACTTGCAGTGGCGCGAACTGTTGGTTTTGCTGCATTTGCGTCGCGGAGCGGCGTTGCCATGAAAACCATCCGTCGGCTGGTTTATTGGGAAATCCTCTATGCGGGGGCTTTTGTCATCCTGGGTTTCCTGTCCCTGTTTTTTTTCTTCGATCTGGTCGAGGAAATCGAATCCCTGGGGCGCTACACGGCAACAGGTTACACGCTGACACACGCGCTGACCTATGTGTCCCTGCTTATCCCCACGCATCTCTACGAACTCATGCCCATCGCGGTGTTGATTGGCACGATTTTTGTCATGGCGCGACTGGCGCAGAGTTCCGAATTCACCATTTTGCGCACCAGTGGGCTGGGTCCGTGGCGCGCCCTCAGGTCCCTGCTGATTTTGGGGCTGGGTTTTGTCATGTTCACTTTTGCCCTGGGCGATTACATTTCACCCATCGCAGACCGGACCGCCCAGTTGCTCAAGGCTCGCTATACCGGCCGCATAACGGTCGGACAGACGGGGGCCTGGCTCAAGGAAAGACAGGATTACGGTCAGTACGCCGTCAATGTGGGGCAACTCGCGTCAGATGGGGTATTGCACGATATCCGGATTTTCGAGTTTGACAACCGTGGTTTTCTGTCGTCGATGATGCGGGCCCAATCAGCTTCGGTGTCAGACGATGAGTCTTGGCAATTAACGCAAGTCAGTCGCACCGAGTTCCCGCCTGCCGGGGCTACCACAGTCGGCATTGACCGTACCCAAATGGAGACGTTGCGCTGGCCGAATCACCTCAGCGCCGAGATGGTGTCAGCCGCGCTGCTCAAGCCTGAGCGCATGCGCACCATTGACCTGTTTCAATACATTCAGCATTTGCAAAGCAATGCGCAGGCTGCGCAGCGCTACGAAATCGAGTTCTGGAAAAAGGTTTTTTACCCCTTGAGTTGCCTGGTCATGGTGGTGCTGGCTTTGCCTTTTGCTTATCTGCACTTTCGCTCGGGCAGTATCACCACCTATGTGTTTGGTGGCGTCATGGCAGGCATCAGTTTCTTTTTGCTCAATAACGTCTTTGGTTATATTGGGAATTTGCAAAACTGGCAGCCCTGGCTGACAGCGGCCATGCCTGGCATGATTTATTCAGTGGTGTCGCTGATGGCTTTTGGCTGGCTGGTGCTCAGGCGCTGAGAAACCGGCGATTATTTTTATCTTTTTTACTGAAGACCATTGACCTATGCAAGCAACGATCCTGTTTGGACATGGTTCGCGTGATCCGCTCTGGCGTGTCCCGATGGATCGGGTTGCGCAGCGCATGCTGACGATTGACCCGCAGTGCTGCGTTCGCTGTGCCTTTCTGGAGATTACCGCACCTGACCTGGCCAGCACCACGGCCGAACTGGTCGCATTGGGCGCCAGCAGCATCACCATCGTTCCCATGTTTCTGGGGGTCGGCCGCCATGCCCGAGAGGATTTGCCGATGCTGGTGAAAGCGCTTCAGAATGACTACCCGACAGTGCGGTTTTTGTTGCAGCCCTCGGTGGGTGAAGACGCCCGTGTCGTTGATTTTCTGGCGCAGATTGCCCTGTCCGGTACAACGGCAAAGGACAGGGTAACGGCATGAACTTGCACCAATTCCGCTTTGTCCAGGAGGCCGTCCGGCGTAACCTCAATCTCACCGAGACGGCCAAGGCCCTGCACACCTCCCAACCCGGGGTGTCCAAGGCCATCATCGAGCTTGAAGAAGAACTTGGCATCGAGATTTTCGCGCGCCATGGCAAGCGCCTGAAACGTATCACCGAGCCCGGCCAGCAGGTGCTCAAGAGCATTGAGCTGATCATGCGCGAAGTCACCAACCTCAAGCGCATTGGTGATGAGTTCAGTTCCGAGGACAGCGGCACCCTGTCGATCGCCACCACCCACACCCAGGCGCGTTATGTGTTGCCCGAACCGGTGGCCAAGTTGCGTCTGGCCTACCCCAAGGTCAACGTCAGTTTGCATCAGGGCTCACCCACCCAGGTCGCGCAGATGTTGATGGACGAGGTGGCCGAAATCGGCATCGCCACCGAGTCGCTCGATGGTTTTGACGAACTTGTGAGTTTGCCTTGTTATGAATGGCAACATGTGCTGGTGCTGCCGGTCGGGCATCCGCTGTGCACCAAGGAGCATCTGACGTTGGAAGACATTGCCCATGAGCCGCTGATCACCTACCACCCGTCCTACACCGGTCGCACCAAAATCGACCATGCCTTTGCCACGCGCAAGCTAGAACCCCGCATTGCGCTCGAAGCGATTGATTCGGACGTGATCAAGACCTATGTCAAGCTCGGGCTGGGCGTGGGCATCGCCGCCGAAATGTCGATGCGTGATCTGGTGGAAGGTGGTGTCAACGCCGATCTGGTGGTCCGGCCGGCTGGTCAGTTGTTTGGGCAGAACGTGGCTCGTGTCGCCTTCAAGCGTGGTGCTTACCTGCGCAATTTTGTTTATCAATTTGCCGAACTGCTCAGTTCACGCCTCACCCGCAATCTGGTCGCCCGCGCCATGACCGGACAAGTCAATGATTATGAATTGTGAAACCTTGCCGGACAGACCAAGATTTGCGAAGCAAATTTGCTCTGTCCTCAACCACTTAACACCATGAGTTCCATTACCCTCCACAGCAAACTCCCCAACGTCGGCACCACCATTTTTACCGTCATGTCGGCCTTGGCCACAGAAAGAAATGCGGTCAATCTGGGCCAGGGTTTTCCGGATTTTGACTGCGACCCCAAGTTGGTCGATGCCGTCACCCAGGCCATGCAGCAGGGGAAAAACCAGTATCCACCGATGATTGGCGTGCCCGTGCTGCGCGAAGCCGTGGCGGCCAAGATCGCTGCGCTTTACCACCGCCAATACAACGCAGCCACCGAGATCACCATCACGGCTGGCGCCACGCAGGCCATTCTGACGATCATTCTGGCGGTAGTGCACCCCGGCGACGAAGTGATTGTGCTGGAGCCTTGCTACGACAGTTATGTGCCCAACATCGAGCTGGCCGGTGGTGTGACGGTGCGCGTGCCCTTGACCCCTGGCAGCTTCCGCCCGGATTTCCAGAAAATTGCGGCGGCCATCACACCCAAAACACGGGCCATCATCGTCAACTCACCGCACAACCCCAGTGGCACGGTCTGGACGGCGGCAGAGATGCGTCAGCTGGAGGCTTTGCTGGCGCCCACCAACGTGCTGCTGATCAGCGACGAGGTGTATGAGCACATGGTTTTTGACGACCAGAAGCACCAGAGTGCGGCCCTGTTTCCGGGCCTGGCCGAGCGTGCCTTTGTGGTCTCGAGTTTTGGCAAGACCTACCATGTGACCGGCTGGAAAGTGGGTTATGTGGCGGCCCCGGCGGCGTTCACGCATGAATTCCGCAAGGTACACCAGTTCAATGTGTTCACCGTCAACACCCCGGTGCAGTACGGTCTGGCGGCCTACATGGACCATCAGGACGCCTACCTGAATCTGCCTGCCTTCTACCAGGAAAAACGCGACCTGTTCCGCTCCGGGCTGAAAGACAGCAGGTTCAAGCTGTTGCCCTGTGAAGGCACCTATTTCCAGTGCGTGGACACATCGGCGATCAATGACATGGGAGAAGCTGATTTCTGCAAATGGTTGACCACCGAGATCGGTGTGGCCGCCATTCCGTTGTCGGCTTTTTATGGCGATGGCTTCGACCAGCAAGTGGTACGGTTTTGTTTTGGCAAAAAAACTGCCACTTTGCAATTGGCGCTGGAAAAGTTGCAGCGCTTGTAAGCGGGTGGTGAGTCCGACGCGAGGGGCATGACCATCCGCCATCAGGCGGTGTTTAACGCCGGGTTTGTTCGGTATGGGTTTGACATAAAGCTTGCGGTTCATCAAGGTGCGCCGGGTAGGGGATGGTCATCATGTCGGCAGTACGTTGAACGAGGATTGACCATGAAAACTCCTGAGAAATTTGTCTACGTGTTTGGCAGCAGCCGCACCGAAGGCGCTGCCGCCATGAAAAACCTTCTCGGTGGCAAGGGCGCCAACCTGGCCGAAATGTGCCGCTTGGGGATCACGGTGCCTTCGGGCTTCACCATCAGCACCGAAGCCTGCACCGCCTTTACCGAACAGGGCCGCGAGGCCGTTTTTGAGCTGATCCAGGGTGAAGTGCTGGCGGGCGTGAAGTTTCTTGAGTTGGAGATGGGCAAGACCTTTGGCGACGCCAGCGACCCCCTGCTGTTGTCGGTGCGCTCCGGCGCGCGCGCCTCCATGCCCGGCATGATGGACACCATTCTGAACCTGGGGCTGAACGACGAGGCCGTTTTGGGCCTGGCGCGCAAGACCAATGATGCCCGCTTTGCCTGGGACTCCTACCGCCGCTTTGTGCAGATGTATGGCGACGTGGTGATGGGCCTGAAACCCGTGTCCAAGGAAGACCACGACCCGTTCGAAGTCATCATCGACATGGTGAAGGCGCAAAAAGGCGTGAAGCAGGACACCGAGCTGGACGCCGATGACCTCAAGGAACTGGTGCAGCGCTTCAAGTCGCTGATTCGGGCGCGCATTGGCCGCGACTTTCCCACTGACCCGTGGGAACAGCTTTGGGGTGCGGTCTGGGCGGTGTTCGAGAGCTGGAACAACGAGCGCGCCTGTGTCTACCGCGAGCTCAATGACATTCCCGCCTCCTGGGGCACGGCGGTGAACGTGCAGGTCATGGTGTTTGGCAACCTGGGTGACCACAGCGCCACCGGCGTGGCTTTCTCGCGCGATGCCGGCACCGGCGAGGACCTTTTTAACGGCGAGTTTCTGGTCAACGCTCAGGGCGAAGACGTGGTGGCCGGCATCCGCACACCGCAGCAGGTGTCGCTGGTCGGGTCGCGGCGCTGGGCCGAACTGGCGCTGGTGACCGAAGAAGAACGCCGCCTGCACTACCCGTCGCTGGAAGAGCTGATGCCCGACATTTACCAGCAGCTGTTGCATGCCGAGACCACGCTGGAAAACCACTTCCGGGACATGCAGGACATCGAATTCACCATTCAACAAGGCAAGCTCTGGATGCTGCAAACCCGCAATGGCAAGCGCACCGGGTCGGCCATGGTGCGTATTGCCATGGAGATGTTGCAGCAAGGCATGATTGACGAGAAAACGGCGTTGCAGCGCGTCGCCCCCGAGCGCCTCAACGAGCTGCTGCACCCGATATTTGACTCCGGAGCACGCAAGGCGGCGGAGATTTTGGCGCGCGGTCTGCCGGCCTCGCCCGGTGCTGCCACGGGGCAGATCGTGTTTCATGCAGATGAAGCTGAAACCTGGGCCAAGGTCGGCAAAGACGTGATTTTGGTGCGCCAGGAAACCTCGCCGGAAGACCTGCGTGGCATGAGTGTGGCCAGGGGTATTTTGACGGCGCGTGGTGGCATGACATCACACGCGGCAGTGGTGGCACGTGGCATGGGCAAGTGCTGTGTGTCGGGCGCGGGTGCGGTGCATGTGGACCTGAAGGCCCGCACCATGAGCATCGGCGAAGCGGTTTACCACGAGGGCGACTGGATCTCGCTGGATGGTTCTGCCGGCGAGGTGTATGCCGGGAAGATCGCCACCAAAGACGCCGAGTTGAGCGGCGATTTTGGCAAGCTCATGGCTTTGACCGACCAGTACAAGCGCCTGGACATCCGCGCCAATGCCGATACCCCTGACGAGGCCCGGGTGGCGCGCAATTTTGGCGCCGCCGGCATTGGCCTGTGCCGTACCGAGCACATGTTTTTTGAGGGTGCGCGTATTCTGGCGGTGCGCGAAATGATTCTGGCCGACAACGAGGCGGGTCGACGTAAGGCCCTGGCCAAGCTGCTGCCCATGCAGCGCGGCGACTTCGAGGGCCTGTTCCGGGAAATGCACGACCTGCCGGTCACCATCCGCCTGTTGGACCCACCGCTGCATGAGTTTTTACCGCATGACGAAGCCAACCAGCGCGCCATGGCCACGGAGATGGGCGTGTCACTGGGCAAAATCAGGATGCGCGTGGAAGAACTGCATGAATTCAACCCGATGATGGGGCACCGCGGCTGCCGCCTCGGCATCAGCTACCCCGAAATTACCGAAATGCAGGCTCGTGCCGTCTTTGAAGCGGCGCTCAACGTGCGTGCCGCGGGCATCCGCGTCAAGACCGAGATCATGGTGCCGCTGGTGGGGACGGTGCGCGAGTTCAATGCCCAGTCCGACGTGATTCGGCGCACCGCAGCTACCGTGTTTGCCGAGCGCGGCGAAACACTTGACTACCTGTTGGGCTCCATGATCGAAACACCGCGCGGCGCACTGATGGCCGATAGCATTGCCCGGGAGGCCGAATTTTTCTCGTTTGGCACCAATGACCTGACACAGATGACACTGGGTTTTTCACGCGATGATGCCGGCAAGTTCCTGCCCGAGTACCTCAAGCGGGGTATTTACGAGCATGACCCGTTTCGCTCCATCGACCAGAAAGGTGTTGGCGTGCTGGTTCAGATGGCGGTTGAAAAAGGTCGCAGCGCACGCCCGGATCTCGAAGTGGGTGTGTGCGGTGAGCATGGCGGCGACCCGGTTTCGGTAGCATTTTTTCACCAGGCGGGCCTGGATTATGTGAGCTGCTCGCCCTACCGGGTGCCGATTGCGCGGCTGGCGGCGGCCCAGGCGGCACTTACGTCATAAAGGCTTCAGCTGCGCAAGGCGTTCAAGGCTTTGGCCAGGCGCGCCGCTACCGGCCAGGGTTCGGCGCCCCAGCGCGCGGCGAGCAGCTCGGCGCACAGCACCGAGAAGCTCAAGCCGCGCGAGCCCAGCCCGGCACAGATCCATAAGCCGGACGCATCCGACGCCTCAAGGGGGCCAACGACAGGCAAGCGATCGGCGGTGACGCAGCGGGTGTTTTTCCAGCTTCGGAGTTCGCCCGACTCGAATCTCTGCTGTAACTGCTGGGCCAGTTCAGGCAGCAAGGGCTGCAAATGCTGCCAATTGCTGCGGTGGTTGTCCTGGTCGGGGCGCTCGGTTTGATTGGCCGGCTGGTACGACGAACCCATGAACCACGCGGTTCCGCCGTCGATGGGAATCCGGGGCACCAGACTGCCTGAGCCATTGACCGGGTGGGGCGGGAAAACTGCCGCGCTGGTGTCGTCGTGCAAGGCCCAGCTCAACAGGCCGCGCATGCCATGCATGGCGGGAAGCCGGGCCAAGTCCCGAGCGCGCAGCGGCTCGTCCTGTTGTAAGCGCTGTAGCAGCGTTGTCGCACCGCAGGCATTGGCCAGCACCACACGCTCGGCACGGCACAGGACCTGTTCCTGCGCATCCAGCAATTCCCAGGTGCCATTGCGCGCACGCAGTTGGCGAACTTCTGCATTGCCCATGAAAGAAACCCCAGGCTGACTGAGCCAGGCCCGCACCAGTTGCGCGGGTTTGAGCCAGGCCCCTTGCGAGTGCCAGATGTCTTTCTGGCTGATGTGGCTGTCAGCAACATCACGTTCCAGCACACCGGTCGGCGACCAGTCCTGGCCTGCCACCAGCAGGCTGCGGGCCTGCTGCAGCATCAGGTGCACGCCGCTGCGCGACAGCTGAGACAAGGCGCAGTCGTCCGCCGAGACATGCGGCACTACCAGGCCGACCGGCAGGCCGGAGGCGCCTGCGGCCGGGGCCTCGGCCCGGTCCAGCACGGTGACCTGCCAGCCACGCCGCGCCAGTGCTGCTGCCACACCGGTCCCGGCCAGGCCCGCGCCGATGACGGCACAGCTGCCCAGGGGTAAAGCGGTTTCGATGGCGTTTTGCCGGCTGTTTTTCAGGGTCCAGCGCGGGCTGAAGCTGGCTTCAAGCGTGACTGGCGCCGGGCTGGCAGTGGCGGCCTCTGGCAGCCGTATCTCAAAGCCGCATTGAGATAAATTCCGCGCAATATCTGACAGGGCGCGCACCTGCGGCGCCCGCACCGTCAGGTGGGTGCCACGGCGACAGCAGCGCGCCAGCGCCTTGAGGGTCCAAAGCGAAGCTGCGTCAGCGTGGTCCAGACTCAGTGCCACCGTGTCCGCCTCAAACTGTTGCTGGCGTAGCAAGGCGAGGGTGTCGCCCACGCACAGCGTCAGCACGACCTGGCCCTGGTTCAGCAAAAAACGGTGAAAACCTGGCAGCAGCCCTAACCATTGGCCGGCAAGCGCTTGCGCTAATGGGATCAGCGCCGGATTATTTCCGACGGCGCTGGACAGTTCCGGGCCGGTGGGGAGAGATTGCGTCAACGCGACATAGTGCAACAGGCGCGAACGCTGTGGGTCTGTGCGCCAAGCTTGCCAGGTTTTTAAAAAGCGTGTGCCCTGCTCAAACTGCGTGTCCAGCATGCGCCAGCAAGCCAGCCCTTGCCACGCATGCGCAGGGTTTTTGCGGAGGTTTGTTGGCTGCGGTTTTTCTGGGTTAACCGCCATGGTTTAGGGTTATTCCTTGGGTGGCACATAGCCTTGGGCGGCATCGGCACCATTGCCAAAAAAGTGGTTTTCCATTTGCCGGGCCAGGTATTGACGGGCACGCGCGTCGGCCAAATTCAGGCGGTTTTCGTTGACCAGCATGGTCTGGTGCTTGAGCCAGTCGGCCCAGGCTTGCTTGCTGACGCTTTGCCAGATGCGCTTGCCCAATTCCCCCGGATAGGGAGGAAAGTCGAGCCCTTCGGCTTCAGTACCCAATTTGATGCAATTCACAGTGCGCGCCATAACAATCTTTCAAGGATGGAGTCAAAGCGTGTAACTGTAGCAAGGTTTTTCATCAAGTGCGCACCTGCGTTAAAATCCAGCATATGTCAAAAGCAGATACCAAAACCAAAATCGTGGCCGATGGCCTGCGTTACAAATCCAAAGTGTCGGGTTCGCCTTTCACTGCCGCTACCTCATTTGGTGCCGCGACCATGTCGTGTTTCCTGTGTGGCAAGCACCGCGCACGATCCCAGATGGTTTCCAAGAAAATTCTGGGCAAGTCTCAGGCGGTTTGTTCGCCCTCTTGCAAGGCACTCGACGAAGCGTCCAAGTAACAGGGTTTGAACGCATGACGAACGGATTCCTGGTGATTCTGGAAAACGCGCCTCGGCGCGTTTTTGCATTTTTAAGCCTGGTTTGCCTGGCCATGCTCGCCTTTGGCTTGTATTTGCAGCACAGCCAGGGGCTGGAGCCCTGCCCGATGTGCATCGTCCAGCGCTACGCGCTTTTCTCAGTCGCCATCATCGCCGGTTTGCTCAGTGCGAGCAGCGCCAGGCGCGTCCACTTTTGGGGCTCCTTTGTACTGCTGCTGGCAGCCGGTTTTGGTGCTTTTGTGGCGGCACGACAAAGCTGGCTGCAGTGGTATCCGCCCCAGGTGGCCACCTGTGGCCGTGACTTTTACGGCATGATTGAAAACTTCCCTCTCAACCGTGCCATTCCCATGATCTTCAAGGGCAGTGGCGACTGTTCAGCCATTGACTGGACATTTTTGGGAGGCTCCATCGCCAACTGGGCTTTTCTGATCTTTTGCCTGGTGTTCGGGCTGGCCAGCCTGATGATCTGGCGCAAGCGTCTTAATTAGTTCGGGTCAGAGCACGTCGCTGCGTGAGTGGTCTGACCCGCAAGCCTATTAAATAGGCAAGGCGCCGAAAGATTCATCGCTTTGACGCAGCCAGTTCAGGTGATTTTCTTGACCAGCACCTGGCTTTTGCGGTCCCAGTTGTACTTGCGCTTGCGGGCTTCAGGCAGCCAGTCGGCATCGACCTGGACAAACCCGCGTTTCAGGAACCAGTGCATGGTGCGTGTGGTCAGGACAAAAATGCTGTCGAGACCAGCCAGTTTGGCGCGCTGCTCGATGCGTTTGAGCACACGTTCGCCGTCGCCCTGGCTTTGCACCTGGGGCGACACGGTGAGCGCGGCCATCTCGCCGGTGCGCGCCTCGGGGTAGGCGTAGAGCGCGGCGCAGGCAAAAATCACACCGTCGTGTTCGATCACGGTGTACAGGCCGACATCACGCTCTATTTCGGTGCGACTGCGCTTGACCAGGGTGCCGTCTTTCTCGAACGGCTCAATCAATTGCAGGATACCGCCAACGTCGTCGACCGAGGCTTCACGCAGGCTTTCCAGCTTTTCATCGACCACCATGGTGCCAATGCCATCGTGCACATAGACCTCCAACAAGATCGAGCCATCAACCGCAAACGGGATGATGTGGCTACGTTCGACGCCGCCTTTGCAGGCCTTGACGCAGTGCTGCAAGTAAAACGCCGTGTCGGCGGGGGTGTTGGCACTGGGCAAATCAGCCAGCAGCTTTTCTGCGGCAGCCAGCGGCAACTCGGTATCGATCGGGTTGTCTTCGCTCACCGGCTGTCCGATGTGGGTGGGAATGCCTGCCACCTCTGTGACAAATATCAGTTTGTCGGCTTGCAGTGCGATGGCCACCGAGGTGGCGACTTCTTCCATGGTCAGGTTGAAAGCCTCGCCGGTGGGCGAAAAGCCGAACGGCGACATCAGCACCAGCGCACCCATGTCGAGCGAGCGCATGATGCCTGCGGTATCAATCTTGCGCACCACGCCCGAGTGCTGAAAATCCACGCCATCCACAATGCCGACCGGGCGCGCTGTCAAAAAGTTGCCTGAAATCACCCGCACGGTGGCACCGGCCATGGGCGTATTGGGCAGGCCCTGGCTGAAGGCCGCTTCAATCTCGTAGCGCAACTGGCCGGCGGCTTCCTGCGCACAATCCAGCGACACCTCGTCGGTGATGCGGATGCCTCTGGAATAACGCGGCGTGTGGCCCTTGGCTTGGAGTTGTTCGTTGACTTGCGGACGAAAGCCATGCACCAGCACCACCTTGACGCCCATGCTCTGGATCAGTGCCAGGTCCTGCGCCAGATTGGGCAGTTTGCCAGCCGCAATTGCCTCGCCACACACGCCCACCACAAAGGTCTGGTGTCTGAACTTGTGGATGTAAGGCGCCACCGAGCGGAACCAGGGCACAAAGGTGAAGTTGAAGATGGACGACATGTCGGCAGGCAGAAGTGAAAAGGGTTGGGATAATCACCGATTCTCTACCAAGTTATTGCCTTGATTGCTACACCTCTGAAAATCGAGTTTCCCGAATCGCTGCCGGTCTCCGCCCGGCGCGAAGAGATCATGGCCGCCATGCAGGCGCACCAGGTCATCATCGTCTGTGGCGAAACCGGCTCGGGCAAAACCACCCAGTTGCCCAAGATCGCACTGGCGTTGGGGCGCGGCAAACTCAATTACCCGCTGACCCACCCCGATGGCACGCGTGCCCCGCCCGGCAAGCTCATCGGCCATACCCAGCCGCGGCGCATTGCCGCCAGCAGCGTGGCCAAGCGCATCGCCGAGGAGTTACACACCACGCTGGGCGACGTGGTCGGCTTCAAGGTGCGTTTTCAGGACCGGCTGAGCCGGGACAGTTCGGTGAAATTGATGACCGACGGTATTTTGCTGGCCGAGACGCAAACCGACCCGTTGCTGAAAGCCTACGACACCCTGATCATCGACGAGGCGCACGAACGCAGCCTCAATATCGACTTTTTGCTTGGCTACCTGCGCCAAATTTTGCCGCGTCGCCCCGACCTGAAAGTGGTGGTGACCTCGGCCACCATTGACGCCGAGCGTTTTGCCGAGCATTTTTCAAGCAGGAAAGGTCCAGCACCCATCATCATGGTGTCGGGGCGCATGTTTCCGGTCGAGCAGCGTTACCGGCCCTTTGAAGAGGCGCGTGACTACGACCTCAACAACGCCATCGCCGATGCCGTTGACGAGCTCTGGCGCGATGCCCACAACGGTGGTGACATCCTGGTCTTCCTGCCGGGCGAGCGCGAAATCCGTGAGGCCGCTGACCACCTGCGCGGCCACCTGAGTCACCAGCCTGTTTTTCGCAATGCCGAGGTGCTGCCGTTGTTTGCCCGCCTGAGCCAGGCCGAGCAGGACCGCATTTTTGACGGTCACACCGGGCGTCGCATCGTGCTGGCCACCAATGTGGCCGAAACCTCCCTCACGGTACCGGGTATCCGCTACGTGATTGACGTGGGCACGGCGCGCATGAAGCGCTACAGTTTCCGCAGCAAGGTCGAGCAATTGCTGGTGGAGCCCATCAGCCAGAGTTCGGCCAACCAGCGCGCCGGGCGTTGCGGCCGGGTGGCCAACGGCATTTGCATCCGGCTCTATGACGAAAAAGACTTTGCCAGCCGTCCCAAATTTACCGACCCCGAAATTTTGCGCAGCTCGCTCGCGGGTGTGATCCTGCGCATGAAGTCGCTGCACCTGGGCGTGGTGGAGGATTTCCCGTTCATCGAGAAACCCTCCGGCCGTGCCATTGCCGACGGCTACCAGTTGCTCAACGAACTCGGTGCCGTGGACGACGCCAACGAGCTGACCGCCACCGGCCAGGAATTGGCAAAGTTGCCGCTGGACCCGCGTGTGGGCCGCATGATCCTGGAAGCGCGAACGCGGGAGGCGCTGGACGAGGTGCTGGTGATTGCCTCGGCGCTTTCCGTGCAGGACGTGCGCGACCGGCCCATGGACGCGCAGCAGCAGGCCGACCAGGCGCATGCCAAGTTCGACGACGAAAAGAGCGAGTTCAGCGGCTACCTGAAGTTGTGGAAGTGGATCAACGAGAGCAAGGGCGGCGAAGGGCAACACAAGCTCAGCAATCGTCAATATGAACAGTTGCTGCGCCAAAACTTCGTCAGCATGCGCCGCGTGCGTGAGTGGCGCGACATCCACTCGCAATTGCACACGGTGGTGGCCGAGCACAAGTGGCGTCTGAACACCTTGCCGGCCAGCTATGAACAATTGCATTTGTCGATGCTGGCCGGGTTGTTGGGCAACATTGGCTGCAAACTAGAGACCGAAGGCAGCGGTGGCGAATACCTGGGCGCGCGCGGCATCAAGTTTTACCCGCACCCTGGTGCCCATCTGGTGAAAAAACCGGGTCGCTGGATCGTGGCCGCCGAACTGGTCGAGACCACGCGCCTGTTTGGCCGCGGCATTGCCGCCATTGAGCCGCAGTGGCTGGAGCAGGTGGGTGGCCATTTGCTCAAAAAACAGCTGCTCGACCCGCACTGGGAAAAGAAGTCAGCCGAGGTCAATGCGCTGGAGCGCGCCACGCTCTATGGGCTGGTGGTCTACAGCGGCAGGCGCGTCAATTACGGCCGGGTTGACCTGGTCGGTGCGCGCGAAATTTTCATCCGCGAAGCGCTGGTGAACGGTCAATGGGACTGCAAGTGGCCGTTTTTGCAGGCCAACCAGAAGCTCATCGCGCAGGTGGAAGACCTGGAGCACAAGGCGCGCCGCCAGGACGTGCTGGTGGACGATGAACTGATCTACGCCTTTTACGACCAGCAGTTGCCACCGGACGTCTGTAGTGGTTACAGTTTTGATGCTTGGTACCGCGACGCCTGCAAAAAGCCCGAGTACCTGATGCCGATGCCGGTGCGCGGTGCGGCCCCCACCAGCAACAGCAAACTGTTGCTGTTGACCCGCGAAGAACTCATGCGCCACGAGGCGGCGGGCATCACCACCCAGTCTTTTCCCAAAGTGATTCGCCTGGGCGGTGTGGATTGCGCGGCCACGTACCTGCACGAGCCCGGCGACGCGCGCGACGGCCTGACCGTGACCGTGCCGCTGTTTGTGCTGAACCAGGTCAATGAAGAGCGTTGTGAATGGCTGGTGCCCGGCATGCTCAGGGACAAGATCCAGGCGCTGTTGAAAACCCTGCACCAGCGCCCGCGTTCGCGCCTGGTGCCGCTGCCCGAGAGCGCCCGCAAGATGGCCGAAACGCTGAACACGCCCGAGCTGTTTGGCCACGGCGCGCTGCTTGATGCCGTTCTGAAACAGGTGCGCGCCGCCACCGCCGTGGACGTGGCGCGCGCCGACATCAAGGTCGACATGCTCAGTCCGCACTTTTTCATGAATTTCCGGGTGATCGACGAACACGGCCGCCAGCTTGGGCAGGGCCGCAACCTGGGCGCCCTCAAGGCCGAGTTGGGCGCCAGGGCGCGCGGCGCATTCCAGGCGCTGGCCGGGCTCAAGCTGGGGCAGGGCGCGGCCAGCGCTGGCGCGCCTCCCGTCGTGGCGGGCCAGGCGCAGCCCGCCACAAAGTCCGCAGGCACGGATCGCCATGGTCAGCAGCCGCGCGCTGAGGCCCCTCCGCCGGTCTCGGTGGCCAGCCAGCGCTATACCGCTTGGACCTTTGGCGAATTGCCCGAACTGCTCGAAATCCGCAAGGGCGGCCAGACGCTGATTGGCTACCCCGGCTTGGTTGACGCGGGCGACGCCGTCACCATCGAGGTCTTTGACGAGCCTGACGTGGCCGCTGCCAAACACCGCGCCGGCCTGCGCCGCCTGTTTGCCCTGCAAATCAAGGACGCACTCAAGTACCTCGAAAAAAACGTGCCTGACCTGCAAAAGATGGCAGTCACCTACATGCAGGTCGGCAAAAACCCGGACGGCAGCGGGACCGGCGGCACGCTCGAAGAACTGCGCGAGCAGATCATTGCGGTGGCGCTTGACCGGGCCTTTTTGCTTGAGCCCCTGCCGGCTGACGAGTTTGCCTTCAGAAAACGCATCGACGAGGGGCGCGGCCGCCTGACCCTGATTGCGACCGAAGTGGCCCGGCTGGCCGCTGTCATCCTGGCCGAGTACGCGCTCGCCGCGCGCAAGATCAAGGACACCAAAAACGCGCCGGAGGCCACCCAGGACGCCGCCCAGCAACTGGCGCGCCTGATGCCCAAGCGCTTTTTGAGCGTGACGCCCTGGGCCAGCCTGCACCACTTTGCCCGCTACCTCAAGGCCATCACGGCGCGGCTCGACAAATACCGTGCCGACCCGGCCCGCGACCTGGCCCGGCTCAAAGAGCTGCAGCCGCTGGAGCAGCGTTACGCTCGCCTGCTGGCCGAGCGCAAGGGCGTAGTGGACGAACGCCTGCAGGAATTCCGCTGGCTGCTCGAAGAACTGCGCGTGAGCTTTTTCGCCCAGGAACTGCGCACGCCGCAGCCGGTGAGTGTGAAACGGCTGGAAAAAGCCTGGACGCAGCTGGTGTAGTGCGCCCGGATCGCGCGGCGCTTCATCGGCGCCACGGATCGCAGTCGCTTCCCGCGCCTGCCTTGATTATTCGCATCCCCTCGTCCGCTGCGATCACTATTCTTGAAGTTCTTCACGGATCTATTGAGAACAGGAGTCGCCATGGCAATGAAGCTCAAGGAGTTTGCGACCAGCTTGGTCGCTGTGGTCGAGCCGGAAACCTCGGCACGGGTGGTGGCGCAGCTCATGCGCCGGCACCACATTGGCGCGCTGGTGGTGGTGGATGCCCGCGATAAAAACAAGCCGGTAGGCATCGTCACCGACCGCGATCTGGTGCTCGAACTCATGTCCGAAGGTCTCGATCCGGCGGTGTTCACAGCCGGGGACATCATGTCGGTCGATCTGGTCTCTGCCAGCCCTGACATGGACGCCATGGATGCCGTGCAGTTGATGCGAAAGTACCGCTTGCGGCGGCTGGTCATCATGGACGCCACGGAGCATCTGGCCGGCATCGTGACCATCGAAGACGTGCTGGCCCTGCTGACCCGTGAGCTGGCCGAGCTGGCCGTCGATCTGGGCAGCGCCCGGGACCGTGAGACACGTGAACCGATGGCCAAGCCGATTTGACGGCGGGTTCTGCCATGACACGGCCACTGCGCATTCACAAGGAGCCCGGCAAGCGGGGTCTGCTGCCCAACTGGAGCGCGTACCAGGACGAGCGCAGCCGTTTTTCGTGGAGCCAGGCCCGTCTGGCGCTGCAGGGCCTGCCGGGCGGCGGACTCAACATGGGCTTCGAGGCAGTGGACCGACACGCGGCCGGTGTGCTGCGCTACCACACGGCGCTGCGTTTTCTATCAAACGACGCGCCGGCGCTTGAGCTGAGTTATGCCGAATTGGCAAGGCAGACCAACCGTTTCGCCAACGTGCTGCAAAGTCTGGGCGTGGGCCTGGGTGACCGCTTGTTTTTGCTGGCCGGACGCATTCCGGAACTCTACGTGGGTCTGCTCGGTGCGCTCAAGAATGGCACCGTGGTCACACCGTTGTTTTCGGCCTTTGGCCCGGAGCCGATCGCCACCCGTATTCAACTCGGCCTGGGTCAGGTACTGTTGACCACAGACACCCTCTACCAGCGCAAGGTGCGCCCGCTGCGCCACCAGCTGCCCAGCCTGCGCCATGTGCTGCTGGTGGCGCAGGACGGCGGCGTCACCAACGAACCCGACACGCTCGACCTGGCCACCTTGATGGCCAGCGCTTGCGACAGTTTCAGTACCGTTGAGACCAGCGAGGACGACCCTGCCTTGCTGTTTTTCACCAGCGGTACCACCGGCACACCCAAGGGCGCGCTGCATGTGCATGGCGCGGTGGTGGCGCATGAGGCCAGTGCACGTTACGCACTTGACCTGCACCCGCAAGACCGCTACTGGTGCACCGCCGACCCGGGCTGGGTGACCGGCACCAGTTACGGCATCATTGCGCCGCTGCTGCAAGGGGTGACCACGCTGGTGGACTGCGAGGAGTTCGATGCCCAGCGCTGGTACACGCTGCTGGCGCAGGAACATGTGAGCGTCTGGTACACCGCGCCCACGGCGATCCGCATGTTGATGAAAGCCGGCCCCGAACTGGCGCAGCGTCAACGCTTCCCCTGCCTGCGCTTCATTGCCAGCGTGGGTGAGCCGCTGAACCCCGAGGCCGTCTGGTGGGGCCAGGAGGTGCTGGGCTTGCCGATTCACGACAACTGGTGGCAGACCGAGACCGGTGGCATCATGATTGCCAACACCCCGGCGTTTGACATCAAGCCCGGCTCGATGGGGCGCCCGTTGCCCGGCATTGACGCCTGTATCGTCGAGCACCTGGAGGCCGAAGGCGAGTTGCCCCGTGTACGCATCATTGAGACCCCCAACGTCGAAGGTGAACTGGCTTTAAAGCGCGGCTGGCCGTCGATGTTTCGTGGCTACCTCAACAATGAACTGCGTTACCAGAAGTGCTTTGCCGGCGAGCTGTACCTGAGCGGTGACTTGGCGCGCGTCGACGAAGACGGCTATTTCTGGTTTGTTGGCCGTGCCGACGACGTCATCAAGTCGGCCGGCCACCTGATCGGTCCGTTCGAAGTGGAGAGTGTGCTGATGGAACACCCCGCTGTGGCCGAGGCCGGGGTCATTGGCAAACCTGACCCGCTACTGGGCGAAGTGGTGAAGGCCTTTGTCTCGCTCAAAGCCGGCTTTGAACCCTCCGAGCCGTTGCGTCTTGACATCATGGCTCATGCGCGCAGGCGCCTGGGTGCTGCGGTGGCCCCCAAGGAAATTGCCTTTCTTGCGGTGTTGCCGCGTACCCGTAGCGGCAAGATCATGCGCCGCCTGCTGAAGGCGCGCGAACTCGGGCTGCCCGAGGGCGACACCTCGACACTGGAGGCCGGTGGATGAACACCAACACCAATCTGGCTGAACTGCCCGCGCCCCCGACCGGCCCGGTGCCCTGGGACAAGGCCTTTGCGCTGGCCACGCTGGCCGACATGCTGCGTATCCGGCGCATGGAAGAAAAAACGATCGAGCTGTACGGGCAGCAAAAGATACGCGGCTTTTTGCACCTCTACATTGGCGAGGAAGCGGTGGCCACCGGTGCCCTGCGGGCCTTGCAGCCACAGGACAACGTGGTGGCCACCTACCGCGAGCATGGCCATGCGCTGCTGCGCGGTGTTGGCATGAACGCCATCATGGCCGAGATGTTTGGCAAGCAGGAGGGCTGTTCGCGCGGCCATGGCGGCTCCATGCACCTGTTCGACCGCGCCAGCCGCTTTTATGGCGGCCAGGCCATCGTCGGCGGTGGCCTGCCACTGGCAGCCGGGCTGGCACTGGCCGACAAGCTCAGCGGCCGCAGTGCCCTGACCGCCTGTTTTTTTGGTGAGGGTGCGGTGGCCGAGGGCGCTTTCCATGAAGCCATGAACCTGGCCGCACTGTGGCAGTTGCCGGTGCTGTTTTGCTGTGAAAACAATTTATATGCGATGGGCACGGCGCTGGCGCGTTCCGAATCGCAGACCGATCTGTGTATCAAGGCGGCGTCCTATGGCATGGCCACGGTGCCGGTCGATGGCATGGACGTGGTGGCGGTGCACAAGGCCGTGCTGGGCGCGGCCCAGCAGGTGCTGCAACTCAGCCGTCCGGTGTTCATGGAGTTCAAGACCTTTCGTTTTCGTGCCCATTCGATGTTCGACCCCGAGCTCTACCGCGACAAACAGGAAGTGCAGGCCTGGAAGACCCGTGGCCCGATCCACACTTTCAGCGCGCGCCTGAAAGCGCAGGGCGACCTCAATGAGGACGAGTTCCTGGCCCTTGATGCCGCCGCGCAGGCCGAGGTCGACAGCGCCGTGGCTTTTGCCGAAGGCGGCAGCTGGGAACCGGTGGCCGACCTGCTGCGCGACGTGGTGACAGCACAAGGAGCCGCATGATGGGCCAACGCATGAGCTACCGTGAAGCCTTGCGCGAGGCATTGCGCGAGGCGCTGCAAACCGACCCGCGTGTATTTTTGATGGGTGAGGATGTGGGGCGTTATGGCGGCACTTATGCGGTGTCCAAGGGTTTGCTCGATGAATTTGGCCCTGAACGCATCCGTGACACGCCGCTGTCTGAGCTGGGTTTTGTCGGCGCCGGCATTGGCGCTGCTTTGGGCGGCATGCGCCCGATTGTCGAGATCATGACGGTCAACTTCAGTCTGCTGGCGCTCGACCCCATCGTCAACGGCGCCGCCATGCTGCACCACATGTCGGGCGGCCAGTTTTCGGTGCCGGTGGTGTTTCGCATGGCCACCGGGGCCGGGCGCCAGGTGGCGGCCCAGCATTCCAACAGTTTCGAGGCCTGGTACGCCCATGTGCCGGGCTTGCGCGTGCTGGCGCCGGCCACCGTGGAAGATGCGCGTGGCATGCTCAAACCCGCGCTGGCCTACCCCGACCCGGTGCTGATTTTTGAGCATGCCCAGCTATACAACAGCGAGGGCGAAGTCCCTGCGTGCTGCGAAGTCGACATGGATCGGGCCCGTGTACGCCGCGCGGGCAGCGACATCAGCTTGATCACGTATGGCGGCAGTTTGTTCAAGACCCAGCAGGCTGCTGACGAGCTGGCCAGGCTCGGGGTGTTGGCTGAGGTGATTGACCTGCGGGTGCTGCGTCCGCTCGACGATGCCACCGTGATGGCCTCGGTGCGCAAGTGCCACCGCGCGGTGGTCGTGGCCGAGGGCTGGCGCTCGGGCAGCCTGGCTGCCGAAGTGATGGCGCGTATCAGCGAGCAGGCTTTTGCCGAGCTGGACGCGCCGCTGGCCCGGGTCTGCAGTGAGGAAGTGCCGATTCCTTATGCCCAGCACCTCGAACAGGCGGCGCTGCCGCAGGTGGAAAAAATTGTGGAGACGGTGCAGACCGTGATGGAGCAGATCACATGATCGAATTCAAGTTGCCGTCGCTCGGTGCGGACATGACCGAGGGCAAGTTGCTGGCCTGGCATGTGCAGCCGGGTGACCGGGTCCAGCGCGGCCAGGTGGTGGCGGTGGTCGATACCTCCAAGGCGGCCATTGATGTCGAAATCTGGCAGGACGGCGTGGTGCAGGAACTGCTGGTGCCAGTAGGCGACAAGGTGCCGGTGGGCACGGTGCTGGCCACGCTGCTTGCGCCGGGTGAAGTGCCCGCAGCGGCTCCGGCCATGCCAAAGGCGCCTGCCACACCGGGCGATCAAGCCCCCACCATCGCCGTCCAGGCGCAGGTACCCGCTGCGCCGGACCGGCAAAAAGAGATTCGCCAGGCCATTGCCGCGGCCATGAGCCGATCCAAACGTGACATTCCGCACTACTACCTGGCCGAAACCATCCCTTTGCAGGTCGCCCTGGACTGGTTGCAGCAGCGCAACGCGGGTCGGCCCATCGCCGAGCGCCTATTGCCTGCTGTGTTACTGTTCAAGGCGGTGGCGGTGGCCCTCAAAAACCGGCCAGAGCTCAATGGTTTTTATGCCGATGGCCAGTTCCGTCCGAGTGCCGCCGTACATGCCGGGGTGGCCATTTCGCTGCGCGGTGGCGGCCTGGTCGCACCGGCCATTCATGATGTGCAGCGCAAACCACTGGACCAGCTGATGCGCGATCTGGCCGACCTGGTCAGGCGCGCCCGCGCCGGTTCGCTGCGCAGTTCCGAGATGTCCGACCCCACCATCACCATCACCAATCTGGGCGACCAGGCCATCGAGAGCGTGTTTGGCGTGATCTACCCGCCGCAGGTGGCGCTGGTGGGTTTTGGCGGCATTGCAACAAGGCCCTGGGTGCGCGACGACGGTGGGGTCTGCGCCATGCCGGTGTTGTGCGCCACGCTGGCCGCCGACCATCGGGTCTCGGATGGGCATCAGGGCGCGCTGTTTCTGGCCGAGCTGCGTGCGCTGTTGCAGCAACCGCAAGCGCTGGACTGCTGCGAGGAGTTTGTCGCATGAGCACTGACCGGGAAGCGCTTGTTGCCACGGTGCTGGACTTGCTGCGTGCCATTGCACCGGAACTGGCGCCTGAGGCGCTGGATGCAGCGCGGCCACTGCGCAGCCAGGTGGACCTGGATTCGATGGACTGGCTCAATTTTCTGGTCAGCCTGCATGAACGCTTCGGGGTGACCATCCCCGAAGCAGATTACGCCCGGCTGGTGTCATTCAACGACGTGCTGGACTACTTGGCGGCCCGTATGGGGTAGGTTCCTGGTTGGCTTATTGAATCGCCAGCTTTTTGGATGTTGTACTGGCTTTTTTGGGCAGATCCAGGGTCAGCACGCCATCCTCGTATTTGGCCACCGCCTTGGTATCGTCCACCTCCTGCGGCAGGGTAAAGACGCGCGACACCGTGCCGTAGTAGCGCTCGCTGCGTACCACTTTGCCATCTTTTTCTTTGACGTCTTTTTCACGCCGGGCTTCGGCGTCGATGTGCACCCGGTTGCCGTCGATGCGCACATTGATGTCTTCCTTTTTGACACCTGGCAGGTCGGCATGGACCTTGAACGCATCATCCTTTTCGACCACGTCGACGCGAATATCAAGGGCATCTCCATTTTTTTCAAAACGCATCGGTGCCAGGAAGCCCCGAAACATGGATTCAAACGGGTCATTGAAAGCCAGGTCAGTTGAACGCAAGTTATTCATGATTTACTCTCCATGAGTTTCAAAAATGAAATTTGCCCGACCCTGACGATTTGTCAGAGTCGCAACTGAAGAATAGGATGTGTCCTGATCTCTCGGATGACAATTCTCAATCGGAATGCAGTCTGTCTGTTGATTTCTCCAGATTGGCAAGTGTGCCTCTTCCGTCCGGTCGTTCTCGCAGGTAATATTTCCGTCAACAGGAAGCTGGAGGTCACCATGGTCATCAGTTGTAACAAGGTTTGTCCCAGGCGGAGTCCAGTCAATGAGTACGCTTGCTAAGGCCAGCGCCTTGCGCTTGAAAAAAACACGCCAGGGGCGTGAGCATGACATGCTTGATGCCGTCCTCAAGCTGGTCCCCGATGCCGTCATCAGCGTCGATTTTGCCGGGCACATCAAAACGTTCAATCCGGGCGCCGAGCGCATCTTTGGCCGCAGCAGCGCCAGTGTGCAAGGTGCGCCGGTGAGCTTGCTGATGCCCGAGCGTTTTCGCTCCAACCATCAGGTTGCCATGCAAAGATTTGCCCGGATGGACGGTGAAGTGCACATGATGGGTCTGCGGCGCATCAAGGGTTTGCGCGCCGATGGTCAGGAGATCGAACTCGAAGGCCTCATCAGCCATGTCAAGCTGCCGCAGGGCGCGCGCCTGCTGGTCACCTTGCACGATGTCACCGTGCGCGCCCAGGCCGAAGTGCAGTTGCAGCATTCGCGTGCCCAACTCGCCGAACTGACCCGAAAACTCATGACCCAGGAACGCGTGCTGGTGAAACGCCTGGCGCAGATCTTGCATGACCAATTGGGACAAACACTGGCGGCGATCCGCATGTGCCATGAAACCATGGTGGAGTTGCAGACAGCCCAGACGCCGCCCGACTGGCAGCACTTGCAGGAGCGCATGGGCACGCTCATTGGGCAGGCGATTGCCCAGGTCAGACAGGTTTTGCAAGACCTGCGCCCGCCCTTGCTCGAAGAGCAGGGGCTCAGCGTTGCGCTTGACAATGAACTGCGCAATCGCGCGCTGGGGGCGCCCCGGATCGATATTTCCATCAATGTGCCGCCCAAGCTTGAGTTGATGCGCTGGCCGGCCGAAGTCGAATATGCCGCTTTCATGGTGGTGCGCGAGGCGGTTGAAAACGCCCTGCGTCATTCCGGAGCCAGTGCCATTGCGGTGGACCTGTCAGGCAATGCCTTGTCGCTGCACCTCAGCGTGATCGACAACGGTGTCGGGCTCCCCGAGGGCGTCGGTCTGGGGGTCGGGCATCTGGGCATTCTGGGCATGCGGGAGCGCGCCCAGGCCGTCGGTGCCAGCGTCAGCTACGGACGGGGTCAGGAACCGGGCACGCGCGTGGCTTTTCACTGGCAGTGCGCGTCATGACCCGGGTTTATCTGGTGGAAGACCACCAAATCATGCGCGATGGTCTGCGTGCCCTGCTGGAAGCACGCGGTCACACGGTGGTAGGCGAGTCGGCTGACCCGACCCAGGCCTTGTCCGACCTCTTGCATTTGCGTCCCGAAGTGTTGCTGCTTGACCTGAATCTGGGGGGGCGCTCCGGGCTGGAGTTGCAGGCCGAATTGCAAAGGCGGCACCTGCCAGTGCGCACCGTGGTGCTGACCATGTCGGCGCAACCCTACCAGGTGGCCGAAGCGCTGCAACTGGGTGCCAGTGCCTACGTTCTCAAAGGCTCCCCGGCAAGCGAGCTCATGCAGGCCATTGAGCTTGCGGTGCAAGGCAGAAAATACCTTGGCGCCAACGTAGCCGATCTTGCGCTGGAGGCGCTCACGCAGCCAGACGCCGATCCCTTGAGCTTGCTGTCACCGCGTGAGCGGCAAATCATTTTGATGGTGGTGCAAGGCCAGTCCAGCTCGGCCATTGGTGTCACGCTCCATTTGTCACCCAAAACGGTGGCTACCTACCGCAGCCGGTTGATGAGAAAACTCGGTGTAGCCGATGTGCCTGGCCTGGTGCGACTGGCTGTGCGCCATAAACTGATCGATGCGGAAGAACCGGTCCTGGACCATTAAATTTTTTCGGCATCGGGTGCGCGTTGTCAACATTTGCTTGCGCGCGCTGTCCAACTCTCCCTACAGACGATTGGCCCGGAGCGACCTAGAGTTGCATCAAGGGATCGCTGTGGCGCCCGTTGGGTGGAGTCTCCTGCCACGGATACAGAGAGGTTTTCCATGATGAACGTTCAGACACTGCCCACAACTGCGCGCTGGCAGCCCAGTCCCGTTTCCGCTCCCAGTCACCACGTAACGAAGTTCGGAGGTGACGAGCACTGGTCCACACTGCATGAAGTCCAGGATTTGTTGCGCTACGAAGGCCGTTTGCACGAGGACTGCGGCGCTGAACTGTTCCAGCGCCGGCGCCTGAAAGTCGGGCAGTCTGCCCTGGTGATGGGGCAGGTGTTCGAGGGGCTGTATGTGGTGCGGCTTGGTACCCTCAAGGCCCTGATCACCAATGTGGATGGAGGGGTGCATGTGCTGGGTTTCCCGATGAAAGGCAATTTGCTCGGCTTCGACGGTATTTACCAGAACGCCTACATGAGCGAAGTGGTGGCCCTGACCGACTGTGACCTGATCCGCATACCGGCTGCCGACTTATTCACGTCGGGAAACAACAATCGTCTGGAGCACATGGCTTATTGGGCCAGCAGCCGCGAGATCATCCAGGAGCAGGAGGCCTATTCTCTGACTCGTTCGGTCAAATCAGAGGCCCGGGTGGCGCGATTTCTTCACACAATGTCCCAGCGTTTTGAAGACATGGGCTGGTCGCCCAATCGCTTTATCCTGCCGATGACACGGCGCGACATCGGCCATCACCTGAGTGTGACGGTGGAAACGGTGAGCCGCGCATTTTCGGCATTGGTCCAGCAGGGCATCATCGAAGTGGAATTCCGCGAAATCAGGATCATCGAACGCGATGCGCTGTGCCATTTTGAGAGGTAGGCGGCCGACCTGCCAAACAATGCCGGGCCTTGTGGCCATGGCCGAAGATGTGACATTGATGAAGGAGGATGCCGGCAAGCCCTGAGTGTTTGTCAAAAATGCTGTCAGAGACCGTGTGATTGATTGACCATTGCTTATTTGTTGAGCTTACAATTTTGTGACAACTCATCATGTGAAATGGATCAACCATCACGGGGACCACTTGAGTGAACAATGACAACACCTTGGCTGCTGCCAGTGCAACTTTTCCCATCATTGGCATCGGTGCGTCAGCAGGCGGGTTGACGGCGCTGGAGCAGTTTCTATCGCATGCGCTGCCTCGGCTTGGGTCAGCCGAAGCGCGTGGTTTGCGCCGGCTGATGAACTGCCGACCAAGGTCATCACCTGGGTCAGGGTGGTAGCCATGGTGTACCGTAAAAATCCACCCGACTTTGAAGTCTTGCGCCAGTTGGCGACGGTACGTCTGTCCGGGCGCCGCGGCGAGCTGGCAGCGGCGGCGCTGGACCTGCAGCAGGTACAGCATTTGCTGGAAGAGCTAGAAATTCACCAGATCGAGCTGGAACTGCAAAATGAGCACCTCAACACAGCCCGCACGCAGCTGGAGCAGGCGCTCAACCAAAGCAACGAACTCTACGACTTTGCACCGGTGGGCAGCGTGTTGATTAATACGGATGGTGGCATCACCAAACTGAACCTGGTGGCCGCCCAGTTGCTCGCCTCCGAGCGCGCCCAGCTGGTCGGCAACCGGCTTGATATGTATGTGGCCGCGGCCCAGCGCGCCCAATTCAACGCCATGCTGGCGCATGCCCGCGATGAGCAGGAGGCGCAGACTGCCGAGTTCGCTTTGCAGATTGATGGCCTGGAGCCGCTGCCAGTGCAGGTCAAGGCGGTCTGGATGGGTCCGGAAGTCGGTTGGTTGATGGCGCTGGTTGAGGTGTCCGAGTCGCGGCACATGGAAGAACAACTGCGCGCCAGTGAGGAACGCCTGACGCTGGCGCTGAAGGCGGTTGGGGACGCGGTGTGGGACTGGCAGGTCAATAGCGGCGAGGTGTTGCTTTCTGAGGGTTATGCGCAACTGATCGGGGCTTCCGCGGCGATGTTGAGCATACAGTGTTCAGATTTGATGGACTATGTGCTGCTGGATGACAGGGAACAACTGATGCTGCTGATGCAGGATTGCATCGTCGGAAAGAGCGACAGTTACCGTATGGAACACCGTCTGCAAAGCAGCGACGGCAGTGTCAAATGGGTGCTGGCGCGCGGCGCCGTGGTGCTTCGATCGGCAGTCGGCAAGGCTTTGCGCATCGTTGGCACCCTGGTAGATATCTCGCAGAAAAAGCAGATCGAAGCTGATTTGGTGACGGCAGCGCAGTTTCAACGTGCCATTTTTGACTCCATCTCGGCCCAGATCGCCGTGCTGGACCAGGACGGCATGGTTCTGTACACCAATGCGGCGTGGCGTAGCTATATGTCCAAGCTGGGTTTCGAGGAATCGGTTGGCCAAAATTACCTGAAGGTGCTGTCACATTTTTTTGCGGTCGACTCACCAACGGTGGCCGTTGTGGCGGCTGGCATGGCTGCCATCGCCGCGGGTGAAGCACCCGGTTTTTATGCCCAGGAACCCATCTGTTGCGTGTGCGGCCGGTGGTGGTTTACCGTCAAGATCACCTCGGTCCAGGACCCCGCGCGCCGGATGGTGGTGACGCATGAGGATGTGAGTGTGCTCAAGCGCGCAGAATTGGCCAGTCAAACCCTGGCCAACGTGGACAACTTGACAGGTGCCATGAGTCGCCAGCATTTTATGAGTCTTGCCGATCAGGAGCTGGTGCGCTCCAAGCGTTATCAGTTACCACTGGTGGTGCTGATGCTGGATCTGGATCATTTTAAAAACGTCAACGACAGCTATGGTCATCCCACCGGGGATGTGGTGCTGAAGAGGTTTGTACAAACGGTCAAGTGTGTGTTGCGTGAGTCGGACCTGATCGGTCGTATTGGTGGCGAGGAGTTTGCCGTGCTGCTGCCCAACACCACGCCAGAGGGGGGCTGCGCACTGGCGAACCGCATCATTGACGCAGTGCGGGCCAACCCCGTGGTGTTCGAGCAGCAAACAATTGCCTACACGGTGAGTATCGGCGCCAGCTACCTGACGCAACAGTCGTCTTTTGGTGTGATGTTGGCTGAAAGTGATGCTGCGTTGTACCGCGCCAAAAAAAGCGGCCGCGACCGCCTTGAAGTGAGCTGGGACGACTCAACCCCGCGCCCTGACGATTCGATCCGCACGCTGAGCGACTGACGCCCTGACCCGGGCTGATTGATCTAATCGGGCAGCAGCCGGATCAAGCGACCACGTGCCTGGTCGGTCAGCACGTACAGCAGGCCGTCAGGCCCCTGGCGCACATCACGGATACGCTCACCGAGGCTGGCGAGCAGTTGGTGCTCGCGGATCACACGGCCGTTGAATGGCGCCGACAGCTCGATCCGGTTCAGGTAGCCAAACTTGAGCGAACCGACCAGCAGATTGCCGATCCAGGATGTGCCGTAACGCGTGCTGGTCACAAAGACCATGCCCGAAGGTGCAATGGATGGCACCCAGTAATGCAGTGGCTGGGTCATGCCCTCTTTGGCACTGAGCCCGGCGCCAATCGGGCCGCCGCCATAGTTCTCGCCGTAGGTGATCACCGGCCAGCCGTAATTGCCTGCTGGTGTGATGAGGTTGATTTCGTCGCCGCCCTGGGGCCCGTGTTCATGCGCCCATAGTGCACCGCTGGGCGACAGCACCATGCCTTGCGGGTTGCGATGGCCATAGGACCAGATTTCAGGCAATGCCCCTGCCGTGCTGACAAATGGGTTATCCGGCGGCACCCGGCCATCTTTGAATATACGGATGATCTTGCCGTGGTGGTTGTCAAGCGTTTGTGCGTCGTCTTTGCGCACATAACGTTCACCGAGGGCCATGAAAAGCAGGCCATCGGGCTTGCCCTGGGTCTGGCTTTCGGCAATGCGGCAACCAAAATGCGCGCTGCTGGCGACCTTGGGTTTGGCGCTGAAGATCACCTGCATGGCCTCCAGTCGTGTGCGGTCGCCAGAGAGCCTGGCTCGTGCCAGTGCCGTGCTGTTGCCTCCCGCGCCGGGCTCAGAAAAACAGAAAAACAGCGTGCGATTATGGGCAAAATCGGCGTCCAGCAGCACATCGAGCAAACCGCCCTGGCCCCTGGCCTGCACCTCAGGCAGGCCGTTCAGCGCCGGATTGACCCGGCCATCCGCTTCGATCACGCGCAGGCGCCCGACCCGCTCGCTCACCAAAAACCGCCCCTGAGGCAAAAATGCCAGCGACCACGGGTGTTCCAGGCCTGAGGCGACCACGTCGTGGCGCAATGACTGGGCTGGTGCGGGCAACGTCATGCAGAAGAGTGTTGCCAGGAGTAAGTTGCTGATCCATCTGGTCATGGGGTGCTCCCTAGGGTTTGCTTGCATGGCATGGTAGCGCGAGTTTCTTTTCAAACATATGGCTCAGGGCTGTCAGTTTTTTGCAGTTTTTGCAATCGACAATAAGCCATTTTTGAAACATGGACAGAATCCTGAGATGCGTAATGTACTGATTGCCGGGGGGGGTATTGGCGGCCTGAGTGCGGCTTTGGCCTGTACCCGCGCGGGTGCCGGAGTAGCGCTGTTTGAGCGCAACGCCGAGTTTTCAGAGTTTGGCGCTGGCATACAACTGAGCCCCAACATCGTGAAAATCCTGTATGGCTGGGGGCTACAGGAGGCATTGTCCGAGGTGGTCGCCTTTCCGGACCGGTTGCAGGTTCGCAGTGCCAGCTCCGGGGCCGAGTTGGGCAGGTTGCGGCTGGGCGAGGAAATGGCCCAGCGCTATGGGGCACCTTACCTCACGATCCATCGCGCAGACCTGCATGCCGTGCTGCTGGCCGCATTGCAACAGCAGGGTGGGGCGACGCTGCATCTGAGCAGTCCGGTAAACGGCTTCGAGCAGACCGAGGCCGATGTGGCGCTGCAACTGGACCATGACCAATTGGCGCGCGGTGATCTGCTGGTGGGTGCCGATGGCGGCTGGAGCAGCATTCGCCAGCAATTGCTCAATGACGGCCCACCACAGCCGACCGGGCATCTGGCTTACCGGGCCCTGATCTCTCAGGCGCGTTTGCCCATCCATTTGCGCAGCTCACAAGTGACTGCCTGGCTGGGGCCGCAGATGCATGTGGTGCAGTACCCGGTGCGTCGTGGCGAATGGCTCAATGTGGTGGCCATTGTCCATGGCGAGGTGCAGGGCGATATGTCGCACTGGGATCACAGCGGCAATGCGGCCGAACTCCAGCAGCGTCTGCAGACGACGTGCAAACCACTCAAGGATTTGATCCAGGCCGTGCCGAATTGGCGTTTGTGGGCCTTGAGCATTCGCCCGCCGATACGCTTTGCCCGTGAGCAGGCCAGCGGCCGCGTCGCCTTGCTGGGCGATGCCGCGCACCCGATGGTGCCATACCTGGCCCAAGGTGCGGGCATGGCGATCGAAGATGCCGCGGTGCTGGCACGGGTGCTGGCGCAGGGCGGTTTTTTTACCGACACTGACGGTTTGGCAGATCCTGGCAGCCCGGTGCCGGATCTGGTGCGCCAATATGCCCGTCAGCGCTGGCAACGCAATGCCCGGGTGCAGGCGACAGCGATCCGCAATGGCAAAATTTTTCACGCCAGCGGGCTGATGGCTTTTGGTCGCAACGTGGCCATGAAAATTCGGGGGGAGGCCCTGATGGACCAGCCCTGGCTGTATCGCGGCGTCTGAGCGGCAGTTAAAATCCGCCTACTTTTTGCATGGCACTGGCTTGTTTCATGCTTTTTAACCATTCGTCAGTCTCTCCCTGGGGCCCACCAATTGACTCTGCAAATCACCCCTTTTGAGGGCGGTAGCGCTCTTGGCGCATTCCGTGTACAACAACTTTTGCCGGGTCTGCAAGCCGTGCACGACAAGATCAGTGGCATTGCTGCGCGCTATGTGCATCTGGTTGCGTCAGATCGGGCGCCCAGTCCGGCGCTCAAGGAACAATTGGCCGCGCTGCTGACCTACGGCGAGCCTTATACCGGCCCGGCAGACGGCGTTTTGTTTGTGGTCACGCCGCGTTTTGGCACGGTCTCCCCCTGGGCGTCCAAAGCCACCGACATTGCCCGCAACTGCGGCCTGGTGGTGCACCGGGTGGAGCGCATCGTGGAATACCGCATCAGCCTCAAAAGCGGTCTGCTGGGCAAGCCCGCCCTGAGCGAGGCGCAATTGGCGCAGGTGGCCGGTCTGCTGCATGACCGCATGACCGAGAGCGTGATGTTCGACCGCGCGACCGCCCACCATCTGTTTGACAGCCTGCCCGCCGCACCCATGGCCCATGTTGATGTACTGGCTGGTGGCAAGCATGCGTTGGTGGCCGCCAACACCGAGTTTGGCTTGGCGCTGGCCGACGACGAGATGGATTATCTGGTGCAGGCTTTCACGCAATTGCAGCGTAACCCCACCGATGTCGAGTTGATGATGTTCGCTCAGGCCAACAGTGAGCACTGCCGGCACAAGATTTTCAACGCCCAGTTCACCATTGACGGCGTGGCCCAGGCCAACAGCCTGTTTGGCATGATCCGCCACACCCATCAGACCCACCCGCAGCACATGCTGGTGGCCTACTCGGACAACGCCTCGGTGATGGCCGGCGGCCAGGTTGAGCGTTTCAGCAGCCAGTCCACCCTGGGTGAGGCCGGCATCAGCACGGGCAGTTACCAGAAAAGCAGCGCCTTGCAGCACATCCTGATGAAGGTGGAAACCCACAATCACCCCACCGCCATTTCACCTTTCCCCGGTGCTTCCACCGGGGCCGGCGGCGAGATCCGCGACGAAGGTGCCACCGGCCGCGGCTCCAAACCCAAAGCCGGCCTGACCGGTTTCACCGTCTCCAAAATCAATTGGGGTCAGATTCCAATTAACCCGAGCTACGGCAGGCCGGCGCATATTGCCAGCCCATTGCAGATCATGGTCGAGGGGCCGCTGGGCGGGGCAGCCTTCAACAACGAGTTTGGCCGGCCCAATCTGCTCGGCTACTTTCGCGAGTATGAACAAAACCTGAGCTACACGCTGAAGGACGCTGCCGGCTTGGCGCAGCCGCAGACCGAGCAGCGCGGCTACCACAAGCCGATCATGCTGGCCGGCGGCCTGGGCGTGATTGATGCCAGCCAGACGCACAAAATTGCTTTTCCGGCCGGCACCTTGCTGATCCAGCTCGGCGGCCCCGGCATGCGCATCGGCATGGGCGGCAGCGCCGCCAGTTCCATGACCACCGGCGATAACGCAGCGCACCTCGATTTTGATTCCGTGCAGCGTGGCAACCCCGAGATCGAGCGCCGGGCGCAGGAGGTCATCAACCAGTGCTGGCTCATGACTGAGGCCAATCCGATCCTGGCGATTCACGACGTTGGCGCCGGTGGCTTGAGCAACGCTTTTCCCGAACTGACCAACGATGCCGGACGCGGTGCGCGTTTTGACTTGCGCGCCGTACCGCTCGAAGAATCCGGCCTGGCACCCAAGGAAATTTGGTCCAATGAGAGCCAGGAGCGTTACGTGCTGGCGATTGCGCCCGAGTCGCTGGACTTGTTCAAGGCACTGTGCGAGCGCGAGCGCTGTCCGTTTGCCGTGGTCGGCGTGGCCACCGAGGCCCGTGAACTGATCGTGGGCGATGTGGACCTGTCCCAAAACGCCACCGTGCTGGGCTCAGCAGAAGCTTTGCCCGTCAACATGCCAATGAACGTGCTGTTGGGCAAGCCGCCCAAAATGCAGCGTGAGGTGACATCGGTGAAGCGCGAATTTGCCCCGCTCAAACTGGCGAATGTGACCCTGCAGCAGGCGGCGATCGATGTGCTGGCGCACCCCACTGTGGCCTCCAAACGCTTTCTGGTCACCATTGGCGACCGCACCGTGGGCGGCCTGAGCCATCGCGACCAGATGGTGGGCCCGTGGCAGGTGCCGGTGGCCGACTGCGCCGTGACGCTGGCCGATTTCAAGGGTTTTGCCGGAGAGGCGATGGCGCTGGGTGAGCGCACGCCGCTGGCGACCGTGAACGCACCCGCCAGTGGCCGCATGGCGGTGGCTGAGGCCATCACCAACCTGCTGGCAGCCCCGATGGAACTGGACCGCGTCAAGCTGTCGGCCAACTGGATGGCGGCTTGTGGTGAACCCGGCGAGGACGCGGCACTGTATGAAACCGTGAAAGCCGTGGGGCTGGAACTGTGCCCGGCTTTGGGCATCTCGATTCCGGTCGGCAAAGACTCGCTGTCGATGCGCACGCAGTGGAAGGACGAGTCGGGTGAGGCCAAAAAAGTGACCTCGCCGGTGTCGCTGATCGTGACCGCCTTTGCCACGCTGGCCGATGTGCGCGGCAGCTTGACGCCACAACTCAATGCCACAGACGATACCTCGCTGATCCTTGTCGATCTGGGGCGCGGCCAAAATCGCATGGGCGGTAGCATCCTGGCGCAAACCTTGGGCCAGATGGGTGATGAAGTGCCCGACCTGGACCACCCGCAGGACCTGGTGAATCTGGTCAATGCGGTCAACGCCCTGCGTGCCCAAGGCCGGATTCTGGCCTACCACGACCGCAGTGACGGCGGCTTGTTTGCTGCCGCGTGCGAGATGGCTTTTGCTGGCCATGTGGGGGTGGCGCTGAATGTCGACATGCTGGTGACTGAGGGCGACGGTGTGTCTGACAGCCGCATGGACTGTGGCGACGCCAAAAACTGGGCTGGTCAGATCAGTGGCCGCCGCGATGAACTCACGCTCAAGGCGCTGTTCAGCGAAGAGCTGGGCGTGTTGCTGCAGGTACGCACTGCCGAGCGCAACGCAGTCATGCAGATGCTGCGCGATCACCAGTTGAGCCAGTGCAGCCACGTGGTGGGCAAGACCCGTCCCGCCGACTCGACCATAACGGCAGGTATTGGCGCGGTGCAGGTGTGGCGTGATGCCAAGACCATTTTTAATGCCAGGCTGACTGACCTGCACCAGGTCTGGGACGCCACCAGCTGGAAGATTTGCCAGCAGCGGGATAACCCGGCCTGCGCTGATGCCGAGCATGCCGCGGCCGGTGAACCGTCTGACCCGGGTATGCATGTTCATCTGGTGACGAGCGTGCCGCAGCCGGTGTCACCCGCCCTCATGTTGTCGCGTCCCAAGGTGGCCGTGCTGCGCGAACAGGGTGTCAACTCCCATGTGGAAATGGCCTATGCCTTCACTGAAGCGGGGTTTGAGGCCTTTGACGTGCACATGACCGATCTGCAATCAGGCCGTGCCAGACTGGCGGATTTCAATGGCGTGGTGGCCTGCGGCGGTTTCAGTTATGGCGACACGCTGGGTGCCGGCATTGGCTGGGCCCGCTCCATCACTTTCAACCCCGTGCTGGCGGATCAGTTCAAAGCCTTTTTTGCGCGGCTGGACACCTTTGGCTTGGGCGTGTGCAACGGCTGCCAGATGTTTGCCGAGCTGGCTGACATCATTCCCGGTGCGCAAGACTGGCCACGCTTCACGACCAACCAGAGCGAGCGTTTTGAAGCGCGCCTGAGCATGGTCGAAGTGCTGGAATCGCCCTCGATTTTCTTGGCAGGCATGGCTGGCAGCCGCCTGCCGATTGCTGTGGCGCATGGCGAAGGTTATGCCAACTTCAAGCATCGCGGCAACGCCGCCAAGGCCATTGCCGCGATGCGCTTTACCGACAACCATGGTGTGGCGACCGAAGCCTATCCGTTCAACCCGAACGGCAGCCCGGGCGGTTTGACTGCCGTGACCACCCTGGATGGCCGATTTACCGCCATGATGCCTCACCCCGAGCGCGTCTTTCGCAACATCCAGATGAGCTGGACGGACCAGGACCGTGATGCATACAGCCCCTGGATGCAGCTGTGGGAGAACGCCAGAAAGTGGGTGCGTTAACACCAATCAGCCGCAACTTTTCCGGTGCCGTGGTGGCGCTGGAGACGGTGGCCATCGTCCTCACGCTGGGCTTGCTGGCGTTTGCACCCTTGGGTGCTTATGCGCCACTGGGTATTGCCGCGGCTTTTTCTGCGGTGATTGCGGGAGGACTGGTTTACGCTTTGCTCGGCAGTGTGGCGTCGCCCTCGGCCGGACCCACGTCGGCCACGGCGCTGATTTTGGCCGGACTGGTCGCGCAGTTGGTGCGGGATGCACGGTTCGACCTCCATAGCGCCCATGGACTCGCGATGCTGCTGGCGATGGTGGCGAGCAGTGTCATGCTGATGGGCTTGTTCCAGATTCTGATGAGCTTGGCAGGGCTGGGACGCCTGGCCCGGTTTGTGCCGCAACCCGTGCTGGCAGGCTTCATGAATGGTGTGGCCCTGTTGATCCTGTTCTCGCAAATTCCGATCCTGCTGGGGTTGCCAGCGTTGACCCGCTTGACTGACCTGACCAGCCTGCCGCAGGCGCAACCGCTGGCCTTGCTGGTCGGGCTTGCCACGGCAGGCACGGTCTGGCTGGTGCATTGGAAATGGTCCAGGGCATCATCGAGTCTGCTGGGCATGACGGTGGGTTGCATTTTGTTCGTCGTGCTCCTGGCTGCCTTTCCGGGTCTGCACCTGGGTGACGTCGTTGGACCTCTGCCGCAGGGACTGGTCAGGCCCGATGCCTTGCAGCCGCTGGCCGATAGCGATACCTGGACGCTACTGCGCGATCACGGCAAAGCGGTGATTCTGACCGCCGCTGTTCTGGCTGTCATCGGTTCGCTGGAGTCGCTGCTGGTGGCGCTTGCCACGGATCAGTACGCCCATTTCCAACATGATCCGGGTCGGGAACTGCGGGCGCTGGGGGCGGCCAACATGGTCAGCGGCTTGTGTGGCGGCCTGCCGCTGGTGATCTCCAACGCACGGTGTGTGCTGCTGCTCAGAAAAGACGCTTGCGGGCGCGGCCCGGCGCTCGCATCCGTCATCGCTTTTGTCGTGATCTATGCTGTGGGTGGACCCTGGCTGGCCATGCTGCCCAAGGTGGTGTTGGCCGGCATCATGGTCACCATTGCCGTGGCGCTCAGTGACCGCTGGACGCGTCAGTTGATGCGCCAATGGCTGTCCGGCGAACGCTCACCAGACTTGCGGCACAGTCTGGTGGTGGTGGCGCTGGTCTGTCTCGTCACGGTTTTGTTTGGGTTTGTGGCGGCCGTCGGCATGGGCAGTCTGCTGGCCATGTTGATCTTTATCAGTGCCATGAACCGCTCCCTGATACGCGGGCGTTTCAGTGCCCTGGAACGGCCTTCGCGCCGCATCTACGGCAGTGCGCAGGCCAGTCTGCTGCAGGTCGCGCGCCAGCGCGTGGTGCTGATTGAATTGGAAGGGGCGCTGTTTTTTGGCAGTGCAGAGCGCCTGACCACCGAAGCAACGGCACTGGCGCCCGATTGCCGCTGTCTGGTGTTCGACCTGAGTCTGGTCAGCATGATCGATGCGTCTGGGGCCATGCTGCTGCAACAACTTTCAAGCCAGCTTGAACACCGCGGCATGTCCCTGCTGCTGGCCGGTGTCAGCGCCGACAACATTCGGGGAAAACGCCTGAGAATCTTTGGCTGTTTTCCCGCCAATCTGCCCGGCGGCGGGCGGGCGGACTGGTGGCCTGATGCCGATCAGGCGATCGAAGCAGCCGAGCAGATGTTGCTGACCGAGGCGGGCGTTGATGCGACGCAAACGGTCGTACCATTAGCCGACACCTCTCTGATGCGGCGTCTGGGTGCGCAGCAACTGGAACGCGTCAAGGAACGCATGGAGGTTCGTCACCTGGGTCCCGGAGAAGCTTTATTCCGTCAGGGCGATCCGGGCGACCGGCTCTATGTACTGACGCAGGGCTCAATCTCGATCATTGGCGGCAATGGCTCTGTCAGGCAACGCTTTGTGAGCTTTTCGCCAGGGGTCATGATGGGTGAAATGTCGATGCTCGACGGCGCTGGACGCAGTGCCGACGCCATTGCCGACTGTGAGGCCGTGGTTTGGTCGCTGACGCGTGAAGCCTATGAGGCACTGGTTTTGGATGATCCGTTGCTGGGCGAGCGACTGACCCGCAACATCGCCATCCATCTGGCGGAACGCTTGCGTGGGCCCAGGTAGGGTCAATGCCCGAATTCGCTGCTGCTGGCCGCCGGGCGGGTCTTGAAAAAAGCCAGCGGGACGCCCGCACCAGCGCGTGCGGCGGCCAGTTCCTGCCTGGATTGTTGGGCCACAGCCGGTTTCATTTTGCCGACCACATGCATCTCGCACGGTTTGCAGTCAAAACGCAGTGTGAGTTTTTCGCGTCCGTTGATCAGTTGCAGCGGTTCGGCCCTGATCGTGCCCTGCACGCCGGTCACGCCCTTGGCCTGCTTCGGGCACAGGCTTAAAGAGTAGCGCACGCAGTGTTTGGTGATCATCAGGCTGACCTCACCGGGTTCTTCAATCGCTTCATAGGCAGCGGCGATGACCTTGACGCCGTGGCGCGCGTAAAAGCTGCGCGCCGCCCGGTTGAAGACATTGGCCAGGTAGCTCAAGGTATCTTCAGGGTAGGACGCTGGTGGCTCGACGGCCTGACCGGGTAACCAACGCACAAAGCCGGCGGCGCGTGCCGCTTCCAGCGCCTGCACGGCTTCGCGGCGCAGCGGGTTCAGCACTGAAGCAGGCACAAACCAGGGCTGGGCAAACGCCACCTGCACATCACTGGCGGTAAAAATGGTATTGCCGAGTTTGGAAATATTTTCCACCAGAGTATCGAGTGCGCCGGCCTTGTCCTTGGCCGGCGTGAGCGCCAGGGTGGCTTGGGCGCTGGCGTTGAAACCGTCTTCGTCGGTCAAGGTGAGGGTGATGCCATCGGCGTTGCCAGCCAGGTGTGCCCAAACCTGGATGCGCCGTTCGCTGGATTTTTTGTCGAGCGCGTGCAGCCAGTGGACGTCGCGATTGCGGTTGACTTCGACGCCTTTGCGCAGGTCTTTCAAGCTCGCCAGTTCGTCCTTGGGGAATACGCGCCAGCTGCCCTTTTTGGCACTGATGCATTCGGCTCGATTGATGGCCAGGCCGACCAGCTCTTTTTGCAGGTTGTAGTAACACAGACCATCGCCGTTGTGCAGCACGGCTTGGCGGTCATTCAACTCAAGATCAATCCAGTTGGGGCCGACCTGGGTAACAAAACCGATGGGCTGGCCCGGGTTTTTGGGCGTGTCGAAAGCGCCAATGCTGTCTTGGCGGCCGTTGACAAAGTAGTCGGTGAATTCGCGATTGAAGTTCTGATTGGGGTCAGGCGTGAAGTTGAACGTGGTGCGCCCGCTGCTGGCACGGGTCAGCGGGTCGGCACTGTGCTGGCGTTCTTCGATGAGTTCGTCAAGCAGCCTGCGGTAATGCGCCGTGATGTTTTTCACATAGGCCATGTCCTTGTAGCGGCCTTCGATCTTGAAGCTGCGCACGCCGGCATCGACCAGTGCGGCGAGATTGTCGCTCTGGTTGTTGTCTTTCATGCTCAAGACATGCTTGTCGTGCGCAACAAAACGGCCCTTGTCGTCGACCACCTGGTAAGGCAGGCGGCAGGCCTGGCTGCATTCGCCGCGGTTGGCGCTGCGCCCGGTGTGCGCCGCGCTGATGTAGCACTGGCCGCTGTAGGCCACACACAGCGCGCCATGGACAAAAAACTCCAGGGTGCTGCGGGCCGGGTCGGTGGCGGCGCGAATGGCGGCAATTTGTGGCAGCGTGAGTTCACGCGCCAGCACCAGTTGGGTCAGGCCCACGTCCTGTAAAAAGCGCGCTTTCTCGGGGCTGCGGATGTCGCACTGGGTGCTGGCATGCAGTTGCAGCGGAGGCATGTCCATGGCGAGCAGGCCCATGTCCTGCACGATCAGCGCGTCCACGCCGGCGTCATACAACTGCCAGGCCAGCAGGCGTGCGCCTTCCAGCTCGTCGTCGCGCAGGATGGTGTTCATGGTCACAAAAATGCGGCTGTTGAAGCGGTGAGCGTGCGCCACCAGCCGGGCAATGTCAGCCACCGTGTTGTCGGCGCTGGTGCGCGCGCCAAAGGATGGCCCGCCAATATAGACGGCGTCAGCCCCGTGGTTGACGGCTTCGATGCCAATGGCGGCATCGCGCGCCGGAGCTAACAGTTCGAGTTGATGGGGCAGCAGTGACATGGGGCATGATTATCGGGCACCGGGTCAATTTACACTTTGGCCATGAAAATCCAACGTTTTGACACGCTTGATGCACTGCGCGGCTTGGCCATGCTCTGGATGACGGGGTTTCATTTTGTCTTTGACCTGCGCTACTTCAAGCTGGTCACGCAGGACGTGGTCCGCGACCCGTTCTGGACCTGGCAGCGCACCCTGATCGTGAGCTTGTTTTTGCTGTGCGCCGGCATGGGTCAAGCCTTCGCCACGGCGCAGGGGCAAAGCTGGCCGCGCTTCTGGCGGCGCTGGGCCCAGGTGGCTGGCAGCGCGCTGCTGGTCACGGTGGGCTCCTGGCTGATGTTTCCCAATAGTTTCATCTATTTTGGCGTGCTGCACGGCCTGGCACTGATGTTGATTGTGGTGCGCCTCACCGCCCACTGGGGGACTTGGCTGTGGCTGCTGGGCGCGCTGGCCATTGTTTCCAAATTTATTTTTGAGAACCTGCTGCAGACCGGGCCTTTGCTGCCCTGGGCCGACTCCTTGAACAGCATGCATTGGAACTGGTTGGGCTGGATCAGCAAAAAGCCTGTCACCGAGGACTACGTGCCCTTGTTTCCCTGGCTGGGTGTGATGTGGTGGGGCGCAGCAGCCGGTGCCTGGCTTTGGAGACAACAGTTCGATTGGCTGGCCCATCCCTTGCCGCAGCCCGTGCAGGCGCTGGCTGGACTGGGGCGCTGGAGCCTGAGCTACTACCTGGTTCACCAGCCCGTGCTGATTGCGCTGGTGGGTGGGTTCAGCCTGCTATTCAAATAAAAAAGCCGGATGAAATCCGGCTTTCAGGGGCTATAAAGCGACCGGTTTATTCAACCTTGGCTTTTTTGCGCAGGTTTTCCTGATATTGGGTCAGCTTTTGCTGCTGAAGTTGTTGCGATACTTGTGGCTTGACCTCTTCGAGCTTGGGCAATTGGGTATCGCGCACGTCATCCAGGCGGATGATGTGGAAGCCGAACTGGGACTTGACCGGAGTCTCGGTCAACTGACCTTTGGTCAGGGCTGTCAAAGCGCTGGCAAATTCGGCCACATAGTTGCCGGCAGGTGCCCAGTCCAGATCACCACCCTTGGCGCCAGAACCTGGATCTTTGCTTGATTTTTTGGCGATTTCTTCAAACTTGCCACCTTTTTTGAGCTGGGCAATGATCGCCTTGGCATCGGCTTCCTTTTCTACCAGAATGTGACTGGCTCGGTACTCTTTGCCACTGTTGGCGGCTGCAAACTTGTCGTATTCAGCCTGGATGTCGGCATCGGTGACTGGGTTGGTTTTTTGGTAATTGGCGAACAATTCACGGATCAGGATGGTCTGGCGCGCCAGTTCCATCTGGTTTTTGAAGTCGACCGTGGTGTCGAGGCTTAATTTTTGGGCTTCCTGTATGAAGATTTCGCGCGCGATCACTTCGTCCTTGATCTGCTGCTGGATTTCTGGCGTGACCGGGCGGCCAGAGCGCGCCACCTGTTGGCTCAAGACTTCCACACGTGTCAGAGGAACGGCCTTGCCATTAACGATGGCCACATTTTGTGCCACAGCCACGGTAGACATACCACCCAGAAAGGCTGCCAGGGCAAGACCTGATACCAGTTTATTTTTCATGCAAATTTCCTGCAAATAATTTAAAAAGAAAAGCGAAATTGTCGACCTCGGCCGTCAGACTTTTGGTGTTTGGGCTTCAATGGCCAGGGCATGCAAGCCCTGATCCATGAAATCTTGGAGCGCATCATACACAAGCCGGTGCCGTGCCACGGCGGACTTGCCGGCAAAAGCCCCAGCCGTGATGCGCACCCGGAAGTGGCTGCCAAAGCCGGTGCCGTTGGCGCCGGCATGGCCGTGGTGCTGGTGGCTCTCGTCGATCACCTCGAGTTGGCTCGGTTGCAGGACCTGTTGCAGGCGTTGCTGCAGTTGCGCGGCGGTGGGAGCTTGGTTCATGGTGTTGGGGTTTTGGTGTCGTCAGCCACCAGATAACGTGAAATATAAAAACCCTGGCCGACGATGAAGATCAGCGGGAAAGCATAGCCCCAAAGCTTGAAGTTGACCCAGGCTTCGGTGCTGTAGTAGGCCGCCACATAGGCGTTGATGAGCGCCATAAAGGCGCTGTAAGCGATCCACATGATGTTCAGGCGCATCCACACCGGCTCCGGCAGGGACAACTGGCTGCCCAGCAACATCTTCAAAAAATTCTTTTTGTAAATCCAGACCGCCACCGCCAGCGCAATCGCCATGGCGGCGTAGAGCACCGTTGGTTTCCATTTGATGAAACGGTCGTCATGCAGCACCAGGGTCAGGGTACCAAACATCAGCACCAGGGCCAGCGTGATCTTGTGCATGGCCTGCAATTTGCGGTCAATGCCGTAGATGAGCGTCATTTGCAGCACGGTGGCGGCCATCAGCACGCCGGTGCCAATGTAGATGTCGTACATCTTGTAGGCGCCAAAAAACAGCAGGATGGGAAAAAAATCGATCAGTATTTTCATGTAGGGCTGAAGTTTAACGAAGCCGAGTTCATGCAGTAGCGCAGGCCGGTGGGGGCAGGGCCGTCGTCAAAGACGTGGCCGAGGTGGGCACCGCATTGGGCACACACCGTTTCCACGCGAGTCATGCCCAGGCTGCGGTCGGTAATCTCTTCGATGGCACCCGGGACAGCCAGAGAAAAACTCGGCCAGCCACAGTGCGCGTTGAATTTGGTGTTGGAGTCAAACAACTTGGCATCGCAGCAGATGCAGTGGTAGCTGCCGTCGGCCTGGTGCGCTTCATATTTGCCGCTGAATGGGCGTTCGGTGGCTGCATGGCGCGTGACCTGGTAAGCCACAGGTTCAGCGCCTTTGGCTTGCAGGATGGTTTGCCACTCGACATCGGTTTTCTGAATTTTGAAAGGCATGACGGTCTCGTTTGAATTGAAATGTATCGGCGTGTTCAGGAACTGCAACTGATCTCGATCCGGCTTGCCCAGTCGGGAGGCAGGCCGGCATAAGTTTCGAACGCGGGATGCTCGTCGAAAGGACGCTCCAGCAGAGTCAGCAAATGGGCGACCATTGAGAAATCCTTGCCTTTGGCGGCTTCGATGGCCAGCTCGCCGAGGTAGTTGCGCAGCACATATTTGGGGTTGGTTTTGAGCATCAATGCCGCCGTCTCGTCCTGATCAACACCAGCGAGGCGCGCGCCATAGCGCAGCAGCCAGGCATCCCAGGCCGCAGTGTCCAGAAACAGGTCGCGCACCGGCGCAAACTGCTGACTGGCAACCGCCTGGCTCAGCCGGCGCCAGAACAGGGTGTAATCGACCCGGTCTTGCGTCAGCAAGGCCATCAGGTCCTGCAGCAGGGGGTGATCGGCAGGGTTGTCGTTGCCTGCCACCAGTCCCAATTTGGTGCGCATCAGCTGCTGCCAGGTGCGCTCAAACACCGGTTTGAAGGTGTCCAGGGCCTGCAGGGCCAAGGCTTTGTCTTCGATCAGCGGCATCAGCGCCTGCGCCAGCGCATAAAGGTTCCAGTGGGCAATCTCGGGCTGGCGGTCAAAAGCATAACGCCCACCGCGGTCGGTGTGGTTGCAGATGTGTCCCGGGTCATAGGTATCCAAAAACTGAAATGGCCCGTAGTCGATGGTCAGGCCCAAAATACTCATGTTGTCGGTATTCATGACACCGTGGCAAAAGCCCACCGACTGCCAGTGCGCGACCATCACAGCGGTGCGTTCGGTCACCTGCATCAGCAAATTGGCATAGGGGTTGGCGGCAAGCAGGCTGGCGGTTTGGCAGTCCGGGTAATAACGTGCAAGCACATAGTCGGCCAGCGTTCTGAGTTGCATTAACTGGTTGCGCGCGGCAAAGTGTTCAAAATGGCCAAAACGGATAAAGCTGGGAGCTACGCGTGTCACCACGGCTGCGGTTTCCAGGGTTTCGCGCGCCACTTTCTCGTCGGACCCCACCACGCACAGGGCGCGTGTGGTCGGGATGCCCAAACCGTGCATGGCTTCACTGCACAAAAATTCGCGGATGCTGCTGCGCAATACGGCCCGGCCGTCGCCCATGCGCGAGTAGGGCGTCAGGCCCGATCCTTTGAGTTGAACCTCCAGGCCGTTGATCTCGCCCAGCAGGCAGGCTCGGCCATCGCCCAGTTGCCCGGCCCAGTGGCCAAACTGGTGGCCGCTGTAGACACTGGCCAGCGGTTGGGTGCCGCCGATGGGCTGGTTGCCCGCCAATGCCTGTAGCAGTGCATCGGATTGCAGTTGACTGGCTGGTAACCCCAGCATCTCTGCCACTGCAAAAGAACGACCGACCCAGTAGGGCGCCGGCATGCCTTGCGGGGCCAGCGAGGTGTAAAAATCAGGCCCCAGGCGGTGGAAATGGTTGTTCCAGACCAGGCCGGTATGGCTGATTTGGCAAGGCTGGATCAGAGCGTTCATGGGTGAATTGTGTCGTGCAAAGCTCAAACCCAATGTTTGCAGGGGCATCCATTTGATTTATCCCGTAACATCTCGTTACTTGGCCTTTGTCGGCTGGAACCTTCCTCTTTATGTTGCCTCACCGTTTCTTGCCGCAATCTCTCAAAACCCGAGTCACGCTGATGACATCGCTCATCGTGGTGTTGAGCTTTCTGCTATTGGCTTTTTACAGCAAGAGTTTGTTGCGGGAAGAATTGCTGCTTTATACCGGTCAGCAACAGCGCTCGGCTTTGAACTTGTTGTCTTCCGAGGTCAATCTCGGCTTGCGCAACCGGTTGGCAACCCTGGATACGGTGGCCTTACGGGTGACATCAATCATGCAGCAAAACCCGGCAGCGTTACAGGCTTTCTTGCAGGAGCAGTCGTTTCTGGCCGGACCGTTCAATGGCGGTGCCAGGCTATGGAACCAGCAAGGGGTGTTGCAAGCTGATGTGCAGTTTTTGCCGGGCGGTCTGGTCACGCCAGCCCTTGCGCCAGAGGAGTTGGCGCGGGTGCTCCACGACGGACAGGCGGTCATTGGTCAGATTCAGGTCAACAACAAGCTGAAAACGGCCTGGTTTGCCATGGCTGTGCCCGTTCGCAGCCCTGTGGGCGATGTCACCGGTGCTTTGGCAGGTGTGGTGCTGCTGGATGATGTCAATTTTTTGAGTCAATTGACCTCGCATCGTTATGGCAAGCGGGGCAATTTTTTCCTGGTGGATGCAAGTCAAAGACTGATTTTTGCCACGTCCGAACCGACGCGCTTGCTTGAAAAGTTGCCGGCGCCTGGTGTGAGCACATCTATAGATCGCTTCATGCAGGGATTTGAGGGCACGGCACGGGTGATTGATCCGAAAGACGGGGATCTGCTGGTCAGCGTTCAACAAATTCCCATGGCCCATTGGTACGCTGCGATCACGCTTCCCCCCGAAGAAACTTTTTCCTTGATCGAAACCATCAAGCCACGCGCCAGGCTGGCGGGTTTGGTGTTGCTTCTGCTTTGCCTGGCCTTGATCTGGTTGATGCTGCGCCGCCAGTTGGCTCCCATGACTGCGGCCGTCAATACGATGGACGGCTTTGTGCGCAAAAACCAGGCACCACAAGCCCTGCCCGTGGCGCTGAACGACGAAGTGGGTCATCTGGTGGGTGGTTTCAATCGGCTGCTCGATACTTTGGCGCAGCAGCAAAAAGCCTTGAAACAACGGGAATTGTTCAATCAGGCGGTGCTCAACTCGGTAGCTGCGGAAATCGCCGTGCTGGACCATGACGGTGTGATTCTCGAAGTGAATGAAGCCTGGCGGCGCAATGAGATAGAGGGCGCTGGGGAACCACGGCAAAACAGTCTCGACATGAATGTCGGGAGCAATTTTCTGGCGGCGTGCCAGCTCATGGAAGCTGATGCCATCGCGCGGGACAACATGACGGCACAGGACGGCATCCACGCGGTACTGGCTGGACACATACCCCGGTTCTACCTTGAATACGCTTCCCATTCCCCTGCGCAGCAGCGCTGGCTCAGCATGAGCGTGACGCCGCTGGAGGGTGAAGACCGACAGGCGGCAGTGGTATCTCTGGAAGACATTACCGAGCGCACCCAGATGGCGCAACAGGTGCGGGAACTGGCTTTTCATGACCCATTGACCGCTTTGCCCAATCGGCGCCTGGCGCTGGAGCGTTTGTCGCAACAGGTGATGCGTGCGCGCCGTACCAACACCCGCTTGGCACTGTTGTTTATTGATCTGGACAAGTTCAAGCCCATCAACGATGAACTGGGCCACGAGGTGGGCGATTGGCTGTTGCAGGCTGTTGCACAGCGTATTCAGGGCTGCCTGCGTGTCTCGGATACCGCTGCGCGCATGGGGGGGGACGAGTTTGTCGTCTTGCTGCCTGACCAGCAAAACAGCGAGGTCGCGGTGCTGGTGGCCGAAAAAATCCGCCATGCGCTGGCTCAGGAGTTTGTGACCGACAAGGGCATGGTGTTGAGTATTTCGTCAAGCATCGGAGTGGCCTTGTACCCGGACCATGGCGGGACTGAGAAAGATCTGCTGCGCCTGGGTGACGAGGCCATGTACCAAGCCAAGAAAAGCGGTCGTAATGCGGTCTACCTGTGTTTGCCGGTGGTGGCAGAGTCGCACCGCGAGGCAGAGACTGTCGTTGCGGCATCTTATGTCCACCTGCGCTGGAAAGAAGCGTTTAAAAGTGGTCATGTTGTCCTTGATGAGGAGCATGAAACATTGTTCCTGCTGGCCAATACGCTGCTCGACAAGGTGGTTTTGCGGCATCAGGCTCCGCAGGCGTTTGAAGCTGCTTATCAGTCACTACTGAATCACACAGTGATGCATTTTGCCCATGAAGAAGCTATTCTGCAAGGGCTCGGGTTTGCCGATTTGGCCCGTCACTCGGAGCAGCACCAGGTGCTTTTGACCCGTGCCAAAACACTCTATGAGCAGTTGCATGATGCGCCTGATGAAGCTGGTGCCGAGGGTCAATTGATCAGGTTCCTGGTATTCGAGCTGGTGGCGGGACACATGTTGCAGTCCGACCGGGACTTCTTTACCTTGTTGGCCATGCCTGGAAGATGACTGGTTTGGCGGTACGATACCCGCTGACAGATTTGCGCTGACAAAACTTTCTGTCCTTGCGAGCCAGCCGCATCCGGCCGAATACCGCACATGACCCTTTAAATTTCGCATGGCATTCTTCACCATTTCATTGCTCAACGGCCTCAGCTACGGGCTGCTGCTGTTTATGCTGAGCTCGGGGCTAACGCTGATTTTCAGCATGATGGGGGTGCTCAACTTTGCCCATGCCTCGTTTTATATGCTGGGCGCCTACTTTGGCTACAGCGTGACAGGGTGGCTAGGTTTCTGGCCGGCACTGGTATTGGCGCCATTGGTTGTTGGCGGATTGGGGGCCTTGTTTGAGCGCTTTGTGCTGCGCCGGGTGCACCGGTTTGGCCATGTGGCCGAGCTGCTCATCACCTTTGGCATGAGTTACCTCATTCTTGAAATCGTGCAACTCGTGTGGGGGCGCAGTTCGGTGGATTACCGCGTGCCGGTGGCGCTGGATGGACCGTTGCTGACGCTGTTCGACACCCAGTTCCCGCTCTACCGTGCCTTCATGATGGTGGTTGCCTTGCTGATGCTGGCAGCCCTGTGGTTGCTGCTGACGCGCAGCCGCATCGGGCTGGTGATCCAGGCGGCTTTGACGCACCCCGGGATGGCCGAGGCGCTGGGCCACAACGTGCCGCGTGTGTTCATGTGGGTGTTTGGTGGTGGCTGCGCGCTGGCAGGTCTGGCGGGTGTGCTGGGCGGCAATGCTTTTGTCACCGAGCCGGGCATGGCCATGGCAGTGGGGGGCATCATTTTTGTGGTGGTGGTGGTTGGTGGCATTGGTTCGCTGGGCGGGGCATTTCTGGCTTCACTGCTGATTGGCCTGATGCAGACCTTTGCCGTGGGCCTGGACGTGTCGGTGGCCCCGATCCTGCCCTATCTGTTGCTGGTGCTTGTGCTGATTTTTCGGCCCAGGGGTTTGCTGGGCACGCGGGGCGACTGATGGGGCGCACCGTGGTGTGGGGCCTGTATGCATTCATGCTGGCGTTGGCGCCCATGATTTTTACCAGCAGTCTGAGCCAGACATTGTTGAGCCAGATGGGCATTGCCATCATCGTCTGTCTGAGCTACAACATGCTGCTGGGGCAGGGCGGTATGCTCAGTTTTGGCCATGCTGTGTATTCGGGCATGGGCGCCTTTCTGGCCATGCATACCTTGAACCAGGTGACCGACGGTCTGGCGCTGCCGGTGAGTTTGATTCCCCTGGTCGGTGGATTTTCCAGCATGGCTGTTGCACTCGTGCTGGGTTGGGTCACAACCAAAAAAGCCGCCACACCGTTTGCCATGATCACGCTGGGGCTAGGTGAACTGGTGTGGGCCATGGCGTTGATGTTCCCGGGTTTTTTTGGCGGCGAGGCAGGGGTATCAGGCAACCGGGTGGCGGGCAGCCCGGTATGGGGCATCAGCTTTGGCCCGCAAATCGAGCTGTATTACCTGATTGCGGTCTACACCTTTGTCTGCACAGGGCTCATGTATGCCTTTACCCGTACCCCGCTTGGGCGCATGTTGAACGCCGTACGCGACAACCCGGAGCGAGTCGCTTTTGTTGGTTACAACCCGCAGGTGGTGCGCTATCTCGCGTTTGTGATTGCCGCATTTTTTGCCGGGATTTCAGGAGGCTTGGCGGCACTCAATTTTGAGATCGTGACCTCCGAGGTGGTTAGCGGAACACGTTCGGGTGCCTACCTGTTGTTCACTTTTCTGGGTGGCACCACTTTCTTTTTTGGTCCCATCATTGGCGCCATTCTGATGGTGCTGGCGTTTGTGCTGCTGTCCGGGTTCACCCAGGCCTGGCTGTTGTATCTTGGGCTGGTCTTCATCGTGATGGTGATGGTCGCGCCCGGTGGTGTGGCCTCGCTCATCATGGCGGCCAGGCATGGTTTTTCAAGGCGACTGTGGGTGAGTTATCTGGCGCTGTGGTTGACCGGGCTGCTCTCTCTGGCGGGTGCAGCCGCCCTGCTGGAAATGGTCTACCACCTGCAACTGGACGCTGCACTGGGCCCTGAGTTGTCTTTTATCGGGATCACGCTCAATGTCAAAGGGGTCGGCAGCTGGATGGGGTCGGGCCTGGTCATGCTGACCGGCCTGGGACTGTTTGTGTTGAGCCAGCGCCAGTTGGTGCTGGACATCAAGCGTCCGGAGGCGTCATGACCCAAGCTGCAGACGCCCTGGTTTTGCAAAACGTTCACAAAAACTTCGGCAAAACTGAAATCATCCGCGGCATCAGCATGGCCGTCAAAGCGGGTGAACGTGTTGGCATCATCGGCCCCAATGGCGCCGGAAAGTCGACCCTGTTCAACCTGATCAGTGGCCGCTTTGCACCCACAGCGGGCCAGATCCTGCTCAATGGCTGCCGCATTGACGGCAAACAACCGTATCAGATCAACCGCATGGGTTTGGCGCGCAGTTTTCAGATCAGCAACATCTTTCCCACGCTCAGCGTGTTCGACAATCTGCGCTGTGGCGTGCTCTGGCGTCTGGGCTACAAGTACACGTTTCTGAAATTCCTGGCGGGTCTGGACGATGCCAATGCACAGACGCAAGCCTTGATGGAAAGCGTGCACCTGGACAAGCAGCGCGACACCCTGGCCATGCACCTGAGTTATGCCGAGCAACGCGCGCTGGAGGTGGGCATCACCATCGCCAGCGGTGCCAATGTGATTTTGCTGGACGAGCCCACTGCAGGCATGAGCCAGTCCGAGACCAGTCGTTTCATCCACCTGATCAGACAAGCCACCGATGGCAAAACCCTGTTGATGGTGGAGCATGACATGGGCGTGGTGTTTGGCCTGGCTGACAAAATTGCCGTGCTGGTTTATGGTGAATTGCTGGCTTTTGATACGCCGCAGGCAGTGCGTGCCAACGCGCAGGTGCAGGAAGCTTACCTGGGTTTGGTGGCGACGCAGGCAGGGTTGGTGTGATGCTGGACGTTGAACAACTGCACGCTTTCTACGGCAAAAGTCATGTGCTGCATGGCGTTTCGCTGCAGGTGGGGGTGGGCGAAATTGTGGCGCTGCTGGGGCGTAACGGCTCGGGACGCTCCACCACCGCCAAAGCCATCATGGGATTGGTCGAGGCGCAGGGTTCCCTGCTTTGGCAGGGTCGGCAGATGCTGGGCAAAAAAACCTTCGAGATCGCCCAGTCGGGACTGGGCTATGTGCCCGAGAGCCGGGACATTTTTCCCACTCTGACGGTGGCACAAAACCTGTGGTTAGGTCAAAAACACCGCCACAAAGCGGGCCGCTGGACGCAGGACGATATGTACCGTCTGTTTCCGCAGTTGCGGGCGCGCCAGCATACCGAGGCCGGTGTGCTGTCCGGCGGCGAGCAGCAAATGCTGACCCTGTGCCGTACCCTGATGGGCGACCCCGACCTGATCATCATCGACGAGCCCACCGAAGGTCTGGCCCCAAGATTGATTGAAGGGGTGGGGCAATTCCTCAAGCAACTCAAGGCGCGCGGTATCGCGGTGCTGCTGATCGAGCAAAAGCTGACGATTGCCCTGGACGTGTCCGACCGCTGCTACGTGATGGGCCATGGCAGCGTGGTCTTTGAAGGCACGCCGGAGCAATTGCGCCAAGCCAGCGCGATTCGCAGGGAGTGGCTGGAGGTCTGAACCTGCTTGGCCGGAATGTTTACTGCGTGCCAAAAATCCGGTCACCCGCATCACCCAGGCCTGGCAGGATGTAGCCGTGGCTGTTGAGTTGGCGGTCGATGGCCGCGGTGTAGATCGGCACATCCGGGTGGGCTTCGCGCAGCGCCTTGACGCCTTCAGGACAGGTCAGCAGGCAGACGAACTTGATCGACCTGGGCTGTAGCGCCTTGATGCGCGTGATGGCTGCGATGGCCGAGTGGCCGGTGGCCAGCATCGGGTCCACCACCACCACGTCGCGCTCCGGCATTTCCTTGGGCATCTTGAAGTAGTACTCGACCGCCTGCAGCGTGGCCGGATCGCGGTACAGACCGATGTGGCCCACGCGTGCGCCGGGCACCACGCTCAGCATGCCGTCCAGAATGCCGGTGCCGGCGCGCAGGATGGACACCAGCGCCAGTTTTTTGCCGTCAATGACCTTGGCGGTCATGGTTTCCAGCGGGGTCTCGATCTCCACTTCCTGCATCGGCATGTCGCGTGTGACCTCATAGGCCATCAGCATTGAGAGCTCGTTGAGCAGCGTGCGAAAACTGGTCGTGCTGGCGTCCTTGCGGCGCATCAGCGTGAGCTTGTGCTGTACCAGCGGGTGGTTGATGAGGTGAACCATCGGGTCTTGGGGAGTTGTCATGGTATTTCTTTCCTTAAGTTTGGGTTTATCGCCTGGAGCCGCCAAAAATGCCGCCCAGCACGCCGCGGATGATCTGTCGGCCAACCTCGCGGCCGATGGAGCTGGCAGCGCTTTTGAAGAGTTGTTCACCGGCTGAGGTGCGTCGGCCACCGCCGCCGCCCAACAGGCTGCCCAAGCCCGAACTGATGCTGTCGAACATGCCGCTACCTTGGGCTGCGGGTGCCTCGCTGGTGCTGGCCGCCTTGCTCTCGGCTTGTGCTGCGCGCGCTGCGGCGTGGCCCTTGAGTTTTTCATAGGCCGAATCGCGGTCCAGCGTTTTTTCGTAGACCCCGGCGACGATCGACTCGGTCAGCAGGGCCTGGCGCTGGGCAGGTGTGATCGGTCCGATCTGGCTCGCCGGTGGCAGCACAAAGACACGCTCGGTGGGGCAGGGACGGCCTTTGGTGTCGAGAAAACTGACCAGGGCCTCGCCCACGCCGAGCTCGGTGATGGCGGCGCCCACGTCCAACCCGGGATTGGGGCGCATGGTGTCGGCAGCCGACTTGACCGCTTTCTGGTCGCGCGGGGTGAAGGCACGTAGCGCGTGCTGCACCCGGTTGCCCAATTGGGCCAGCACGCTGTCGGGAATGTCGAGCGGGTTTTGTGTCACAAAATAGACGCCTACGCCTTTGGAGCGCACCAGGCGTACCACCAATTCGATGCGTTCGATCAGCACCTTGGGCGCGTCGTTGAAGAGCAGGTGCGCCTCGTCAAAGAAAAAGACCAGTTTGGGCTTGTCCAGGTCGCCCACTTCGGGCAGGTTCTCGAATAACTCGCTGAGCATCCAGAGCAAAAACGTGCTGTACAGGCGCGGTGAGTTCATGAGTTTGTCGGCCGCCAGGATGTTGACCATGCCGCGGCCAGCGTTGTCGGTCTGCATGAAATCGTCGATGTTGAGCATGGGCTCGCCAAAGAACTGGTCGCCGCCCTGCGCTTCGATCTGCATCAGGCCGCGCTGAATGGCCCCAATGCTGGCGGCGCTGATGTTGCCGTACTCGGTGGTGAACTCGCTGGCGTTGTCGCCGACAAACTGGCACATCGCGCGCAGGTCTTTCATGTCGAGCAGCAGCAGGCCGTCATCGTCGGCAATCTTGAACACCAGCTGCAGCACGCCGGCCTGGGTCTCGTTGAGGTTGAGCATGCGCCCCAGCAACAGTGGTCCGAGGTCGCTCACGGTGGCGCGCACCGGATGACCCTGCTCGCCAAATACGTCCCACAATGTGGTGGGGAAAGCGGCAAATTCAGGCGTCTCCAGGCCGCGCTCGGCAATTACCTTGGCCAATTTGGGGGTGGCCGAGCCGGCTTGGGACAGGCCGGTCAGGTCACCCTTGACGTCGGCCATGAACACCGGTACGCCCATCCTGGAAAAACCTTCGGCCAGGGTTTGCAGCGTGATGGTTTTGCCGGTGCCGGTGGCGCCGGTGATCAGGCCATGGCGGTTGGCTTTGTCGGGTTGAAGATGGCATTGAATTTGGCCGTGCTGGGCGATCAGGATGGGTTCTGGCATGTCTGGCTCCAAAAGTACAATCTAAGCAGTAGCGTAACGAACTTTTGAAGGATTTCACGTGGCAGGACATAGTAAATGGGCCAATATTCAGCACCGCAAAGGCCGTCAGGACGAAAAACGCGGCAAGATCTGGACCCGCATCATCCGTGAAATCACGGTGGCGGCGCGTGCCGGTGGCGGTGATCTGTCCACCAACCCGCGTCTGCGCCTAGCCATTGACCGGGCCAAGGCCGCCAACATGCCGGCCGACCGCATCAAATACAACATTGACAAGGCGACAGGGTCGCTGGACGGCATCAATTACGAAGAAATCCGCTATGAAGGTTACGGCATTGGCGGCGCGGCCATCATCGTCGACACCATGACCGACAACAAGGTGCGCACCGTGGCTGAAGTGCGCCACGCTTTCTCCAAATACGGCGGCAACATGGGCACCGAAGGCTCGGTGGCATTTCAGTTCAAGCATTGTGGCCAGATCATTTTTGCGCCGGGTACTTCGGAAGACAAGGTCATGGAGGTGGCGCTCGAGTCGGGCGCGCAAGACGTGATCAGCGATGACGAAGGTGCGATCGAGGTGATCACTTCGGTGGCTGACTTCGAAGCCGTCAAGAACGCGCTGGATGCTGCAGGCCTCACGCCGGAGGTGGCCGAGGTCACCATGCGTCCGGAAAACCCGATCGAGCTCAGCGGCGATGAAGCCGCACGCATGCAAAAGTTGCTTGATGCGATTGAAGACCTGGACGACGTGCAAGGCGTCTACCATAACGCCGAACTGGACGCCGAATGAAAATCCTGGTCATTGGCGGCGGTGGTCGCGAGCACGCTTTGGCTTGGCGCCTGGTGCAATCGCCGAAAACGCACAAGGTCTATCTTGCCCCCGGCAATGGCGGCACGGCGCAGGACGACCGTTTTGAAAATGTGCCGATCACCGATGTGAACGAATTGTGTGCCTGGGCACTGGCGCAAAAAATTGCGCTGACGGTGGTCGGGCCGGAGGTTCCGCTGGCAGCGGGTGTCGTGGATGTGTTTCGCAAACAGGGGTTGCGTATTTTTGGTCCGACGCAGGCGGCAGCGCAGCTGGAGAGCTCCAAGGCTTTCTCCAAGGCCTTCATGCAGCGCCACAACATTCCGACGGCCGAGTTTGATACCTTCACCGACGCGGCAGCGGCCCACGCCTATATCGACCAGAAAGGTGCGCCAATTGTGGTCAAGGCCGACGGTCTGGCTGCCGGCAAGGGCGTGGTGGTAGCCGCCACCATCGCTGAAGCGCATGAGGCGGTGGACTTCATGCTGCTTGACGATGCGCTGGGCGTGGTGCACAACGCCGGTGCCGATGGCGCGGCCGTGCCGCGGGTGGTGATCGAAGAATTTTTACAGGGCGAGGAGGCCAGCTTTATTGTCATGGTGGATGGCAAAAATGTCTTGCCACTGGCCACCAGCCAGGACCACAAGCGCCTGCTCGATGGTGACCAGGGTCCCAACACCGGTGGCATGGGCGCCTATTCGCCCGCACCGGTGGTCACGCCCGACGTGCACGCCCGGGCCATGCGCGACATCATTCTGCCTACGGTGCGCGGCATGGAAAAGGACGGCATTCCTTTCACTGGTTTCCTGTATGCCGGCCTCATGATCGACGCCCAGGGGCGCCCCAAGACGCTCGAATTCAATTGCCGCATGGGTGACCCCGAAACCCAGCCGATCATGATGCGACTCAAAACCGATCTGGTCGACGTGATGATGGCAGCGACCGAACCGGGTCCGCATGGCAGGCTTGATCAGGTCGAGCTGGAATGGGACCGCCGTACCGCCCTGGGTGTGGTGCTGGCGGCGCACGGCTACCCGATGCGTCCGCGCAAGGGTGATGCCATCAGCGGCATTCCCCCTGCGGCAGAGGATGCCTGCGTGTTCCATGCCGGCACGGCCTTAAAAGACGGTCAACTGGTGACCTCGGGCGGGCGCGTGCTGTGTGTGACGGTGCTGGCCGACAACGTGCGGCTGGCGCAGCAGCGCGCCTATGAAGTGACCATGGGTATTCGTTTTGATGGCATGCAGTACCGCCGTGACATTGGTCACCGCGCCGTCAAGGGGCCGCAGGCATGACGGCACAGGCCTTGCCGACCGGGCGTGTCAGCGCTTATCTGCGCAGTTTGCAGGATCGCATTACCGGGGCCATTGCCGAACTGGATGGCTCGACGTTTCTGACCGACCCATGGCAAAAGCCCACGGGCGAGGCCTTGCAAGGGCAGGGCATCACAAAAATTCTGGAAGGTGGCGCCGTGTTCGAGCGCGCCGGCTGCGGCTTTTCGCATGTGAGCGGTCCCAAATTACCACCCTCAGCCACACAACATCGCCCCGAACTGGCCGGTGCGCCGTTTGAGGCCATGGGCGTGTCGCTGGTGTTCCATCCGCGTAATCCCTACGTGCCCACGGTGCACATGAATGTACGCATGATTTCTGCCAAGGGTCACGATGGCGCCGAGGTGTGCTGGTTTGGTGGCGGCATGGACCTGACGCCGTATTACGGCTTTGAAGAAGACGCCATACATTTCCACCAGACCTGCCAGTCTGCGCTGCAGCCGTTTGGCGAGGACAAATACCCGCGCTTCAAGACCTGGTGCGATGAGTATTTTTATTTGAAGCATCGCAACGAGCAGCGTGGCGTGGGCGGTGTGTTTTTTGACGATTTCTCTGAGCTCGGCTTCGAGCCCAGTCTGGCCATGATGCAGGCCTTGGGGGATTCGTTTTTAAGTGCCTACCTGCCGATAGTGATGCGCCGCAAAGACACGCCCTATGGCGAACGCGAGCGTACTTTTCAGCTTTACCGGCGTGGCCGCTATGTGGAATTCAACCTGGTCTGGGACCGGGGCACCCATTTTGGCCTGCAGTCGGGCGGCCGCAGTGAGTCCATTTTGCTGTCGATGCCGCCCTTGGTGAGTTGGGCCTACCAACAGGTGCCAGCTCCAGGCACGCCCGAGGCGGCGCTGTACAGTGATTTCCTGGTACGCCGGGATTGGGTTTGAAGCCGGACATGCCACAGGCACGGCGCATCGGTGTGTTTGGCGGTGCCTTCGATCCGCCGCACCTGGCGCACCGGGCCTTGCTGGAAACGGCTCTGAACGAGCTCAAACTGGATGTCCTGCATGTGGTACCCACGGGCGATGCCTGGCACAAACCACGCCAGCTGACATCGGCCGTGCACCGGCTGGCCATGGTGCAACTGGCTTTTGGGGATGTCGCCAAAATTTGCATCGACAGGCGGGAAATAGACCGCGTTGGCCCGAGCTACACCATCGACACCTTGCGTCAGATGGCGGCCGAAGAACCCGGGGCCGAATTGTTTTTGCTCATGGGAGCAGACCAGGCCGCCGCCCTGACCAGCTGGCACGAATGGCAGGCCATTGTTCAATTAGCTATAATTAGTGTAGCTACTCGTGCCCATTCATCAAATACCAACGACTCGTTTGAAGCTGAAAGATTGTTTCCCGAGCGGTTTTTGCACTTGGGCCTGCCAGCCCTGCACGTGAGCGCCACCCAGATTCGCAGCAACATTGCCAATGGGCAACCAGTGCAAACACTGGTGTCTGAGCCCGTTGCGCGTTATATTGCCGACCATCACCTTTACCAATCACATTGATGACTACCAAAACTACTGCCCCAGGCACTGCCAAGAAACCGGCCAAGGCCGCTGCCAAGTCCGCCATATCCGCGGCCAGCAAATCCCTGACAAAGCCTGTTGCCAAGCCGGCCTCGGCAACGGTAGAAAAAAAGGACGTGCAGAAATTGCAGCGTGCCATTGTGGACGGGCTTGAGGATGTGAAAGCGCAAGACATTGTGGTGTTTGATACCGAGCACCTGTCGTCCCTGTTTGAGCGGGTCATTGTTGCCTCGGGTACTTCCAACCGGCAAACCAAGGCGCTGGCCATGAGTGTGATCGATGCCGTGCGTGATGCCGGCTTTGCCAAGCCGCGCGTGGAAGGTGAGGCCAACGGCGAATGGATCATTGTCGATTGTGGCCAGGCCGTGGTGCATGTGATGCAGCCCACCTACCGTAGTTATTACAACCTGGAAGAATTGTGGGGCGACAAACCAGTGCGCCTGAAGTTTGGCGCCGCCAAACCGGTGGTGATGGCTGAGCCCAGCGCTGCCAAAGCCAAGGCCGCCAAGGAAGCAGCCAAGCCGGCAGCCAGCTTGCGCCGCTCCAGTGCGGCCAAGCAGGGTGTTCAGGAAGCCTTCCCGTCCCGGGCGCAGATGGCCAAGACGGCTGCCGCAGAGGCAGCGGCAGCCAAAAAAACCGCCGCCAAGACCGCTGCAACGCCCAGGCGCAAAGCCGCGGAAGGTGATGCCGTGGCCAAGCCGCGCCTGAAGACGTTGGTGGTGAACGCGCCGGTCAAGCCCGCCGCCAAAAAATCGGCGGCCAAAACGGTCGCCAGGAAGGCACCCGCCAAAAAGCCGGCCGTGCGCAAAGCCTGACGCCGCACTGTGCGTCTGCTGATTGTTGCCGTCGGTCAACGCGTGCCCGACTGGGCGCAAACAGCGTGGGACGACTATGCCAAGCGCTTCCCCTTTGAACTCAAGGTCGAGCTGAAGGCCGTCAAGACCGAGCCCCGCGCCTCCAAATCCCTTGAAACTTTGTTGGCAGCAGAGCGCGCGCGCATTGAGGCTGCCATTCCCAAGGGTTTCAGAATCGTCGCGCTGGATGAACGTGGTACCGCCTTGAGCACCATGGCTTTGGCTGGAAAGCTCAAGGATTGGCAGTTGTCGGGCGACGATGTGGCGCTGGTGATTGGCGGCCCCGATGGGCTTGACCCCGTTTTCAGACAGGCAGCACACGAGCGGGTGCGCCTGTCCGACCTGACCCTGCCGCACGCCATGGTGCGCGTGCTGCTGATCGAGCAGCTTTACCGGGCTTGGTCGATTAACGCCAACCATCCGTACCATAGAGAATGAGTCATTTTGTTTATCTCGCCTCCCAAAGCCCGCGCCGCCGGCAATTGCTGGAGCAGTTGGGCGTGGCCTACGAGTTGTTGTTGCCCGCGCCTGACGAAGATGCCGAGGCGCTGGAAGCCGTGCTGCCGAACGAAGCGCCGCTGCGGTATGTGCAGCGTGTGACCCAACTCAAGCTAGATGCCGCATCGCAGCGTTTGCAAAACCGCAACTTGCCGCCAGCGCCGGTGCTGTGTTCCGACACCACGGTGGCGCTGGGCCGGACGATTTTGGGCAAGCCGCTGGATGCCAAGGATGCCGAACGCATGCTGGCTACCTTGTCCGGCAAAACGCACCGGGTGTTGACTGCGGTCGCACTCGGCACGCCGCAGGAACGCCAGCAGGCAGTGTCCATCTCCCGAGTGACCTTTGCGACCATGACGCCGGCGCAGATTCAGGCTTATGTGGCCACGGCTGAGCCCATGGGCAAAGCCGGTGCCTATGCGGTGCAGGGCAGGGCGGCGGCGTATATTTCGCATTTGAGTGGAAGTTATTCAGGCATCATGGGATTGCCGATGTTTGAAACAGCCCGTTTGCTGCGGGCTTTTGGCTTCGCTGTCTAAAGTTTAAGAAAACCCAAGCCCATGCAAGAAGATATTTTGATCAATTGGTCGCCCCAGGAGACCCGGGTGGCCGTGGTGGAAAACGGCGTGTTGCAAGAGCTGCATGTGGAGCGCACGCTGGAGCGCGGCCTGGTGGGCAATGTCTATCTGGGCAAGGTGGCGCGCGTGTTGCCAGGCATGCAGTCGGCCTTCATTGACATTGGCCTGGAGCGTGCGGCCTTCTTGCATGTGGCCGATGTGTGGCACCCCCCCGCCGAAGGCGAGACGATTTCGGCAGCCCGCAATGCTGCGACCCAGATTCCGATTGAAAAACAGGTGTTTGAAGGTCAGAGCCTGATGGTGCAGGTCATCAAGGACCCGATTGGCACCAAGGGCGCGCGCTTGTCCACCCAGATCAGTATTGCCGGGCGCATGCTGGTGTTTTTGCCACAGGACGATCACCTGGGCGTGTCGCAAAAAATCCCGCCCGAGCAGCGCGACGAGCTGCGCCGGCGGCTGGAAACCCTGGTGGGCGCGCAGGGCGGCGGCTTCATTTTGCGCACCAACGGTGAAGAGGCCACTGACCAGGAACTGGCAGACGACATTGCTTACCTGCGCAAAGCCTGGGCGCGCATTCGCCAGGCTGCCAGCAAACTGCCTGCCACCTCACTGCTGCACCAGGACTTGAGCTTGTTGCAACGGGTGCTGCGCGATTTGACGACTGAGTTCACCCAATTTATCAAGGTGGATTCACTGGAACAGTTTGGTGTCATGAAGGCCTTTGGCCAGGAATTCATGCCCGCGGCGGCTCAAAAACTGGTGCATTACAGAGGCGAGCGGCCGATTTTTGACCTCTATGCCATCGACGAGGAAATTGCCAAGGCGCTGGGTCGGCGCGTTGAATTGAAGTCGGGCGGCTATTTGATGGTGGACCAGACCGAAGCCTTGACCACGGTCGATGTGAACACCGGTGGTTTTGTCGGTGCGCGCAATTTTGACGACACCATTTTCAAGACCAATTTGGAGGCAGCCCAGGCCATCGCGCGGCAACTGCGTCTGCGCAATCTGGGGGGCATCATCATTGTTGATTTCATCGACATGGCGCCCGAAGAGCATCGTGAGGCGGTGCTGGCTGAAATTCGCAAGCAGTTGGCGCGTGACCGGGTCAAGACCATGTGCGGTGGTTTCTCGCAACTGGGTCTGGTGGAGATGACGCGCAAGCGCACCCGGGAATCGTTGGCGCACATGCTGTGCGAGCCGTGCCCGGTGTGCGAGGGCAAAGGCATTGTGAAAACCGCACGCAGCGTGGCTTACGATATTTTTCGCGAGATCCTGCGCGAAGCACGCCAGTTCAACCCCAGGGAGTTTCGCGTGGTGGCGTCCCCCAAAGTGATTGAGTTGTTCCTGGACGAGGAAAGCCAGCATCTGGCGGGCTTGAGCGAGTTTATTGGCAAGCCGGTGTCCTTGCAAAGTGAAAGTGCCATGGGGCAGGAACAATATGACATCGTGCTGCTGTGAGGTTCTTGCCTCTGAGCAATTGAGTCATTGCATTTTTGAGCAAGGTAAAAATTTTGTCCCAGCTTGAAGTGATCCATGTGGTGCGTCGTTATGGGCCGGTCGGTGGCATGGAGCGTTACGTCTGGGAATTGACGCACGAGCTACAAGCACTGGGGCATCGGGTGAGCGTTATTTGCGAGCGCTGCCATTTGGAGAAACCTGAAGGCATTGCAGTTTACGAACTGGGCGAGATAGCGCCACGCCCACGCTGGCTGTCCTTGCTGCGTTTCAGCCGGCGCGTGGCACGGTTTTTGGCAGATCATCCCAGTCCGAACAGCGTGATCCATAGCCACGAACGTCTCAATATTCACCACATCACAACCTTTCATGGCCCGCCCTTTGCGACGGTTCTGGACAAACCCTGGTGGCGCCTGATTTCCTTGCGCATTGCCATGCAATTGTTTTTGGAACGACGCGAGTTATCGACGCCACGCTATGTGGTGCCGAACTCTCAGTTCATCAGCAAGTCCCTGGCGCACTACTATCCAGAGTTGGCACAAAAGTTGACTGAACCGATTGTTCCGGGTGTGGTTCCTGGTGCCCTGCGCGAACCGAGTCAGGTTCCGCCTGACGGTGGCATTGTTGGTTTTGTCGGCAAGGAGTGGCAGCGCAAGGGTTTGCCTCGGGTTGTCGAAACGGTTGCCGCGTTACGACGCAGCAGACCTAATGTGCAGTTGTACGTGGTGGGGCCGGCGGCTGCCGATGTGGCAGCTTTGTTTGCCGATTGGCAAGGTGGCTATAAATTGATGGGATGGCGTGAGGCGGCCTCTTACGCTGCCTTTGATGTCCTGCTGCACCCCGCCAAAGCCGAGCCTTATGGCATGGTCATCAGTGAGGCCATGGCTGCCAAAGTTCCTGTGCTCATTTCTGATGTATGCGGTGCTGCGGCGCATGTCACGGCGGCGTCAGGTGCCGTGTTGCCGCTGGCGGCACCACTTGATGCCTGGGTTCAAGCCCTGGATCAACAATTAAGTCGTATCGAGCCCGTGCCGCAATTTGAACGGAGTTGGCGCACGGTGGCGCAAGAGTATGCGGAGATTTATTCTGAAATACAGACTGGCGACTTGAAGTGACAAGCGTTCATGTCGGGCTAATTGATCTTCGTTAAAGTCGTTTCATGCTATCCATCAATTCAAACCGTATCAATGCCCGCATTGCAGTCGTATCGTTGGCGGCGGCTTCCGCGGGCCTATCAATGGTCGTCATGAGCCTCGGCAAACTATTGTTATTCTTCGCCGTATTGCTTGTGGTGCTTCGAAACAAGCAGCAGCCCAAGGGACCGGCGTCGTGGCAAACCTTGTGGACACCAAAAATAATCCTGGTGATATTGGCTGCGTTTGCAGGCAGCTTGCTATGGACGACCGGGCCTTTCGACCATTCCATGGAAGCGCTAGGAAAGTACGGGAAATTTTTGGTGATTCCAGCGATGTTGATTCTGATCAGAACGCGCCAGGAAGCGACGCTGGTGCTGATAATTTTTCTGGGGTTCCAGGTATTTTTGTTATTGAGTAGCTGGTTACTGTATTTTCATGTGCCCGTGGTTTGGGCCACTGGGAAACACGCCAAAGAACTTTTTGCCGTGTTTTCGACTTATCTGGATCAGAGCATCATGAGCGCAATCCTTGCTGCTCTGTTTTGGCATTTAAAGTCCCTGGCACCCAACCGCTTGCTGTTTTATGGCGCTATCACGGTCTCGTTGCTGGCTTTGGGGAGTGTTTTCTTGGTATTCGTGGGGCGCACAGGACAACTGGTTGGCCTGACCATGATCGCGCTGGCTGTTTTTTGGGCTTTGCCCAGGCGCTATCGCTTGGCCTCGGTCGCCATACCGCCTTTGATCGCCTTGTTGGCTTTCAGTTTTGAGGCCGTACCGCAGAGATTTCTAACCGCCGGATCTGAGGTTTCATCTTATATGGATAAACCTGCTGCGACCACTTCGACGGGTGTCCGGCTTTATTTCTGGAAAACTTCCTTGGAAGCCATGGCTCAGAAACCACTGGCAGGTTCCGGTGTTGGCAGTTGGACGACGCAGTACAACAGAATTGAAGCTCTGAAAAATACTGATTTTGAGCCCTTCAAGGTTGCTAGCAACCCCCATCAGGAGTTTTTGTTGTGGGGTGTTCAGCTCGGTGTGGGCGGGATTCTGCTTCTTTTGGCATTCATGGGCGCAGTCATGAAGGATCTGCATAACATGGATGCCCCCATTGCCAGAGCCGGTCAGTCGGTACTGGCCGCTTTGGTGGTTGCTTGCCTGTTCAATTCTTCGCTTTACGATGCGAATATTGGTTCGTTCTTTTGCTTGACGCTGGGTGTCTTGCTGGCATGGGGTGGCCATCGTCGACACATGACTAAGGGATAAAAATTAGAACTTGGCGATTTTTCAATCGACTCAGGTTTGCATCCGACTGAGGTTGGCGTAATAGCCATTGGCACGCAGCAGTTCGGCATGGTTTCCTGCCTCGACAATTCGTCCCTGATCCAGCACCACAATGCGATCGGCGCGCTCGATGGTGCTGAGCCGATGGGCGATGACCAGCGTGGTGCGATTCTTCATGAGCGTGGCCAGGGCCGCCTGAACCTGCCGTTCTGATTCGGTGTCCAGGGCTGACGTGGCTTCATCAAGAATCAGAATGGGGGCATTCTTGAGCAGCGCCCGCGCAATCGCAATACGCTGACGCTGTCCGCCCGAGAGTCTGGCGCCGTTTTCACCAATGAGGGTGTCCAGCCCCTCGGGCAATTGTTCAATGAAGTCCCAAGCGTTGGCGGCACGGGCCGCCTGGATCACATCGTCACGGCTGCAGGTGTCGCGCGATCCAAAGGCAATGTTGGCCTCGATCGTGCTATTGAACAAAACGATGTCCTGACTGACGAGCGCGATGTTGTGGCGCAAACTGCCCAGCGTCAGTTCGTTGATGTCAATGCCGTCAATACGAATGTGGCCGGACGTGACGCGGTAAAAGCGTGGAATCAGTGCGCTGATGGTCGTCTTCCCACCCCCTGAGGCGCCAACCAGGGCAATGGTCTGGCCCGCGCCAATATGCATAGTGACGTTTTCCAGCGCAACGCGGTCGGCTCCGGGATAGCGGAAGTTGACGCCGTCAAACTCAAGATTGCCTTGGGCGCGGTTCATTTCGAGTTTGCCGCTGTCGTCTTCGGGTGGGGAATCGAGCAATGCAAAAACGCTTTCGCAAGCCGCCAAGCCACGTTGCAAAAGTGCGTTGACCGTGGTGAGTTGCTTGATGGGTGAAATCAGCATCAACATGGCGGTAATAAAGGAAACGAATCCGCCTGGGGACGAGCCGGCTTGGCCTGTCGCTTGGCTCAAGGCCAGATAGGTAATGATGGCGATCGCCACGGAGGCTGCCAGGTGGGTGATGGGGGTGATGGCCGATGCCGGTACCGCCTCGCGCATCATGGCGCGACGCAGACGCTCTGTCTCGATCCGGAAGCGTTCGATTTGTTGAGGCTGTCCGCCGAATATTTTGATGACCTTGTTTGCAAGCACCGACTCCTCGATGGCATGTGACACCAGCCGGATGGATTCCAGGGTCAGACGCGTGGCAGCCCGGATGCGTTGGCTGAAGGCTTTGACGATAAACGCAAACAGCGGGCCGATCGCCAGCGTGATAAGCGTGAGTTTCCAGTCCAAGTACAGCAAATAGGCGATCAGCGCCAGTGCGGTGAGGGATTCGCGCACGATGGTGATCAGCACGCCGGTGGCCGCTTCGGTGATTTGGCCGACGTCATAGATCAGGCGGGAGATGAATTTTCCCGCAGATTGATCGTGGTACACCTGTGCTGGCAAGACGAGGATTTTTGCGAACATCTCACGCCGCAGATCGGTAATGAGACGGGTTGATGTCCAGGTCATCAGGTAGCTGGTGATGAACGAGAAAATGCCCCTGATCAAAAATAAAACCACGATGCCGATTGGAATGAGCCAGACCATGCGCGCATCTTCGGTTTTGAAACCTTGATCCAGCAAATATTTCATGATGGCCGGGAAAGCAGGTTCCGTCGTGGCAATGGCAACCATGCCCAGCACCGCGAGGCCAAAGGCTTTCCAGTACGGCCTGACGTAGGAGAGCAGTCGGAAATAGATGGTGCGATTGCTCAGGGTGGGGCGCTTAAACATGGACTGCACCCTGGCGCCAGATGGATTGACTTCGGCTTATTTGGGTGCCTGCCATTGGGGTCCCTTTTGCAACTCAATGGCTTTGACATAACGGTAAAACGTACCCTCAAAATTCCCCAGCGCGATGACGAAGCCAGCCCAGCCGTCCAGAAAGCCCAACTTGAAAACGTAGTGCTTCACGAATGACCAGAGGCCGTGCGCCAGCGCTGAACCCATGCTGATCTTCTTGTGCACGATCTTCTCGGCGCCCAGGCTGGAGTAGCGATTGGCCTTGTGCATGACCTCGCTCATGTTTTTGAACGGGAATTGCCAGATGGCATTTTTCAGATGACCGATGGCTTGAGCAGAGTCCAGAACATAGCCTTCGTGCACCGGCTTGAGGTCATAGTGCATCCGGCCTTTGCGGAACAACTGTGGCTGGCGGTAGTTGGGGTACCAGCCGGAGTGTTTGATCCAGCGGCCCATGAAGTAATTGCGGCGCGGTACCCAGTAGGCGTCCACGGACGCTGGATCTTGTGTAATGGCGCGGATTTCATCAGCTACTTCGGGCGTGCAGCGCTCATCAGCATCGAGGCTAAAAATCCAGTCATGGGAGCAGGCTGCAATGGCCTGATTACGCAGGTCACCGAAGCCCTTGAAGTCCACCTGTACAACACGGGCGCCAAGCTTGGTGGCAATCTCGGGTGTGCCGTCCGTGCTCCATGAATCGACCAGGATGATTTCGTCAGCCCATGGGACGCTCTCGATGGTTGCGGCCACCTTTTCGGCTTCGTTGTAGGCAATGATGTAGACGGAAATTTTGCTCATTGGTGATGTTAGCATTCTGTGTTTCACGTGCTCAAGGAGCACAAGACAGCGATGTAGTCTAGTCCAAAATGAACGCTTCCGATCTTGTCTCCGTGGTGATCACCACCTACAACCGTAGCGACGCGCTGCTCGCCGTTCTGGACGGTTTGTCGCGCCAGAGTGATCGACATTTTGAAGTGATTGTTGCTGATGATGGTTCCCGCGACGAACATGTTCGGCCGCTATTTAAATCTGACCTTGCCAAGGCGCTGAAGTTGGTGCATGTCTGGCATCCTGATGTTGGCTTTACCGCAGCGTGCATTCGCAATCGCGGGGTGGCTCTGGCAAGCGGCTCCTATGTTATTTTTCTGGATGGTGATTGTGTGCCAGAGCTGGACTTTATTGCGCAGCACAAAGCGCTTGCCCAACCCGATTTTTTTGTCAATGGCAGCCGGGTATTGTTGTCGCCTGAGCTGACGCAGCGCGTACTGGCAGGTTCAGCGCAGATTTGCGGCCGCAGCTGGTTTTTCTGGCTTGTGCAACGGATGCTTGGACATGCCAGCAAGCTCACCCACCTGTTGCGTCTGTCCGATGCACCCCGCCGCCTGGAGCGCGAGTTTTCCTGGAAAGGCATTCGCAGTTGCAATATGGGTGTGTGGAAAGCTGACTTTGAACGGGTGGATGGATTTGATGAATCCTTCATTGGCTGGGGACATGAAGATGCTGACTTTGTCTTACGCCTGCATCACAGCGGGGTGATGCGCAAGAATGGCTATTGCGCAACTGAAGTTTTTCATCTGTGGCACATGGAAGCGAGTCGTAACAAGGCGTCACAGAATGCCCAACTTGTCGAAGAGCGTGTTAAAAATGGGTTGATTCGTTCTACCTTGGGCTATTCTCAGGTCCGGCTCAATGACAATGCTCAGATAACAAGACTGTGATAATGCACCAATGATGAAACGCTTCTTTTGCTATTTTCTGACCTGCTTGATCTGTAGCCCGGCCTTTGCCCAGTTTCGCATTGAAGTTTCCGGTGTGGGGTTGACACAAATACCCGTGGTGATCGCGCCTTTCAGGGGGCAGGAGGCGTTGCCGCAAAAAATTTCCGAAATCATTCGAGCCGACCTGGAGCGCAGTGGCCAGTTTCGCGTAATCAATTCGCCTGTGGGTGCTTTTGATGAGACTTCGCGCCCTGAACTCACCGCACTGCGCCAGGCCGGCGCGGATGCTTTCGCTTCGGGTAGTGTCTTGAAACTGGCGGACGGCCGTATTGATGTGCGTTTCCGTCTGTGGGATGTGGTGAAAGGGCAGGATTTGGGCGGCCGCAGTTTTGCGGTGTCCTTACCAGACTTGCGCTTGGCCGCGCACCGGGTGGCCGATGACATTTATGAAAAACTGACCGGGGACAAAGGTGTGTTCTCAACGCGCATTGCCTATGTCACCAAAGCGGGTCAACGTTACCAACTGTGGGTGGCCGATGCCGATGGTGAAAATGCGCAGTCAGCGCTGGCCAGTCCGGAACCCATTATCTCACCAGCCTGGTCCCCCGACGGCAATCAGTTGGCTTACGTCTCGTTCGAGTCGCGTAAACCGGTGGTGTATGTGCATAATGTGAGCACCGGAAAGCGCCGTCTGATCGCCAACTTCAAAGGTTCCAACAGTGCACCTGCCTGGTCGCCTGATGGCAATACACTGGCTTTGACGCTCAGTCGTGACGGCGGCTCCCAGCTGTTTTTATTGTCTGCAGCAGGGGGCGAGCCGCGTCGGTTGCTTCAATCAACCAGTATTGACACTGAACCCGCTTATTCACCCAATGGACAACATATTTACTTTGTCAGCGATCGGGGAGGGACGCCCCAGATTTATCGGACCACAGCATCCGGACAAGGAGTGGAGCGTGTCACATTTACCGGGACTTACAACATTTCACCGGCCATCAGTCCGGACGGTCGCTGGCTCGCTTATATTTCAAGGGTAGGGGGCGCTTACAAGTTGCATTTGATGAATCTGACTGATGGTGCCGTGAGTATGGTCACGGACTCGACCGCAGACGAAAGCCCCAGTTTTTCTCCGAATGGCAAGATGCTGGTGTATGCAACCCAGCAGCAGGGGCGTGAGGCGTTGATGACGAGCACACTGGACGGCAAAGTCAAAGCCAGGTTGAGCGGACAACAAGGGGACATCAGAGAACCACATTGGGGTCCTTTTTTCAAATAACAGTTTTGGAGTGATTCAGGATGAGAAATTTTGTTTTGATTGGTTTGATTTCGACCCTTTTGGTGGCTTGCGGCACTTCGGTCCCGCTCAATGACGTGCCTGTTGTGGATGCCACATCGACAGCCGTCACCGCTGATCCGGGTGCGCTGCGTTCCGGCGTCCAGGGGGGAGGCGTGACCCCGGTGGATTTAGGTCGTACGTCCGATCAGGCCCCTGCGCCAACTGAATCCCGCCTGGTTTATTTTGACTATGACAGCTTTGTTGTTAAACCAGAATTTCAATCGGTCATTGCCGCGCATGCCCGATTTCTACGTGCTCAGCCGACGCGCAAAGTAGCTATTGAAGGCCATACCGATGAGCGCGGTGGGCGCGAGTACAACCTGGCTTTGGGTCAGAAACGGGCTGAAGCCGTGCGTAATGCACTATCGCTCCTGGGCGTCTCGTCAAACCAGATGGAAGCGGTAAGTTTTGGCAAGGAAAAACCCGTAGTTACAGGCAGTGATGAAGCTGCATTTGCTAAAAATCGTCGTGCCGAGATCCGGTATCCATGAGTCGTTTGTTAACCATGTCCTCTTTGTTTTCCAAGTCCATCGCTGTTTCTTTGCTATGTTGGTGGTCTGTTGGCAGCTTGCATGCAGCATTGTTTGAAGATGACGAAGCGCGTAAAGCGATCCTGGATTTGCGTCAGCGCGTGGACATCATGCGGGGGGACGCTGATCAAGCCCGTCAGGCTTCGACCAGTGAGTTGGCGGGGCTTGGTAAAAGCTTGCTTGATTTGCAGCGTCAAATTGAACTATTGAAAGCCGAGATTGCGACGCTGCGCGGCAGCAACGAGCAGATGATGCGTGAACTATCTGAAATTCAGCGTCAACAAAAGGATCAGTTGCAGGCTGTTCAAGCGCGTTTCAGCAAACTCGAACCCGTGACCGTCCAACTCGATGGTGTAGAGTTCTTGGCAGATCAGTCTCAAACACGGGACTTTGATGCGGCATTGGCAGTGTTTCGGAAAGGTGATTTTGTCAATGCACAGAGTCTTTTTTCGGGCTTTGTGGCGCGCTACCCCAACAGTGGCTATGTGGTTCCTGCGCTGTTCTGGTTGGGGAATGCCCAATATGCCATGCGCAGCTACAAGGAAGCCATGGGCAATTTTCGTGCCTTGATCGCCAAAGATCCCGAACATCTCCGTGCACCCGAGGCGGTGTTGTCAGTTGCCAACTGTCAGCTGGAGCTGAAGGACAGCAAAGGTGCACGTAAAACGCTGACTGATTTGGTGAAAGCCTATCCACAATCAGAAGCAGCAGTTGCCGCCAAAGAACGTCTCGCGACCCTTAAATGACAGAGGTGCTGGATAGACGTTTTGGCGGGCTTGAACGCTTGTTTGGTCTGGCTGCGGCTGACCGTATTCGGAATGCGCATGTTGCCATCGTGGGGATTGGCGGTGTTGGCTCCTGGGTCGCGGAAGCCTTGGCACGAAGCGGCGTGGGGCGGATCACCCTGATCGATTTCGATCAGGTGGCAGAGTCCAACATCAATCGTCAGATTCAGGCGGTCCAGGCCAGTGTTGGTCAAGCCAAGGTGGATGCCATGCGCGAACGCATCCTTTCTTATTTTCCAGAGTGTCAGGTTACCTGTGTGGAGGCTTTTGCCGAGTCTGACAACTGGCCCTCGATTTTGCCAGCAGGTGTGAATGCCGTGGTCGATGCCTGCGATCAAGCCAGAGCCAAGATCGCCATGGCCGTGTGGGCCAGAAAAACCGGTGCAATGCATGTGATGGTTGGCGCAGCGGGCGGCAAGCGTTACGCCGAGAAGGTCACCGTGGCCGATGTGCTGGATGTGACGCACGATCCCTTGCTTGCCAAAGTGCGCTACCAGTTACGCAAGGAATTGGCACCCCTGCGGGCTGCCAAAAAAATGGGGATCACCTGTGTCTACAGCCCGGAAGCTGTCGCTCCGCCAGATGCTTCTTGTGGCATTGAGGGTGATGGCAGCTTGAATTGCCACGGTTTTGGTTCACTGGTGACGGTCACTGCAAGCTTTGGTTTGTGTGCCGCGGGTGTTATTTTGAATAAATTGAGTTCCGCAAGCACGTAAGTGCCCGGAATTTGTTTACAATATGAGGCTTGCTAGAACGCAACATCAGGTTGTGTTTGGGATGTTAGCTCAGTTGGTAGAGCAGCGGACTTTTAATCCGTTTGTCGTGGGTTCGACCCCCGCACATCCCACCATTTTTTTGAAAGCCCGACCTTTACCAGTCGGGCTTTTTCATTGGGTTCGCTGACAAATTTGTGGCTGCTCAAACGCACAAAGTAACTCTGCAGGCCGTAATATTCAGGGTCTCAAAGAAACAACATGTCTGCCATACTTTCCTCCCTGAACGATGACTTGGGCGCTGATCGCCAGGTTGCCCAATTACGTATTCCGCCGCACTCCATCGAGGCAGAATCCAGTGTGCTCGGGAGTCTGTTGCTCGACAACGCCGCTTGGGACCGGGTCAGTGACGTCCTGTCTGAGAATGATTTTTACCGTTTTGAGCATCGTCAGGTGTTTGCTGCCCTGAGCTTGTTGATCAATAGCGGCAAGCCGGCCGATGTCATCACAGTCTATGAACAACTGCAGAGCTCCGGCAAGGCAGAAGAAATTGGTGGCCTGCATTACCTCAATGCGCTGGCGCAATATGTGCCGAGTACCGGCAATATTCGCCGTTATGCTGAAATCGTGCGGGAACGCTCGATTTTGCGCAAGCTCGTCTCCACCAGTGAGGAAATTTCGGCCAATGCCTTCAATCCAAAGGGGCGCCCGGTGGCGGCGATTCTGGATGAGGCTGAACAAAAAATCTTTAATATTGGCGAAGAAGGTGCCCGCACCAAACAGGGTTTTCAGACCATGGACACGCTGGTCGTCGACCTCCTTGATCGGGTCCAGGAAATGGCTGATAACCCCAATGATGTGACAGGTGTACCCACCGGGTTTTACGATCTGGATCGCATGACAGCGGGCTTGCAGGGGGGGGATCTGGTGGTGCTGGCGGCGCGACCGTCGATGGGTAAAACGGCTCTGGCCATTAACATCGCCGAGCATGTGGCGCTGAATGAAGGTTTGCCGGTGGCTGTGTTCTCGATGGAAATGGGCGCGGCGCAACTGGCCGTGCGTATTGTGGGTTCGATTGGTCGCATCGATCAGGGCCATCTGCGCACAGGCAAGCTGACCGACGATGAATGGCCGCGCCTGTCGGAAGCCATCGAGAAACTGCGCACCATCTCTTTGCACATTGATGAATCCGCTGGACTCACGTCGAGCGAGTTACGCGCCAATGCCCGCAGGTTATCGCGCCAATGCGGTCAGCTCGGCTTGATTGTGGTCGATTATCTGCAACTGATGAGCGGCTCCAATGGTAGCGATGGCGAAAACCGCGCCACCGAGTTGGGTGAGATTTCACGTGGCTTGAAAATGCTGGCCAAGGAGTTGAAATGCCCGGTGATCGCCTTGTCGCAGTTGAACCGTAGCGTTGAACAACGTCCTGACAAGCGACCCATGATGAGTGATTTGCGTGAGTCTGGCGCCATTGAGCAGGACGCCGACATCATCATGTTCATTTACCGGGACGAGTATTACACCAAGGATGCCTGCAAGGAACCCGGTGTGGCCGAGGTCATCATTGCCAAGCAACGTAACGGCCCCACCGGTGTTGTCAAACTGGCTTTCCTGAACAGGATTACCAAGTTCGAGTCGCTGGCCAATGGCGCCAGCGGGGACTTCTGAGACTTTGTGGGTCAGACCATTCGCGCAGCAACGTGCTCTGACCCCAACTAATTAGAGTACTTCACTCGCGAAGTCAGCCAGGCGCGAGCGCTCACCGCGCGCCAGCGTGATGTGCCCGCTGTGCTGCCAGCCCTTGAACTTGTCGACAGCGTAGGTCAGGCCGGACGAGCCTTCGGTCAGGTAGGGCGTGTCAATCTGCGCGATGTTGCCCATGCAAATGATCTTGGTGCCGGGCCCGGCGCGGGTGATCAGCGTTTTCATTTGCTTGGGCGTCAGGTTTTGCGCCTCGTCAATGATCACGTATTTGTTCAAAAAGGTGCGGCCCCGCATGAAGTTCATGCTTTTGATCTTGATGCGGCTGCGGATGAGTTCGTTGGTGGCGGCGCGACCCCATTCGCCAGCTGCGGTGTCGGTTTTTCCTAACACTTCCAGATTGTCATCCAGTGCACCCATCCAGGGGCCCATCTTTTCTTCTTCCGTACCAGGTAAGAAGCCTATGTCCTCGCCAACGCTGACGGTGGCGCGGGTGACGATGATTTCGGTGTAGCGCCGCTCATCCAGCACCTGCGTCAAGCCCGAAGCCAGTGCCATCAATGTTTTACCGGTACCAGCGGTGCCTGTCAGGGTGACGAAGTCAATCTCCGGATCCATCAACAGGTTCATGGCAAAGTTTTGCTCGCGGTTACGGGTCGAAATCCCCCACACCGCATTTTTCAGGTGGGTGAAGTCTTTCAGGGTTCTGAAGACTGCCGTTTTTTCACGAATTTCGGTGACTTTGGCATACAGACTGGGTTCACCCGGCGCTTCAAAATAAACAAACTGATTGATCAGCAGTTGCGGTACAACCGGGCCTGTGACGCGGTAAAAGGTATGGGCACCCTGTTGCCAGCTTTCTACCGTGTTGCCATGGGTGTTCCAGAAATCTGCTGGCAGCGCATAGGCACCGCTGTACAGCAAATCCCCATCTTCCAGGGTTTTGTCATTTTGATAGTCGTCGGCCTGCAAACCCAGTGCGCGGGCTTTGACGCGCATGTTGATATCTTTGGAGACCAGCACGACGTCACGCGGTGCATGTTTTTTGCGCAGCGCTTCAACGACACCCAGGATCTGGTTGTCGGCCTTGCCTTGCGGCAGGCTGGTTGGCAACTCATAGTTCAACAGTTGAGTCTGAAAAAATAAACGACCACGCGCCTCTCTGTGACCAGTAGCGCTCAGCAGCAAACCTGTACTGATGTCGGAGCCTTTGTTTTCGGCCAGGGCATCAAGTGAACGGCTGGTTTGACGTCCATTACGGGCCACTTCGGTCATGCCTTTTTTGTGTGCATCGAGTTCTTCAAGCACGACCATGGGCAAAAAGACATCATGCTCTTCGAAGCGGAACAGGCAACTGGGGTCGTGCAACAGCACATTGGTGTCCAGTACGAAAAGTTTGCTGGGGCCATCCATGCGCCGCTTGGGGCGGGCTGTTGCATGTGTGCCAGGAGCTGCTTCGCGCCGGCGCTTGGGCGGGGTTTGTTGTGACGTTATGGGTGCAGTCGTTGGTTCGACCGGTGCTGGCTGCGTGACTTGCTGTGGCAAGGCCTCTGGTGTGTCAGGCAATTGAGAGGGCATCAATTTTAACTTGCTGCCTTTGGCTTTGGTACGGGCGGGAACGTTGAAATCCTGCAATGACAACAAGGCGGCACGTTTGGATGGGGCAGTGGGCAAAGGCATGAAAAACTCCTGCGCGTTAGGATCATTGCGAGTTCAAAAACGAAAAAGCCGCCATGTCAACCAGGCGGCTTTTCAGAGTACAGAAATTTGTTTTCGGCATGCGATTGATTATGCATGAGCCTTTGTGACAGAACTTCTGGATTGACTTATTGGGGTTAATCACAACCCTTGGACAACTCAGGCCAGTGCCGGTGACTTCTGGAGTTCTTTGACCGCTTTGAGAACCTCGTCCACATGGCCTGGGACTTTGAGTCCGCGCCATTCTTCCTTGAGCAAGCCATCAGCACCAATGAGGAAGGTGCTGCGTTCAATGCCCTTGACTTTTTTACCGTACATGATTTTGTTTTTGACTACACCAAACATGTGGCACATTTTTTCTTCGGTGTCGGCAATCAACTCAAACGGCAGTTCAAGTTTCATTTTGAATTCTTCGTGTGAACGCATGTTGTCACGTGAAACGCCAAAAACCGTGGCTCCCGCCTTCACAAATTCCTTGTATTTGTCGCGAAACTGCATGGCCTCAGTGGTACAACCAGGCGTGTTGTCCTTTGGGTAAAAATACAGGATGACAACATGACCGAGATGAGAGGTATTGGTGACCCGGATGCCACCAGTTGCATTAGATTCAAATTCAGGGATGGGTTTATTGACAACTATCGCCATGTTTTTTTCGATCTCGTGTGACAGGATGCGTCGGTCTCTCAAGTCGCAGACACTATCCTCTTAATGCGCTTGTGTGCCCCCGACTACGAGGATGGTATTTTACTCTGATTTGACGGTTGATTCCGAAAGGTAATGACATCCTCGTTGAGATCATGTGCCTAATGTTCAGCGTCCCGGGATGGCTCCATCAACAATGCCACGGCCACATGGCGTCCTTCGCCAGCCAGTATGTTGTAAGTGCGGCAAGCGGCCTGGGTGTCCATGGATTCAATGCCAATCTGATGTTCGATCAAGGCACGGGTCAGGGCCGCAGCCGGAAAACGCAGGTGCTCACCACTGCCAAAAATCACCAATTCTGTCTGTAACTGGGCCAATTGCTCAAAGTGGGCAGCCGTCAGGTCTTCAAAACGTGCGCATTGCCACTCAAACTTCCGTCCATCAGAAGTTATCACCACGCTGCGTGTCAGTCGTTCTCCGGCCACCTGAACCCATCCCTTGCCATAGGCGCTGATGGATGGTACGTTGATGATGTCGGGATGAATTTTCATGAGTCAGGGCTTGTGTGGGAACGGTTTCCAATTAAAACGGAGTTTGTAAAACTTGTGGTCAAATTATAGGTTTCGCTCTTTCGCGACCATGCCCGGAGGGACTTTGAAGACCATACGTAAATCAGCCAAACTGGCCAACGTTTGTTATGACATTCGCGGCCCCATCATGGACGCAGCGCGTCAGATGGAAGAAGAAGGCCACAAAATCATCAAACTCAACATTGGCAACCTGGCCGTGTTTGGTTTTGATTCGCCGGAAGAAATCCAGCAGGACATGATTCGTAACCTGCCCAATTCGGCGGGTTACTCTGACAGCAAAGGCATTTTTGCGGCGCGCAAGGCGGTCATGCACGAAACCCAAAAGCAGGGCATCAAGGGTGTCACGCTGGATGACATTTATTTGGGTAACGGCGCCAGTGAGCTGATCGTGATGGCGACCAACGCCATGCTCGACGATGACGATGAGCTTTTGTTGCCGTCGCCTGACTATCCGCTATGGACGGCCGCTGCCAGCTTGTCGGGTGGCTCGCCGGTGCATTACCTGTGCGACGAGGCCAATGGCTGGATGCCAGACCTGAATGATATTCGCGCCAAGATCACGCCACGCACAAAAGGTCTGGTGGTGATCAACCCCAACAACCCGACTGGTGCTTTGTACTCGGATGAATTACTCAAGGCGCTGGTGCAAATTGCCCGTGAACACGGCTTGGTGATTTTTGCCGACGAGGTCTATGACAAGGTGCTTTATGACGGTGTCAAGCACACGGCCATTGGTTCTTTGAGCGACGATGTGCTGACGCTCACTTTTAATTCATTGTCCAAAAGTTACCGTTCGTGTGGCTACCGCGCTGGTTGGATGATTGTCTCCGGTGACAAAAAACCAGCCAAAGACTACATTGAGGGGCTCAATATGCTGTCTAACATGCGCTTGTGCTCCAACGTGCCGGGTCAATGGGCCATTCAAACGGCGTTGGGTGGATACCAGAGCATCAACGATCTGGTCTGTGAAGGGGGACGCTTGCGCCGTCAGCGCGATCTGGCTTACGAACTCATTACCGCAATTCCGGGCGTGAGCTGCGTCAAGCCCGTCGCAGCCCTGTACATGTTCCCGAAGCTAGACCCGCAGATGTACCCGATTAAGGACGATCAGCAGTTCTTTTTGGAGCTGCTACAGGAAACCAAGGTCATGCTGGTGCAGGGTACGGGCTTTAACTGGCCGGCGCCAGACCACTTCCGCATTGTGTTCTTGCCGCATGAGGATGATTTACGCGAGGCCATTGGTCGCGTCGCCAGGTTCCTCGACAGCTACCGCAAGCGGCACAGCAATTAAAACACCTCTTCTTCTGTCACTTTCAGCCTTATCAATAAGACCAGAGGTCTTTTCTTACTTATAAATATATGAAACCTATTCAAGTTGGTCTGTTGGGCATCGGCGTTGTCGGTTCAGGTACCTTCAATGTGCTCAAGCGCAACCAGGAAGAAATCAAGCGTCGTGCGGGTCGCGGCATCGAGATCACACAAGTGGCCGACCTGAATGTCGCGCGTGCACGGGAACTGGTGGGTCCCGGTGTGTCGGTGGTGGACGACGCACGTGCAGTGATTGCCAACCCCGACATTGACATCGTGATTGAGCTTATTGGTGGCTATGGCGTTGCCAAGACTTTGGTGCTTGAAGCGATTGCCGCGGGCAAACACGTGGTGACGGCCAACAAGGCCTTGCTGGCCGTGCACGGTACCGAGATTTTTGCGGCTGCATCGGCCAAGGGCGTGATGGTGGCTTTTGAGGCGGCGGTGGCGGGGGGCATTCCGATCATCAAGGCCTTGCGTGAAGGCCTGACCGCCAACAGCATTCAGTGGATTGCCGGCATCATCAATGGCACTACCAACTTCATCCTGAGCGAGATGCGCGACAAGGGGCTGGACTTTGCGGTCGTGCTCAAACAGGCGCAGGCCCTGGGTTATGCTGAAGCCGACCCGACTTTCGACATCGAAGGCGTCGATGCGGCGCACAAAGCCACCATCATGAGTGCCATCGCTTTCGGTATTCCGGTGCAATTCGACAAGGCTTATGTGGAAGGCATCACCAAGCTGGGCGCAGCCGACATCAAGTACGCCGAGCAACTGGGTTACCGCATCAAGCTGCTGGGCATCACCAAACGCACGCCCAAGGGCATCGAGTTGCGTGTGCATCCCTGTTTGATTCCAGCCAAGCGCCTGATTGCCAACGTCGAAGGCGCCATGAACGCGGTAATGGTGCAGGGCGACGCCGTTGGCACCACGCTCTACTACGGCAAAGGCGCCGGTTCCGAGCCCACGGCCAGCGCGGTGATTGCGGACCTGGTGGACATCACGCGCCTGCATACCGCTGACCCGAAGCAGCGCGTACCCCATCTGGCCTTCCAGCCCAATGCCATGAGTGACTTGCCCGTGATGGCCATGGGCGAGGTGATCACCAGTTACTACTTGCGTTTGCGGGTGGCAGACGAGACCGGTGTGCTGGCCAAAGTGACAGGTATCCTGGCGGACGCCGGCATCAGCATCGACGCTGTGCTGCAGCGCGAAGCCGATGAAATCGGCACCGAGGCCAGCGCCGGGCTGCCGCAAGTACCGCAAACCGACGTGATCATCCTGACCCACGACTGCCTGGAAGCCGACATGAACGCGGCGATTGGCAAAATGCAGGCCTTGCCAACGGTGCTTGAACCCATCACCCGCATTCGCAAGGAAGAGTTGGCCTGACATGAAATACATCTCGACCCGGGGCGACCAGAGCCCCAAGCATTTCTGCGACATCCTGCTGGAGGGCCTGGCGCCCGATGGCGGCTTGTACCTCCCTGAAAGCTACCCCCAGGTGGACGACGCCACCTTGAGCCGTTGGCGCGGCATCTATCAGAATCAAGGCTACGCTGACTTGGCGTTTGAGGTTTTGTCGCTTTACATTGACGACATTCCTGCCGCCGACCTGCGGGCCTTGTGCCACAAGACCTACACCGCCGAAGTGTTTGGTTCGCCCGAGATTGTTCCGCTGCGTGCGCTGGAAAACGGTATCTGGCTGGAAGCCTTGTCCAATGGTCCGACGCTGGCCTTCAAGGACATGGCCATGCAGTTGCTGGGCAACCTGTTCGAATACGAACTGGTGCGCCGCGGTGAAGAACTCAATATTTTGGGCGCCACCAGCGGTGACACCGGTAGCGCTGCCGAATACGCCATGCGCGGCAAAAAAGGCGTGCGCGTCTTCATGACCAGTCCGCAGGGCCGCATGAGTCCGTTCCAGCAGGCACAAATGTTCAGCCTGATGGACGACAACATTTTCAATATTGCCGTGACGGGCGTGTTTGACGACTGCCAGGACATGGTCAAGGCCGTCAGCAACGACCTGGACTTCAAGCGGCAGTACAAAATTGGCACGGTCAATTCGATCAATTGGGCACGACTGCTGGCGCAGGTGGTGTACTACTTCGCCGGTTATTTCCAGGCCACGCAAAAAAACACTGAAAAAGTCAGCTTCACCGTGCCCAGTGGCAATTTTGGCAACGTCTGCGCCGGCCATGTGGCGCGCATGATGGGCTTGCCGATTGCCCGCCTGGTGGTCGCCACCAACGAAAACGATGTGCTCGACGAATTCTTCAAGACCGGTGTCTACCGGGTGCGCGGCAGTGCCGACACACACGAGACCTCCAGTCCGTCGATGGACATTTCCAAGGCAAGCAATTTCGAACGCTTTGTGTTTGACCTGCTGGGGCGCGATGGCGCACGCACCAAAGCGCTGTTTGGCGACGCCTTGGCGCGTGCCGGTTTCTTTGACCTGGAAGCGCACCCCGCATTCAGCCGGGCTGCCAGTCACTATGGCTTTGAAAGTGGCAGGAGCACCCATGCTGACCGTTTGGCCACGATCAAGGACATCTACGCGCGCCACGGCATGATGATTGACACGCATACCGCCGATGGGGTCAAGGTGGCACGCGCGCACGTGCAGGCGGGTGTACCCATGATCGTGCTGGAAACCGCGCTGCCGATCAAATTTGCCGCCACCATCATTGAGGCCACTGGCCGTGAACCTGATCGCCCTGCGAAATTCAACGGTATTGAAGCCTTGCCCAAACGCGTGGTGGAGATGGCGGCTGATGCGCAAGCGATCAAAAGCTTTATTGCCGCCCACTGTTCATGAAGGTTGTTGGCTTTGCCGGTTTTTCCGGTTCCGGTAAAACCACGCTGGTCGAGCGTCTGATTCCTGCGCTGCGTCTCAGGGGCCTGCGCGTGTCGGTGGTCAAACACGCCCATCACCGTTTCGACATCGACCACGAGGGCAAGGACACCTACCGTCATCGCGAGGCAGGTGCCTTCGAAGTGGTGGTCGCCTCGGACCGCCGGCTGGCCTTGATGCGTGAGTTTGAAGTGGCCAACCGGCCCACCGTACACCAGCTGCTCGCCGAGTTGTACGAGGGCGTCGACTGGGTGTTGGTCGAAGGCTTCAAGGATTCTGACCTGCAGAAAATCGAGGTTTGGCGTGCGGCCACCGGCAAGCCTGCACGTTACTTTGAGGATGACTTCATCACAGCCATTGCCACCGATTCGCCGAACCTGTTGCCTGTGCCGACTCAATTGCCGGTGCTTGACCTCAACGACACGGACGCGGTGGTTGACTGGTTGATCTCGCAAGGCGCACGTTTTGCCTATGATTTCGAGAATGTCGCATGACTGCTGAACGTTCTGCTGCCAAACCCATGATGTCGCTCGACGACGCGTTGGACCAATTGCTGGCCCATGCCCTGGCGCTGGATGGCGTTGAGCAAGTGGCCACCTTTGATGCAGATCGCCGGGTGTTGGCCCAGGATCTGACGTCGGCTTTGCAGGTACCGCCGCAAGACAACAGTTCCATGGATGGTTACGCGCTGTGCTGCGCTGACTTGGTGGGTTCGACCCAAGCATTGCCGGTGTCCCAGCGCATTCCGGCAGGTAGCGTGGGAGTCCCTCTCGCACCAAATTCCGTGGTGCGCATTTTTACCGGTGCACCGATTCCCCTGGGTGCCGATGCCGTGGTGATGCAGGAAGACTGCGAGGTGCAGTCCGACGGCTCGGTGTGCATCAAGGTGCAGCCCAAGCCCGGTCAGTGGATCCGCCGCGCAGGTGAAGACGTCGCCCGGGGTGCGGTGGTGCTGGCACAAGGTGCACGCTTGACGCCAGCCGAATTGGGTCTGGCGGCCAGCATTGGCATGGACACCCTGAGCGTTGCGCGCCGGCCCAGGGTAGCGCTGTTTTCAACCGGGGACGAGCTGGTGATGCCGGGGGCGGTGGCGCCCGAAAACATGCCGTCAGGCGCCATCTACAACTCGAACCGGTTTTTCCTGAGAGCCCTGTTGACGCGCCTGGGCTGTGAGGTGAGTGACCTGGGCATCGTTCCCGACCAGCGTGATGCCACCATCGCCGCATTGCGTGAGGCGGCTGAACATCACGATGTGATCCTGACCAGTGGTGGTGTGTCGGTCGGCGAAGAGGACCATATCAAGCCCGCCGTACAGCGTCTGGGGCATCTGGATTTGTGGCAGCTTGCCATCAAGCCGGGCAAGCCGTTTGCCTATGGTCGGGTCGCTGAGGCCCACTTCATCGGCTTGCCGGGCAACCCGGTGTCGAGCTTTGTGACCTTTTTGCTGCTGGTGCGCCCGTTTTTGCTAAAACTACAGGGGGTCGTTCAATGGGCCCCGAGCGCGACCGCTGTCCGCGCTGACTTTGCTTGGCCCCGGGCCGACAGGCGCCGTGAATTCTTGCGTGTCCGGCGCAACCCGCGTGGCGGTCTGGACCTGTTTGCCAACCAGAGCTCGGGGGTTCTGACTTCGGCGGTCTGGGGTGATGGTTTGGTGGACAACCCGCCAGGAGCTACCATCTTGCCCGGGGATGTGGTGCGGTTTATTCCTTTTTCGGAGTTGCTGGGATGAAGGTCACGGTGAAATATTTCGCGTCCATTCGGGAAGCAATTGGTCCGGGCAGTGAGCAGCGCGAAACCCGCGCGACCACGCTGGGAGACCTGCGTGATGAACTCATTGCTTTGGGGGGCGCCCATGCGGACAGTCTGGCGCGCGGCAAGGCCGTGCGCTTGGCGCTGAATCAGGTCATGTGTCAGGAGTCCGCTGCCCTGACGGACGGCGCCGAGGTGGCGTTCTTCCCGCCTGTCACCGGAGGTTAAGGACCATGCCAGCGCTCAATCGCCCCCGTGTCAGTATTCAGACCGCCGACTTTGACCTCAGCGCCGAGGTCGCGGCCTTGCGCGCCCAGGACCCGCGCGTGGGTGCCGTCTGCAGTTTTGTCGGCACCGTGCGCGACCGGACACCAGGCGAGCCGGGCAGCATTGCCAGCATGGAATTGGAACACTATCCGGGCATGACCGAGAAGTCGATCGAGGCCATGATTGACGCGGCCCGGCAGCGTTTTGACATCTATGACGCCCGCGTCATCCACCGGGTAGGCCTGTTGGCACCGATGGATCAAATTGTGTTGGTGGCAGTGACGTCCGCGCACCGGGGCGAGAGCTTTCAGGCCTGTGAATTTTTGATGGATTACCTTAAAACCCAGGCACCTTTCTGGAAAAAAGAACAAACGCCCAGTGGCGCACGCTGGGTGGATGCCCGAGTCAGCGACGATGCGGCACTGGCCAAATGGGGCATTGCCCTTGAAAATACGAGCCTGAATGCTCACGATTGATCCGACATGGAAAACAAAACTCCCGAGACACCAGCCGCCCATCGCGTCATCAAGAAATACCCCAATCGCAGGCTCTACGACACCACCACGTCGACTTACATCACCTTGTCCGAGGTGAAAGACCTGGTGATGAAGAGTGAGCCGTTTGAAGTGCTGGATGCCAAGACCGGCGACAACCTGACGCGCAGCATTCTTTTGCAGATCATTCTGGAGGCCGAGACCAGTGGTTCGCCGATGTTCACGGCGCCCGTGCTGGAGAGTTTGATCCGGTTTTATGGCCACGCCATGCAAGGCTTTTTGGGCGGCTACCTGGAAAAAAACATCCAGACACTCATCGACACCCAAACCCGTTTTGCCGAGCAAACCAAGGGCTTCACGCCAGAAATGTGGAAGCAATACACCGCTATGCAGCCACCGGTCATGCAGGCTATGCTGGGAGGCAGCCTGGAACAATCCAAGTCCTGGCTGGTGCAGATGCAGGAGCAAATGCAAAAGCAGGCAGGACAAATGCTGGGTGCCTTTGGCATCAACAATACGCCACCCAAAAAAGGTTGAATGTCATCATGAATGCACCTAACACATCGGCCGCTGCAACACCCAAGGTGGGCTTTGTCAGCCTCGGCTGTCCCAAGGCCCTGACCGACTCCGAACTGATCCTGACGCAGCTCAGTGCAGAGGGTTATCAGACCTCCAAAACATTCGAAGGCGCCGATCTGGTCATTGTGAATACCTGCGGCTTCATTGACGATGCGGTCAGGGAAAGCCTGGACACCATCGGCGAGGCATTGGCGGAGAATGGCAAGGTCATTGTGACCGGTTGCCTGGGTGCCAAGGCGGGCGAGGGCGGTGGCAACCTGGTGCGGCAAATGCACCCGAGTGTGCTGGCGGTGACCGGTCCGCATGCCACCCAGGAGGTGATGGATGCGGTGCATGCCAACCTGCCCAAGCCACACGATCCTTTTGTTGATCTGGTACCTAACGCCTTTGGCGTGGCCGGGATCAAACTCACGCCCCGGCACTATGCTTACCTCAAGATCAGCGAAGGTTGCAACCACCGCTGCACCTTTTGCATCATCCCGTCGATGCGCGGTGACCTGGTGTCGCGCCCGATTGGCGACGTGCTCAAGGAAGCGCAGGCCTTGTTTGACGGCGGCGTGAAAGAGCTGCTGGTGATCAGCCAGGACACCTCGGCCTATGGCGTTGATGTGAAATACCGCACCGGTTTCTGGAATGGCAAGCCCATCAAGACCCGCTTGTTTGAATTGGCACAAGCCTTGGGCGAGATGGCGCAAGCGCATGGCGCCTGGGTTCGGCTGCACTATGTTTATCCCTACCCCAGTGTGGACGACATCCTGCCACTGATGGCGTCCGGACTCATCCTGCCTTACCTGGATGTGCCGTTCCAGCACAGCCACCCCGACGTGCTCAAGCGCATGAAACGCCCGGCCAGCGGTGAGAAAAACATGGAGCGATTGCTGAGGTGGCGCGAGGCTTGCCCGGACATCGTGGTGCGCAGCACCTTCATCGCTGGCTTCCCCGGTGAAACCGAGGCCGAGTTTGAACACCTGCTGGACTTTGTGCGCGAGGCACAAATTGACAGGGCGGGTTGCTTTGCTTACAGCCCGGTGGCGGGTGCCGCCGCCAATGACATCGGCGGCATGTTGCCGCAGGAAGTGCGTGAAGAACGCCGTGCCCGCTTCATGGCGGTGGCCGAACAGGTGTCTGCCGCCAAGCTGCAAAAACGGGTCGGTGCCACCCTGCAGATTCTGGTGGACTCGGCACCGGGCATGGGTAAAAAGGGTGGTGTTGGCCGGTCTTACGCCGACGCCCCTGAAATTGATGGTGTGGTGAAGTTATTGCCACCCGAAAAAATCAGCAAGACGCTGCGGGTGGGCGAATTTACCAAGGCGCGGATCGTCGCGGCGCAAGGGCATGACCTGGTGGCACAGCCATTTTGAGCGCTCGGCTCAAAGTGGTTTCAGCAAATAAAAAAGCCGCTGCAAAGTTAACAACTGTTGCAGCGGCTTTTTATTCAAAACATCCGGTTTCTTTCATCAAAATGAACCGGAATTCATTTATATTGGTGCCCAGGAAGGGACTCGAACCCCCACGAAGTTACTCGCTAGTACCTGAAACTAGTGCGTCTACCAATTCCGCCACCTGGGCATTTCAGGAAAGAAAGGCATTGTATCAAAAATATTAAGC
>NZ_JAMPYG010000032.1 GCF_023700745.1 Rhodoferax sp. | reverse complement strand
CGCCCACGGTGCGGATGGTTTCGCCTTTTTGCAGGATGTCTCCGGCCTTGAGCTGGCGGCTGACGCCTTGCTCGTTGACTGCAAAGGCGCTGCCTGTACCTGTAAGGGCAGCGACTGTAGCTATTTGGGCCATGATGTTCTCCAGTTAAGGCATTGGGTCTGAGCAAAATGCGCTCAGGGTATGAAACCGTATGCGTCGGAGAATAGGACGATCAAAACCGCTTGGCTATTGGACTTAGGTACAAATTTGAAAATAAATGCCCAGGATTAACCCGCAGGCAAAGGCAATCGCGGCGAGGGTGCCGCTCCCACAGGGGGCAGGTACCTTGTAGGAGGCCCGCCCTCGGACCGAGGGTTGTCGCAGAAACTGCTTAAACCAGGTCGTTGTCGCCGTCCATGGGCAGCAGTTGCAGCCGGTTGTTGAGGCTGGCCCGGGTTTCGCGCCGCTCCAGCAGCTTGGCCTGCGCCGCCTCGGGCAGGTCGGTGAACTGGATCACGCCGCGGGTGATGAGCACGTCGATCAGGTCTTCAAGCACGCGCACCAGACTGGTATCGGTCTGGCTCAGGGCATTGATTTTTTCGGGCTCTGTCATGATTTTGGCTCCACCGTCGGGCTTGGCGCAGGTTCGGGCGATGCCGACAGGCGCAGCACCAGTTGCAGGCGGTCACGCACACCGAGTTTTTCAAAGATGGCGCCCAGATGGGCCTTCACGGTGCGTTCGGAAATAAACATCTTGTCGGCCACTTCCTTGTTGGAGCGGCCGGCCGATACGGCACGGGCCACCTGCGCCTCGCGCGCTGACAGGAGCGTCCAGGCGTTGGGGCCGGTGCTGGGCGTCACGGTTCCAGGCGACTGTGCTTTGCTGACGGCCTGTTGGGCCAGCAGGGCAGCGTTGGTGGAACCCACCAGGCGTTGCAGCAGGTCCGGGCCCACCCACAGGCCGCCGTGTTCGATGACCAGCGCAACCTCTTGCAGCAACGCAGGCACGCCATAAGCATGGGTGTAGCCGCGAGCGCCGTCGTTGAGCGCACGCATGCCCTCGGCGGGCTCGGGCACACCAGAGAGCAACACCACGCGGGCATCAGGTTTGGCTTGCAAAATCTGGCGCAGCGCCTGCGGCCACTGGGCGTCAGCACTGCTCAGCCAGACCAGGCTTTGCGCGGCGGGCAGCCCGGGCAAGCGCGCCAGCAGGGCTTCGGCGTTAAGCGCTTTGATGCTGGCAAAGGCCTCAAGCAGTCGCTCGGGCAAGACCGAGGCCGAACCGGAGAGGAAGAAGTGTTGGGTACTCATCGTTCAGTCATCGCGTTGGCTTTGGCGCGCAGCACAGGTTTGAGCAGATAGGACAACACGGTTTTCTTGCCGGTCATGATGTCCACCTGCGCCACCATGCCGGGAATGATGGGCAGGTTCGGCCCCAAACTGGATTTAAGCGTGCGCACGCGAACATGATAGAACGCGTTGCCTTTTTCATCAAGCACCGAGTCGGCGCCAATCAGGAAAACCTCGGCCTCCAAGCCGCCATAGATGGAGAAGTCATAGGCGCTGAACTTGACCATGGCCGATTGGCCGGGGCGCAAAAAGCCGATGTCCTTGGGGGTAATTTGCACCTCCAGAATCAGCGTATCGTCCAATGGCACCACCTCGACCACCTCTTTGCCAGGCTGGACCACCGCGCCGATGGTGTTGACCAGCAAGCGCTTGACGGTACCGCGCACCGGGGATTTGATGTCGGCGTGCTTGACCTTGTCCTGCAGTGCCACACCGCCCTGCTCCAGGCTGGCGAGCTTGCTCATGGTGTCGGAGAGTTCGGCGCTCATCTGGTTGCGGCTGGTGAGCTGAACCTCGTTGATCTTGCTGTTGGCTTCCTGAATGGCCGACTGCACCCGCGCGATCTGGGCGGTGGCCTGTTCACGGTCACCGCGGATACGGGCGAGCTGCTGGTCGAGGCGCATCATTTCAACCTCGGATACCGCGCCGGTGGCTACCATGGGTCGGGTGGCGTTGATTTCCTTGGTCATCAATTCCAGGCTGCGCTCGGCCTGGTCGCGCCTGGCCCGCACCTCGTTGAGCTCCTGTTGCCGCTGCACCAGCTGGCTTTGGTAGATGGCGGTCTGGGCGCTGATTTCGGCCCGGCGCGACTCATACAGGCGGCGCTCCTGCTCCACCACATCCGGCACGTCGCGCACCAATTCCTTGGGCGGATTGAACGGCGTGCCACGCGTGAGCGCTTCCAGGCGCAAGGCTTTGGCTTGCAGCGCGGCCTGGCTGACCTGGCTTTCCATCAAGGTGGAGACAAAACGGGTGGAGTCGACCCGCAACAGCAGTTGCCCAGCCTCCACCACCTGCCCTTCCTTGACGAGCAGGGCCTCGACCACGCCGCCATCCACACTCTGGATGATCTGCACCTGACTGGTGGGCACCACCCTGGCTTCGCCGCGGGTGACTTCATCGATCTTGGCAAAAGCTGCCCAAACCACCAGCAAGGCCAGCACCGCGGCTGCCAGGCGCAGCAGGCTGCGGGCGCGCAGGGGCTCTTGCTGCAGGCGCGCCCAGTCGGCGTCGCCGGCCCAGTCCAGGTCTTCCTTTTCGTCGGTCGGCGTGAGCCGCTTGACCAGCGGACCGAAGGTGTAGTCGCTGGCCTGGGCAGCCCGCTTGATCAGGTTGCCGGTACCGTCAAAGGCTTTTTTATTGAACAAAGCCATCATGCAGCCTTTCCGATCCGACCCTGGCGTAGCGCCGTGATCACTTGTTCTTTCGGGCCGTCGGCCATGATACGACCGCCGTCCATGACGATGATGCGATCGGCAAGGTCCAGCAAAGAGGTGCGGTGGCTGATCAGGATGACCGTTTTGTCTTTGGCAAACTCGGTGAGTCGGCGCTTGATGTCGTCTTCGCTGGAAAAGTCCATCGACGAGGTGGGTTCATCCAGCAGCATGATGGGCGGGTCGTTGATGACGGCACGGGCAATGGCCACGCCCTGGCGCTGACCGCCCGACAAGGACTCGCCGCGCTCGCCCACCAGCATGTCGAAGCCCTTGGGGTGCTGATTGACCAGGCTCAAAATGCCACCAATTTCCGCTGCCTTGACGATGGCGGCATCATCCGCCAGCGGCGCCCCCAGGGTGATGTTTTCGCGCAGGCTGCCATAGAACAGCATCACGTCCTGCTGCACATAACCAATCTGGCGGCGCAGCTCGGCGGGGTCGAGCTGACGCAGGTCGATGCCGTCAACCAGCACCGCGCCTTCGGTGGGTTGGTACAGGCCCAGAATGAGTTTTTCCAGCGTGGTTTTGCCCGAGCCGATGCGCCCCAGAATGGCCACCTTTTCACCCGACTTGAGGCGGAACGACAGGTTGCGCAGCGACGGCGCGCTTTGGCCGGGGTAGGTGAAACTGACGTCGCGGAATTCCACCTCGCCTTTGAGTCGGCCACGGCTGATGAATTTGGTGTCGGCGGGGCGCTCCACCTCACGCGCCATCATTTCGTTGAGCGAGGTGAGCGCGGTGGCAGCCGTGTGGTACTGCACCAGCAAGCCCGCCACCTGGCCCACCGGCGCCATGGCGCGCGAGGCCAGCATGGTGCAGGCAATCAGGCCACCCAGGGTGAGTTCTCGCTCGGAAATCAGGTAAACACCAATAATGATGATGGCCAGGTTGATGAACTGCTGCACAAAGGCCGAGGTGTTGCTGGCGGTGCTGGAGAGCAGGCGCAACTGGGCGCCGACACGGGCCAGCAGGGCCGCGCTTTTTTCCCATTTGCGTTGAATAGGGGCCTCGGCGGCGAGTGCCTTGATGGTTTCGAAACCCACCAGGCCTTCAATCAGGGTGGCGTTGCGCTGGGCGCCGGCGCGGTAGGTGGTTTCAGCCAGCTCGTGCATGCGGCCCTGCACGATCAGCGCATACAGCACCATGACGGCCGCGCCGATGAGCAGCGGGATCAGCATGAACCAGGAAATCCAGCCAATCACCACCATGAAGATCAATGCAAATGGCAAGTCAATGAACGCCACCACCGTGGCCGAGCCGATGAAATCCCGCACCGACTCAAAGGCGCGCAGGTTGGACGCGAAGGAACCCGCCGAGACGGGGCGCTGCTCCATGCGCATGCCTAGCACCCGCTCCATGATGAAGGCCGACAGCTTGACGTCCGCCCGGCTGCTGGCAAGGTCGATAAAACGGCCACGCATGGTGCGCAACACGAGATCGCTGATGAGCATGATCACCAAGCCCAGCGCCAGCACCCACAGCGTCTCGAACGCCTGGTTGGGCACCACGCGGTCGTACACGTTCATCACAAACAGGGGCATGCCCAAGGCAAACGTATTCGCCAACAGGGCGGCCAGCAAAACGTCGCGGTAGAGCGGGGTGCTTTCGGCGATGACACCCCAGAACCAGTGGCCGTGGCGGCCAGCGCGCACCTGGGGCGTGCGCGCGTCGTAGCGCTGGGTGGGGCGGGCATAAATGGAGGTACCGGTATAGCTGGCCTCCAGCGTGGCCAGCGGCACGGTGACCGTGGCTTCGTTGAGCTCGGGGTAGATGACCTGGGCCGCGTCGCGCGCCTCATTGAAACCCAACACCACGCAGGCCCGGCCATCCTGCAACAGCGCCACAGCAGGCAGCAGGGCGTCGTTGAGCCTGGCCAACGACGTCTGCACAAGCTGGCTGCTCAAGTGCGCACGCAATGCGGCACGGGCAAAAAGACTGGGCGTGAGACGGGCATGCTCTGCTGGCAGCCCTGCCATCAAGGCGTCGCGGGTGGCAGCCTCGCCATGGGTACGCGCCACAATTTGCAGGCAAACCAGCAATTCGTCCACAGCCACCTGAGGTACCGCTGACACGCCTGACACATCCGAATTCGGCATGAGTATTCCCGGGGTTTGATGACTATTATTTTGGTCAGTGTATCAAATACTTACATTTACATTGACCGGGATCATGAAACAAAAAACCCGACGGTGTAACGGTCGGGTTTTTGATGAATCGGCATGAAATTGCCGTTAGGTTACGCTTATTTTTTCTGCCGGTATTTGCGCAAAGCGGCAATCTGGGCCGCCATGACGGCCAGCTCGGACGAGGCGCGGGCCAGGTCGAGATCGGTCTTGGCGTTCTTGACGGCTTCTTCGGCGGCCAGTTTGGCTTCGTTGGCTTTTTCGTCGTCGAGGTCTTTGCCGCGCACTGCGGTGTCAGACAACACGGTGACGCAATCGGGTTGCACTTCGAGGATGCCACCGGCCACAAACACGAACTCCTCGCCACCGTCAGCCAGCTGGATGCGCACCGAGCCCGCCTTGATGCGGGTGATGAGCGGCGTGTGGCGCGGGAAAATGCCCAGCTCGCCCGCTTCACCGGGCAAAGCGACAAAACGCGCTTCGCCGGAGAAGATGGACTCTTCGGCACTCACCACATCAACATGAATAGTGTTCATTTTTTTCCTAATCAGTTGGGGACAGAGCCAAGGATCTGTCCCGCAAAGTCATCAGACTTTCTTGGCTTTCTCAAACGCTTCGTCAATGGTGCCGACCATGTAGAAGGCTTGCTCCGGCAGGTGATCGCACTCGCCGGCCACAATCATCTTGAAGCCGCGGATGGTTTCGGCCAGGCTGACGTACTTGCCGGGCGAGCCGGTAAACACTTCGGCGACGTGGAAAGGCTGCGACAGGAAGCGCTGGATCTTGCGGGCGCGTGCCACCGTCAGCTTGTCTTCAGGGGCCAGCTCGTCCATGCCCAGAATGGCAATGATGTCGCGCAACTCTTTGTAGCGCTGCAGCGTACCCTGCACAGCACGGGCAGTTTCGTAGTGGTCCAGGCCAACCACGTTGGGGTCAAGCTGGCGGCTGGTGGAGTCCAGCGGGTCCACGGCGGGGTAAATACCGAGCGAGGCGATGTCACGGCTCAGCACCACGGTGGAGTCCAGGTGGGCGAAGGTGGTGGCAGGTGACGGGTCGGTCAAGTCGTCGGCGGGCACGTACACGGCCTGAATCGAGGTGATGGAACCGACCTTGGTGGAGGTGATACGTTCTTGCAGGCGGCCCATTTCTTCGGCCAGCGTGGGCTGGTAACCCACAGCAGAAGGCATACGGCCCAGCAAAGCGGACACTTCAGTACCGGCCAGCGTGAAACGGTAGATGTTGTCCACGAAGAACAGCACGTCCTTGCCTTCGTCACGGAAGGACTCGGCAATGGTCAGGCCGGTCAGGGCCACGCGCAGACGGTTGCCCGGGGGCTCGTTCATTTGGCCGTAGACCATGGACACCTTGGATTCTTCGAGCTTCTCAAGGTTCACCACACCGGAGTCAGCCATCTCGTGGTAGAAGTCATTGCCTTCACGGGTACGCTCACCCACACCGGCAAACACCGACAAGCCGCTGTGCGCCTTGGCGATGTTGTTGATGAGTTCCATCATGTTCACGGTCTTGCCGACACCGGCACCGCCGAACAGACCGACCTTACCGCCCTTGGCGAACGGGCACACCAGGTCAATCACCTTGATGCCGGTTTCCAGCAATTCCTGCGACGGGCTGAGTTCGTCGTAAGTGGGGGCCTTGCGGTGGATCGACGCCATCTGGGTGGAAGCCACCGGACCGCGCTCGTCAATGGGCGCGCCGAGCACGTCCATGATCCGGCCCAGTGTGGCAGTGCCGACCGGAACGGTAATGGAGTTGCCGGTGTTGGACACCATCAGGCCACGGCGCAAGCCGTCACTGGAACCCAGCGCAATGGTACGGACAATGCCGTCGCCGAGTTGTTGCTGGACTTCGAGCGTGAGGTTGGAACCTTCGAGCTTGAGTGCGTCGTAAATGCGCGGCATCTGTTCGCGTGGAAACTCCACGTCAACCACAGCGCCAATGCACTGAACAATCTTGCCTTGAACGCCTGCGTTCGTATTTGTGTTTTCCTGAGCCATTTGGTTTTGCTCCAATAAATTTGAATCTTGCTGCTAACTGAGGCTTATCCGCTGATGGCGGCTGCACCGGAGACGATTTCTGACAACTCTTTGGTAATCGCAGCCTGGCGGGTCTTGTTGTAGACCAGCTTGAGCTCGCCAATCACGTTGCCGGCGTTGTCGGTGGCCGCCTTCATGGCAACCATGCGGGCGGCGTGCTCGGAAGCCATGTTTTCGGCCACCGCCTGGAACACCAGTGCCTCCACATAACGCACCAGCAGTTCGTCGATCACGGTCTGCGCATCGGGCTCGTAGATGTAGTCCCAACCATGTTTCTGGCCGGAGGCAGTTTCGCTGGCACGGGCTTCAGCCTGCATCTGCACCGCTGACAGTGGCAGCAGTTGCTCCATCACCACTTCCTGCTTCATGGTGTTGATGAAGCGCGTGTAGGACAGGTAAACCGCGCTGACTTCGCCGTTGGCGTAGGCATCGAGCAAGACCTTGACCGGACCAATCAGGCGGTCCAGGTGCGGACGGTCACCCAACTGAGTCACGTGGGCCACCACCTTGGCGCCAATGCGGTTCAGGAAACCCAGACCCTTGTTGCCAATCGCGACCGCGTGCGTGGTCAGGCCGTCGTTTTGCACCTCACGCAACTTGTTGGTCACGCTGCGCAACACGTTGGTGTTGAGACCGCCGCACAAACCCTTGTCGGTGGTGACCACAATCATGCCCACCACCTTGGCATCGTTGCGCTTCATGAACGCGTGCACATACTCCGGGCTGGACTGCCCCATGTGCGCCGCGATGTTGCGCACTTTCTCGGAATAAGGCCGGGCCGCACGCATGCGCTCCTGAGCTTTACGCATTTTGGAGACGGAAATCATCTCCATGGCTTTGGTGATCTTCTTCGTGCTTTCGAAGTTTTTGATCTTGCCGCGTATTTCCTTGCCAGTTGCCATATCAGTCTCCTTGTCTGTTACGAGGTGACCTCAAGCAAACGACTTTTTGAAGTCGGCAAT
>NZ_JAMPYG010000023.1 GCF_023700745.1 Rhodoferax sp. | reverse complement strand
TCAGACTTGGTGCCCGCAGGCAATTAACGTCTTTACTTCAACTGTAAATTCATCATTTTTCACTCTTTTGAAGATGCGTCATTGGCGAACCAATGTTCACGGGCCTTCATGATCAAGGCCGTGGCCTCGTCAGCAGATTGACCGGTGATGTCGGTGAGTTCATCCACCGCCAGGTCGGCCAGGTCATCGAGCACATGGATGCCGTTGTCGGCCAGCTTGCTGATCAACTCGGCAGTCATGCCTTCCAGATCACGCAGTTCCAAGGCCACGCCGCCCACATTTTCCTCAATGGCGATCTCCATCGTCAACAAGGCGTCTTTGGCCCGGGTGCGCAATTCGCTCACGGTGTCTTCGTCAAAGCTCTCGATTTCGAGCATTTCTTCAAGCGGCACATAAGCCACCTGCTCCAGGCTGGTAAAGCCCTCGGCAATCAGCAGGTCGGCAATCTCTTCGTCGACATCGAGTTTTTCCATGAACAAATGGCGGCTGGCATCCACTTCGCTGGCCTGCTTCTCTGCGGACTCGGCGGCATCCAGAATATTGATCTTCCAGCCTGTGAGTTCTGCCGCCAGGCGCACATTCTGGCCACCGCGACCAATGGCAATCGCCAGGTTTTCTTCGTCCACCACCACATCCATGGCGTGACGCTCTTCGTCCACCACAATGCTGCTGACATTGGCGGGCGCCAGGGCGCCAATCACGAACTGCGCCGGGTCTTCGCTCCACAGCACAATGTCCACCCGCTCACCGGCCAGCTCGGTCGTGACGGCGTTGACACGCGTGCCACGCACACCGACACAGGTGCCAATCGGGTCAATCCGCTTGTCGTGCGACAGCACCGCGATCTTGGCACGCGAACCGGCGTCACGGGCACAGGATTTGATCTCAAGCAGTCCCTGTTCGATTTCGGGAACTTCGTTGCGAAACAGCTCCTTCATGAACTCGGGCGCCGAGCGTGACAGCACGATGGGGGCACCGCGCAAGGTCAGGTCGACTTCCATGATCATGGCCCGCACGCGGTCACCGGTGCGGAAGTTCTCTTTGGGGATCATCTCACCGCGACGCAGGCGGCCTTCAACGCGGCCCGACTCCACAATCAGGTCACCCTTGTCCATGCGCTTGACAGTGCCAACAAAGATCTTGTCGCCACGCGACATGAAGTCGTTGAGCAGCATTTCACGCTCGGCATCGCGAATTTTTTGCAGGATGACCTGCTTGGCCGCCATGGCGCCAATGCGACCAATCGGCAAGGACTCGATGGTTTCCTCGATGTACTCATCCACCTCGATGTCAGGAATTTGCTCTTTGGCTTCAAACAACAAAATTTCCTGGTCTGGCAACTGCAGGCCCGCTTCATCGGGCACCACATGCCAGCGACGGAAAGTTTCGTAATTCCCGGTATCACGGTCAAGCGCGACGCGGATGTCCACTTCACCCGAGTAAAGTTTCTTGGTGGCTTGCGCCAAAGCGGCTTCCACAGCCCCAAAAACAACATCACGCTCAACATTTTTCTCGCGTGAGATGGCGTCAACCAACATTAACATTTCGCGATTCATGCCATGTCTCTCCTGTTTCAATTCAAATCTGACGGTTGCGGCTCGGGGTCATGCGCTTGCGCACGGCCCTTGAAACTCACAATGGGTGCCAAGCGCGCCTCTTTCAACTCGCTCAACACAAAACCAAGCGCCTGCATCGGTGCAGGCGGCCTTTTCTTGCTAATCCTTTGACCCGGCTTGGTGACCGGCTCATCACGCCAGACGATCTGCCAGGCCTGTTCGGTTGGCGCCAACGCACCAACTGCCGACTCAACCCGCTCCAGCACACCCCGAAATTTCTTGCGGGTCGGGCTGACCTGCCCCGCCGCCGCACTGCCCAAAGGCATCTTGAGCGTGACATCGATCACATGACCGACAAACCGGGCAAAGTCCTGGTCATGCCGCAGCGGGCGATCAATACCCGGGGACGACACCTCAAGACGCTTGTAATCCACCTCGTCCACCTCCAGCGCATACTGCAGCTGACGGGTCACTTTTTCGCAATCTTCAACTGTGACAAATTGCTCGACAGACTCAGCCTTGCCGCTTTCAGCCGGCGGAGACCAAGGCAAGTCAATGGTAATACGCAGCAAGCCACCGGTAGAGCGATCAATCTCTACCAAGTCATAGCCCAAGCCGCTTACCGTTTGCTCAACAATGTCTTTTAGCGCCACCAAAACCCCAAATTACTCAACTCATGAAAAACGATCGACCAAAAAAAACGGGCGGAAGTGACTCGCCCGTTTGGTCGTGAAGGCAGGATTATATCGGAAAATATAAGGGGAAGCCCTTGATTTTCAAGGATTTATCCGGCGGCACTGACCAGAATCCGGGTGTAGTCATGCTGCGGTTGCGTCAGCACCTGGTGCACCGGACCCGACTCCACCACAGCGCCGTCCTTCATCACCAGCACACCATGCGCCATGGCTCGGATCACGTCCACGTCGTGGGTGATCAGCAGATAACTCAAACCACGTTCACGTTGCAGCTTCTGCAGCAACTGCAGCACCTGTTTTTGCACCGTCACGTCCAGCGCACTGGTGGGTTCGTCAAGAACCAGCATGTCAGGTTGGATGATCAGGGCCCGCGCGATGGCCAGCCTTTGACGCTGACCACCCGAAAATTCATGCGGATAACGCTGCAGGGTCTGCGCCATGGCCATCGCGTCAACCGTTCCCAGCCCGACATCACGCAGGGCCATCATGACGAGCTGCTGACGCTGCTGCTTGGAGAGTTCCGGGGCATGCACGCTCAAGCCCTCCCCGACAATTTCCTCCACCGTCATGCGGGGCGACAAGGACGAAAACGGGTCTTGGAACACCACCTGCACCTGCCGCCGCAAGGCCGTGTTGCGCGCTGCATTGGCGCTCCAGGCCTGTCCCGCAATTTGCAACTCCCCTTGACACGGCAACAAGCCAAGGGCAGCAAGTGCCAAGGTGGATTTGCCAGAACCCGACTCACCCATGATGCCCAGCGTTTGCCCGGACTGAATTTCAAAACTCGCGCCCTGCACCGCCACAAATTCACCGCGCCTGAACCAGCCTTTCATTCCGGGCAGTGGCGTCGGATAGACCACCCGTAGCCCCTTGGCGAGCATCAAGGGGTGTGATGGTTTTTGCAGTTCCACCACATCACGCACCGGTTTGCTGGCAATCAGGCGCTGGGTATAAGGATGCTGCGGCTTGGCAAACACCGCTGCGGTCGCACCTTGTTCGACCACATGGCCGTTTTCCATGACGATGATGCGGTCGGCAAAACGCCGCACCAGGTTCAGGTCGTGGGTGATCAGTAGCACCGCCATGCCATGGCTTTGCTGCAAACGCACCAGCAAGTCCAGAATCTGCCCGCGCAGACTCACGTCAAGCGCCGTTGTGGGTTCGTCGGCCAACAGCAACTGGGGTTGGCAGGCCAATGCCATGGCGATCATGGCGCGCTGGCGCTGGCCGCCACTGAGCTGGTGCGGAAAGGCATTGGCGCGGCGCGCTGGCTCGGGGATGCCGGTTTCAGCCAGCAATTCAACAACTTTTTGCGCCAACCTGTCTTTGGTCAGATCCGTCTTGAGCGCCAACATTTCAGCAATCTGGTCGCCTATCGTCATCAGGGGGTTGAGCGCCGTCATCGGCTCCTGAAAGATCATGGCAATGTCACGGCCGCGCACAGCACGCAGTTCGTGCTCGGGCATGGCCAGCAAATCTTGTCCCTTGAAATGGGCCTGACCGCCGAGCCTGGCATTGGCGGCCAGGCGCAGCAGGCTTAAGGCAGAGACGGTCTTACCCGAACCGGACTCCCCTACCAGCGCCACCCGTTCACCCGGGGCAATGGAAAAATCAATGCCGTGCACCACCTCGTTGTCGGCAAATGACACCGACAGACCGCGCACATCGAGCAAGGTCCCAGCACTCATGGCAGGTCTGCCTTGCGCGGATCCAGCGCATCGCGTAGGGCATCACCCATAAAGGTCAGCAGCAACAAGGTCACCACCAGTACGGCAAAAGTCGTCAACGAGATCCACCAGGCGTCAATGTTGTTCTTGCCTTGCGACAGCAACTCGCCCAGCGACGGTGTGCCGGGTGGCACGCCCAGACCCAGAAAATCGAGCGATGTCAGCGCCAGGATGGCGCCACTCATGCGGAATGGCAAAAACGTCACGACAGGGGTCATGCTGTTAGGCAACAGATGGCGCCGGATGATGTGCCAGTTGCTGACCCCCAGCGAACGCGCGGCGCGCACGTAATCGAGCTGCCGGTTGCGTAAAAACTCGGCCCGCACATAGTCGGACAAGCCCATCCAGCCAAACAGGCTCAGCAAAATCAGCAACAACGCCAGGCTGGGCGCAAACACGGCGCTGAAAATAATCAGTAGATACAGCTCGGGCATGGCACCCCAGATTTCAATGAAGCGCTGGAACGCCAGGTCGGTCTTGCCGCCAAAAAAACCCTGGATCGCCCCCGTAAGAATGCCCAGCAGCGTGCCCGTGAAAGTGAGCGCCAGCGCAAACAGCACACTGACCCGAAAGCCATAGATCAGTTGCGCCAGCAGGTCGCGACCACGGTCATCGGTGCCCAGCCAGTTGTCTGCGGTGGGCGGTGACGGATTGGGGGCCTTGGCGAAGTAGTTGAGCGTTTTGGGACCATAGGGGTTGGGCGCAAACAGGGCCCAATTGCCGTTCTGGCTGAGCCGTTCGCGGATGAAAGGGTCCAGGTAATCGGTGGTGGTATCGAAATCACCGCCAAAGGTTTTTTCTGAATAGTCCCTGACCATGGGGAAATACGTCTCCCCCTGATAGCGCACCAGCAGGGGCCGGTCGTTGCTGATCAGTTCAGCCATCAAGCTCAAGCCGACCAGCAGGCAAAAGATCACCAGGCTCCAGTAACCCAAGCGGTTGCGCTTGAAACGCAGCCAGGCGCGCCGCCCCGGACTCAGGCTCGGTGATGCGGTATTAATCAAACTTGACACGCGGGTCCACCCAGACATAAGACAAATCAGAAATCAGCTTGGTCACCAGGCCAATCAGGGTAAAAAAATACAGCGTTCCCAGCACCACAGGGTAGTCACGCCGGATCACGCTCTCGTAGCTCAGCAAGCCCAGGCCGTCGAGGGAGAACAGTGTTTCTATGAGCAGCGAGCCGGTAAAGAAGGCGCCAATGAACGCGGCCGGAAAACCGGTGATGATGGGAATCAGGGCATTGCGGAACACATGTTTCCACAGCACCTGGCGCTCATCCAGACCCTTGGCCCGGGCCGTGACCACGTATTGTTTGCGGATTTCTTCCAGAAAGGCGTTTTTGGTCAGCATGGTCGTCACGGCAAAACTGCCCAGCACCATGGCCGTGACCGGCATCGCAATATGCCACAGGTAATCGACCACACGTGCGCCCCAACTCAGCTCATCCCAGTTGCTGCTGGTCAGACCACGCAGCGGGAACCACTGCAACTGGCCACCAAAAATCACCAGCAGCGCCACACCCAGCACAAAACCCGGAATGGCGTAGCCCAGCAGCACCAGCAAGGTGGTGACGAAGTCAAAGCGTGAGCCGGCACGGACCGCCTTGGCCACGCCCAGCGGCACGGCAATCAAGTAGCTGATAAAAAACGTCCACAAACCCAGGCTGATAGACACCGGCAACTTTTCCCAGATGAGATCCGAGACGCTTTTGTTCTGGAAAAAACTCCTGCCCAGATCAAAACGCGCAAACTGGCCCAGCATCTGAAAAAACCGCTCATGCGCCGGTTTGTCAAAACCGTAGAGCGCCTTGATCTGCTCAATGCGCTTCGGGTCCACACCCTGCGCGCCGCGGTAGCTCAAGCCGCCGCTTTCGGCCGCCGCGCCCTTGGCCGTGCCGGCCTTGGCCTCGGCCAGATACTGCTCAACTGGCCCTCCCGGCACGAACTGGATCACGACAAAGGTCAGCAACAGCACCCCGAACAGGGTCGGGATCATCAACAACAGGCGTTTGAGGATGTAGCTCAGCATGGTCTATTGGCTGACGGGTCTGGCCCACCAGGTGTCGATGGCCCAGCCCTCGCCCTGGGAATAGGGCGGCATGGCGGCGGGTTGATCGAGTTTCCAACTGTTGAAAACAATGCGATGCGTGGGCGCTGACCACTGTGGAATCAGCACATGACTGTGGGCAATCACGCGTTCGAGCGCGCGGCAGGCGGGCACCAGTTCGGTTTTGGAGGTGGCCCGGGTCATGGCACTGATCAAGGCATCGACGGCAGGATTTTTCATGCCCGACATGTTGCCGGAATCTTCCTGGTCAGCGGCTTCGGAACCAAACAGGTCAGCGTATTCCTGACCCGGGTTATGGGTACCACCATAGGCCAATGAAGTAATATCAAATTCAAACTTTTGCAGGCGCTGCTGGTACAGGGCAAAGTCCACCGGGCGAAAATTCAGGGTGATACCCAGTTTTTCCAGGTTGCGCGCCCAGGGCGTGACCACCCGCGCGCTACCCTCGTTGCTGTCGAGGTACTCGATCTCGAACGCCTGTCCCGCCGCATTGCGCAACTTGCCGTCCTGCACCTGCCAGCCTGCGGCATTCAGCAAGGCTTGCGCCTGGCGCAAATTGGCTCGCAAAGACGACGGCGGATCGGTACGCGGCGGCTGTGACATGGGACCAAATACCTCGGCAGGGACCATACTGCGCCATGGCGTCAGCAAAGCCAACTCTTGTGGCGAGGGCAAGCCCGTGGCCTGACAGTCGGTATTGCCAAACAAACCGTTGACGCGCTGGTAAGCGTTGTAAAACATCTGCCGGTTCATCCACTCGTAGTCCAGTGCCAGACCCAGTGCCTGGCGCACCCGCACATCCTTGAACAATTCACGTCGGGTATTGAGCACATAGCTCTGAAAACCGGTGGGCAGGCGATGCTGGTATTCGCGCTTGACCAATTCACCCGAATCAAAACGTTTGCCGTTGACGCGGCGCGCCCAGTCACCCGCCGAAAAGAAGCGCATCAGGTCAAATTCGCCCGCTTTCAGAGCCTCCAGGCGCGCTGTGCCATCCTTGTAAATCTTGACCGTGATGCGGTCAAAGTTGGCGGTGCCACGGCGCACGTTCAGATCTCTGGCCCAGTAATTGACGTCACGGACATAGGTAATGTCTTTGCCAAAACGCACCGGACCGATCTTGTAGGGCCCGCTACCAATCGGCACATCGGTGACGATCTGGTCAAAGGGTTTGGCCCGTCCCCCCGCGGCACCCCAGGCCCGGCTGAACACGGGCAAACTACCCACTGTCAGCGGCAGCTCGCGGTTGGGTTTTTTGAAGCGGTAACGCACCGTACGCGCGTCCAGCACATCCAGCCCAGCCACGTCAAAGAGCATGGTCTTGTAGGCCGGCGAGGTAAATGGCCCCATCAAGGCATCAAAGCTGTACTTGACATCTTCAGCCAGCACCGCATCACCGTTGTGAAAACGTGCCTCTGGCCGTAACTTGAAGGTGACACTCATACCGTCGGCAGCCACCACCACGTCCTGCGCCAGCAAACCGTAACCCGAACCCGTCTCATCCAGGGAACCGGTCAGCAAGGTGTCAAACATGAGGTCAGACAAATACGCCGGGGCTGAACCTTTGATCGTGAACGGGTTGTATTTGTCAAAAGTCGAGACCCGCAGGTTGCTCACCAGGCGCAGCTCACCACCCTTGGGTGCGACCGGGTTGACATAGTCAAAATGAGCGAAATTGGCCGAATATTTGAGGTCGCCCCAGAGAGCGTAACCATGCGCCGCCCACAAAGGAGACACCCAACTCAGACAAATCAAAAAAAACAAACGACGCATGCGACAATTCTGCATCAATTGTTTCACTTCTTGCTGGCTGCCGGGCATCAAAATTCAGCATTGAATCTGCTGCACCGACCCCAACTGGCAAGTGGTATTTAATCAACGAACAAATTTAAAAGCAGAGGCTACTATGGGATTTCTGACAGGCAAAAAATTTCTGATCACCGGCGTGTTGTCCAATCGCTCCATTGCCTACGGCATTGCCAAGGCATGCCACGCGCAAGGTGCCGAGCTGGCCTTCAGCTATGTGGGCGAACGCTTCAAGGATCGCATCACCGAATTTGCCGCCGATTTCGACTCCTCCTTGATTTTTGAATGTGATGTGGCTGATGACGCGCAAATCGACAATTTGTTCAAAGACTTGTCCCAGCATTGGCCCACCTTTGACGGCTTTGTGCACAGCATTGGTTTTGCCCCGCGCGAGGCCATTGCCGGCAACTTTCTGGACGGCCTGACGCGCGAAAACTTTCGCATTGCGCACGACATCAGCGCCTACAGCTTTCCGGCCATGGCCAAGGCCGCCCTGCCTTATCTGACCAACACCGCTTCACTGCTGACACTGACCTATCTGGGCGGCGTGCGCGTGGTGCCCAGCTACAACACCATGGGCCTGGCCAAGGCCTCGCTGGAATCGTCGGTACGTTATCTTGCGGATGCCGTGGGCGCCAAAGGCATTCGTGTCAACGGCCTGAGCGCAGGAGCCGTAAAAACACTGGCGGCCAGCGGCATCAAGGATTTTGGCAGGTTATTGGGTATTTCGGCAGCAGCATCGCCGCTGAAACGCAACGTCACGATTGATGAAGTCGGCAACGTTGCGGCCTTTTTGCTCAGCGACCTGGCCTCCGGCATGACCGGACAAATCTCTTATGTGGACTGTGGGGTCAGCCAGACGGCGGTGGCGGTGGTGGAGTCCTGAGGCAAGCCAACTGACTTGGTCAGTTTCAGGAGACAAAAAAGCAGGCTGACAGGCCTGCTTTTTTTTTGGCCAGCCAGGAGGGACTCGAACCCCCTACCCCGAACTTAGAAGGTTCGTGCTCTATCCGGATGAGCTACTGGCTGATGGTGACTTAAATTAACGATGGTGCCCGAGGCCGGACTCGAACCGGCAACCCCTAACGGGGGACAGATTTTAAGTCTGCTGTGTAAACCATTCCACCACTCGGGCACGGTGCTATTGTCAAACAAAAAAGCCCCGTGAATAAGAATTACGAGGCTTGGTCTGAAACAAAATATATGGAGGCGCGAGGCGGAGTCGAACCGCCCTCCACGGATTTGCAATCCGTTGCATAACCGATTTGCTATCGCGCCGTTGTCTTTGCAAAAAAGGGAAGCAGTGCTTCCCTTTTTCAAAACTGGAGCGGGAAAAGAGTCTCGAACTCTCGACCTCAACCTTGGCAAGGTTGCGCTCTACCAACTGAGCTATTCCCGCGCATGGTGCCAACTTTCGTCAACACCAAGTAAAAACCTGGAGCGGGAAAAGAGTCTCGAACTCTCGACCTCAACCTTGGCAAGGTTGCGCTCTACCAACTGAGCTATTCCCGCGTTGCAAGCCTCAAATTATAAAGCAATTTATGGCTTTATACCTCTAGAGAAACCAATTTTCTCAATGTTTTACGGCCTCTGTTGATACTGGTGCTACCAAAGGAATTTCTGTCGAGTCCGTGGCAACGTGCGTGTCTTCGGATAAAGCGGTTGGCATGCGCTCCAGCGCAATTTCAAGCACCTTGTCGATCCAGCGCACCGGCACAATTTCGAGCCCGTTCTTCACGTTTTCAGGGATTTCCTGCAAGTCTTTGGAATTGTCTTCCGGAATCAGAACCGTCTTGATGCCACCGCGCAGTGCGGCCAGTAATTTTTCCTTGAGGCCACCAATGGCCGTCACCTCGCCGCGCAGCGTGATTTCACCGGTCATGGCGACACCACAGCGCACCGGGATACCAGTCATGGCCGAAACAAAAGCGGTGGTCATGGCGGCTCCGGCACTGGGGCCGTCTTTGGGTGTCGCGCCATCGGGCACATGGATGTGGATGTCTTTTTTCTCGAAAAATTCATCCTTGATGCCCAACCGGCGCGAACGGCTGCGTACCACGGTACGGGCAGCTTCCACCGATTCCTTCATCACATCACCCAAAGAACCGGTCCGGGTAATGACGCCTTTGCCTGGGACCATGGCCGCTTCGATGGTGAGCAAATCACCACCCACCTCGGTCCATGCCAGACCGACCACCTGACCGACCTGGTTCATTTTTTCAGCGCGTCCGTAGTCAAATTTGCGCACCCCCAAAAACTCGCTCAAATTAGCCGCAGACACCACCACCTGCGCTGTCATTTGCTTGAGCTGCAGGCCCTTGACCACTTTGCGGCAAATTTTGGAAATTTCCCGCTCCAGCGAGCGTACGCCCGCCTCACGGGTGTAGTAGCGCACGATGTCGCGCACAGCGTCTTCGGTCACCTGGAGTTCGGTTTCCTTGACACCGTTGTTGCCTAGTTGTTTCGGCAAAAGGTAGCGCAGCGCAATATTGGTTTTTTCGTCCTCGGTGTAACCCGACAAACGAATCACTTCCATCCGATCCAGCAGCGCCGGCGGTATGTTCATGGAATTGGAAGTGGCCACAAACATGACGTCGCTGAGGTCAAAATCGACCTCGACATAATGATCGGCAAACTTGTGGTTTTGCTCCGGATCGAGCACCTCCAGCAAAGCGCTTGATGGATCTCCCCTGAAATCAGTCCCCAGCTTGTCAATTTCGTCCAGCAAGAACAAGGGATTGCGGGTGCCGACCTTGCTCAGGCTTTGCAAAACCTTGCCCGGCATGGCGCCAATGTAAGTCCGGCGGTGGCCACGAATCTCGGCCTCGTCGCGCATGCCCCCCAATGCCATGCGCACATACTTGCGACCCGTGGCCTTGGCGATCGATTGACCCAGCGAGGTTTTACCTACGCCCGGTGGCCCGACCAGACACAGAATGGGCGCCTTGACCTTGTCCACGCGTTGCTGCACGGCAAGGTATTCCAGGATTCGGTCTTTCACCTTGTCCAGACCGTAATGGTCTTCATTGAGCACCTTTTCTGCATTGGCCAGATTGTGTTTGATCTTGGTCTTGCCCGCCCAAGGCAGACCGGTGAGCACGTCAATGTAATTGCGTATCACCGTGGCTTCGGCTGACATGGGTGACATCAGTTTGAGTTTTTTGAGTTCGCCGTCGGCTTTTTTCAAGGCCTCCTTGGGCATCTTGGCGCTCTTGATCTTTTTCTCGATCTCGTCGATGTCCGCCCCGTCTTCGCCTTCGCCCAGCTCTTTTTGAATGGCCTTGACCTGCTCGTTCAAATAAAAGTCGCGCTGGTTTTTTTCCATTTGCCGTTTCACACGGCCACGAATTTTTTTATCGACATTCAGGATGTCGACCTCACGGTCAATTTGGGCAAACAAGTTTTCCAGGCGATCGCGCACGCTGGCCAGGTCGAGCACCGCCTGCTTGCTTTCCAGCTTGAGCGGCAAATGCGCGGCAATGGTATCGGCCAGGCGACCCGGATCATCAATGCTGGAGATCGAGGTCAGGATTTCCGGCGGAATTTTTTTGTTGAGTTTGACATACTGGTCAAACTGCTGCATCACGGCCCGGCGCAAGGCTTCAATTTCGCTGATCTGCGCTTTGGTCTGAGTCTCTGGTTCGGCGGGTAATTCAACCGGGGTCACCGAGGCGGTGAAATGCATTTCACCGTCTTCGATGTGATTGACAACGGCACGCTGCTGCCCTTCCACCAAAACCTTGACCGTGCCGTCAGGCAATTTGAGCATTTGCAAAATGGTGGAGATGCAACCCATGTCAAACATGTCCGAAACCACCGGATCGTCTTTGGCTGCCGCTTTTTGCGCCACCAGCATGATGCGACGCTCCGCGCCCATGGCGGCTTCCAGTGCCTTGATGCTCTTGGGGCGCCCCACGAACAGGGGAATCACCATGTGCGGAAATACAACCACATCACGCAAAGGCAACAAGGGAAGATCCACAGGGATCGCGGGCAAGGATGGGTGGCCAGACATAAAAATCCTTCTGTTACCAAGGTGACGTTAAATGGAACGGCAGGCAGACTGCGTCTGCTCACCCTAAGCCCATGATCGATTCAATCAAGCTGTTTTGGCGAGTTCACGGTAAACCAGCAAAGGTGCTTTGTTTTCCTCGATGGTTGACTCGTCCAGAACAACTTTTTCAACATTGGACAAATTGGGCAGATCGAACATGGTGTCAATCAACGCCAATTCAAGGATGGAACGCAAACCGCGGGCACCGGTTTTTCGGGCCAGCGCCTTTTTGGCGATGGCTTTCAGTGCGTTCGGGCGGATCTCCAGCTCAACGCCTTCCATGGCGAGTAGTTTGCTGTATTGTTTGACCAGCGCATTTTTTGGCTCGGTCAGGATTTGCACCAGCGTGTCTTCGCTGAGTTCGCCCAAAGTAGCCACCACGGGCATGCGACCGACCAGTTCGGGAATCAGACCAAATTTGATCAGATCCTCAGGTTCCACATCTTTGAAAACCTCGGTCAGGTTGCGGTTTTGCTTGCTTTTGACGGCCGCCCCAAAACCAATGCCTGATGACTCCGTACGATTATCGATGACTTTCTCAAGACCTGAGAAAGCACCACCACAAATGAACAGGATATTGGTGGTATTGACTTGCACGAAATCCTGGTTGGGGTGCTTGCGCCCACCTTGCGGCGGCACGCTGGCCATGGTGCCTTCAATCAACTTCAGCAGCGCTTGCTGCACCCCTTCACCGGAAACATCGCGGGTGATGGACGGATTGTCGGATTTGCGTGAAATCTTGTCGATCTCATCAATATAAACAATGCCGCGTTGCGCCCGCTCGACATCGTAATTGCAGCTTTGCAGCAGTTTGAGCACAATGTTCTCGACGTCCTCGCCCACATAACCCGCCTCGGTGAGCGTGGTGGCGTCTGCCATCACAAAGGGGACGTCCAGCATACGTGCCAGTGTTTGGGCCAACAGGGTTTTGCCGGAACCAGTCGGACCAATCAGCAGAATATTGCTTTTGGACAATTCGACATCGTCCTTGGTCGATTTTTCCTGATGCCGCAGCCGCTTGTAATGGTTATAAACCGCCACCGCCAGGATGCGTTTGGCGGCTTCCTGGCCGATTACATAGTTGTCGAGGTTGGCCTTGATTTCTGCCGGTGTCGGCAAACTGGATTTTTCAGGCGTCTCGGTCGTCGCTGGCAATTCGTCACGAATGATTTCATTGCACAGCTCAATGCATTCGTCGCAAACAAAGACCGACGGACCGGCAATCAGCTTTTTGACTTCGTGCTGACTCTTGCCGCAAAACGAGCAGTACAGGGTTTTTTCTCCAGAGGAGGCGCCTTTGGCCATGACTTTATGCCCTTTTAGAAATGACCTGGTCAATCAGACCATATTCTTTGGTTTCCTGGGCCGTCATGTAGTAATCACGTTCGGTGTCGCGCTCAATACGCTCCAGGGGTTGGCCGGTACGTTCGGCCAAAATTTTATTCAGTTGCTCACGCGTCTTCAGAATCTCGCGCGCCTGAATCTCGATCTCGGTGGCCTGACCCTGGCTGCCACCCGAGGGCTGGTGAATCATGATCTTGGAGTTGGGCAAGGAAAAGCGCTTGCCCTTGGCACCTGCGGCCAGCAAAAATGCGCCCATGCTGGCAGCCATGCCGGTACACAGGGTCGAGACCTCGGGTTTGATGAAATTCATGGTGTCATAAATGGCCATGCCCGCGCTGACCGAACCGCCCGGGGAATTGATGTAGAAAGAAATGTCCTTGTCAGGGTTTTCGCTTTCCAGAAACAGCAACTGCGCCACCACCAGATTCGCCACATAGTCATTCACCGGTCCTACCAGAAAAATCACACGCTCCTTAAGCAAACGGGAGTAGATGTCGTAAGACCGCTCGCCACGGCCAGACTGCTCAATCACCATGGGCACCATGCCCAGACCCTGTGTATCCATTGCACTCATTTCAAACTTCATCATGACTCCAATAATTTGACGCTACTGTAGCTAAAAAACATAGCCTCAAAGCAAATGGGGCCTGCATGCCGGACTTAAAGCCCGACGCAAGCCCCATGCAGCCCATTCAACCGTCAAGCGGCTCAGTTTTGCGCCATCAACTCGTCAAAGCTGACCGCTTTCTCGCTGACCTTGGCTTTTGACAACACAAAATCCGTCACGTTGTTTTCCAGAACAATCGCTTCCACCTCGGCCAGGCGGTTGTTGTCGCTGAAATACCAGCGCTCCACTTCAGCTGGTTTTTCGTAGCTGGCAGCCAACTCCTGGATGTGGGCCTTGAGTTGGTCCATGGTGGCCTGCAAATTGTTGGCGCGCACCAATTCGGCCACTACCAGACCCAAACGCACACGGCGTTCAGCCTGAGGGCGGAACACGTCTTCAGGAATGCTGACCTTGTCGGCATCCTTGATGCCGCGCTGCTTCAGGTCGGCACGCGCACCTTCGAGCAGACGCTGCATTTCGGCCTGCACGCTGGCGTTGGGCAAATCCAGTTCTGCTTTGGCCACCAGCGCGTCCATCACGGCGTTCTTGTTGCGCGCCAGCAGGCGGAATTTGACTTCACGGTCCAGGTTTTTCTTGATGTCGGCACGCAGACCGTCAACGGAAGCATCTTCAATGCCGAGGGACTTGGCCAGCGCCTCATTGACATCAGGAAGGTGCGCTGCCTCAATCTTCTTGACGGTCACCATAAAGTCGGCGGTTTTACCGGCCACGTCCTTGCCATGGTAATCGGCCGGAAAAGCCAGCGGGAAAGTTTTGCTTTCCCCGGTTTTCATACCGCGTGATGCTTCTTCAAACTCCTTGAGCATCTGACCATCGCCCAAAATAAACTGGAAGTCTTCAGCTTTGCCGCCATCAAAAGGCTCGCCATCAATCTTGCCTTCAAAATCCACCGTGAGACGGTCACCATCCTGGGCGACCGCATCTTGCGGACGCTGCGAGAAAGTGCGACGCTGCTTGCGCAAAATATCAACTGTCTTGTCGATAGCCGCATCGGACACTTCGGTCGTCACTTTTTCGACCTCCGCCGTCGACAAGTCACCGATCTTGACTTCCGGATAGACCTCGAACACGGCCTCAAAGGTCAACTCACCTTCAGGAGCACCCTCTTTTTCGTTGATTTTGGGCTGACCAGCCACGCGCAGCTTGGCTTCATTGGCGGCATTGGCAAAGGCTTCACCCACCTTGTCGTTCATGACTTCATACTGCACGTTATAGCCATAACGCTGTGCCACCACGTTCATCGGCACTTTGCCGGGACGAAAACCGTCCATTTTCACAGTCCGCGCCAGCTTTTTCAGACGCGCCGTCACTTCAGATTGAATCGATGCAACAGGCATGCTCAAAAGCATTTTGCGCTCTAATTTTTCAAGGGTTTCAACAACGACTGCCATGGTGTTACTCCAAATTACACAAAATAAAAGACAGCGCACAGCTGCATACAGCAACGCCCTGTCAAGCAAATTCTCTTCGTGGTGCGCGGGGCGGGACTCGAACCCGCACACTGTTGCCAGCGTCAGGACCTAAACCTGGTGCGTCTACCAATTTCGCCACCCGCGCAAACTGAACGGGGCAGTCGTTACAACCACCCCCTGAATAGGTCAACTCAAGATTTTAACCCGCACAAGCCTCATAAATGACTGCTCTCACAACAAGACAGTTATTGAGTGCGTAAGCCTGCATGTTCATGCTATTCACCTTGACGGCGCGAATGGGTCTGCCCATGGGTGCAGGCCAAGAACAAGCCACCCTTTGCGACTGGCAAGTGAAGTCGTTGCTTTAGTGACCAATTGGTTATTAAAATAATAACGGACCAGTCATCAAAGCAGCGCCAAGCCCAAAAGAACGTCTGTCGAAACCCTACAATGCGCGATCTATGTCAGAACTGACCCCCATCGATCAAATTACCGAACGGGTGGATCGCTTGTTGCTGCGTTACGAAGAGCTCAAGCGGACCAACGCCCTGCTCTACCAGGAAATCGCGTCACTGGCCCAGGAGCGCGACTCGCTCAAGTCGCGCCTGAGCGCGGCACGGGCACGTGTGGATGTATTGTTGGCACGTTTGCCCGAGGCCAATCCAGCCCCGCCAGGACCTGTCAACACGCCCCGAGGTCCTCTATGAAGCAGCTTGAAGTCAACATCATGGGACAAAGCTACATGCTGGGTTGCCCTGAAGGCGGTGAAGCCCGTCTGTTGAATGTGGTGGCCCGCGTCGACGATGCCATGTGCAAAATCCGGGAGGCCGGCAAGGTTCGCTCACGTGACCGGATCGCCGTGCTGGCAGCACTCAACCTGGCCTTCGACACACCCGAGCAAGCCGCCGCGTCCACGCCAGACTCGCTATCGACCGGCCTGTTGCAAACCGACGACGCAGCCAAGCTCAAGCATCTGTTACATCGACTCGATACCGCTTTGAACAGCGATGACAACCTGATTTAGGACCCCTCCTTTTAATTCTTGAATTCCGGTGGGCGTTTGCCCATGTTGGCCATCATGGCTTCCTGCAGATCGTTGCTCAGCAACATGGCGGCGTTCCAGGTGGCCACGTAGTTGAGGCCATCTGCGACCGAGTGGTCACGGGCGTAAGTGATCATTTCTTTCACGCCACGCACCGACAAGGGCGACTTGGCGGCGATCGTGGCGGCGATCTCCCGCACTCCCTCTTGCAAGGCCTCGCGTGACTCAAAAACGCGGTTGACCAGACGCATGTGCAACGCTTCATCAGCGCCAAACTTGCGCGCGGTGTAGGCCAGTTCACGTGCCATACCTTCACCAATCAGCTTCGGTAAACGCTGGAGCGTGCCCACATCGGCGGTCATGCCAATGTCGATTTCCTTGATACTGAAAATCGCGTCTGCCGAACAATAACGCATGTCGGCGCAGGCGATCAAGTCCATGCCGCCCCCGATACAGGCGCCATGAATGGCGGCCAGCACCGGTTTGCGGCAGCGCTCCAGACTGGTCAGGGTGTCTTGCAGGTCGAGAATGACCTGGCGCAGGTTTTCGCGGGTGCGCGCTTCGCAGTCGTTCTGGATCTGGTCGCCCATGCCCATCATCATCTGCAGGTCGATGCCCGAGGTAAAAAGTTTGCCTTCGCCCTCCAAAATGGCGACGCGCGCATCCGGGGTGGCATCGACCCACTTGAAAGCCTGGCGAATTTCGTGCCACATGGCCAGATTCATCGCGTTGGCCTTGTCCGGGCGGTTCAGACGAATGGTGACGATGTGGTCCTGCAAACTGACACGCAAGGTCCCGTAGGGCGACGTGCTGCTTGCTGCCGTGTTACCTGCGTCGGGTGTGATGGGGTTGGCCATGGCTGGCGCATCTGCTGTTTTAGACGCAGCCGCCAGCGCCACCGCCAGTTCCAGGCCTTGCTTGATGGCGCGTTTGGCATCAAGCTCTTCGGCTTTGTCGGCGCCGCCGATCAGGTGCACTGGCACGCCACCAGCCAGCAACTGGGCTTGTAGTTCGCGCTGCGGCTCCTGACCGGCGCAAATGACGACGTTGTCCACCGGCAACGTGATGTCGCGTTCGCCCACGGTGATGTGCAGGCCGGTGTCGTCAATCTTGCGGTAAGTGACGCCTGCCATCATCTCGACATGGCGATTCTTCAGCGAGGTCCGGTGGATCCAGCCGGTGGTCTTGCCCAGGCCATCGCCGACCTTGCTGGTTTTGCGCTGCAACAGATAAACCTTGCGCGGACTCGCCTCGATATGCGCTGGCGCCAGGCCACCGCGCGTGCGGTAGCGGGTGTCCACACCCCATTCGGCAAAAAATTTGGCCGCATCGAGGCTCGGGCTGGTGCCCTCATGCAACAAAAACTCGGCAGTGTCGAAGCCAATGCCGCCAGCGCCAATCAGCGCCACCGTTTTGCCCACCGGGTGTCTGTCACGCAGCACGTCCAGGTAGCCAAGTACCTTGGGATGCTTGATGCCCTCAATGGGCGGTGTGCGCGGGATCACGCCGGTGGCCAGCACCACCTGCTTAAAACCGCCGTCCAAGAGCTCCTGGGCACTGACGCGGGTGCTGAGTTGCAGTTTGACCCCGGTCAGTGCGATTTGCTTGCCGAAGTAGCGCAGCGTCTCAAAAAACTCTTCCTTGCCCGGCACCTGTTTGGCAATATTGAACTGGCCGCCAATCTCGTCCGCCGCGTCAAACAGAGTCACCTCAAAGCCGCATTGGGCCGCGGCGGTGGCAAAGCTCAAACCGGCCGGGCCGGCCCCCACCACGGCAATGCGTTCACGCGTGGCAGCGGGCGTCATATTGATGAGGGTCTCGTGGCAGGCACGCGGGTTCACCAGGCAACTGGTGACCTTGCCGGCGAAAGTGTGGTCCAGGCAGGCCTGGTTGCAACCAATGCAGGTGTTGATCTCGTCGGCCTTGCCAGCTGCCGCCTTTTGCATGAAGAGCGGGTCGGCCAGAAACGGCCGCGCCATCGAGATCAGGTCGCAAAAACCGTCGGCCAGCAGCTGCTCTGCCACTTCGGGCGTATTGATTCGGTTGGTGGCCACCAACGGAATACCCACCTTGCCCTTGAGCTGCTGCGTCACCCAGGCCCAGGCGGCGCGCGGTACCTTGGTGGCAATGGTAGGGATACGCGCCTCATGCCAGCCGATGCCGGTGTTGATGATGCTGGCGCCCGCCGCCTCGATGGCCTGCGCGAGTTCGATCACTTCACCCAGCGTGGAGCCGCCGTCGACCAGGTCGAGCATCGAGAGGCGGTAGATGATGATGAAATTTTTGCCCACTCTTTCGCGCGTACGGCGCACGATCTCGACCGGGAACCTGATGCGATTGGCATAGCTGCCACCCCATTCGTCGTCGCGCTGGTTGGTGCGCGCGGCAATGAATTCATTGAGCAGATAACCCTCGCTGCCCATGATTTCAACCCCGTCGTAGCCCGCGCTTTGCGCCAGCGCAGCACAACGTACAAAGTCGTCAATGGTCTGGTGCACTTCGTCGCTGTCCAGCGCCCTGGGTTTCATCGGGTTGATGGGGGCTTGCAGGCTGCTGGGCGCCACCAGGTCCTGGTGGTAGGCGTAGCGGCCGAAGTGCAGGATCTGCATGGCGATCTTGCCGCCCGCCTGGTGTACCGCGTCGGTAACCGGCTTGTGTTTGGCCGCTTCTTCGGGCGTGGTCAGGCGCGCGCCACCGGGCATGGGGCGGCCACGGTCGTTGGGTGCAATGCCACCGGTCACGATCAGACCCACGCCGCCGCGGGCGCGCTCGGCGTAAAACGTCGCCATGCGGGCAAAACCGTCTTTGACCTCTTCCAGCCCGACGTGCATCGAGCCCATGATGACGCGGTTAGGCAGGGTGGTGAAGCCGAGATCCAGGGGCTCAAGCAAGTGGGGGTAATAGGTCATGGCTGATCCTTGAAACGGTCGTGTGCAAATTTGTCGGGATGTTCGGTATGCGCCGCCAGGGTCACTATGCAACCCGTTGCACAGTTTAGAGGAATGCAAAAAATTATGCAACCAGTTGCATAGAGTGTTATCCCCAATTAGACTTGAGCAATGGCCCTGTCACATGCATTATTGACCTCGCTGCTGGAAAAATCATCTTCTGGTTACGACCTGGCGCGCCGCTTTGACAAGTCGATTGGATTTTTCTGGCACGCCACGCATCAGCAGATTTACCGAGAACTGGGGCGTATGGAGGCTGCGGGCTGGATTGCCTCAAGCAGCGCGCCCGACGCCGGCAAAACCCGCAAACGTATCTACCGCGTGCTGCCACCGGGCCAGGCCGAATTGTTGCGCTGGGCCGCCGAGCCGTCGGCCCCCATGGATTTGCGCGACGAGTTCATGGTGCGCCTGCGAGCCGATGCCGCGTTGGGCTCACTGGACCTGGCTCCGGAACTGGAACGACGCATTGCCCTGCACCAGGACAAACTGGCCTTGTACCGCGAGATCGAGCAGCGCGACTTTGCTGCCGGCACCGGTATGGTGCGCGCCGCAAGCATCCATCACATGATTCTCAAAAAAGGAATTCTGTACGAAGAGAATTCGATTGCCTGGGCGCAGGAAATGCTGGATTTGCTAAAAAAGAAAAGTTGGAATACAAATCCCAGGCATCAAACACCAGAACCAGAGGCCGGCGCTTAAAAGAATTGGCTGGCCAGCGCCACCGTCAAGCCCAGCACCCAGGCAGCCAGCCACAGCAGGCGCACCCGGTTGATTTCAACCCGCTTGATCAGTTGCGTGTTTTGATTGGCCAGCGACTGAATCAACTCGCTCGATACCAGCATCTGCTGATGCAGGTCTGCGACAGCCACCTGCAGCTCGGCCACCTGGTTCTGCAGCGCCGCAACGGCCGGCAACTCTGTTCGCAACGCCTCATGCACAGGCGCAGCTGTGCCGCTTGCGGCAGGCGCCGACTTTTTACCCACGCTTTGCCATAGCTTCTTGGCGCCATTGGCGACCTTGGGCGCGTTGTCGATCACCTCACCCCAAGGCACCATTTTGAGCACCGTCAACCATCCAATCGCCATTTATCTTCTCCTGAAAACTGCGGACAAGCCTAACCCAAACCACAATCCCGGATAATCGGTACAACTGATCGTACAGACACCCCGCTTGCAGCGGCCCGGTTTGCCGGTCTCTATTTTTGATACCCCAACGATTTGAAGCACTCCATGACACAGTCTAATCCTGTCCCCATCTCCCCTGTTGAAGACATCGTGGCCGACCTGCGCGCGGGGCGCATGGTCATTCTGGTCGACGAAGAGGACCGCGAAAACGAAGGCGACCTGGTCATGGCCGCCGAGCATGTGACGCCCGAAGCGGTCAACTTCATGGCCCGCTTTGGTCGCGGTCTGATCTGCCTGACACTCACCCGCGAACGTTGCGAGCGCTTGAAGCTCCCGCCCATGACCGTGCGCAACGGCGACAAAAAAGGCACGGCCTTTACCGTCTCGATTGAAGCCGCCGAAGGCGTCACCACCGGCATTTCGGCCGCCGACCGGGCGCAAACCATTCAAGTGGCCGTTGCCCGTGATGCAAAACCCGAGGATCTGGTGCAACCCGGCCACATCTTTCCGTTACAGGCCGTCGAAGGCGGCGTGCTGATGCGCGCCGGCCATACCGAAGCCGGCTGCGACCTGGCCGCCATGGCCGGTTGCGCGCCAGCATCCGTGATCTGCGAAATCATGAAAGACGACGGCACCATGGCGCGTCTGCCCGACCTGCAGCTGTTTGCTGCCGAGCACGGGCTCAAGATTGGCACCATCGCCGATTTGATTCACCACCGCAGCAGCACTGAATCCCTGGTCGAGCACCTGGGCGCCAGGCCGCTCAAGACCACGTTTGGCGAATTCACGGTGCATGCCTTCAGGGACAAAACCGCACAGGGCGTGCACCTGGCGCTGGTCAAAGGCCAATGGGGTGCTGATGAAGCCGTGCTGGCGCGGGTGCATGAGCCGCTATCGGTCTTCGACGCTCTCGAAGTCGGCCGCACCATGCATTCCTGGAGCCTGGATGCCAGCCTGTCGCGCGTGGCAACGGAAGGCAAAGGTGTGGTGGTATTTTTGAACTGCGGTGAAAGTGCCGACCAGTTGCTGGCCCAGTTTGACGGCACGGCACGTGCCAGCCACGGCCCGGCGCGTGGCCGGATGGACCTGCGCACCTACGGCATTGGCGCCCAGATCCTGCGCGAATGCGGCGTCCAAAAAATGACCCTGATGGGCAATCCGCGGCGCATGCCCAGCATGACCGGTTACGGTCTCGAAATTGTCGGCTACGTGACGGCCTGAAAATCTTTCTACTGAACACAGGAAATCCTCCATGCTGATCGCAGACCAAGGCGCACTTGCCGCCACCGACCCACGACTGAACGGCAAAAACCTCACCATCGGCATCGTCCAGGCGCGCTTCAACGCCGACATCACCAATGCACTGGCCCTGGCTTGCAAGACTGAGTTGCTGGCTTTGGGCGTGGAAGAAAAAAATATCACCTGGGTTCAGGTCCCTGGCGCACTGGAAGTGGCGGTGGCGCTGCAGGCAATGGCCGAACAACTCAAATACCACGCGCTGGTGGCCCTGGGTTGCATCATTCGGGGTGAGACCTACCACTTTGAACTGGTGGCCAACGAATCAGGGGCCAGTGTCAGCAGGATTGCGCTGGACTACCAGATCCCAATCGCCAACGCCATCCTGACCACAGAGAACCTGGCGCAAGCGGTGGCCCGGCAAAGCGACAAGGGCCGCGATGCCGCCCGCGTGGCCGTGGAAATGGCCAACTTACTGGAAGAAATTGAATGAGTGAATCAAGCCATCCCAGCCCATCCAGCCGGCCTCCACGTCAGCCGCGCAAGGGACTGACCAGCACCGGCGTACGCAAGGCCGCCAGCAAATCTGACCGCTCCCGCGCCCGTGAATTTGCACTGCAGGCGCTCTACCAGGTACTGGTGGGCAAAAACGATGTTGCTGCGGTCGATGCATTCACCCGGGACCTGGCTGGTTTCAGCAAGGCCGATAGCGTGCATTTTGATGCTTTGCTGCATGGCAGCGCCGAGCAGGCGGATCAACTCGACGCGCTGATCGTGCCGCTGCTTGACCGCAAGCTTGCCGAGATCTCACCGGTGGAGCATGCCGTGATGTGGATTGGTGCCTATGAACTGCAGCACTGTCTGGACGTGCCCTGGCGTGTCGTGCTCAATGAGTGCGTGGAACTGGCCAAGGAATTTGGCGGTACCGATGGTCACAAATATGTGAATGGCGTGCTCAACGGCCTGGCACGGCAGTTGCGTGAACTCGAGGTGGCCGCCGATCAGGGCGCAGCGCGCTAGACAGTCAATGAAGATTTCGCAGCGCGCCCAGCACATCGAGCCTTTTTATGTGATGGAGGTGGGCAAAGCCGCCCGGACCGTGGCAGACCAGGTAGCGCACACTGATGCGCCCATGATTTTTTTGAACATCGGCGAGCCCGACTTTACCGCCCCGCCTTTGGTGCAGGAAGCGGCGGTCAAAGCCATCCACGACGGCTTGACGCAATACACCCCGGCCACCGGACTGCCCGAACTGCGCGAACGCATCAGCGCCTGGTACGACAGCCATTTTGGTGTGGCCGTGCCTGCCAGCCGCATTGTGGTGACCGCCGGTGCCTCCGCCGCCCTGCAACTGGCTTGCCTGGCCCTGATGGACGCCGGCGACGAAGTGCTGATGTCCGACCCCAGCTACCCGTGCAACCGGCATTTTGTGTCTGCCGCAGAGGGCAAGGCCGTGCTGATCCCGACCACGGCCGGAGAACGTTTTCAGCTCAGCGCCGACAAGGTGCAAACCGCCTGGGCTGACAAAACGCGTGGCGTTTTACTGGCCTCGCCCTCCAACCCGACCGGCACCTCGATGGCGCCGGAGGAATTGCGCCGCATTCATGAAGTGGTCAGCCAGCGCGGCGGCATCACCCTGATCGACGAGATTTATCTGGGGCTGAGCCACGACGAAACATATGGCCACACCGCACTGGCGCTGGATGACCAACTCATCAGCATCAACAGCTTCAGCAAATACTTCAACATGACCGGCTGGCGCCTGGGCTGGATGGTGGTGCCTGAAGCGCTGGTGCCGGTGATCGAGCGCTTGGCACAAAACCTGTTCATTTGCCCCAGCACCATTGCCCAATACGCCGCCCTGGCCTGTTTTGAGCCCGAGAGCCTGGCCGAGTTTGAGCGCCGCCGGGCCGAGTTCAAGGCCCGGCGCGACTACTTTATTCCGGCGCTCAATGCGCTCGGTCTGAGCGTGCCGGTGATGCCCGACGGCGCTTTTTATGCCTGGGCCGACTGCGCTGCGGCCTGCCAAAAATTAGGCGTGCCAAGCAGTTGGGAGCTGGTCTTCGAGCTGATGAACCGCGCCCACGTGGCGGTGACCCCGGGGCGCGACTTCGGCCACGCCGACACCGGACATTTCATCCGTTTTTCCACGGCCAATTCGATGGCGCAACTGCACAACGCCATCGACCGCCTGAAAGTTTTGCTGGCATGAACCAACCATGCAGTGACAAAGAGACCTTTGTCTGGCCGGTGCGCGTGTACTGGGAAGACACCGATGCCGGCGGCATCGTGTTTTATGCCAATTACCTGAAATTTTTTGAGCGCTCGCGCACCGAATGGCTGCGTGCCAGGGGCATCAGCCAGCAGGCTTTGCGCGAGACCACCGGCGGCATGTTTGTGGTGGGGCAAGCCCAGGTGCGTTTTCTCAAAAGTGCCCGGCTCGACGATGAACTTCTGGTTACAACTTCACTGGTGGATGCGGGGCGCGCCTCCATGACAATCCATCAGCAGGCGCTGTTGACCACCAACGCAGGTCCTTTGCTCCTCTGCGAAGCGACCATCCGTGCCGGCTGGGTCAACGCCAGCACCCTCAAACCTGACAGAATTCCGTCTCCGATCCTTCACGCACTCACATGAAACAAGCATGAACCAAGACCTTTCCATATTTCAACTGGTGCTGAATGCCAGCCTGGTGGTGCAGTTGGTGATGTTGCTGTTGATCAGCGTGTCGATCGCCAGCTGGGCTGCCATTTTTCGCAAACTGTTTTCGCTGGGCAAGGTCAAGGCGCTCAACGACAGTTTTGAGCGCGATTTCTGGTCGGGCAGCAGCCTGAACGACCTGTTTGCCGCCGCTGCCCAGAACGCCCGACAGGGCGGCCCGATGGAACGCATTTTTGCCAGCGGCATGCGCGAATATCAAAAACTGCGCGAACGCCACATCACCGATGCCGGCACCCTGATGGACGGCGCCCGGCGTGCCATGCGGGCCAGCTTTCAGCGCGAGATGGACGTGGTGGAAACCCATTTGTCGTTTCTGGCCTCGGTCGGATCGGTGTCGCCCTACGTCGGCCTGTTTGGCACGGTGTGGGGCATCATGCACGCCTTTACCGGCCTGGCCGCCCTCACCCAGGTGACGCTGGCTTCCGTAGCGCCCGGCATTGCAGAGGCCCTGGTAGCCACCGCCATTGGTCTCTTTGCCGCCATTCCGGCGGTGGTGGCCTACAACCGTTTTGCCCGCGACATCGACCGCATTGCGATCCGGCTGGAAACCTTCATTGAAGAGTTTTCCAACATCCTGCAGCGCAATGTGGGCGCGCAGTCCGCCTCGGGGCATTAAGCATGGCCGCCGTTGTCAGCCGCGGCCGCGGCCGCCGCACCATCAACGAGATCAACATGGTGCCCTTCATCGACGTGATGCTGGTGCTGCTGATCATCTTCATGGTCACGGCCCCCCTGATTGCCCCCAGCATGATCGACCTGCCCAGCGTCGGCAAGGCAGCCGGTCAGCCCGACCAGGTGATCCAGATCGTGATTGGCAAAGACGAAGCGCTGCAACTCAAACTCAAGGACAAAACCACCAGCCTGCGCCTGCAGGACATCACCCATGCCGTCAAGCAGGCCCAGGGCGAGGTGGCCAACACGGCTGTGGTCATCAGCGCCGACAAGACCGTCAAATACGAAGCCGTGGTGCGTGTCATGGACACCTTGCAGCGTGCCGGCATTGCCCGCGTCGGCCTGTCGGTGCAACTGGCACCTTGACCTGATCGCCATGCACGCTGCAGCCGACCGACTGGAATTTGCGCCACCGGCCACGCCCGGGGTGGTGCGTGCTTTCCTGCTGGCGCTGCTGGCGCACGGCTTGCTGGTGGCGGCTCTAACCTGGGGCGTGCAATGGAAGCGTGAGGCGCAAATCATCTCAGCAGAGGCAGAACTCTGGGCCGCAGTACCCGTGGCAGCAGCCCCCAGGCTGGAGGAACCCCCACCCGAACCGGTGCGCCCCGAAAAACCTGAACCTGTGCCCCCGCCTGCACCCATGCCAGAGCCAGTGGTGGCCCCACCCAAAGTTGATATTGCGCTCGAACAGGAAAAAAAACGTATCCAGAAGCAAAAGCAGCTGGCACTTGAACAACAGCAAGAAAAAGCAAAGGAAGCAAAACTCAAGGCCGACAAGCTGAAACAGGCCCTGGCAGAGAAAACCAAACTGGCCCAAGAGAAGAAGCTGGCCGAGCAACAAGCCAGACAGTTGGCAGCCCTGCGCGAAAAAAATCTGCAGCGCATGGCGGGCCTGGCCGGCGCCAGTGGAAGCGCAAGCGCCAGCGGCACGGCGCTCAAATCGGCCGGACCATCCGCCAGTTATGCCGGCCGCGTGATTGCACGCGTCAAGCCCAATATCGTCTTCACCGAAGCCATTTCAGGCAACCCAACGGCTGTGGTTGAGGTACGAACCTCCCCTGACGGCACCATCATCGCACGCAAACTCACCCAATCCAGCGGCATGAAGGAATGGGACGAGGCGGTGCTACGGGCCATCGACAAAACCGAAGTGCTGCCACGCGACACCGATGGTCGCGTGCCCAACCCGCTGGTGATCAGTTTCCGGCCCAAAGATTAGCGATCATTCGTAGACGATCTCGGCGGTACCGGGGGCGGCCTGAACCCACCAACTGGCCAGCGCGGCATTGCTGGGATAGAACCTGGCCTGCTCGCCCAACTGCAGCTCTGCCAGGGCTGCACCCTCTTCGCCCTGACAGGTCAAGGTCAGCCGTACGCCCAGACCGCGCCACAACTCACCCTGCTCGGTCACTTCTTTTTGCGCCGGGAAGTCTCTCAGCAGCCGCGCCATGTCCAGCTTCAAACCCTGCGGACCGGTAGCGGCGCACACGCGCAGGTACTTGCCAAAGCGGCAACGCGCCTGCTCCAGGTCCCAAATCTGCGTCACGGTGAGCTGCATGCCGCCTGAGAAGCGGTCAGGCTGTTGCTTGCCCATGACAATGACCAGCTCATCATCCTTGAGCAAGTCCTTGTGCGCGTTGATCAGCGCCTCGTCGGCACGGGCCTCAATCACGCCCGATGTGTCGTCGAGCTTGAACAGCGCCAGTTTGCCGCGCTGACCGTTGATGACGCGAAAGTCGGTGATGATGCCGGCCAGCAACTGCGGCTCGCGGGTATCGATCAGTTCGGCAATCGGACGCTTGACGAAACGACGCACCTCCTGCACCACTTCGTCAAACAAATGCCCCGACAAATAAAAACCGACGGCAGTTTTTTCATAGACCAGCCGTTCTTTCACCCCCCAGGGCATTGCCTGCACCAGTTCAGGCTCTTGCGAGCTGGAACCATGCGCATCGCCGTCACCCATGTCAAACAGGCTGCACTGGTTGGCATTGGCCAGCGCTGCGGCACCAAACTCAAACGCCAGATCAACACTGGCCAGCAGACTGGCGCGGTTGCGTTCAATGGCATCAAAGGCACCGGCCTTGATCAGCGCCTCGACCGTGCGCTTGTTGATGCGGCTGCGGTCCACCCGGGCACAAAAATCAAACAAGCTCTTGAACGGCCCTACCGTGTCGCCATTGGGACCCACACCCCGGCCCTCGCGCGCTGCCACAATCGCTTCAATGGCCTGCTGGCCACTGCCTTTGATGGCGCTGAGGCCATAACGGATGACTTTGTCGGAGACGGGTTCAAAGCGGCTCACACCCCGGTTCACGTCAGGTGACTCAAAGGTCAGGCCCATTTTGATGGCGTCTTCGAACAGCACCTTGAGCTTGTCGGTGTCGTCCATTTCCACCGTCATGTTGGCACAAAAAAACTCGGCCGTGTAGTGCACCTTGAGCCAGGCCGTGTGGTAGGCCAGCAGCGAGTAAGCCGCCGCGTGGGATTTGTTGAATCCGTAGCCGGCGAACTTCTCCATCAGGTCAAAGACCTCGTCAGCCTTGTCCTGCTTGATGTCGTTCTTCAAGGCGCCGTCACGGAAAATCTGGCGGTGCCGTGCCATCTCGTCGGCATCTTTTTTACCCATGGCCCGGCGCAGCATGTCGGCACCACCGAGCGAGTAGCCGCCCAAAATCTGGGCGGTCTGCATCACCTGTTCCTGGTAGACCATGATGCCGTAGGTCTCCGACAGCATGTTGGCCACCAGCGGATGTGGGTACTCCACCACCTCGCGGCCATGCTTGCGCGCCACAAAGCTCGGGATCAGGTCCATTGGGCCCGGGCGATACAGCGCATTCAAGGCAATCAGGTCTTCCAAGCGCGTCGGTTTGGCGTCTTTCAGCATGCCCTGCATGCCACGCGATTCGAACTGGAACACGGCTTCGGTCTTGCCATCCTGAAACAACTTGTAGGTTGGTTTGTCGTCGAGCGGCAGGTTCTCAAAGGCAAAGTTTTCCTGCCCAGGGTGGCGCTGTCTGATGAACTCGCGGGCAATTTCCAGAATGGTCAGGGTCGCCAGACCCAAAAAGTCGAATTTGACCAAGCCCACGGACTCGACGTCGTTCTTGTCATACTGGCTCACCGCCGAGTCACTGCCGGGTTGCTGGTAGAGCGGGCAGAAGTCGGTGAGTTTGCCCGGCGCAATCAGCACACCACCTGCGTGCATGCCGATGTTGCGCGTCATGCCCTCCAATTTGCGAGCCAGTTCCAGCAGGGTACGCACGTCTTCTTCTTTGGCTTCGCGTTCGGCCAGAATCGGTTCGGCCTCGACGGCATAGACCAGCTTGTCGTCCTTTTTTCGGTCGGCTGGTGGCAACTGCAGGGTCACGGCAACCCCGGGCTTGTTGGGAATCAGCTTGCTGATGCCGTCGCAAAAGGTGTAGCTCATGTCCAGCACCCGGCCCACGTCGCGAATCGCGGCGCGTGCTGCCATGGTGCCAAAGGTGGCAATCTGGCTAACCGCGTCCTTGCCGTATTTCTCTTTCACATAGTCAATCACCCGGTCCCGGTTACCCTGGCAAAAGTCAATATCGAAGTCGGGCATGGAGACCCGCTCGGGATTCAAAAAACGCTCGAACAGCAGGTTGTATTGCAAGGGGTCGAGATCGGTGATCTTGAGGGCATAAGCCACCAGGGAGCCAGCACCGGAGCCACGCCCCGGTCCCACCGGGCAGCCGTTGTTTTTGGCCCAGTTAATGAAATCGCCCACAATCAGGAAGTAACCCGGAAAGCCCATTTTCAAAATGGTGGTGAGCTCAAATTCGAGCCGCTCCAGGTAGCGCGGCATTTCTTTTTCACGCGCGACAGGGTCGGGGTACAAATGCGCCATGCGCTCCTTGAGTCCCTCATGCGAAGCATAACGAAAGTAGTCATCGGCTCCCATGATCTGGCCATTGACTTCAGGGATCGGAAAATCAGGCAGTTGCGGCTTGCCCAGCACCAGGCTCAGGTTGCAGCGCCTGGCAATCTCCACGCTGTTGGTCAGGCTGGATGGCACATCGGCAAACAGTGCCTGCATTTCAGCACTGGTTTTAAAGTACTGGTCACGCGTGAAGCGGCGCACCCGGCGCGGATTGGCAAGCATTTCACCTTCGGCAATACAAACCCGGGCCTCATGCGCCTCAAAATCTTCTGGCGCCTGAAATTGCACCGGGTGCGTCGCCACTACCGGCAATCCCGAGCGCAGCGCGAGTTGCACCGCAGCCGTCACCTGCAACTCGTCTTCGGGACGGCCAGCGCGTTGCAACTCCAGATAAAAACGGTGCGTGAACACCCCCGCCAATTGCAGCGCGGCATCCAGGGCACGGGCCTCGTCGCCTTGCAGCAAGGCCTGCCCCACCGGCCCCGCCTGGGCACCCGACAGGCAAATGAGCCCGCCATTGAGTTCCTTGAGCCAGGCCAGGCTCACGGTAGCCTGGGCCTTGCCGCCGTTTTGTGTCCAGGCGCGTGCCAGCAGTTCGGACAGATTGAGGTAACCAGGGTGGTTTTGCACCAACAGCAGCACCCGCGACAGTTGCCCGGCTTCCTTGCCCAGTCCCTCCAGCCAGACCTCGGCGCCAATGAGTGGTTTGACACCACGTTTGCGCCCTTCCTTGTAAAACTTGATGGCCCCAAACAGGTTGCTCAGGTCCGTGATGGCCAGCGCTGGCTGGCCATCTGCAGCGGCCGCCTTGACCACCTCGTCAATGCGTGTGGTGCCATCTATGACAGAAAATTCGGTGTGCAGGCGTAAGTGAACGAACATGGACTTCTAGTATGATGATTCAGGCAAATCGTCCTGCGATGGAGGCGTTTGCTTTAAATAGTTGGATTGTAAGAATACCTATAAGGCGAGTGCCATGAAGATTCTTGTGGTTGATGATCACGCCCTCGTACGCGAAGGACTGTGCCAGGTGCTTCAGGGGTTTGACCCCATGGGGGTCACCGAGGTACTGCAGGCCGCCACTTGCACCCGTGCGCTGGAACTGGCCCATTTCAATCGTGACCTGGATCTGGTTTTGCTGGACTATCTGCTACCCGACATGAATGGTCTGGCCGCACTGGAGATTTTTGCACAAAGACACCCGGAGCTTCCTGTCGTCATTTTGTCGGGTTCGGCCAATCCCAGCGTGGTACAACAAGCCATGGCGCTCGGAGCCGCTGGCTTTGTCACCAAGTCCAGCCTGAGCAACACCTTGCTCGATGCACTGCGCCAGATATTGGCAGGCGGAATTTACCAACCTGACGGCTTTGGCCCCCTGAGCGATACCGTTGAAGGTGTGCGGACAAAATTGACAACACCACCGGTACTCAGTCCACGCCAGCAGGATGTGCTTCTGTTGCTGCTCGAAGGCTTGACCAACCGGCAAATCTGCGAGCATTTGTCGCTGGGTGCTGAAACCGTGAAATTTCATGTCAGCAATATTTTGCGCATTTTTGGTGTCAGTACCCGGACCCAGGCCGCGCTTGAAGCCAAACGCTGGGGCTATGATCAGGCCTCGCCTGCGCGATCACGCTGATCCATCAGCAGGTGACGTAGCAGGCTGCGCAGTTTGGCAGGGCGTACTGGCTTGTGCAGCAAGGTCAACTGCGCCGCTTGCGCCGCCTGGATCAGGGCCGTGTCGGTGTCCCCGCTGATCAGGCAGGCGGGTATGGGGTGTGCCAGCTGCTGGCGCAGTTGTGTAATCACAAGAATTCCGTTCAGCGTGTCATCAAGCCGGTAGTCACTGATGATCAAACCGGGCAAGACACCTCCTTGAATCAACTCCATAGCACTTTTCAGGTCCCTTGCCTCGGCGACCATCCAACCCCAACTTTTCAATAAATCCACCAAAGCCTGACGCACCAGGTCATCGTCTTCAATCACCAGCACCGTGCCGGTCAGCCCATCCCGCGTTGGCTGCTCTGGCGTCACTGGCGCCAGCGGAACCAGCTCCGGGGCCTCCTTGGGTACTTTCACCTGGAAACGTGTGCCCACCCCCAAGCGCGACGAAAGCGTCAGCGGATGCAGCAACAACTGACAGCTTCGCTGCACGATATTGAGACCCAAACCGAGCCCCTGACGGCGTTGGCGGGCAGGGTTGTTCACCTGGTAAAACTCTTTGAAAACAGCTTCCTGATGTTCAGGCGCAATGCCCAACCCGCTGTCCCATACCTCAATAGTTGCCTGCGCGCTGACGCCAGTGTGACGGCAAGCAACCAGAACCTTCCCTTTTTCGGTGTAGCGCAAGGCATTGCCGACCAGATTGAGCAAAATACGGTACAACAAGGCTGGATCGCTCCTGACCCAAATCTGACAAGGTCGAATTCGCAATTGCAAGCATTTGTCCTGCGCCAGTGGTGCCATGTCCTGCGCCAGGCGGTCAAACAAGTCCTGCAAGGGAAATTTTTTAAACCTGATCTGGACAGCCTTGGCCTCCAGTCGCGAAATGTCAAGCAGTCCGTCCAACAGGCTTTGCATGGCGCGCACTGAGGCTTCCAGGTTGCCGATCAGCTGGCTCGTCTGGCCATCGTGCGGGAGCTGGGCCAGCCGTGCGACAAACATGCCCAAGGCATGCACCGGCTGACGCAAATCATGGCTGGCTGCCGCCAAAAACCTGGACTTGGCCTCAGTGGCCCGTTCGGCTTCCTCCTTTTTTTCACGCAGGGCTTGCGTGACCGTGCTGACCTGCTGCTCCAGACTCTGCTGCACCTCGGCCAGACGGTCTGCCATCTGAATCAGGTTTTCCTGCAAATCATGAAGCGGATCACGGTCTGGCGTCTGCGCCTGAATCCGGGAGGCTGCAGAAAAATCACCGTTACCAATGCGCTCAATCAAATGGGACACCCGCATCATCGGGCGAATCACACCGGCACTGAGTCTGACCGCCAGCACGATTCCAAACAACAAGCCCAAGGCACTGATCAAGCCGCCCAGCCACAGGATGTCACGCTTTTGCTCGATCATCGACTGACGTGAAAACTGCACCACCACCTGCCCCAAAGGTATGGCTTGACCGGGTTCAAGCTTGTTTGCATCCTCGTACAAATCGTCAAGTTTGATGCCACTGGCAAAAACCGGCTGCGCCAGCACATCCAGCAGGCGTTGCGCATCAAACACCTGTTTTTCAAAGCTGGAAAACGGCAGGGGTTCTTCGCCCCGGGTTTCACCAGAACTCACCAGGGTCTTGCCCTGACGGTCCAAAATGGCAACCCAGCGCACATCGGGTTCCCGTAATGCGCCAAGGGCCAGGGTTTGCAACTGCTGCTGATTGCCGGCAAACAAGCCAAACTCACTGGCCAGCGCGAGTTGACGTGCCACCGAGCGGGTACGCAGCTGGTAAGTCTCGGTGATGTCTTCAAAACGTGCCATCAAAAATACGACCGACAACAACACACTGAGCAGCGACACAGGCAACAAGGCTGCTAACAGCATTCGCTGCCGTATATCCGGCGTTTTCATGGCTGCTGCTCCTGACGTTTCATTGCCTGATGAAGGACCTTGGCATCCAATGACAGGCCCAAGGCCCTGGCCACCTGTGCATTGACGCCGATTTCAAAATCATCAGGCTCCAGCGGCTGCTCGGGCAAGGCCTGATTCGCCAGCACACCCAGCACCCAGCGCGCGGACTGGGTGCCCACTTGCGTGGGGGTGCTGTAGACGGCCAGCAAAGCACCGGCACGCACATAGGCGGGTGAGAAGGCAACCAAGGGGACCTGGGCCCGGATCGTGGTCATCAGAATGTTCTGGATGCTGCTGCTGTTGAACACCAGCGGATCGGCAAAGGCCAACAACACTTCACTGCTGTCAAGGACAGACTGCAATGCAGCAAAGAGTGACGCGCCTTCATCGAGCTGGGCCTCTTGCAGAGCCAGGCCCTGGCTGCTGACCAGTGAACGTAAAACAGAGGCCTTGGGCAAGGAATCCGGCCCCCACAGCACACCCAGACGCCTGGCTTTGGGTAATGCCAAACGGATCAACGCCAGCTGGCGTGGCACCGGTTGGTCGAGTTGGAGAAGATTGAACCGGGCTGACGCCCTGCGCCCTGAGGCACGCAGCACGCGCTCAAAACTGCTGCGCGGAAGCAAGGCGTTGAGCACCGGCACCTTGAGCTGTGCCTGGGCCAGGGCCGTGGCAGCTTCTGTCCCCAGTGCCACCCAGACCTTGACCCTTAACAGCCTGGCAACAGGTAGCCCAGCCAATTCAGTCGGACTCAATATTTCAACAGCGTGTTGCGGCGCACCCTGACGGGCCAAGCTGTTAACCAAGGCCTGCGTGGCGTCCATGTACGGCGCACTGTTTTGACTTTGGACGATACCGACATGGACTTCCGGCATTTGCGCCGCTCCAGGTGGGGCCAGCAAGCACAGTGCCAGCCTTACCAGAAACCCGAGCAAACGCTGTGCCATCCCAGCTTCAGCTGTCGATGCGCAGGGTCACAAAAGCGCGACGCTTGAACAAGAATTCCTGCGCAAAGTCAGCATAGGGTTGCCCCTGGTTTTGCACCGTCAAAGCCAACTCACCGGTCCGGGAGCCAAAGCGAAGCGACTTGCTCAAACGCCAGTCGGTTCGGTGGATGTATTGCCGAAAACCATCACTGGAGTCGCTCGGGCCTGATTTTTGCACCCACAAAGGTTCACTGTATTGATGGCTGAACGAGAACTGAAATCCGGATGCCAATTGCTGGGTCAAGAACAAAGTGCTTGTCGACTCTGGCACCGAGGCAACCAATGATTTTGCCGATGGCGGGTTTGGAAAAACCATTCGCGAGAACGTCTGGTTGAAACCCAATTGGGCACCGGGCCAGGGCTGCCCCGTCCATTGCAACTCCAATCCCCGAATGGAAAAATTGTCCGAATTGACATAATCATAGGGCTTAAATTTTTTACCATCTACTAGCGCCAAATAGGGAAGACCATCTATATAACCAGTAAAAGACTCATCAAAAAAGCGGACATCAAGCGTAGATTTCAGCCAAGGGAAAGTGCCCAGATAGCCCAACTCCCGGGTCAGCAAAGCTTCAGGCTGGACGTTGCTGCGTGCCAGCACCCTGACATCAAGCAAGTCGTTTCTCTGGAGCACTTGATTGAAGGCTGTGTACCGAACATTGGCCTGGCGCTCAAACACACTTGGCGGTCGAAACGAACGTGAGACGCCGGCACGCAGGGTCTGCTCGGCTGTGACGTGCCAGTTCAACATCAGTCGGGGTGCCAGACTGGAGCCATTGACGCTGCTGTGCTCTGCCATGGCACCAACATTGAGCAGCAAATCAGGGCGCAGGCGCCATTCAGCATGGCTGAACAAACGCGTGAAATCGTCCACGAGGGTTTCGGCCGTATTGTAAAAAGGCAGCGAGGTGACAGACTCACGCCGCAACTCTGCACCCCAGACCATGCGCACCTCCGGACTCAGCCGCAGGGTGTGTTGCGCCGTCAGGGTATCGTTGCTGGCGGTGCCACTGCCATCCAGGTTGACGCTGTAATAGGGCGGAAAAAACGGTATGGTGTTGACATCGCGGTACCCTTCTTGGTTATGTGAAAAGCTGAGAACCAGGTCCTGCTCCGGACTCAGCACTTCTTTCCAGTCGACTTGCACGAATTTGTTCTCAAAAGAGGTGTCACGGAATCCGGCACCCGGCGTGTTTGCGAAACCTTTTCCTGAAGCAATGTTCATCCAGCCTGCGCTTAAGCGCACATTGCTGCTGCCCGACACCTGCCAGTCCGACCTGAAATTGACGCGCTGGACGCGGTTGTGGCCATTGGCACCGCTCAGGCCGTCATCACCGCGTTCGTCCATGGAGAGTCGCATGCTGCTGTTGTCGCTGCGCCATCCCAAGCCCAGCTGGGTGTCCTGGATGCCGTTTTCACCTCGTGTCAGCGCAGCGCGTGTTCCCAGCGTGTCAGCGCTGTGCCGGGTCACAATGTTGACCACGCCCAGCATGGCGCGCGCACCATAGGCCACGGAGTTGGAGCCGCGCAGCACCTCGATGCGTTCAATGTCGTCGAGCGCCACCGTCATCAGACCCGGCGCCACACTGCCGGCAAAATAATTGGAATAGACCGAGCGACCATCGACCAGCACCTGGATCCGGGCGGAAAAATAACCATACACGCCGTGGTAACTGGCTTGTGGCGCGTCGGCTTCAAAAGACGTGCTGCTTTGAAAGCCCGGGACCAGCCGCAGCAAGTCAGCCACGTCACGTGCGCCCGAGCTGCGAATAAAGTCACGGTCAAGAACGGTCACCGCACCCGGTGTTTCATTCAGACGCTGTGGCAGGCGTGACACCGACAGGATGATCGGAATCTCTTCAAGAAAATCTTTTTCAGAAACACCTGCAGTGGTCTGGGCCGCAAGCCCCTGGCTGGTCATCAACCAGACCATGCCAACCAAGACAAAAATACCAGACCGGGCCAGATGTGGAAAATATTTCATGGCAATATTGTGCCTTGAAGAAACACCACCCAAAGCGGCCAACGCCGCCTGTTCCCATCAGGCAGGTTGTGCCACCACCCGCCCCGCCTCGATGGTGATACTTCGCGTACAGCGTTCTGCCATGGCACGGTCGTGGGTGACGAGCAACAACGTGGTGCCCAATTCGCGGTTCAGGTCAAACATCAGACGCATCACCTTTTCACCGGTGGCAAAGTCAAGACTGCCGGTGGGCTCGTCGGCCAACAACACAGCGGGCTGCACCACAAAAGCCCGCGCCAATGCCACCCGTTGCTGCTCGCCGCCCGACAGCACTTTGGGGTAATGTCCGAGACGCTCAGCCAGCCCCACCCGGGCCAGCATCTCGGTGGCAAGCTTGCGCGCCTGCCGGCGCCCGGCCAGCTCCAGTGGCAGCATCACGTTTTCGAGTGCCGTCAGATTGCCCAGCAACTGAAAGCTCTGAAAAACAAAACCCAGCTTTTCCGCACGCAGGGCGGCACGGTCATCCTCGCCCATGGCAAACAGGTCTTGCCCGTCCAGGCGGACCGTGCCCTGGCTGGGCGTATCAAGGCCGGCAATGATGGACAACAAGGTGCTTTTGCCCGAGCCCGAAGCACCGACAATAGCCACGGTTTCACGGGATCGCAGGGCAAAATCGATGTCCTGCAAAATCTCCAGGGTACCAGTCGCGTCGGTCACCGACTTGAAAACGTGCTCTACCGAGATAATGACATCAGACATGGATTTTTCTTTGCAACATAACTATTTAAACCGACGCCACTGTATCGTGTTGGCGGCAAACCTTGCTGGCATCGGGATTAGCAGCGGCGTGGCCGCCGCCACAGCGCAGCCCGGGCGCACGGCCCACACCCTGCTGGTGTTGGGCGACTCTTTGAGCGCCGAATATGGCCTCAGGCGCGGTACCGGCTGGGTGGCTTTGCTGGCGCAAAAACTGCAGGCTGAAAAAATCAGGGCACAGGTGGTCAACGCCAGCATCAGCGGCGACACCAGCTCGGGCGGCCGCACCCGCCTGCCCGCCTTGCTGGCGCAACACCAGCCCACGCTGGTGGTGATCGAACTCGGCGCCAACGATGCGCTGCGTGGTTTGCCGCTCGATCTGACCCGGGACAACCTGCTGGCCATGACGCAGATGGCACAACAAAGTGGCGCCAGGGTGGTGTTGCTGGGTATGCAGGTGCCGCCCAATTACGGACGCGATTACACCCAGCGCTTTGCCCGCATGTATGCCGATTTGGCCAAAACCACGCAGGCGGCACTGGTGCCATTTTTTCTCAAGGGGATCGCAGACGCCCCTGACAGTCTGGCCTGGTTTCAGGCAGACCGCATCCATCCATTGGAAAAGGCCCATCCGCGCATGCTGGCCAATGTCTGGCCCACCCTCAAAAAAGGACTGCAATGAGTCTGACACCCCTCAGTGCGCAAGAAGTGATGGCACGGCTGGCAGACTTTGATGCCATCATTGATGCCCGCAGCGAAGACGAATACCAGGCCGACCATCTGCCCGGTGCCATCAATTGGCCCACGCTGAACAATGCCGAACGCATCGAGATTGGCACGCTGTACAAGCAGGTCAACCCTTTTGAAGCCCGCAAACGCGGCGCCGCCATCGCCGCGCGCAACATCGCCGCCCATATTGAACGCGAGGTCATCGACAAACCCCGGGACTGGCAGCCGCTGGCCTACTGCTGGCGTGGCGGCCAGCGCAGCGGCTCACTGGCGTTGATCCTGAGTCAGATCGGCTTTCGGGTGACACTGGTCGAAGGCGGCTACAAGGCCTTTCGGGCGGCACTGGTGCAGGACATCGTGGCACGGGTGCCCCGTCTGTCATTCCGGGTCATTTGCGGCCCTACCGGCAGCGGCAAAACGCGTTTGTTGCAGGCACTGGCGGTGCAAGGTGCCCAAGTGCTGGACCTGGAGGCGCTGGCCAACCACCGCAGTTCGGTATTGGGTGCCATGCCCGGGCTGGCGCAACCCACTCAAAAGCGTTTTGAAACCCTGGTCTGGGACAAATTGCGCCGTTTTGATCCGCTTGTGCCGGTGTTTGTGGAAAGCGAAAGCAAAAAAGTTGGCAATCTGTCAGTGCCCGCAGCGCTCATGGACGCCATGCGCGCCAGTCCCTGCCTGAACCTGCAACTGTCCGACGCCCAGCGGGTGGCGCTGTTGCTGGAAGACTATGTTTACCTGACACAAGACGTCGCCTATTTTTGTGAACGGTTGGCCAAGCTCACCGAGCTCAAGGGCCATGAGGTGGTGGGACGTTGGCAACAACTGGCGCAGGAGGGTAATTTCTCCACCGTGGTGATGGAATTGCTGACCCAGCATTACGACCCGGCTTATCTGCAATCGATGCAGCGAAATTTTGCGCGGTTTACAGAAGCCGGTCAGTTGACCCCGACCGACCGGTCGATCGAGGCCATGACCGCCTTGGCGGCTCACATATTGGTACAGCCGCAATTGCCCTGAAAGATATTCGCTGCTGACAGTGGACTGTGGTTCAGTGGGCGGAGCCTTCAGCCTCTTGGTCAGGCTCGTCGTCCTTGGCCTCAGGTCCACCCTCGCCCGCTTTGCGCTGGGCTTTTTCTTTCAGTTTCTCTTCTTTTTTCTTCTTCTTTGCCAGTTCTTTCTGACGCTTTTCGTAGCCGTAATTAGGTGTTGCCAAGTTGTGCTTTCAAGTTAATGCCCTGATTTTAGCCGCCCG
>NZ_JAMPYG010000008.1 GCF_023700745.1 Rhodoferax sp. | reverse complement strand
TTTGCCCATGCCCATCACCACCACGCGGCCTTGCACCGCCAGCATCAGGCGCACCACTTGCGCAAAGTCGGGGCCGATGTGCTGCTTGAGGCCAAGCAGGGCGGCGGCTTCAATGTCGAGCGTTTCGAGCGCGAGCGCCATGGCCCGGTCGGCATCGAATGCGGGCGCGTTGGGGGTCGGGATGGTCATGGCCTCATTCTATCGGGCAGACCTCTCAACCTGGTCGCGCCCTTGGTAGCATCAGGGGGTGAACCCACTTGAATTAACCCTGATGTATTTGCTGGCTGCCGTCATCGGTGTGGTGGTTTGTCGCTCGCTCAAGTTGCCGCCTATGCTGGGTTATCTGGCGGTTGGGGTGGTGATTGGCCCGAATGCGCTGGCACTGGCCAAAAACGCCGATGGGGTGCGCCATCTGGGCGAATTCGGCGTGGTGTTTTTGATGTTTGTGATCGGGCTGGAGTTCAACCTGCCCAAGCTGCGCAGCATGCGTAACCACGTGTTTGGCCTGGGCTTGTTCCAGGTGGCGCTGACCATGTTGGTGACCACGGCGGCGAGCATGGCGTTTGCCGAGCTGGCGCCAGCGTATTGGGGCATGAACTGGCGCACGGCGCTGGCCTTGTCCGGCGCCATGGCCATGAGCAGCACCGCGATTGTGGTCAAACTCATGAGCGAGCGGCTGGAAATGGAGACTGAGCATGGCAAGCGTGTGATGGGCGTTCTGCTGTTCCAGGACTTGGCGGTGGTGCCGTTGCTGGTGCTGATTCCGGCCCTGAGTGCCTCGCCCGAGCAGATGATGGAAACGTTGATCTGGGCGCTGTTCAAGGCCATGGTGCTGATCGCCGTGCTGTTGGTGGGTGGCCCGCGCTTCATGCGCTGGTGGCTGACCCAGGTGGCGCGGCGCAAGAGTGAAGAACTGTTTGTGCTGAACCTATTGTTGGTGACGCTGGGCTTGTCATGGCTAACCGAGCTGGCGGGGCTGAGTCTGGCGCTGGGGGCGTTCATTGCGGGCATGCTGATCTCCGAAACCCAGTTCAAGCACCAGGTGGAAACCGACATCCGGCCGTTTCACGATGTGCTGCTGGGGCTGTTTTTTATCAGCATCGGCATGATGCTGGATTGGCGCCTGGTGCTGGATCGCTGGCCGTTGGTGTTGCTGCTGGTCACGGTGCCCGTGCTGTACAAGGCGGTGGTGGTGACTTTTTTGGCGCGCGTATTCGGTGCTTCCATGGGCGTCGCCCTGCGCACCGGGCTTTACCTGGCGCAGGCGGGCGAATTCGGTTTTGTGCTGCTGACGCTGGCGCAAGGCAACAGGCTGGTGCCGCCCGAGCTGCTCAATCCGATTCTGGCGGCGATGGTGTTGTCGATGCTGGCCACGCCATTCATTGTGATGCGCAGCAACCGGATTGTGATGAAGCTCGTCAGCAACGAGTGGCTGATGCAGTCGGTGCAAATGACCAGCATTGCACGCAAGTCGATCAAGACCAACAAGCATGTGATTATTTGTGGCTACGGCCGCTGCGGTCAAAATCTGGCGCGCATGCTCGACAAGGAATCGATTCCCTATATCGCGCTTGACCTTGACCCCGACCGGGTGCGCCAGGCTGCTGCTGCCGGCGATTCGGTGGTGTTTGGCGACGCCGCGCGCTTGCAGGCGCTGATGGCCGCTGGCCTGGCACGCGCCAGTGCCGTGGTCATCACCTATCTGGAGACCCACAGTGCCATGAAAGTGCTGGCCCACATCAAGGACCATGCGCCCCAGGTGCCGGTGGTGGTGCGCACCCAGGATGACCACGACCTGGAAGCCTTGCAAAAATCGGGCGCTACCGAGGTGGTGCCGGAAGCCATTGAGGGGTCGTTGATGCTGGCAGGTCACGCGCTGGCGCTGGTGGGGGTGCCGATGCGCCGGGTGATTCGCCTGGTGCAGGAGCAGCGCGAGGCGCGTTACAAGCTGCTGCGCGGATTCTTTCGTGGCGCCGACGATGGCTCTGTCGATGAGTTGGAGCAGGAGCGTTTGACTTCGGTGTTGCTGCCGCTGGCGGGCAAATTATTGGGCCACACGGTGGGCGACGTGGAATGGGTGAGCATGGGGGTGCAATTGGTCAGCTTGCGCCGCAAAACGGGACAGGTCATCAAGTTGAACGACGATGTGGTGCTGATGGCGGGCGACACCTTGTTGCTTTCGGGCAAGTCCGACATGCTGGAGCAGGCAGAGCGCATGCTGCTCAAGGACGGTTTTTGACGCCAGGCGTCTTCGGCGCGGGGCACAATAAGGCACTTTGTTTGATGGGCTCTTTATGCTGAACATGAGCGTGAACCAATACCTGCGCGAGCACATTCGCACCGTGCCGGACTGGCCGGCACCCGGCGTGCAGTTTCGCGACATCACGCCACTGCTACAGGACGCCAAGGTCTTCCGGGTGCTGATTGATGCCTTTGTGCACCGTTACATGGACCCCGAACGGCGCCCCGATGTGGTGGCGGGGCTGGATGCGCGCGGCTTCATTCTGGGTGCGGTGGTGGCCTATGAACTGGGCGTGGGTTTTGTGCCGATCCGCAAAAAAGGCAAGCTGCCCTTTACCACGGTGGCCGAAACCTACGAGCTGGAATACGGCAGTGCCACGGTGGAGTTGCACACCGATGCCGTCAGGCCGGGCCAGCGCGTGCTGTTGATCGATGACCTGATTGCCACCGGCGGCACCATGATGGCCGGCAAGAAACTGCTGGAAAAATTGGGCGCTGAAGTCACGGAAGGCGCCGTCATCGTCGACCTGCCGGAGCTGGGAGGCTCCGACAAATTGCGTGCGGGCGGCCTGACACTGTTCACCCTGGTTGATTTTGCCGGCCATTAAGGCCGATGTGTCGAGTCGTCTCATGAAAGACTATTACTCCGCCCTGGGCCTGAGCCCGTCGGCCACGCTGGCAGACATCAAGAAAGCGTTTCGCCAGCAGGCGGCCCTCCACCACCCGGACCGCAGCAGTGCCGCTGATGCCGCCGCCCGCTTCAGGCTGGTCCAGGCGGCCTACGAGGTGTTGTCGGACCCGGACAAGCGCAAGGCTTATGATGACAATCGCCAGCGCAACCTGCTCGACAGCCCGATCGACACCGCCCGCATGATCTGGCAGGATTACATCAGCCGCATCATTTGAAACCAACCCAACATTCGAGAACGCCATGAGCATGTCTGCTTTTTTTCGCGCATTGCGCACGTCGTACCAGGCTGAGATTGACGATCTCGCGTTTGATTCGGAAGGGCGCAACGTGCTACGCCAGCGCCTGCTGGAAAAGCGCGGCCAGATCACGTTCCTGAAGCAGATGATGGAACTGAGTCCCGAGATGGTGGCCGTGGTGTTTCATGGCGGCTTTCACTTTGAGTTGCCGGCCGTGATGGAGCAGGTGCTGACCCTGGAGTCGGACGAATTCCCGGACTGGAGCAGCTTGCATGACGCCGTGCAACTGACCCCCTGGGCGCAGGATCTGGCTGACAGCCTGCTGCCCGAGCCGCAAGGGGACTGGTTCATGGTGGTGGCGGCGGCGCTGGAGTATTTGTACCACCGGCCATCGCCACACCACCACGAGGGTGCGGCGCATGAAGACCATGCCCATGAGGCCGGCGAGCACGGCGCAGTGCGCCGGCAGGACCATGCGGACGAGTTTGACAAGGACGGCGAACAGCACCATGACCATGAAGAATCCAGCGCCCAGTGGCTGGAAGAGCACGGCTTTGACCGCAAGGATTAACAAGCGCCTGAGCGTACACATCATCGACCCCACAGGAACCCTACATGCAGCATTTGGCTTTGATCGAAAAAACGCAGTCCCTGATTGCCGCAGGCGACATCGTGGGCGCAGAGTCTGCGCTGGTTGAATTGGCCGATCGCGAAGGCGATGGCGCGCTGATGGAGGTGCTGGCGCAATTGCCTCCCAAGGACGTGCTGGCGGTGATCCGCGAGTACGACGACTCGCGCGCCTCCATCATCAACCTGATGATCACGCCCGATCAGTTTGCCCGCGCCGTGGTGATTGAAAAGCAGTACCGCGACCTCACCCGCAGCCATTTGCGCGGCATGATGAATTCGATCATTTTCCGGGACGGCGCCGACCCGCTGGCCTTCATCAATGCCATTGGCGACCTCGAAGGCGGCAGCGAAGCGCTGGCCGACTATTTTGAAGAAAAGTGGAGCCGCATCGAGGCCTTTGCCCGCACCGGCACCTTTGACACGGTCGAGGACGATGGCGAGATGCTGTCGGAAGACGAGTTGCGCGCCAACGCCTATGCGAACGCGCGGCTGGACCAGGACGAGGTGGCCGACTCCGACTGGATGCAACTGGCCTGGCTGCTGCGCTACGAAAATCCTGACCTGTTCATCGAAATGTTGCTGGTCTTGCGCGCCAAGGCACGCGCTTTTGAGCTGGGTTTGGACGAAGAAGATCTGGCCGAGGACGACGGCAAGTTTGAAACCAGCGACACCGACCGCGGCAAGGCCACCCCTGCGGCGATCGACCCCGACGAAGAATCCGCCATTTGAGATGACATTGTCCCAGCCTGAATCCAGCCAAGGCGTGTCGCTGTTTGACGCGCGCCCCTTTTTTGAAAAGGCCCTGATCTACGGAGTGCAGCATGGCCTGATTGACCCGGCCAGGCTGGCCGCCATGGCCGAGGAAGCACCCAAAGGCATGGTGCAGATTGCGCGCTATTTTGGCAGCGAGTATTTGCGCCCCGAGCTTGAAAAAGCGCGCGACCGGCTGGTCAACCTGGTCAGCCTGCACCTGCAGGACGCCAGCACGGGCGACCTGCAGGTGGCAGCCGGGCTGCTGCGTGACCACTCCTTGCTGTCGCGCTCCAAAGCCGGCTCGGACCTGCTCAAGGCGCTGATCGTGATGCCGCAAAACACCCACTTCGGCATGAACGAGCGCGGTGGTTTTGGGGATCGCCACATCCCGCAACTGGCGCGCTGGTCGCTGGCCAGTTATGCCGACTACCAGACCGAGTTTCTGGCCCGCCAGCACGCCGTGCAGGTGGTCGAGGCGGCGCTCTGGTTCGCCGACCAGCTGGGCCTGTCGGCAGACGACCTGCAGGACGCCGAACCCGATGCCGAGGCCGTGATCCGCACCGCCCTGTTGCTCAACATGACGCGGCGCAAGGAGTTACCCGACTGGGTCACGTTCGAGAAAATGATCGCCGGTTTGCGCAAACAGCAAGCCGCACCGGCGCAGTTGACCCTGCCCAGGAACCTGCCCGGGGCTTACCGCGAAGTGGTCGAGGCCGTGCGCCAGTCGGTGCTGGCCGACTGGCCACGTTTGCTCGATGCGCGCCTGCCGGCGCGCAAGCTGTTTGACCACACACCGGCCTTCATGGGGCGCTATTTCTGGCTCGAAGACGGCTTGAGCGAAGTCAGCCACCATGACCGCAGCCGCTCTGCTGCTTGGGACAAACTCACCCAGGGCCATAGCGACGACGGCACCGTGCTCACACTGTGCCTGTGTGTGGCAGCCGGCAGCGCGCCGAAAACCCTGCTGACCGACAAAACCGCCGCCACCCTGGTGCGCAAAATCCGCAAACACGGCTGGCAGCCGGCACTGGCCACCGGGTACCTGCAATCCCATGCGCCGGAGCAGCATCAGGACGACTTCATCGGGCTCTGGCAGGAGTTTGTGCACGAGGCACAAGGCACACTGACCAGCGATCGCGACAACAAATTGCTCGATGCCCTGGCGCTGTTGCGGCGCGAGTGCAATGTGGCCTGATTTGCCGGGTTAGAATCCAGCCCCTGGAAGCGTGGCAGAGTGGTCGATTGCACCGGTCTTGAAAACCGGCAACCCGCAAGGGTTCGTGAGTTCGAATCTCACCGCTTCCGCCAGCATCATCGCCGCAGCGGTCGCTTGCGCTGGCCGTGCGGCCTTACGTCTGCCAGTCAGCGCGTGACATCCGGTAGTGCAAGCCAACGGCATCGCAGTCAGGGTAGACCGCCGTTTTGGCCGTGCTCACATCAACGGCACGGACCCTCAGGTCGATCTCGAAGCAGATATCAATCACATCCTGGATCACGGTTTCCTGCAAGTTGAAATGCCGGGAGCTCAGGTGGGCAGAAACCCGCGACCTGAGTTCGTCATAGTTCACGGTTTCGGCGATCGAGTCATGACAGGTCCGGTAGCCATCGTTGAGTAGCAAGCCGATGTCCATTTTGTAGGGTTGTGGCTTCTTTTTTTCGAAGTCGTGTATGCCAATCGAGACATGCAATCGCAAACCCAGCAGGCGTATCCATTTTTCCATGGTCAGACTCCAAAGGCGACATCGCGGCCACGCGGAACCAGGTGCTGGCCACCGTCGACCGCCAGGGTTTGCCCGGTAATCGCGCAAGACGCATCCAGAAACAGTACGCTGGCGGCGATGTCCTCGGGCGTATTCGAACGCCCCAGTGCCGCAATGGTGTGCGCCTTGTCAAAATCGGTGGCGCTCATGTCGCCGCTGACCAGCGTCACACCCGGCGCGATGGCGTTCACCCGCAGCGCGGGTGCACAACACTGTGCCAGATAACGGATGGCCGCATGGCTGGCCAGCTTGGCCAGGGTGTAGCTCATGTAATCGGTGTTCAGGTTAAAAATCTTCTGGTCGAGCAGGGTGACGACATGCCCTTGCGATGCAGAGTCGAGCATTTGCCGGTGCAGGGCCATGGTCAGTTCAACAGGTGCCAGGTAATTGCTCTGGAGATGCGCGGCCAGTTGTTCGGCGCTGAAGCTGCTGGCGTCATCGTATTCAAACAGCGAGGCGTTGTTGACCAGCAGGTCAATGCGCCCAACCAGGGTGGTCACCTGTCGGATCAGGCCGACGCGAAACCGGGCGTCTGACAAGTCGCCACAGACGGTTTCGGCAAAAGCAGCGCCTGCGCTCAGGCAGTCGGTACGCGTCTCGATGGCCTCTTCCCGGCTTTTGCGGTAATGAATCACCAGCCCGTAGCCCTGGGCGGCAAGCTGCAGGCAGATGGCGCGACCAATCCGCGTGGCGCCACCGGTGACCAGTGCGATGCGTGTCACGTGACCCGCCATGACAGCGTCTCGCCTGCTCCCAAGGGTTTGAGTTCGGCTTCGCCAAAGGCAAAACGCTCGGGCACGGTCCAGGCTTCGCGCTTCAGCGTGAGCGTGCCGGTGTTGCGCGGCAGGCCATAAAAATCGGCGCCGTTGAAGCTGGCAAAAGCTTCCAGCTTGTCGAGCGCGCCTGCCGCATCAAAGGCCTGCGCATACAGTTCCATGGCCGTGTACGCGGTGTAGCAGCCGGCGCAGCCGCTGGCGTGCTCCTTGAGATGGACCGCATGCGGCGCGCTGTCGGTGCCGAGGAAAAATTTGGGGTTGCCGCTGCTGGCCGCCGCCAGCAAGGCCTGGCGATGGCTTTCGCGTTTGAGCACGGGCAGGCAGTAGTAGTGCGGGCGGATGCCGCCGGTAAAAATGGCGTTGCGGTTGTACAGCAGGTGGTGCGCGGTGAGGGTGGCAGCGGTGAAGCGGTCGGCCTCGGCGACATACTGCGCAGCCTCCCGCGTGGTGATGTGCTCGAACACAATCTTGAGCTCGGGGAAATCCCGGCGCAGCGGGATCAACTGGGTGTCGATGAACACCGCTTCGCGGTCGAACAGATCAATCTCGGGCGTGGTCACTTCGCCATGCACCAGCAGCGGCATGCCGGCGCGCTGCATGGCTTCGAGCGTGGGGTAGGTCTTGCGCAGCCCGGTCACGCCGGCGTCGCTGTTGGTGGTGGCGCCTGCCGGGTAAAGCTTCACGGCTACCACGCCGGCCTCGCCGGCCCGGACGATTTCATCAGGCGGCAGGATGTCGGTGAGGTACAGCGTCATCAGCGGCTCGAACGCCATATCGACTGGCACCGCCGCCTGGATGCGCGCCTTGTAGGCCAGCGCTTGCGCGGTGGTGGTCACGGGCGGGCGCAAATTGGGCATGATGATGGCGCGGCCAAACTGGGCCGCGCTGTGTGGCACCACGGTGTTCAGCGCGGCGCCGTCACGCACGTGCAGGTGCCAGTCATCGGGGCGGGTCAGGGTCAGGGTGTTGATCATGGTGCTGGGTGTCATGGGTCAATTAAAGCGCACCGTGGTGGGCTAGCAGATAGTCCCACAGCGCTTGCGCGTTGTGCTTGTGGGCGTCGTCAACGTCATGGCGGTTGGCAGAGAGGCCAGGCTTGAGGTTTTCCCGGTGGGTGGGGCGTTCGCGGTAGGCGCGCACTTCCATCGTGAGGCTCAGGTCTTTGAGTTCGGGCGGTGCGGCACTCACCAGCTTGTGCGCGCGCAGGTCCTTGCGTACCGCGCTCATAGGCAAAAATGCCACGCCGTGGCCTTCCAGCGCCATGGCTTTCAGACCTTCGGCCATGTCGGTCTCGTAGACCCGGTCAAAGTGGATGGGGGCGCTGCTTTGTTTCAGGATCAGTTCCACCATCTGGCCCAGGTAGGCGCCTTGCGCGTAGCCGAGGTAGGGCAGGGGACGGCCCGCCTTGCCCGGCAATTCAAACAAGGGGTTCCCGTGGGCGTCAGGTTTGGCATAGGGGGCTACTACTTCTTCGCCCAGACTCACCATTTCATAACGGTCTGCGTCCAGCTGGTTGGGTTGGGACGCGTGGTGGTACGCGATCAGCAGGTCACAACTGCCCTCCACCAGACGCATGACCGCATCGTGCACATTGAGCGCGATCAGGCGGCTTTTGATGGGGCCGAAAGTCTCGCGCAAGGCCGATACCCAGGCCGGAAAAAACGTGAACGCCAGCGTGTGCGGCACGGCAAACTCGATCACGTCCTGCGCGGCCGTGGCGTGGCCACGCAACATGGCGCGCGTGGTCTGCAGGGCATGCAGCACTTCGAGCGCCTGGTCGTGCAGTGTTTCGCCTGCGGGCGTCAGACGTGTGGGGTAGCTGCTGCGGTCCACCAGGTCGGAGCCGGCCCAGGCCTCCAGCGACTGAATTCGCCTGGAGAACGCCGGCTGCGTCACATGACGCAACTGCGCCGAACGGCTGAAACTGCGCGTTTCAGCCAAGCTGACAAAGTCTTCAAGCCATTTGGTTTCCATGGGGCGCAATTGTGTATCAGAGCAAGCCGCGTGCGTTGCGGTGTCAGCCGGTCAATTTCCAGTCAACTGGAGATAGGCCTGCCGGGTTGACGGCGCCACAGCATCCAGCACCTGGGTGTAAGCGGTTTGGTGCCTGGCCAGCAAGCGTGCCGAGGCGATCGCTCTGGAGCGGCAAAACCAGTGGCAGCTGTGCTGCATCAGCAGGAGCTCGGCCGACAGCGTGAAGGCCTTGCTTTTTGGGGTTTGGTCCGGCTTGCCTTGGCTGGCCTGGCTGATGCCATGGGCGTGCACGCTGAGCAACTTGCGCAGGTCCAGTGTGCTGGCAGGAACATACTGCGAGACAAACGGCAGGGCCAGCGGCAGGCGGCTGAGCCGGGCTAGTGGCTCGGCGACTTTGGCAAATTCGAGGACAAAGCGGTTGAATTGCTGACACAGTGTTTGTTCTGCCGGCTCCAGATGGCGCCATACCTGCGCCTGGCGTTCCGGACTGGTTTCGCCCAGGGCGCGCTGGTAGCCGCTCAGTACATCCTGCATCAGCTTTTCAATCTGGAACTGAGACAGATAACTGCCCAGCAATGCGATGCGCTGCGCTTGCTCGCGCTTCTTGAGAAGATGCACGCCAATGGCCAGCAGAGTGAAAAAAACAAAAATATCCATGCGCAAAGTGTGGGGGGATGAACAGCCCCGTGAGTGTAGTGGGCCGGATCGGTTTTCAAGGTGCGAGCCGTGCCCGACCCAGCGGCGGATAAACCGGGTCGGTATAGCCTGGGGTGGAGGGGTGGCCGGGTTTGACCAGGCTGTCGACCAGCGTTTCGTCGTCCTGGGTCAGGGCATAGTCGAGTGCGGGCAGATAGTCCTGCCACTGCTTGAGCGTGCGCGGCCCGGCAATGACCGAACTGACCACCGGGTTGGCCAGTACCCAGCTGCAAGCGAACTGCGCCAGGTTGATGCCTTTGTTTTCAGCGTGTACTTTCAGCTGTTGTGCGATCAACAGCGATTCCTCACGAAATTCTGTCTGTGCGATGCGCGGATCGCCGCGACCGGCGCGGCTGCCGGGGGCTGGTGGCTGCCCCGGCAGGTATTTTCCGGTGAGCACGCCGCGCGCCACCGGGCTATAGGGTGTGACGCCAATGCCGTAATGGGCGCAGGCGGGCAGCACTTCGACTTCGGGCATGCGGTTGAGCAGGTTGTAATAGGGCTGGCACACCACCGGGCCCGGCATGCCAAGTTGCGCGGCCAGGTGCACCAGTTCGGCAATGCGCCAACCCCGGAAGTTGGACACCCCCCAGGCGCGAATCTGGCCCGCGCGCAACATGGCGTCAAGGGCGCGTAAGGGCTCTTCGAGGTTCATGCCGGCAAAGTCACGGTGCAGGTACAAAATGTCCACGTAATCCGTTTGCAGACGCGCCAGTGAAGCGGTCACTTCGCGCAGCATCCAGCTGCGCGAGTAGTGCCCTTCGTTGACCCGGCCGGACATGGCGTTGCCCATCTTGGTGGCCAGCACCCAGTCATGACGCTGGCCCTTGAGCAGCGCGCCCACCATGGTTTCCGAGCCGCCCTTGCTGTAGTTGTCGGCGGTGTCGATGTAGTTCACGCCATGGGCGCGGGCGTCCGCCACGATGGCGGCTGCTTCTTCCTGCGCGGTCTGGTCGGCAAACATCATGGTGCCCAGACACAGGGTGGAGACTTTCAAATTGCTTTTGCCAAGGTTGCGGTATTGCATAAAGGGTTTTTTGAAGGTGCGAATGCCGGCAAGTTTAGGACAATGCCTGTCATGGGATACGCAGACCGGCGTCATTTTGTTAATATGAACCGTTCGGCGGATTCATAAGTTAGTCACAACTTGAGGGCAATCGAACCATGAAATCAACACAACTGAAATCATTTCTGATCGCAACGCTGTTGGGTGCTTCCGTGACGGCCATGGCCGTCAAGCCTGAAGGGGTTGGCCAGGCGGGCCAGAACAGATCGAAATCCGCTGCGCAGGCAATGCCAGAGATCCAGATCGGCGCCTACTTCCAGGAACCGCAACGCCAGGCCGCGCTGCGTTATTACGGCAACTTGCAGGCCAAAGGGCGCTGCCCGCCAGGCCTGGCCAAGAAACGCAATGGCTGTCTGCCGCCCGGTCAGGCAAGAAAATGGTCCGTCGGGCAGCCGCTTCCCGCATCGCTCACCTACTATCCGGTCCCCAGGGGTGTGATTGCCCAAATTGGGCTGCCGCCTGCCGGGTACAAGTATGTGCGCGTCGCCAATGACATCCTGCTGGTGGCGATAGGAACCATGATGGTGGTGGACGCCATCGAGGATTTGATGCGGCCCTGACACTCGCAATGAAGGCCACCCGTTTTTGGGCCAGGTGGCGTCTTCCCAGTTTGATGTAAAGCTTTACAGCCCGAATTTTTTCTGCGTATGAATACATGAACTACCTCCAAGTAGTCCAAGTTATTGTCCGCACCCCCAAGCTCTCGACGACTACAAGCTTGGACTCTATTGGGTAATTTTTCATGAAACCCCGAGAAGTTTGTCCAACTTCTCGGGGTCAGTTCAGAATTGAGGAGGCTCCAAACTTTGAGAAGATGAAGTCATGAGCAAAAAATCAAATCGTTTTTCCCCGGAAGTGCGCGAACGCGCTGTACGCATGGCCCATGATCACCGTGACGAATATGCCTCCCTGTGGGCCACCATTGAATCCATTGCACTCAAAATTGGCTGCGTTCCCCAGACGCTGCATGAATAGGTACGCAAGCAGGAGATTGATACCGGGCTGCGCGAAGGTGTGTAAGCGTATAGCCGTAGCATATCGATCGAATAGATTCTGATTTTTCGTCAAGATGCAGTGTCGATTTATCACGCCATTTTCCACGTCTGCGCACTCACGATCCACTGCGCATGAGGTAACGCCGTACGAACATTGGCGTACTTGATAGGTTTAAAGCGCCGCTCACAAGCTCAGATGAGCCAACCTGGATCAACAGTGCTGCTGGTTTCGATCTGCTGGGGCAGTCGAGTACCGGCCGCGCAGGTGCGGCCATCGTGACCAATGCTTCCTAGCGCTCCCCATAAAACTGTTCAACGAACGAGTGACGGAAACTCTGGTGGCAGGCTAGGCAGCTTTGCTGGGTCTTGGAGAACGCCGCGATGACTGCTTGGCCGTCCCCCCGCTTTGCGGCCTCACCCATTGCGGTCGCGGCATCATGCACTTGTCCATCAAAACTCCGAAACTTCCCAGCGTTTACTCCAAGCCAGGCAAGGATACGCATCTTTTCCGACATGGGCGGCTCGGCATGTTTGGCGATTTTTGGCGCCAACTCGGCGACCAGTGCCCATTCCTCTTTGGAAATCGCGCCAGTGACGACTTGCATGTCACGGCCAAGTCTTTCCATTACGGTGCGAAGGGTCATTGGCTTTCCCGCCTCTACGGACTGCGCACCAGGTCCCGTGGCAAAGGTTGCCAAGATCACGGACAGGGAGACGGTGAAGAACGATCTGGATTTCAAGGTGTGATTCACGAGATTTTCCATTGAGTTGTTGACGAATGCTTTGGGGGCTAACGAATGGTTGCGGGTGTCTTCAAAATTCCAGGCTCAGGGCGATTGATCCGAATGCGTGGTGGCCTGCCTGTTGGTCGAACTCGCGGGTCCTCCAAACGCGCATCACGGCAAGCCGCACGCCACGCCCGGCAACGATCAATTGGCTGCTGATGCCGAGGGCTGCCTGAGCGACCCAAGGCCGCCGGCTGACGTGATGGCTATGCCGGAATAGATTGCCATCGAGAGAGAAATCCCAGGCAACGGCTTTAGTCTCCAGGTTCAGGAATCCATGGGCCCCAGGTTTTGGTGCTCGGGGCGATTGCGGCTGTGTTGTACGCAGATCAGCAACGCCCGAAGGCGGGCGGTTTTCCGCGCCAGGACGGATCGGATAGCTTCCGAAGTCGTTCGGGATATTCCAGCCTGTGCGCAACTCCACGCCGGTACTGGCGGCGGTTTCGATGTTTCCAACCCGCAGGGCATAGCTGCCGATCACGTCGCTGCCCCATCCATGACGGACGGCTCCCTTCGTGTATGACTTGAACTTGCGCTCCATGGCCATCTGAAATGCGGGTTCGTTGCGCAACTGGTTGTCCCAGCCACGAAAGCGCTCGATTCCGCGTACCCGATGCACCAGATCTTGAGATTGCTCCGCAAGCGACCAGGGGCCAATCACGCCCAGTGTCAGCTCGCGTACGTCAAGTATTTCGTAACTCGCGGCCTGTGGATGGACACGGCGATTCCACGCCATCCCCAGGTAGAGTAAACCAGCATACGGCCGATCGTCTGGAATCAGATCGGTGCGCGCCTTGTCCTCGGGGGTGTACATAGACTGACCAAAGCGAACAACGACGTTTTGCGATGCCGACTGGGCGCTGGATTCGCGCCAGAAGCCGGGATCGGCCGAGCCTATGAAGCGCGCGTACAAACCAATTGGTTGGGGCAGACACTCCGGGCGGAGCGTGCCTTGCAGATCGCGTGAAACTATCGTGAGCGCCACACCGTTGGTGTAATTACGATCGGTACCCGTGAACAGATCGTTCTCCAGGCGCAGGGTGCCTCCCCGCCAGCGCAGGGATTGCTCTGGCGAGCAGGAAGGCGAATTTGCAGAGAGCGAGAAGTCGGAACCGAAAGCAGCAATCGGGCCGAACAATGCACCCGCAATCAACAAGGTGGCGCACTGCATCGGCTGCTGCACTTTGGTGCCGTGCAGGCTCCAGCGATACCCGTCGATGCCAATCATGTTGCCCCATCGCCTGCTGCCTTGTTGACGTAAAAGCGATCGAGGGCACTGACGATTTCCTCGGCTTCGTCTACGCAGGTGAACAAGTCGAGATCGGGTGGAGAGACATAGCCTTCGTCGAGCAGAAGATCGAAATCAACTACCCGACGCCAGAATGCACGACCGACCAGCACCACCGGAATCCGCTGCATCTTTCCGGTCTGGATCAAGGTCAGCACCTCGAACAGCTCGTCGAGTGGCGGCACGGCCTTCTCTTTGAAGCGTTTGGCATCCCGCTTCGCATCGCTTTCCTGGATGTGAGCGCTATCGGGCAGCATCACCCCGAGCAGATCAACCGTTGCCGGCGTGGCGTAGATGGACCCCTTGAATCCTGCGCGCGTGAGTTTGGGCAATAGCCCGCTGTGGTCGATGTGGGCATGGGTCAGGAGCACGAAATCGATGGATGCAGGATCGAACGGGAACGGTTCGTCGTTGCGCGCCACTGCCGTCCGCCCACCCTGAACCATGCTGCAATCCACCAGGAAGCACGACCCGGTAACTTCGCGTGCCGCACCCAGAAAGTTCATTTTCATGGGATGTTCACTCCGGCTTCTTCTTCTTCTTCTTTTGCAGCGGGCAGGTGCTCAGGCCGAGCAAGCGGTAGCCTGGACAGCGACCAGCCAGGCCGGTGATGAGGGGCATGATTCCAATGAGCCCCAGCCATCGCCACGATGAATCCAGCCACAACGGCAGGCTGAGCAGGATCAGCCCGACGCCGATGCGCACCATGCGATCAATATTTCCAACGTTGACTTGCATGATGGTCTCCTTGTGTTGAATCAGGAGCTTGAAAATGCGACGAGGCGGGTACGGTCGGACCCCGACCCGGGGTCGGAGCCGAATTCGTGTTGCGTGCGGGCGCTGCGGGCGCCTCCCAGCCGCCACCGAGCGCCTTGTACAGCGCCACCAATTGCATGGCTGCACTGGTGTGTGCGCGCACGGCTGCGGTATCGGTCTCGTGCAGGCTGCGCTGGGCGGCCAGCAGTTCGACCAGCGCAGTGTCGCCCGCCGCGTAGCGCGCCTTGGCGTGGCCGTAGCTTGTGCGCGCGGCATCCAGTGCCATACCGCGGCGCCTCAGTGTGTCCAGCCCGCCGTGGTAGTCGCCCAGCGCGCGCTCCGCGTCGCTCAGCGCCGTCAGCACGGCCTGCTCATAGGCCAGCGCGGCCTGCCGCTCGGCCGCCTCGCGTGCCTGAATTTCGGCTCGCACACGGCCACCGTCGAACAGGCGCCAGGAAATCAGCGGCAGGATGGAAAAACGCGAGCTGGATGCATCGAACCAATCGCCCGTACTGAGCGCTTGGAACCCGCCGCCGACACCGATGGAGAGTTTGGGGAATAGCTCGGCCGTGGCCACGCCGATGTCGGCAGAACTCGCTGCCAAGCGACGTTCCGCAACCAGCACGTCAGGGCGTCGGCGCAGCATATCTGCGCGCTCGCCCACCGGTAGCGCTCGCAGCGTGCTCGGCGTCAGGGGGCCATCAAGCAGTGCCAGCTCCCGCTCCGGCGGTGCGCCCAGCAGCACGCCTAGGCTGAGCACCGCGGCGCGCTGGCGCGCCTGGATATCCGGGATGAGCGCGTTGACTGCTGTCCATTGGGCGTACGCCGCCTCCACATCGGCGGCCGACGCGTCGCCCAGCGCATGCCGCAGGCGCACCAATTCAAAGGTCTGCTGCAGCGTATCCAGCGTGGCCTGTTGTGCGTGCAACTCGTAGCGGGCGCCGACGGCGGTGAACCAGGTGCGCGCGACCTCGGCCACGATACGCATGCGTACGCCCTGTGCTTCGGCTTCGGTCGCCTGCAGGCGGGCGCTGGCGCCTTCCAGGGCGCGCCGCTTGGCCCCGAACAAGTCGGCCTCCCAGGCCGCGTCGAAGCCCGCGTCGTAGATGGTCTGCGTGGCGTCAAGACCGGGGATGGCGCCTACGGGCAAGGGGCCGTTCTCGCTTTGACGGCGCCGGTTGACGCTGGCTCCAGCGCCGACGGTTGGAAGCCGGTCGCCGGCCACACGATCGCGCAGGGCGCGTGCCTCATCGATGCGTGCCGCAGCCTGGCGCAGATCCAGGTTCTGTGCCAGCGCCGTGGCCATCAGGCGATCGAGGACTGGATCGTCCAGTACAGACCACCATTGGCTCAAGTCTGCGGACTGGGATTCGCTTGCCAACGGCAAGGTCCAGCCGCTGCCGACGTCGACCGGTGGCGGCTCGCGGTAGCCGGGGCCCACGGTTGCGCAGGCAGTCAGCAGCACGCAGGACAGGGCCAATGCGAGCGGACGCACGCGCCCAGGGGGCAGGCCGGTGATGGTTGAGCGAAGAAAGGGAGTGCGGGTCTTGGATTTCATTGCAGGCGTCCTCGGATGAATACGGTGGCCATCGTCAGCGTGGCGAGGGCGATGACCGCCAGCGGCCACAGGCTGGCGAGAATGTCACCGGGCGGCATGGCCTTGAGAAAGCTGCCTTCGACGATGATGAGGAAGTGGGTCAGCGGAATGGCCTGAGCCAGCCATTGCAGAACGACGGGCATGTTTTCCACAGGCGTCGCAAAGCCTGACATCAGCACCGCCGGCACGCCGATGGCGAACGCGCCCAGGATGGCCTGCTGCTGCGTCATGCTGACCGCGGAAATCATCAGACCGATGCCGACCACCGACAGGATGAACAGCACCAGACTGGCGAGCAGGAGTGCAAACGAGCCCGTAAACGGGATGCCGAACAGGAATACGCCCGCGCTGATCATGAACAGGCCCAGCAAGGTGCCAATGGCAAGTGCCGGCAGTGACTTGGAGATGATGATTTCGGGCGTAGAGGTGGGCGACACCAGCAACTGGTCGAAGGTGCCGAGTTCACGTTCGCGCGCGATCGACAGCGAGGTGATGAGCAGCGCGCTGAACAGCGCCAGGATGCCCGTCAGGCCGGGCACGATGAACCAGCGGTAGACCAGATTCGGGTTGAACCAGTGGCGCACCACCACAGGCGTCGGTGCTTGGGCGTCGGGCACGACCTCGGCACCAACATCGGCCGCAATGGTGGAGAGGTAGGCGACGGTGATCTGCCCGGAGTTGCTGCGCCGGCCATCGACCAGTACCTGTGCGCGGCCACTTTCGCCGGCGGCGATGGAGCGCGAGAAATCCACGGGAATCGCGAGCGCGGCGATCACCTCGCCACGGTCGATCAGCTCGTGCAGCTGCTGCTGGCTGTCGACATGCCGGACGTGGGTGATGAAGCGGGCGCTGTCCAGGCGCTGTACCAGCTCGTGCGACCACCGCCCCGCATCCTGATCGTAGACGGCGATATCGACGTTGCGCACTTCCAGCGTCGCGGCAAAGGCGAACACCAGCAACTGCAGGATCGGCGGCACGAACACCACCATGCGGCTGCGCGGATCGCGCAGGACGCTGAGCACTTCCTTGATGAACTGGGCGCGCAGGCGGGTGAACGAGAATGCGGAAGTCAACATCGCGTCACTCCAGGTTCTTGCGCGTGGCGCGCTTGGCGATCACGAAGAACAGCACCCCGATCGCCGCCATGGCCGCCAGGTTGGGCAGGAACACGGCCCAGATGTCGCCGGCCAAGAACACGGTCTTGAGCGAATCGACGAAATAGCGCGCCGGAACAACCCGGGTGATGGCCCGGATTGGCGCGGGCATCGCGTCGATCTCATACAGAAAGCCCGACAGCATGAAAGCCGGTAGAAAACCCGTGAACAGCGCGATCTGCGCGGCCAGGAACTGGTTGCGTGCCAAGGAAGAAATCAGCAGGCCCTGGCCCAGTGCCGGCACCATGAACACCGCCGACAAGAGCAACAGGGACAGCAAGGAGCCACGCATCGGGACGCCGAACACGAGCACCGCCAGCGCCGCCGCACCCAGCGTGGACAGCATGCCTAGGACGAAGTACGGCAGCAGCTTGCCGATCAGGATTTCGGCCACCGAGGCAGGTGTGGACAGCACTGCCTCCATGGTGCCGCGTTCCCATTCGCGCGCCACCACCAGTGCAGTCAGCATGGTGCCGATGATGGTCATGACGATGGCGATGGCGCCGGGGATCAGTGCGCGGCGGCTTTCCAGCTCGGGGTTGAACCAGTAGCGCGGTTCCAGCATGACGGCCTGCGCAGGCGCCGCGACATCCAGCCCGGCGCGCCAGGACTGAACCACGCCGCGGGCGTAGTTTTCGACGTAATTGGCAGTATTGGGGTAGGAGCCGTCGGTGACGATCTGCACCAGCGGCTCGCTGCCGCCCCGGGTCAGACGCTGCTCGAAATCCTGCGGAATCACCACGTAGCCGCGCAGGTGGCCTGAGACCAGCTGATCGGCCACTTCGCGCCGGTCATGGGCGAAGTGGGCATCCAGGAACCGGGTGCCGGCAAAGGCCGCCGCGAGCTCTTGCGCCGCAGCACCGGGCGACTCCAGCACCACGCCGACACGGACATCCTTCGCATCCAGCGACACCGCATAGGCGAACAGCAGCAGCAACACCACCGGGAGCACGAACGCGATCAGCAGCGTCGAGGGGTCGCGCAGCGCCTGGTAGCTTTCCTTGGACACCAGGGCCATCAAGCGCCGCAGATCAAAATGGCGCAGGTCGGTCTGCAGTGGTCCATTCCCGTCTTTGTGCTTTGAGGTGCCGTTCATATGGCGGCCTCCATCTCGCGGTCTGCCGACTCCACCAGGTGAATGAAGGCGTCCTCCATGGTCGGGTCGGGTCGTTTGGGACTGGCCGCTGAGCGTTTGAGCGCGTCAGGCGTGTCCAGTGCAATCAGTTGCGCACGCGAGAGCATGGCCACGCGGTCGCAGTATTCGGCCTCGTCCATGAAATGGGTGGTGACCATAATGGTCACGCCCTTGCGGGCCAGGCCGTTGATGTGGGTCCAGAATTCGCGCCGGGTGATGGGATCCACCCCTGAAGTGGGTTCATCCAGAAACAGCACCGGAGGCCTGTGCATGAGCGAGCAGGCCAATGCCAGGCGCTGCTTGTGTCCCAGCGGCAGGGAGTCGGGTGTGGCGGACAGCCAATCGCCCAGATCGAAGGTTTCGATCATCTCGGCAATGCGCTCACGCCCCGTGTTCCCGTCCAGCTGGTACACCCCGGCCGAGAACTCCAGGTTCTGCTGCACCGACAGCAATCCATAAAGCGAAAACTTCTGCGCCATGTAGCCGAGCCGGCTCTTGGCCGCGCCGGTGGCACTGCGCAGATTGTGTCCTACCACATGCGCTTCGCCAGCAGTGGGTTTCAACAGACCGCACAGCATCTTGAAGGTGGTGGACTTGCCGGCGCCGTTGGGGCCGAGCAGGCCGAAGATTTCGCCCTTTTGTACCTCGAAGCTGACGTTGTCGGTGGCGGTGAACTCGCCGAAGCGCTTGGTGAGATTCCGGCACGACACGGCAATGTCGGAACCCAGCTCAACCGGCGGCAGGCGCTCGGCCAGCGACGAAGTGCCGCCGGGGCCGCCACCGAGCAGATCGATGAAGGCGTCTTCGAAGCGCGCAGGCACCTGCGCCAGCCGCACCTGGGCCTGATTGGACAGGGCTTGGACCTGCTTCGTGTCTGCGCCTTCGCGTAACACCACGCGCACGCCGGCGCCCTGGATCACGCCATCACTCACGCTGGGCAGGTCGAGTGCTTGGGTCAGGACCGCTCGGCGCTCGGCACCGACGTCTTCCAGACGGAAGCTGCGGCCTTCGAGCTGCGCGGTCAGTACTTGCGGCGGACCATCGAACAGGAGCTGCCCCTGATTCAGCAGCAGGACGCTCTCGCAGCGCTCGGCCTCGTCGAGATAGGCGGTGGACCAGACCACGGCCATGCCCTCATCGGTGAGCGCCTGCACCATGCGCCACAAATCCTGGCGGCTGACCGGGTCGACGCCCACCCCGGGCTCGTCCAGCAGCAGCACCTTGGGCCGCGCCATGAGCGCACAGGCAAGCCCCAGCTTCTGCTTCATGCCGCCCGAGAGCTTGCCGGCAAGACGCTTGGTGAAGGGCCCAAGCCGCGTGAAGTCGAGCAGTTCGGCGAACAGATCGGCATTGCGATTCGCATCCATGCCGCGCAACTGCGCATACAGGCGCATGTTCTCCATCACCGACAGATCTTCATACAGACCGAAGCGCTGCGGCATATAGCCGCTGGCGACGTGAATGGCGTCGTTGTCTTTGACCACATCAAAGCCGGCCAGGGTGACGCGGCCAGCGTTGGGTACCAACAAGCCGGTCAGGATGCGCATCAAAGTGGTCTTGCCCGCGCCGTCCGGACCGACCAGACCCGTCAGTCGCCCATAGTGGATGCGTGCGCTCAGGCCCCGCAAGGCCTGCACGCGTCCGAAATGCTTGTCCACGCCCTCGATGACGACGGCGGCGTCTTCCTCCGCACCGTTAGGCGCGGCGACGATGGCAGGGCTTGACTGCATTTCAACGTCCCCCCGCCGGGATGCCGGTACTGGCTTTCGCATCGACCTCGATCGTCACCGGCATGCCCTGGCGCAGGGCGGCGTCGCTGTCGGCTTCATTAATGACGATGCGCAGGCGGTATACCAGGTCGGTGCGCAAATCTGTCGTTTCCACCGTCTTGGGGGTGAATTCGGCGCGCGGCGAGATGAAGCCGATATGGCCGAGATAGACCTTCTCCGAGGAATCGCTTTTGACGCGCACCACAGTGCCGGGTGCGATGCGCCCCAAGTCCGGTTCGCCCACGTAGGTGCGCACGTAAACCGGCTTGTCCAGGCTCAGGCTGTAGACCATGCTTTGGCTCGCAACCATGCTGCCGGATTCACGCGCGCGCGCGATCACGGTGCCATTGCTGGGTGCCAGGAGTTCGGTGTCCGCAAGAGCGGTGGTGGCTTGCGCCCGTGCCGCTTGCGCTGCGGCCAGACGCGCCTCTGCCGCGGCGATGTCTTCCTTGCGAAAGCCTTCGGATGCCTGCGACAGGGCGGCCTTCGCTGCCTCGACGCCAGCGGCTGCCTGGTCGCGCGCCGTACGGGTGGCATCGACCGTGCGCTGACTGCTGGCCCCCGAAGCGAGCAGACTGTTTTGGCGTTGATAGTTGCGCTCGGTGTCGATGGCGACGGCCTGCGCTTGCTTCAATGCCTCCCTCGCCTGGATGATTTCCTGTGGGCGCAAGCCGCGGCGCAGTTTGGCGAGTTCCGCCTGTGCTACCAGCACCGAGGCTTCAGCGAACGCCAGCGCGTCGCGATAGGGCTGAGCGTCCAGCGTCGCCATGCGAGTACCGACACGGACCGCATCGCCCTCGTCGAACGCCATTTCAGCCACGCGCCCAGGCTGGCGGAAAGCCAGTTGCACCTCGCGGATGTCGACGTTGCCGTATAGACGCAGCGGGCCAGTCTGACCGTTGGAACGCTGCGCCCACAAGAAGGCGGCGCCGAGACCCAGAGCAATGACAGCCACGATTACGATGGCCAGCTTCGCGGCGCGAGAGGAAGTGATTTTGCTCATTGCATGCATCCCATGTGTTGAATCGATTGGGGTCTTGTGGTGCTCTGGTTCGACGTTGACCCGCCGACAACACGGAGGCAGAGGGTTTTCATTCCGCTGCTCCAATGCCACGGCGATAGATGGCAAAAACGGCTGGCGCGTCGCGGCGAATTTGACGGACCTTACCGGCCAGCAATGACTGCATGACCAATCCCTGGATGGTTCCGATGAATAACACGGCAGCGGCATCAACGTTCAGCTCCGCGTCCAGCTCGTCCTGCGCCTTCCCCGCTTCCATTAGGCGGCGCAACCGCTGTTCGTACTGGCGGATCAAGGTCTGCACCAGGCGCTTGGCCAGCGTTTCGTCAGGGCGCTGCAACTCTCCGAACAGCATGCGTGGCACGCCCGGGTGCTTTGCCACGAAGTCGACATGGGCCATGAACATGGCTTCGAGCGCTGCTGTGGGGGACGAAGCGCCAGCGGCCGCTTTGTCCACGCTGGTCAGCAGGCGTTCGCTGACCCAGGACATCGTTGCTTCCAGGATTGCACCCTTGGTCGGGAAATGGCGAAATAGCGCGCCCTGCGTCAAGCCCATCCGATCAGCGATGTCCGTGGTTGTGATCTCGGCCGGGTTCTGCTCGGCTGCTAGGTCGACCACGGCTTGCACTGTGGCTGCTCGCCTCTCTTCAGCGGGCATGTATTGAGGACGTTCATTCACTGCAAAATCTCCAATAAGTAAGTTATCTATTACTATCTTATCATGCAAAATAACCATGATGCAATATAAGGAATTGGATTGACCACCGTAGAAGTAGCGAGCTTTTGCCCTTGGGTAGAAACAAGGTCAACTTGATTTTTATTAAGCAGAGACAGTGTCGCTATAGTGGGCAAGGGATCAATTCATCGGTGATTCGGCAACTTGAGTCAGGAGGATCAACGGGAGTGGTTGTGCCCGGAGGAAGACGGAAATCCTCCTGCCGCTTGGCAAGTATTAAGATAGTAATAAGTCACTTGAAAAATTAATCGTCATAGATGAATTTTGTTGCCATGCACGACAAGCCCGCGTTGGTTTCGCTTGAAGACAGCCGCCCCAATGTCCTGGATACGCGTTGCAAACGTCTGGCGGGCACGCGGCATTGGCGGGTTGTCGCCGGCGGCGAGCTTGCTGGCCTGATATGACTGGGCGCTGCACCTGAGTCTTTCACCGGGCAAGCAACGAAGCCTGTTTGAAAAGGGTCTGCAAAAGCAGCAACATCTGGCGCGTTACGTCATGCACGCTGGAGGCGCACACGACTGTTCAGCTTGCATTGAGCGACTGGAGCTGGATCGGCGCTTCGCGGCACCAGCCTGGCAGCAATGGCCGTTCAACGTGATCCACCAGGGTTTCTTGCAGCAGCAGTGGTGGCACAACGCCACCACTGGCGTGCGCGGTGTGTCGCGCCATCACGAGAACATGGTGACTTTCGCGGGGCGGCAGTCGCTGGATATGTGGTCGCCTTCGAACTTCATCTGGACCAATCCCGAAGTGCTGGATGCCATCAAGGTCGGGGGCGGCGCCATGAACTTCCTCGACGATGCGCGGCGCCTCGCCCTCGACGACGCCCCAGCAGGAAGTGGCGCGCAAGGGTGTAACGGTCAACACCGTCTCGCCGGGCTACCTGGCGACTGAGAGGGTGATGGCGATGCGCGAGGACGTTCGCCAGAAGATCATCGATGCAATTCCAGTCGGCTGCCTCGGTCAGTCGGATGAGGTCGCCGCGCTGGTGGCATTCATCGCGAACGATACCGCCGCCTTCATGACCGACAGCAACGTTGCCATGAACGGCGGTCAACACATTTATTGACACGCTGATGGCGATGTTAGTACGTGTTGCTTGCGGCTAGTGTAGTGTTCCGTTCTGCTTAGAACTTATTTTTGAGTTTGCCCGGATGACCTCCTGCAAGATGTCACGCGCGCTTTTGGTCCACATGAATGGCTTGGTGTTTTCGTTGTGATGGGTGACGTATTCATTGATGTCGCGAAAAAATCGCTCAACCATATTTCAGCAATGAGGCCGGTGTTGGCGTCAAGTGCATGTTGAACCTCGGGTGTTTTTGCAACCACTGCTGCACCGCTGGGTGCGTGTGCCGCTGCTGGCATTGACCGATGACTTGACCGTCCAGCACGTTCGGGGCCGCGATCAGTGTGGTTGTGCCGTGGCGCTTGTAGTCGTGCGTCATCGTCTAGGCGCGTCCCTTCTTCAGCGGCAGTCAGGGCTGCGTTCTGTCCAGCGCCTGTACCTAGCTCTTTTCGTCACAACACAGCACCAGCGCATGTTCGGACGACGACATGTACAGGCCCACGATGTCTTCGAGCTTCTCTACCAATTTCGGATCACGCGAAACCTTCAAGCCACGCACCAAGTGAGGCTGCCAATGGCGCATCACCGTACTGAGGCTGACGCCGAGCTCGGTCGCCATCTTGCGCGTACTCCAGTGCATCGCTGCCTCGGGCTTGTCTTGCGTGGTCAATTCCACTAACTGCGGAGTATTTTTTGACTACGTCACTGCGCAGGCGCGGTGTACGGGACGGCCCACTTCAAACCCTCCTTGACCTTGTCTATTCCTCAAGCATTACTCGGACGACTGCTGCAGCGCCCACATCTGCGCATAGCGGCCTCCTGAGGCCAGCAGCTCGGCATGCGTGCCGCGCTCCAGAATGCGGCCAGCCTCCATCACCAGAATCTCGTGCGCGTCGACCACCGTGGACAAGCGGTGCGCAATGACCAGCGTGGTCTTGTTTTGCGCCACGCTTTGCAACTCGGCCTGGATGGCGCGTTCGTTGGCTGAGTCGAGCGCCGAGGTGGCTTCGTCAAAAATCAAAATCGGCGGGTTCTTCAGTAGCGTACGGGCAATCGCGACACGCTGTTTTTCTCCGCCCGACAATTTCAGGCCGCGCTCACCCACCATGGTCTCGTAGCCCTTGGGTGTGGCGGCAATAAAGCGGTGAATGTGCGCCGATTGCGCGGCCTCGATCACCTGTTCGCGGGTGGCGCCTGGCTGGCCGTAGGCAATGTTGTATTCGACCGTGTCGTTGAACAGCACGGTGTCCTGCGGCACGATGCCAATGGCCTGGCGCACGCTGGCCTGCGTGACCTGTTTGATGTCCTGCCCGGCAATCAGGATCTGGCCGCCTTGCACGTCGTAGAAGCGGAACAGCAAGCGCGCCAGCGTTGATTTGCCCGAACCCGAGGGCCCGACCACCGCCACCGTCTTGCCCGCGGGGATGTCAAAACTGATGTCGTGCAGGATCGGTCGCGCCGGGTCGTAGGCAAAGTTCACATGCTGAAAGCGCACGCTGGCGCTGTCGGGTGCCAGCGTCAGGGCGGGTGCCCCCGGCACATCGGCAATTTCGCGCTCGCGCTCCATCAGGGTGAACATTTTTTCCAGGTCGGTCAGGCCTTGCTTGATCTCGCGGTAGAGCACGCCCAGAAAACCCAGCGGGATGTAGAGCTGGATCATGAAGGCGTTGACCATCACCAGGTCGCCCAGGGTCATGCGGCCGTCCACCACGCCTTGGGTGGCGCGCCACAGCATGGCGACCAGACCGGCGGCAATGATGAGCTGCTGGCCGGTGTTGAGCAGACTTAAAGTGGTTTGGCTCTTGAGGGCCGCCTTGCGGTAGCGCTCCAGGTTGTCGTCGTAACGGCGCGCCTCGAACTCCTCGTTGTTGAAGTATTTCACCGTCTCGTAGTTCAGCAGCGAGTCGATGGCGCGGCTGTGCGCGGTGCTGTCGAGCTCGTTCATCTGCTTTCTGAACTGGGTGCGCCACTCGGTCACCACAATGGTGAAGACAATGTAGAGAACGAGTGCCGCGACGGTGATCCAGGCAAACCACATGTCGAACTTGACCGCCAGAATGCTCAGCACCAGCGCCACCTCGATCAGCGTCGGAAAGATGCTGTAGAGCGAGTAGCTGATGAGTGAGTGCACGGCGCGGGTGCCACGTTCGATGTCGCGCGTCATGCCGCCGGTCTGGCGTTCCAGGTGGAAGCGCAGGCTCATTGCATGCAGATGCCGGAACACCTGCAAGCTGATGGAACGTGCGGCGCCCTCGGTGGCCTTGGCAAAAATCAGCTCGCGCAGTTCGGCAAACAAGGTGGTCGACAGGCGCAGCAGGCCGTAGGCCACCAGCAGGCCCAGCGGCACCACCAACAGCGCTTCGGCGTCTATGGCTCCCTTGGGGTTCATGGTGTCGACCAGTTCCTTGAGCAGCAGCGGCACACTGACATTGGCCAGCTTGGCGCCGACCATGAAGGCCAGTGCCGCGATGACGCGCCATTTGTATTGCCACAGGTAAGGAAACAGGCGCTGTAGGGTGGCCCAGTCGGAGCGGGCCGCAGTCGCGCCCTGACCGCTGACCATGGGTAATGTGGTGCCGCTGTAACGACTGGATGAATGGCTGCGCATGGGGGACAATCCTGATCAATTCAAAAACTATGTAAGGATTGTGCCCATGTCTGCAAACACTGACGCCAAAGCCGTGCAACTGCCCACGGATGAAAAATTGGTGCTCAAGGTTATTCCGATGCCGGGTGATCTCAATGCCAACGGCGATATCTTTGGTGGCTGGGTCATGGCGCAGGTGGACCTGGCGGGTGCCGTGATGGCGGCGCCCTTTGCCAATGGCCGCATGGCGACGGTGGCGGTGAATGAGTTCATCTTCAAGCAGCCGGTGCGTTTGGGCGACGTTTTGTCGTTCTTTGGCAAGCTGGTACGCATTGGACGCAGCTCCATCACCGTCAAGATTGAGGTCTATGCCGAGCACATCAGCGCCCAGGGCCACTACACCAAGGTGACGGAAGCTTCCCTCACCTATGTCGCGATTGACGACTATGGCAAGCCGCGCGAGGTGCCCCGGCCAGCCGTTTGACTACGACACGATGTAAGCGGCTGACCCGGTGGACAGCAGCTTGCCGTCAGCGCCCAAAAACTCCATGCGGGTGGACGCCACGCGCGAGCCCAGGCGCATCACCTCGGCGCGCAACTCGAACCACTCGCCAATGCCCGGGCGCAGATAGTCGATGCGCAGGTCGATGGTGCCGAGCTTGACAAAGCGCTGCAGTCGCTGCTGGGGTGTCTCGTTCATGTGGCGCGCACCAATGGCCACCATCACGGCCAGACCCCCCAGCGCATCCAGCGAGGCACTGATGACGCCGCCGTGGATGCGGTTGTAGGCGTAGTGACCCACCAGTTCGTTGCGCATGTCGATGCGGGCACGCACCTGGGCTGGTTTGAGCGCGGTGATCTTGAGCCCCAGCACCTGGTTGAACACGATCAGTTCTTCAAAAACCTTGGTCAAGCCGGCAACGAATTCAGCTTCAAATTCAATCTCGGCGGGCGCAGCAGCGGCTGGGGTCATCGGGTATCCTGGGTGGGAAAAGCGGAGGGATCAACTGCCAATCAGGGCTTTCTTGAGGTTGGCATCCACCGGTTTGTCACCCAGCCAGATGCGCAACACGGCGGTGAAAAAGTCCTCACCCGCAATCACATTGCCACGCACCTGGCCGTTGACCGTGACCTGCGTGCCCACGTCTGGCACAAACTCGAAATGGATCACGTCGCCCTTCTTGGCTTCGCCCACGGCCTTGAGGTTGGCATTCAGCGCGTCAATTCTCGGCTTCATGGCGGTAAACTGGGCCTCGGTGTGGTTGTCGCGCAGGCCGTCATTCAGTGCGCCGGCAAAGCTTTCTGCATCAACGTTGCGCAGCATGGTGATTGTGACGCGGCGTGCACCTGTTTGGGTCAACAGCTGGGCGGCACTGGTGGCTTTTTGGGGGGTGTACAAGGCCGCCACGTAAACTTTGAAGAACACCTTGGTGCGCAAGCCGGCGCCGTTGAGTTGCAGTTTGGCAGCACCCAGCTGGCTGCTGGCCTCAAGCTTGACACCTTCCACCTCCAACGGCTGTGCCCACCCGGTCAGGGTGGCGCAGCTTAGCAGCAGGCTGGCGAGGGGGCTTTGCAAAAATTTCAGAGGGCGCATGGCAGGTCTCCTGTTGATTAAAAATCACTTTTTACCGGGGATGAGCGCACCGCGAAAGGTGGTGCGGATCAGTTGCTGGGACTGGGCGCTGTCCCACTCGCGTGCACCGACAATCTTGTTGAGTACCCGGCCCTGGGCATCAACCAGCAGCGTGAGCGGCAGCCGGTTGGCCCCGAGCATGTTTTCGAGTTCCAGCTGGCGGTCGATGTAATGGTTCAGGGTGGCGTTGCTTTTGCGCAGGAAACCCTTGGCGGCCTCGGGGTAGTCATCGGTCGAAATACCGATCACGGTGAGTTGCAGGCCCAACTCGCTCCAGGCCAGTCGTTCCAGCGAGCCCATTTCCGCGATGCACGGCGGGCACCAGCTGGCCCAGACGTTGATGATCAGCGGCTTGCCGCGAAAAGCCGAGAGCTTTCGGTCCGGGCCGTTGAGCCCGCGCATGGTGGCCTCGCGCAGCACACTGCCCACGGCCACCTCACCGGGGGTGGCTGCTGCGTTGTTGGCACCGGCGAGCAGGCCAAAAACCAAGGTGCAGGCGGCAATCAGGGCACGCATCAGAAGGCGCTGAAATCTGGCTTGCGCTTTTCCATGAACGCGGAAAAGGCTTCTTGCGCGGCCGGCTCGGCCAGCATGCGGCCAAACAGCGTGCCTTCTTCGGCCATGCGCTCGGCCACCAGGCTGGCTTGGCCCTGCTTCATCAAAAGCTTGGTGGCGAGCAGCGAAGTCAAGGGCTTGGCGGCCAGTTTTTGCGCCTGGCGCCGGGCCAGGGCGTTGGCTTCGGCGGGTGGCACGATGCGGCTGATCAGACCCATCTCCAGTGCCGCCTCGGCCAAGAAGGGCTCGCCCAGCAACAGCGCCTCGGCCGCGCGGCCATAGCCCATGCGCTGTGGTGCCAGCAGGCTGGAAGCGGCCTCGGGGCAGACGCCCAGGTTGACAAAGGGCATGGAAAAGGCGGCGTTGTCACCGGCATAGACCAGGTCGCAATGGAACAGCAGGGTGGTGCCAATGCCCACCGCCGGGCCGCACACCGCGGCCACAATGGGTTTGCTGAAGCTGCTGATGGCGCGCATGAAACGGAACACCGGTGCCTCCAGCGTGGTGGGCGGGTTCTGCAGGAAGTCGGCAATGTCGTTGCCGGCGCTGAAAATGGTTTCGTGCCCCTGGATCACCAGCACCCGTACCGCAGTGTCCGCCTGCGCCTGCTCCAGCACATCGGCCATGCCGGCGTACATGGCGGTGGTGAAGGAGTTCTTTTTGGCGACGCGGTGGATCGTGAGGGTGGTGATACCTCCGGCGGAGTCGAGCAGAAGATCAGGGGACAAATTTTTCATGGGCCGTAGCGTACCAGACTCAGACCCGTTCGAAGATGCCGGCGGCGCCCTGGCCCATGCCGATGCACATGGTGACCATGCCGTATTTGCCCTGGGTGCGCTGCAGGGCATGGATCAGCGTGGCCGCGCGAATGGCGCCGGTGGCGCCCAGCGGGTGGCCCAGCGCAATGGCGCCGCCCATCGGGTTGACCCGGGCCGGGTCCAGTCCCAGGGTGTTGATGACCGCCAGTGACTGCGCGGCAAAGGCTTCGTTGAGCTCGATCCAGTCGATCTGGCCGAGCGTCAAGCCGGCATGGCGCAGTGCCACTGGAATCGCTTCGATCGGACCGATGCCCATGAACTGCGGCGGCACCCCTTTGGCCGCAAAACTGACAAAACGCGCCAGCGGCTTCAGGCCAAACTGCTTCACGGCCTTTTCGCTGGCCAGGATCAATGCACCGGCACCGTCGGAGGTTTGCGAGCTGTTGCCCGCCGTCACCGTGCCACGCGCCGCAAACGGGTTTTTCAGCTTGGCCAGGCCTTCCAGCGAGGTGTCGGCGCGCGCGCCTTCGTCCAGCGTCACCACGCGTTTGCTCTCGATGACTTCACCGGTGGCCAGGTTGGGCGAACGGTCGATGACCTCGATGGGCGTGGTTTCAGCGCTGAAATAGCCGGCTGCCTGCGCGGCCAGGGCGCGCTGGTGCGATTGCAGCGCAAAGGCATCCTGTGCTTCGCGGCTGACCTTCCACTGCGTGGCCACTTTTTCGGCGGTCAGTCCCATGCCGTAGGCGATGCCGATGTTTTCGTCCTGGTCGAACATCATCGGCGAGTAGGAGGGCGCATTGCCACCCATGGGCACCATGCTCATGCTCTCGACACCGGCGGCCATCATGACGTCTGCTTCTCCGACCCGAATGCGGTCGGCGGCAGTCTGGATCGCCGACACCCCCGACGCGCAAAAGCGGTTGATGGTGATGCCGCCCACGCTCACCGGCAGGCCGGCCAGCACGGCAGCGGTGCGTGCAATGTTCAGGCCCTGCTGTCCCTCGGGCATGGCGCAGCCGCAGACAATGTCTTCGATCGCGTTGGGGTCCAGTCCCGGCACCTGCGCCAGCGCCGACTGCAGCACCTTGACCAGCAGGTCGTCCGGGCGCATGTTTCTGAAAAAACCGCGTGATGACTTGCCAATAGGCGAGCGTGTGGCCGCGACGATATAGGCTTCTTGAATTTGTTTCATATTCATATCTCAATCAATTAGGGAAAGAGCAATTTCTTAATCAGTTGAGGACAGAGCAAAATTGCTGCGCAATTCTTGGTCTGTCCCGCAAACACATTAATTTCGAACCGGTTTGCCGTTTTGCATCATGCCCATGATGCGTTCCTGCGTTTTCGGGTTGCCCAGCAGGGTGCCAAAGGCCTGGCGTTCCAGTGTCATCAGGTAGTCCTCGTCGACCAGACTGCCGGCATCGACATCGCCACCACAGACCACCCAGGCAATCTGGCAGCCAATGAAGTAGTCGTAAGCGCTGATGAAGCCGCCGTCGCGCATGTTCACCAGGCTGCCCTTGATGGTGGCCAGGCCGCTGCGGCCCGCCACCGGGAACTGGCGTTTGAGCGGCGGCTGGTAGCCGCTGTCGAACATCGCCTTGGCCTCGTTGATGGCGACAAAAAGCAGCTCGTCCTTGTGCGGCACGATCACGTCGCTGTCCAGCAAATAACCGAGTTTGCGTGATTCGAGCGCGCTGGTGCCGACCTTGGCCATGGCGGCCGCAGTGAAGCCCTCGCTCAGGAACGGCAGCAGGTCCTTGCCGGTGGACAGCGCGGCGTTTTCGGCCGCGCGCCGGGCAATGTAGGCCAGGCCACCGCCACCGGGTACCAAGCCCACACCGACCTCGACCAGACCGATGTAGCTCTCCATTGCCGCCACACGTTTGGCGGTGTAGGCGGCCAGCTCGCAGCCGCCACCCAGCGCCAGGCCGCGCACGGCAGCCACCACCGGCACGTTGGCATAACGCAGTTTCAGCATGGCTTGCTGCATGTCGTATTCGGCAGTCGCAATCGCCTTGACCCCACCGGTCATGAAGGTCGGTAGCATGGCCTGCAAGTCGGCCCCGGCGGAGAACACCTCGTCGTTGGACCAGATCACCATGCCTTGGTACCTGTCTTCGGCCAGCGCCAGGCCTTGCAGCAGGCCGGCGATCACGTCCGGACCGATCGCGTGCATCTTGGTCTTGATACTGGCAATCACCACCGCATCATCGAGCGTCCACAGGCGGATGGCATCGTCTTCGAACAAGGTGGTGCCGGCCTGGGCCGCAGAGGGCGCCTGCGCGCCCAGCACACTTTCGGGGAAGTGCTGGCGCGCATACACGGGCAGCTGGCGCACCGGGACAAACTGGCCGCTGGAGGGGTTCCAGGAACCCTGCGGCGTGTGCACGCCACCGGCTTCAGCCACCGGACCCTTGAACACCCAATCCGGCAGCGGCGCGTTGCACAGTGCCTTACCCGCGTCGATGTCTTCCTTCACCATGTTGGCCACGGTGAGCCAGCCGGCTTCCTGCCAGAGCTCGAATGGGCCCTGTTTCATGCCGAAGCCCCAGCGCATGCAAAAGTCGACGTCGCGTGCGTTGTCGGCAATGGTGCCCAGATGCACGGCGGCGTAATGGAAAGCGTTGCGCAAAATTGCCCACAGGAATTGCCCTTGCGCGCCCTCGCTGTTGCGCAGCAGCTGCAGGCGTTCGCCGGCGGGCTTTTTCAGCATGCGGGTATAGACCTCGTCGGCTTTTTCGCCGCCCGGCACATAGGTTTTGGTGGCCAGGTCAAAACGCATGACATCGCGGCCGACTTTTTTGAAAAAACCAGCCTTGGTTTTTTGCCCCAGGTGGCCCATCTCCAGCAGGGTTTTCAGGACCTCGGGGGTGGCAAAACTGGCGTAGAACGGATCGCTCTCCAGGTTCAAGGTGTCCTGCAGCGTCTTGATGACATGGGCCATGGTGTCGAGCCCCACCACGTCGGCGGTACGGAAGGTGCCCGAGCTGGCGCGACCGAGCTTTTTGCCGGTCAGGTCATCGACCACGTCGTAGCTCAGGCCGAAGTTCTGCACCTCTTTCATGGTGGCCAGCATGCCGGCCACGCCAACCCGGTTGGCAATGAAGTTGGGCGTGTCCTTGGCGCGCACCACGCCCTTGCCCAGCTTGCTGGTGACAAAGGCTTCGAGGTCGTCAAGGATGTGTGCCTGGGTGGTTGGCGTGTTGATCAACTCCACCAGCAGCATGTAGCGCGGCGGGTTGAAGAAGTGGATGCCGCAAAAGCGCGGCTTGATTTCCTCGGGCAGCACCTCACTGAGTTTGGTGATGGACAGCCCCGAGGTGTTGGACGCGACAATGGCATGCGGTGCGACGAATGGGGCGATTTTTTTGTACAGGTCCAGCTTCCAGTCCATGCGCTCGGCGATGGCCTCGATCACCAGGTCACAGTCCCGGAGCAGTTCCATGTGCTCCTCGTAGTTGGCTTGTCTGATCAGCGCAGCGTCTTCAACCACGCCCAGCGGTGACGGCTTGAGTTTTTTCAGGCCCTCCACAGCCCGGCTGACGATGCCGTTTTTCAGGCCCTCTTTGGCCGGTAAATCGAACAAAATGACGGGCACTTTGCAATTGACCAGGTGCGCGGCAATTTGCGCTCCCATGACACCCGCGCCGAGCACGGCGACTTTTTTGACATTGAAACGAGTCATGTTGGTTTCCTTGAGTGATTGATCAGGCGAGTGCGGCGTCGGTGTCCATCAGTACTTTACTGCCAGTGCGTGCAGTGCGCATCAGGGTGGTGGTTTCGGGGAATAGTTTGGCAAAATAAAAGCGTGCCGTTTGCAGCTTGGCCACGTAAAACGGGTCGGTATTGCCAGCGGCAATCTGACGCAGTGCCACCTGCGCCATGCGTGCCCAGAAGTAGCCAAACACCAGGTGACCGGCGACGCGCAGGTAGTCCACGGCGGCCGCGCCCACTTCGTCAGGATTCTGGAAGCCCTTGAAACCGAGTTCGGTGGTGAACTTGGTCATTTGCTCGCCCAGCATGGCGATCGGGGTGATGAACTCGGCCATCTTTTCATTGACGCCTTCTTCTGCCACCAGTGTGCCAATCAGCTTGCCAAATTTCTTGAGCGTGGCGCCGTTGTTGCCCAGGATCTTGCGGCCCAGCAGGTCCAGACTCTGGATCGTGTTGGTGCCTTCGTAAATCATGTTGATACGGGCGTCGCGCACAAACTGTTCCATGCCCCATTCCTTGATGTAGCCGTGACCGCCAAACACCTGCAGGCAGCCCGAGATGGCGGCCCAGCCGTTGTCGGTGATGAAGGCTTTGACGATGGGCGTCAGCATGGCCAGCAATTCGCCCGACTCCTTGCGCACCGCTTCATCGGGGTGGTGGTGTTCTTTTTCCAGCAACATGGAGCTGAAGCACATCAGGGCGCGGCCACCTTCGGCGTAGGCTTTCGCGGTGAGCAGCATCCTGCGCACATCGGGGTGGACGAGGATCGGGTCCGCCGGTTTGTCTGTCGCCTTGGGGCCGGTCAGGGAGCGCATCTGGATGCGATCCTTGGCATAGGCCAGGGCGTTCTGGAACGCCACTTCGGTCAGGCCCAGCGACTGGTTACCAACGCCCAGGCGCGCCGCGTTCATCATCACGAACATGCCCTGCATGCCCTTGTTGGGCTGGCCCACCAGCGTGCCCACGGCGCCGTCGAGAACGATCTGCGCGGTGACGTTGGACTTGATGCCCATTTTGTGTTCCAAGCCGCCGCAGTAAATGCCATTGCGCGCTCCCAGTGAGCCATCGGCATTGACCAGGAATTTGGGGACGATGAACAGGCTCACGCCCTTGATGCCGGGGGGCGCATCGGGCAGGCGGGCCAGCACCAGGTGGATGATGTTGCTGGTCAGGTCGTGTTCACCGGCGCTGATGAAAATCTTGTTGCCGGTGAGTTTGTAGCTGCCGTCGACCTGCGGTTCGGCCTTGGTGCGCATCAGGCCCAGGTCGGTGCCGCAATGGGGCTCGGTCAGGCACATGGTGCCGGTCCACTCGCCGCTGCTCATTTTGTGCAGGTAGGCGGCTTTTTGCTCTGGCGTGCCATGGGTTTCGAGCGCGGCATAGGCGCCGTGCGTCAGGCCGGGATACATGGCCCAGGCCTGGTTGGCCGAGTTCATCATCTCGTAAAAGCACTGGTTCACGATGAGCGGCAGGCCCTGACCGCCAAATTCGGGCTCGCAGGACAGCGCGGCCCAGCCGCTATCGACATACTGGGCGTAGGCCTCTTTGTAGCCGGCAGGAGTGGTGACCGCATGGCTGGCGGCATCGTAGGTGCAGCCCTCGGTGTCGCCGCTGATATTGAGCGGCAGCAGCACCTCACTGGCAAATTTTCCGCCTTCTTCGAGCACCGCGTTGATGGTGTCGGCGTCGATCTCGGCATGCACCGGCATGGCCTGCAAATCGGCCATGACATTGAGCACTTCGTGCATGATGAATTGCATGTCGCGCAGCGGCGGGGTATAGGTGGCCATAGTGGGTTCTCCTTGAGTCTGAATTGAATGAGTTGAATGGATTTAGTACAAATGCAAATTGTCAGAACGCATGTTCATGGCGCGTCAGTGACGTGGGAAACCGGGGATTTGGGGTTTGCCATAACGCAGCAGGATGTTTTCGAATCCGGTATTGGCGCGGGCAATGGCGCCAGGGCTCTTCAGGAAGCGGGCTTCGTAGTGCAGCGCCAGAATCAGGCCATGGATCTCGAACGCCATCTGTGCCTCATCGGCATCGGGCACCAGATGCCCTTCCTGCTTGGCCAGCACCACGGCGCGGTGCATGGCCGCCAGCCAGGTCTGCACCGAGTTGGCCAAGGCGTCGCGCACCGGGCCGGGGCGGTCGTCAAACTCGACCGCACCGCTGATGAAAATGCAGCCCGACTGAATTTCGATGGCGACCCGCTGCATCCAATTGGCAAACAGGGTGCGCACCCGGGGCAAGCCTCGCGGCGCGTTCAGGGCCGGGAAAAACACCTCGTTGGAAAAACGCTGGTAGTACTCGCGAATGACCGATATCTGCAACTCTTCACGAGAGCCAAAGTGGGCAAATACGCCGGACTTGCTCATGTGTGTCACTTCTGCCAGCGCGCCAATACTTAAGCCTTCCAGGCCAATCTGCTCAGCCAGGCCCAGGGCGGCATCGATGATGATCTGTTTGGTCTGCTGGCCTTTTTGCAGCGCGCGGGCACTGCTTGTACGCTTGCCAGGGTGTTCGCTGATGGCGTTGGGTTGGGAAGGATGCATGGCCAGGGTGTTTAAATAGTACGGTCGTGCTATTTTGCAGCAATTGGCAGGCGAAAAGCACCCTGGCCTGCGTATTAGGGGGTGTTATCTAAGGGAATCGCGGGTAAACACCTAGTCTTGTCGCCGCAAATGCGGCGTTGTCGCTACACCACCAGGGGTTCTTCCTGCATGGCTTCAATCTGTTCCTGCAGCATTTGCACCTGGCCTTGCCAGTAGTCGCTGGAACCAAACCAGGGAAAGTGCCTGGGAAAGGTGGGGTCATGCCAGCGCCGGGCCAGCCAGGCGCTGTAGTGCAACAGACGCAAGGTGCGCAGCGGTTCAATCAGCACGAGTTCACGCCGGTCAAAAGGGCGAAATTGCTCATAACCGTCCACCAGGGTGCCCAGCTGGCGCGCGCGCTGTGGCCGGTCGCCACTGAGCAGCATCCACAGGTCCTGTACCGCCGGCCCCATACGGGCATCGTCCAGGTCGACAAAATGCGGCCCCGGTTGGGCGCTGGCGGGTAACTCCAGGGGCGTCCACAAAATATTGCCGGGGTGGCAGTCGCCATGCAGTCGAAGTCGCTGCAGCGTCTCGCCTGGGGTGGCTTCGCCCGTCAGGCAGGGATGGCCGGCAATCAGGTCAAGCGCTTGTTGCGAGACCTTGGCCCAGCTCGATTGCACGTCGAGCGGCACCTGGTCATGGGCCAGCAGCCATTCCCGCGAGGCGATGCCAAAACTGGCCAGATCAAGCGCGGGCCGGTACTTGAACGCCTGGACCGCGCCGACCGCGTGAATGCGCGCCAGAAAGCGGCCGACCCATTCCAGCACGTCGGTGTCGTCGAGCTCCGGCAGGCGCCCGCCGCGCCAGGGGCTGACGCTGAAGGCAAAACCGCCAAAGTGGTGGAGTGTGTTGCCGTTCAGGGTAAGGGGCCCGACCACCGGGATCTCGGCGGCCATGAGTTCCTGCGCGAAGGCATGCTCTTCAAGAATCTGCTCGGCATGCCAGCGCCCGGGGCGGTAGAACTTGGTCACCACCACAGCCCCGTCTTCCAGGTGCAACTGGTAGACACGGTTCTCGTAAGAACTGAGGGCCATTTGACGCCCGTCGCCAAACAGCCCGACGCTGGCCAGCGCGTCCATCACCACATCGGGTGTGAGCGATTGGTAGGGGTGGGCGGCGGCGCTAGCGTGTTCAGGCATTGCTATTGGCCCGAACCTCTTCAATGCTGGTCAGACCGGCCAAGACCTTGCCAATGCCGTCCTGGCGCAGAGTACGGAACTTGCCCGATTGGAAGGCTTCAAGCTGGACCAGTTCGGAGCGTGCGCCGGTTTGGATCAGGCGCCTGATGCCCGGATTCACCGTCAGCAATTCATGCAGACCGATGCGTCCCGACAGACCGGTGCCCATACATTTGGGACAGCCCGGGGCGCAGAAATGCTTGAGTTCACCCTGGCTGCCAAAATCGCGTAACCATTGCGCCAGCACTTCGTCGCGGGATGGCCGCAAGGCATCCGGGAAGGCGTGCAGGTAGTCATGCAGCAGTTCTTCGACAAAGTCGTCGTCGGCGCGCTCGACGGTGCGGCAATTGGTGCACAACTTGCGTGCCAGCCGCTGCGCCAGCACCGCCAGCAGGGAATCGGCAAAATTGAACGGGTCCATGCCCATGTCCGTCAGCCGGGTCACGGTTTCGGCTGCGCTGTTGGTGTGCAGGGTGGACAGGACCAGGTGCCCGGTGAGAGAGGCCTCGATGGCGATCTGGGCAGTCTCGACGTCGCGAATCTCGCCGACCATGATGATGTCGGGGTCGGCACGCAGGAAGGAGCGCAGGGCTTTGGCAAAGGTCCAGTCAATCTTGGGGTTGATCTGCACTTGGCGCAAATCGGGCTGGGTGATTTCGATTGGGTCTTCGGCGGTCCAGATTTTGCGTTCCGGCGTGTTGAGGTAACCCAGTACCGAATGCAGCGTGGTGGTTTTCCCCGAGCCAGTCGGGCCCACGCACAGCACCATGCCATAGGGCCTGGAGATGGCGTCGTGCAATTGGGCGTAATTGGTCTCTGTGAGTCCGAGCTTGGTCAAGGCAATCGGTTTGGTTGATGCGAGCAAACGCATGACCACGTCTTCAAGGCCATTGACCGTGGGGATGGTGGCGATACGCAATTCCAGGCGGTGTTTGGCTGAAAACTTGCTGAAATTGATTTTGCCGTCCTGCGGTTTGCGCCGCTCGGAGATGTCCAGGTCGGCCATGATCTTGAGCCGTGCCACCAGCGCTGAGCGGTAGGTGTGCGGTAACTCCAGGTAGGGCGACAGCATGCCGTCCTGGCGGAACCGGATGCGCACCTTGGCGCGCCGCGGTTGCGACTCGACGTGAATGTCGGACACGCCCCTGGCGTGGGCTTCGATGATCATGGTGTTGATCAGCCGCACCAGGGTGTTGTCGGACTGCTCAATCGGTTTCTCTCCATCGTGGGCTGCGTCTTCTCCCGAGCTGCTGAGCTCCATCGATTCGAGCAATTCGCTGGAGCTGGTTTGCGGTGCGCCCGTGTCGTCCAGGCCTGGCAGATCCTCATCCAGTGCGCTGTGGTGCAAGCCATATTTTTCGTAGGTTTCGCGGATTTTCTGCTTGATCTGCAGTTCGTCACCCAGCGTGGCGATGACCCGGCATTGCACCAGGAACTCCAGCTCTTCGAGCATTTTGCGGCGGGTTGGGTCCATCGCTGCCACCACCAACATGTTGTCGTGCAACATCAATGGCATCACATTGAGACGCTGGGCGGTGCTCATCGGTATTTTTCTGAGGGCGCTGTCTGCAATGGGAAACAGCTTGACATCTACCACCGGGTAACCCATTTTGCGAGCCAGTGCGATGTTGAGGTCCCGGCGCGTCAGAAAGCCCATTTTGATGAGCAATTCACCGAGCGGCACGGAGCGTTCTGTTTTTTGCTTTTCCAGGGCGAGTTTGAGTTGCTCGTCGTTGATGTAGCCCAGCATGGTCAGCGCCTCGCCGACCCGGATCATCGGCATTTTTGACTGTTGTGCCAGTGCTTGCATCAACTGCTCGGGTAAGAGTACGGCGGTATCCAAAAGATAATCTCCCAGTTTTCGACTGCGTAAATGGACTTGCTCTTCGGCTGCTTGTTCGACCTGCTGCTCTGTGACCACCTGTTGGTCGACCAGCACTTTGCCGATGTGACTGCCCAGGGTGAAATTGGTAAAGGCTTCGTGCGGTATGAAGACCCGTTCGATCGACCCATCGGTGCCGACAGGGGTGAACAGGTACAGACCGTCGTCTGACTTGACGCAACCGACGGTCAAGCCCGTTATCGGTACGCCGTTTTTGAGTTCGAGGCTGTACTCCACGATGGCCCGGTGACCCAGAATTTCTGCAAACTCTTCGGGGGAACTGATTTCTTGCCGGTGCAGCAGCTTCTTGAGATGAAGGCGAAAAAACTGTGAAAAAGGGACAGAAACGGCATTTTTATTTTGCTCGATCTGGATGACAGCGACCCTTTTGCTGGTGTTCAGGGTAATCAGCAAACAGCGGCGCATGGCGCCGTTCAGGCCCTCGATGTCACATGCTTGTGGTTCACGCCAGGGCTCAGGGCCCTCGTAACTGGCAAAAGGAGGCGTTGGCCAGCTAAATTCAGATGGCTGTACAGGCGTCTTGTCCAAGCCTGCTGTTGCCGTACTGTGCATGCCTTGAGGCAGCGACTCCTCACTCTTTTTGGAAAACAAAGTGCCAGCCAGGGTCATTATCTTCTCGACATCAAATAATTGATAAATACAACAAAGGCAGTCATTGCGATTTCCCCCAATTCAATACAAGCAATTTGGCGTCATCATGCCGCAATTTGGCCTTGGCCGTTGGTTTCTCCCAAAGTTTGCAGGCTATTTGGGCATTAACCTCTACACACACTCGTGCATTTGCGCTAACTTTTGGGCTGATTTTTTAAACCCTGAAAAATGAAGAGCGCCATGTTTGATTACCTCATTATCGGCGGCGGCTCAGCCGGCTGCGTGATGGCCGCCCGCCTGTCGGAAGATCCGAGCATCACGGTGGCGCTGCTGGAAGGGGGGCCGGTGGACAGCAGCGTGCTGATTCACTGTCCTGCGGGGCTGGCGGTCATGGCCAAATTCAGCCTGCTGGGCTGGGGCCTCACCACCGTGGCGCAAACCGGCCTCAACGGTCGATCGAGTTACCAGCCGCGCGGCAAGGTGCTGGGCGGCTCCAGTTCCCTCAATGCCATGGTCTACACCCGTGGCCACCCGGCTGACTACGACCACTGGGCAGCGCAGGGCAACCCCGGTTGGTCGTATGCCGAGGTTCTGCCTTATTTCAAAAAAGCCGAACACAATGAACGCGGTGCCGATGATTTTCATGGCATCGACGGCCCCCTCAATGTGATGGATCTGCGCAGCCCCAACCGCTTTGGCGAACTCTTTGTGCAGGCGGGCGAGCAGGCTGGCTATCCGCGCAACGCCGATTTCAATGGCGCCAACCAGGAAGGCGTGGGCCATTACCAGGTGACGCATAAAAACGGCGAGCGTTGCAGCGCCGCCAAAGCCTACATCACACCCAATCTGGCGCGGCCCAATCTGAAGATTTTCACCGGCGCACTCGTCACCCGCATCATGCTGGATGGCAAGCGTGCCGTGGGCGTCGAGTATGTGCATGAGGGCCAGACCCGACGGCTCAAATGCCGTCGCGAGGTGTTGTTGTGCGCGGGTGCCATCCAGTCGCCCCAATTATTGATGCTCTCGGGTATTGGCCCGCGCGAGCACCTGCTGGCGCAGCAGATCGCGCCGATCCACCACCTGCCGGGCGTGGGCCAGCATTTGCATGACCATATTGATGTGGTGCAGGTGGTGGATGCTCCCCGCGGCAAGGACCTGTTTGGCGTTTCGCCGGGCGGTGTTTTCCGCGTGCTCAAGGGAATTTTTGAGTGGCGCCACACGCGCAGCGGCATGCTGACCACCAATTTCGCCGAGGCCGGCGGCTTCATCAGGAGCGACCCGGCAGAAGCGTTACCCGACCTGCAGCTGCATTTTGTGATTGGCAAGCTCATCAACCATGGCCGCACCACCACGCTGGGTCACGGGTTTTCCTGCCATGTGTGTTTGCTGCGTCCGCACAGCCGCGGCAGCGTGCGCCTGGCCAGCAAGGACCCGCAGGCGCTGCCGCTGGTGGACCCGGCATTTCTGAGCCATCCCGATGACATGGACCGCATGGTGCGCGGCTTCAAGCTGATGCGCAACATTCTGCAACAGCCGGCGCTGGCGCAATTCGCTGGACGCGAGCTGGCGGCCACCGCCAGGGCGCAAACCGATGCCGAGATTGAGCAAGCCATCCGCAACCTGGCCGACACCATCTACCACCCGGTGGGCAGTTGCCGCATGGGCCCGGGTGACATGGACGTGGTCGATGCCGAATTGCGCGTGCATGGCCTGCAAGGCTTGCGCGTGGCGGATGCGTCCATCATGCCGCGCATTGTGAGCGGCAATACCAATGCACCGGTGATCATGATTGCCGAAAAAGCCGCCGCTATGATCAAGGCCTCGGTTCGTTGATCCACACGTCTGTTACACCACTCTGATTTCCATGACCTACCAAGCCAAGCCCGCGCGTTACGACGCCATGCCCTACCGGTTTTGCGGCAAAAGCGGCCTCAAACTACCCGCCATTTCACTCGGTTTGTGGCACAACTTTGGCGATGCCACGTCGCTGGCCAGCCAGCGCGAGATGCTGCGCACAGCCTTTGACCTGGGCATCACCCACTTTGACCTGGCCAACAACTACGGCCCGCCTTACGGCAGCGCCGAGCTCAATTTTGGCGCGCACCTGCGGCGCGACTTCAAACCCTACCGTGACCAGCTCATCATCTCCAGCAAGGCCGGTTGGGACATGTGGCCCGGTCCCTATGGCGGCGGTGGCGGTTCGCGCAAACACGTGCTGGCCAGCCTGGACCAGAGCCTGCAGCGCATGGGGCTGGACTATGTCGACATTTTTTACTCGCATCGCTTCGACCCCGACACGCCGCTCGAAGAAACCATGGGGGCGCTGGCCAGCGCCGTGCAGCAGGGCAAGGCGCTGTATGTGGGCATCAGCAGCTATTCGGCCAGCAAGACGCGCGAGGCCGCCGCCCTGCTGCGCAGCATGGGCGTGCGTCCCCTCATTCACCAGCCCTCGTACAGCCTGTTGAACCGCTGGATCGAGACAGAGCTGCTCGATGCGCTCGACGACACCGGGATGGGCTGCATTGCCTTCAGCGCGCTGGCGCAAGGCCTGCTGACCGACAAATACCTCAGCGGCGTGCCCCAGGATGCACGCATCAACCGGCCCGGCGGCGGCTCCTTCAAACCCGATTTCTTGAACGAGGCCAACCTCCGGCATGTGCGCGCCTTGCACGAAATGGCGCAGGCACGCAGCCAGAGCCTGGCGCAAATGGCCATCGCCTGGGTGTTGCGCGACGCCCGCGTGACCAGCGCCCTGATCGGTGCCAGTTCAGCCGCCCAAATTACCGAACTGGCCGGCGCGCTCAAGCACCTGGACTTCAGTGCGGATGAGCTCACGGCAATTGACCAGCACGCGGTGGACGGCGGTATCAACCTGTGGCAAAAACCATCGACCGACCAACGCCCTTGAAACACGATCTTCACGCGCGCGCCAACCTGCTGGCGCTGGCCGCGATTGCCATGTGGGGCAGCCTGGCCAGTCTCGGGGTGGCGTTGAGTCATGTACCACCGTTTCTCCTCACTGGCTTGTCGCTGATGGTGGGCGGCCTGATTGCGCTGCCGCTCTCGGGTTTCCGGCTGGTGGCATGGCGGGTGCCGTTGCCCACCCTGGCGCTCGGTGTCTATGGCCTGTTTGGCTACCACTTCCTGCTCTTTGTCGGCTTGCAAAATGCGCCGCCGGTACAGGCCAATCTGGTCAATTACCTGTGGCCGCTGCTGATCGTGGTGCTGGCGCCGGTGCTGCTGCCGGGCTTGGCCATGCGCTGGCAGCATATTGTGGCCGGACTGATTGGCTTTGCGGGTGCCGCCATGGTGATTCTGGCTGGCGTTGATGGGGGGGCCGATTCGGGTGCCCATGTGCCGGCCGGTGTGCAAAGTGACTGGCTTTGGGGTTATCTGGCCGCCGCAGTCGCAGCCTTCATCTGGTCCACCTACTCGCTGCTGACGCGTCGTGTGCCGCATTTCGACACCGCAGCCATTGGCACTTTTGCCTGGATCTCGGGTCTGCTCGCCTTGCTCTGCCACGCGCTGATGGAGCCGAACGTGGACTTGAGCCTGCGCGACTGGGCGCTGATTGGCCTGATGGGACTGGGGCCGCTGGGCGGTTCCTTCTTTTTGTGGGACAAGGCGCTCAAGATCGGCGACGCGCGCCACATCGGCCTGCTGAGCTACCTGACGCCGCTGCTGTCCACGTCCCTGCTGTTGTGGGTCAGCGGCCGCGCCCTGACCTGGCCGGTGGCGCTGGCGGGTGTGCTGATTGTGGGGGCGGCCTGGCTTGGTACGCGTGTCAGGTAGGTCTGCTGTCACCGTGCACAATGTCACCATGATTGAACTCTCACATATTCAAGCGGCTGCCCGGCGTCTGCAAGGGCATTTGCTGCGCACGCCCTGCGTGGCATCCAAAACGCTGTCGGACATCACCGGGGCCCAGGTGGTGCTCAAGTTCGAGAACCTGCAATTCACCGCTTCGTTCAAGGAGCGTGGTGCCTGCAACAAGTTGTCGCAACTCAACGCCGCAGAGCGCGCCCGGGGTGTCATTGCAATGAGCGCCGGCAACCATGCGCAGGGCGTGGCTTACCACGCACAACGGCTCGGGATTCGCGCGGTGATCGTGATGCCGCGCTTCACGCCGGGCGTCAAGGTTGAGCGCACGCGCGGTTTTGGCGCTGAAATCGTGCTGCACGGTGACACGCTCGACGAGGCGCGCGCGCATGCCTTGCAGTTAGCCCAACAGCAGCAACTTGTCTTTGTGCACCCGTATGATGACCCCGACATCGTCGCCGGCCAGGGCACGGTGGCGCTGGAGATGCTCGACGACGTGCCCGATCTCGACACGCTGGTGGTGGCGATTGGCGGCGGCGGCCTGATTGCCGGCATGGCCACGGCGGCCCGGGCGATCAAGCCCGGCATCGAGATCATTGGCGTGCAGGCTGCACGCTTTCCAGCCATGTTCAACGCCATCAAGGGCACCCACCTGCCACAAGGCAGCAGCAGCATTGCCGAAGGCATCGCGGTCGGTACACCCGGGGCCTTGCCGCAAACCATCGTTCGCGACAAAGTGAACGACTTGGTGCTGGTGGACGAAGGCGACATCGAGCAGGCCATCGTGATGCTGCTCGAAGTCGAAAAAACGCTGGTCGAAGGGGCCGGTGCCGCTGGCCTGGCGGCTTTGCTGAAATACCCCGAACGCTTCAAAGACAAGAAGGTGGGCGTGGTGCTGTGTGGCGGCAACATCGACCCGCTCTTGCTGGCCGCCATCATTGAGCGCGGCATGGTGCGCGCCGGCCGCCTGGCGCGACTGAAGGTGAGTGCCCGCGACGTGCCCGGCACGCTGGCCCTGATTACCGCCACGGTGGCTACCGCCGGGGCCAACATCAACGAGGTCCACCACCAGCGGGCCTTCACCACGCTGGCTGCGCAAAATGTTGAGGTTGAACTGGTGATTCAGACCCGTGGTCCGCAGCACATCACCGAGGTATTGCAAGCCTTACAGCAGGCCGGCCTGCAGAGCCAACTGGTGCAATAAGACCGCCGGATTGCCTGCGGACCATCGCCTTGATGCATTCCTCGGTCCGAATCAATAGCTTCGCAACTATTGATGTAACCGTCAGGTAACTGTTACTCGGTTTCTCTAGAATCAATAGCTTTGGGTGGTCGTGCCAACCTGCCGGACACCCCGCCATTTTTATAACATCCAGAGGACTTAGCCGCCATGTCGAGCCTGAACCCCAACCCGCCAAGCCACGTCAAAAACGCCAAACTCATCGTCTGGGTGGCTGACATGGCGGCACTTGCCCAGCCTGACAGCATTTACTGGTGCGACGGCTCCGAGGAAGAATACGCCCGCTTGTGCCAGCAGTTGGTGGATGCCGGTACCTTCAGGAAACTGAACCCCGCCAAGCGCCCCAACAGTTTCCTGGCCAGTTCCGATCCGAGCGACGTGGCCCGCGTGGAAGACCGCACCTACATTTGTTCCGAGAAAAAGGAAAACGCCGGCCCGACCAACAACTGGATGGCCCCCGCCGACATGCGTGCCACCCTGCGACCGCTGTTCGAGGGCTGCATGAAGGGCCGCACCATGTATGTGGTGCCGTTCAGCATGGGGCCGCTGGGCTCGCACATTTCACACATTGGCATCGAGCTCACTGACAGCGCCTACGTAGCGGTGAGCCAGAAAATCATGACGCGCATGGGCAAGGCGGTGTACGACGTGCTCGGTGCCGACGGTGACTTTGTGCCCTGCATGCACACTGTGGGCGCGCCGCTGGCGGCGGGTCAGGCCGATGTGAAGTGGCCTTGTAACAGCACCAAGTACATCGTTCATTACCCTGAAACCCGCGAAATCTGGTCTTATGGTTCGGGCTATGGCGGCAATGCCTTGCTTGGCAAGAAGTGTTTTGCGTTGCGCATTGCCTCCAATATGGGACGTGACCAGGGCTGGCTGGCCGAGCACATGCTGATCCTGGGCGTGACCAATCCGCAGGGCAAAAAGTACCATGTGGCCGCCGCCTTTCCCAGTGCCTGTGGCAAGACCAATTTCTCCATGCTGGTGCCCCCGGCAGGCTTTGATGGCTGGAAAGTGACCACGATTGGCGACGACATTGCCTGGATCAAGCCGCACGCGGACGGCAAGATGTACGCCATCAACCCTGAAGCGGGGTATTTTGGCGTGGCGCCGGGCACCAATTTCCACACCAATCCGAACTGCATGGCCAGCCTCGATAAAAACGTGATTTTCACCAACGTTGCACTGACCGATGACGGCGATGTCTGGTGGGAGGGCATGGAGCAGGACGGTGGCGGTTTGCCCGCGCACCTGATCGACTGGCAGGGCAAGGACTGGACGCCCGAAATTGCCAAGGCCACCGGTGCCAAGGCGGCACACCCGAATTCGCGCTTCACCGTGGCGGCGGGCAACAACCCGGCGCTCGACCCCGAGTGGGACAACCCGGCGGGTGTCGCCATCGACGCCTTCATTTTTGGTGGCCGCCGTTCCACCACGGTGCCGCTGGTGACGGAGTCCCGCACCTGGATGGAAGGCGTTTATATGGCGGCCACCATGGGCTCCGAGACCACCGCGGCGGCCGTCGGCCAGATGGGTGTGGTGCGCCGTGACCCCTTTGCCATGTTGCCGTTCTGCGGCTACAACATGAGCGACTATTTCCAGCATTGGCTCGACATGGAGCACAAACTCGAAGAATCGGGTCACACCCTGCCCAGGATCTTCTGCGTCAACTGGTTCCGCAAGAACGAGGCCGGCAAATTTGTCTGGCCCGGCTACGGCGACAACATGCGCGTACTCAAGTGGATGATTGACCGCCTCGAAGGCAAGGCGCAGGGGGTGGAGACCATGTTTGGCATCGCCCCCCTGTTTGACGAAATCACCTGGACCGGCTTGCCCTTCAGCGCCGAGCAGTTCAAGACCGTGACCAGTATCGACAAGGCTGCCTGGGCTGAAGAGCTCACATTGCACGCAGCTCTTTTTGAGCAACTGTCCTACCATTTGCCGCAGGCGCTCATTGACACCAAGGCCGAGTTGGCACAGCGTCTGCAAGATTGAGGCTGTACTTGACGTGTGACAACATACCGCTGTACCGCTTGGGTAAACTGACATCCCGTTTAAGGAGTTCCTTCATGAAGATTCTTCTCGCCGTCGATGGCAGTCCGTACACCAAGAAAATGCTGGCCTATCTGGCTGCCCATGAGTTGTTTTCGCCTAAAAACGACTACACCGCCTTCACGGCACAGATGATGCTGCCGTCGCAGGCGCGTGCCGCGCTTGGCAAGGAACTGGTGACCAAATATTACGAGGACGAAGGTCAGCGCGTCATGACTCCGGTCCAGAAATACCTGGAGCGTCAGGGGGTCAAGGCCAAATGCATCTGGAAGACCGGCAACGCGGGTGAGTTGATTGCCAAGCTGGCCGAGGCTGAAAAATTCGACCTTGTGGTCATGGGGTCGCACGGCTATGGTGCCCTGGTCAATCTGGTGGTGGGATCGGTCGCGACCAAAGTGCTGGCCAGCTGCAAAGTGCCTGTGTTGATCGTGCGCTGAAGTTGCTTCGAACAAGTCAAAGGAGGCCTTGGTGGCTAAAGGAATGATTTTGGCCGCCGGTCAGGGCACGCGCGTGCGTCCCTTGACGCGGGACTTGCCCAAGCCCATGGTGCCCATTCTGGGCAAGCCGGTGATGGCGTATCTGATCGAGCACCTGGCGCGTCACGGCATCACCGAGATCATGGTCAACGTGGCCTGGCATCATTACAAGATCGAAGAGTATTTTGGTGATGGCCGGCGTTGGGGTGTGCAGATTGGCTATGCCTATGAAGGCGTGCGTGACCATGGTGAGATCTTGCCGCGGCCGATGGGCTCGGCCGGCGGCATCCGGCGCATCCAGGATTTCAGCGGCTTTTTTGACGAGACCACACTGGTGCTGTGTGGTGACGCGCTGATTGACTTGGACATCACGGCTGCCCTGGCAGAACATCATGCCAAGCAGGCCTTGGCCAGCGTGGTCGCAATGGATGTGCCCCTGGCCGATGTGCAAAATTATGGCATCGTGGTGGCGGCGGCCGATGGGCGCATTGCGTCGTTCCAAGAAAAGCCCAGGCCTTCCGAGGCCAAGTCGACCCTGGCAAGCACCGGCATTTATATCTTCGAGCCGGCGGTGCTCGACCTGGTGCCGTCGGGTCAGGTGTACGACATTGGCGCCCAGCTGTTTCCTGACCTGGTCGCTCATAAGTTGCCGTTTTATGTGCAGAACCGGCCTTTTCAATGGCTCGACATCGGTCGGGTAGGCGATTATTGGTCGGTGTTGCAGCAGGTGTTGCGCGGTGAGGTGGCTGACATGACGATGCCGGGACGGCAGATCAAACCGGGCATCTGGGTCGGGCTCAACACCTCGGTCGCATGGGATGAGGTGTCTATTGAAGGCCCGGTGTATATCGGTTCGAGTGTGCGCATCGAGCCCGGCGTTTCGATCGTGGGCCCGGCCTGGATTGGTCACGGCTGTCATCTGCGCACCGGCTGCAAACTGGTACGCAGTATTTTGTTTGAATACACACGCATTGCCGCTGACATGCGCATTTATGAAATGATCGTGTCGCCTGACTATTGCGTGGACCGCCATGGCGACACGCTGTACCATGATGACGATGCCACCCAGTTGCGCTGGGGTGACGCCCGGGCCTGAAGGCCCATCCCGAGCCCGTCATCCGGGCCAGCGCAGCCAGCCCCACAGCAGGCCAAGCGTCAGCAGCGTCACCGGCACGCCCACGCGGGCATGCATGCGCCAGTCGATGGCCACCCCGCTTTTTTGCGCCAAGTCGACCACGATCAGGTTGGCAATGGAGCCCGTCAGCAGCAAATTGCCCGCCAGCGTGCTCACCAGTGCCAGCGTCACGCCGGCGTCCGGGCCGCTCAGGTGCGGCAGCAGCAACATCACGGCGGGCACGTTGGACACCAGATTGGACAAGCCGACACCGGCCACCAACAAGACGCCGGGGTCGGCCAGATGCACGCCCTGGGCCGCCAGCCAGACCACCGCCTGACCCGCCAGGCCAGTGGACTCGAACGCGTGGTTGACGACAAACAGACCGATGAACAACACCAGCAATGGCCAGTCGATGAAACCCATGACGTCGGACGAGTGCAGGCGCCGGCTCAGCAGCAGCACGCCGGCACCCACCAGCGCGGCCACCTCGCGCGGCCAGTCGGTGAACAAAAAAATCAGCATCAGCGCCGTCGCCACCGCCAGGCCCTTGGCGGTCTGCCAGGCATCAAATGGCGGGGCTTGCAGCGTGCCAAAACCCTCGGGCAGATCGGCGGGCATTGCCGCCCCGCATGTGTCGCCCGGTTTTTCCCGGCCCGATGCCCACACCAGCCAGGCCCACAGCAGCCCCAGGCTCAAGGCCACCGGCAGCAGTGCCTGGCGCACATAGCCGCCAAAGGGCAGTTGCAGCACCGCGCCGATCAGCATGTTTTGCGGGTTGCCGATCAGGGTGGCTGCGGAACCGATGTTGGCGGCGCAGGCCAGCCCCAGCAAAAACGGTACCGGATCCAGGCGCCGCTGCAGGCACAGGTGCGCCACCAGCGGCGTCATGGCCAGGCAGATGATGTCGTTGGAAAACACCGCCGACAAGACGCCGGCCACGCCGATGAGAGCGCCCAGCAGCGCGTTGCGCCCCAGCGGCAACGCCGCCACCCGGTGCGTGACCGCGGTGTAGAAGCCGCCCAGTCGCATTTGCGCCGACACCACCATGAACGAAAAAAGCAACAGCACGGTGGGCAAATCGACGGCGCTCGCCGCTTGCCCGGTGCTCATGGCGCCAACGCCGATCACAGCAATGGCCCCGAGCAGCGCCACGCCCGAGCGGTCCAGCTTCAGGCGCGGCAGGCCACCCAGGATCATGCCGGCATAGACGGTGACAAAAATCGTCACAATGCCCCAGTCGAGCAGGCCATGTTCAGGTGTCATGCAGAGTTCGCGGCGGTCCGTAAAATGGGTGCCAACTTTAACCTTTTTATGTTTGCCCATGACTTCAAAACACCTGCAACGTGGCGTTTTCAACGGCGGTGTCATCGCTCTGCTGATCGGCGCGCTGGCGCTGGGTGTCTTGCTCGTCTACTCCGCTGTCTCGGGTTATGAATTGCCATTTTGGCCGGCCATGGCCGTCATTGCCGTGAACGTGGTCGCGGCTGGCCGCCTGGCCTGGGGTGTGATCCAGGCCAAAAAGCGCCGTTAACCGACCGTTTGGTGCGCCTGGCGCAAGGCGGCCTGAAACGCCTGTGTCACGCGCGCCGGTTGTGGCGAGGTTCGTACGATGCTGAAAAAGCTGCAGTGGTAGGTGAACAAGTGGGGCTGCACGGCGTGCATGCGGTCCTGGCGCACAAAACTCTCGGCGTAGTGGTCGGGCAAGAAGCCCAGAAAGCAGCCCGACAGGATCAGCGTGGCAATCGATTCCTGGTCGTAGCCGGTGGCCGCCCGACTGAGCTTGACTTGCTGGGTCAGCTCCATGTTGGGCGAGTGGTAGCCCAGCCCGGCAAAAGCGTAATGGCGCAGCGCATCCCAGCTTTGTGGCTGTTGTCTTGCATCCGGCGCAAACAAGGGGTGGCCGGCACTGGTATAGAGGTACATGGTCTCGGTAAACAGCTCGTCATAGGTCAGCACGGCCGAGCTGCGGTGGCCCGGAATGATGCCGACCTGAAACTGGCCGTCCAGCACACCGCGTTCGATGCTGTTGAGCGGTGCCACATGCAAGTGCAGGCGCACTTCCGGGGCTTGTGCGGCAAACTGCTTGATGGCAGCGCCAATATGCGACTGCGGGTTGCTGGCGGTCTTGTCAAACACCGCGATGTGCAACTCACCACCCATGCGCTGGTGAATTTCGTCGACGCGGCTGCGAAAGGCATCGACCCCGGCGAGCAGGCGCAACGTCTCGGCGTATATCTGCTCGCCTTCCGGCGTCAGGGCAAAACCGGCGCGGCCACGCCGACACAGGTTGAGCCCAAGGCGCGTTTCCAGGTCCTTGATATGGCGGCTCACCGTGGAGGTGCCAATGTTGAGTTCCAGCTCGGCAGCCGCCATGCCGCCGCAGTCCACCACGGTCTTGAAAACGCGCAGCAGGCGGATGTCCATGTCGCTCAACTGCCCCAGGGCAGCGCGTGTTTTTACTTGCATAAACTGGCAACCAAGTTGTGATGGTTAAACATTTATAAGAGTAACAGAGTCGCGCAAAATCGCCAACTCGCACTTTTGGAGAACCCATGAACATGCCCGACACCCAAGCCCTGACTCGCCCCCGCACCGACGCCGCCTGGCTCGATGCGCACTGGATGCCGTTCACCGGCAACCGCGACTTCAAGGCCAACCCGCGCATGATGGCCTCCGCCAGCGGTTGCTACTACACCGACCTCGACGGCCGCAAGATTTTTGACGGGCTCTCGGGCCTGTGGACCTGCGGCCTGGGCCACGGCCGGGCCGAAATCGTGGAAGCCGCTCGCCATCAACTCGCCACGCTCGACTATTCCCCGGCGTTCCAGTTTGGCCACCCGCTGTCTTTTGCGCTGGCCAACAAACTCAAAGAACTCACACCCGCCGGGCTCGACAACGTCTTTTTTACCGGCTCCGGGTCAGAGTCGGCCGATACCTCCCTGAAGATGGCGCGGGCCTACTGGCGTGCCAAGGGTCAAAGCAGCAAAAGCCTGCTGATCGGCCGCGAAAAGGGCTACCACGGTGTCAACTTTGGCGGCATCTCGGTGGGCGGTATCGGTGGCAACCGCAAGGTGTTTGGCCAGGGCATTGCCGCCGACCATCTGCCGCACACCCAGCCGGCGGCCGGCTCGTTCATCCGCGGTTGTCCCGACCAGGGCGCTGCACTGGCTGACGACCTGCTCAAGCTGATTGCCCTGCACGACGCGTCCAACATTGCCGCCGTCATCGTCGAACCCATGTCGGGCTCGGCCGGTGTGGTGGTGCCGCCCAAAGGCTATTTGCAGCGCCTGCGCGACATCTGCACCGCCAACAACATTCTGCTGATTTTTGACGAAGTCATTACCGGCTTTGGTCGTCTGGGGGCCTACACCGGGGCCGAGTATTTTGGTGTCACGCCCGACATCATGAACTGCGCCAAGCAGATCACCAACGGCGCGCAGCCGTTGGGTGCGGTGATTGCCAAGAAAGAAATCTACGACACCTTCATGGCCGCTGGCGGCCCCGACTACATGCTCGAATTTGCCCACGGTTACACCTATTCGGCACACCCGGTGCCGTGCGCGGTGGGCCTGGCCACGCTGGACATCCTGGTGCGTGAAAACATGATCGACCGCGTCAAGGCGCTGGCCCCCCATTTTGAGAACGCCGTGCATTCGCTCAAGGGCTGCAAGCATGTGGTCGACATCCGCAACCTGGGACTGGCCGCCGGCTTCACCATCGATGCGCTGCCCGGCGAACCCGCCAAGCGGCCTTATGAAATTGCCAAGACGATGCTTGCCAAAGGCTTTTACGTGCGTTATGGTGGCGACACCATCCAGCTGGCGCCGCCGTTCATTTCCACGCCTGGGCAGATTGACAGCCTGGTCAATGCGCTCGGTGAAACCCTGCAGCAAACCGCCTGAAGTGTGGCCGTCATGGCGAGTGCAACGCTCCTCGCGATGACGCCAAATTTTTAATTATTCAAGTACCCAACCGACGCCATGCAAACCCTGCCTCAAATCCAGAATCTTCCCCAAATCCAGCACCTCATCGACGGCCAGCTGGTCGCAGGCGGAACGCGTCAGGCCGATGTTTTCAACCCCGCCACGGGTCAGGCCGAAAAGCGCGTGCTGCTGGCCGACAAGCTCACGGTGGAGCAGGCCATTGCCAGCGCCCATGCGGCTTTTCCGGCCTGGCGCAACACGCCGCCGCTCAAGCGCGCGCGCGTCATGAGCAAGCTCAAGGAACTGCTTGAAGCCAATGCCGACGCCATCTGCGCGCTGGTCACGGCCGAGCATGGCAAGGTCCTGAGCGACTCCATGGGCGAGTTGCAGCGCGGCATTGAAAACGTCGAATACGCCAGTTACGCGCCCGAGTTGCTCAAGGGCGAGCACAGCCGAAATGTCGGCCCGGGCATCGATTCCTGGAGCGAATTCCAGGCCCTGGGCGTGACCGCCGGCATCACCCCGTTCAATTTCCCCGTCATGGTGCCGCTGTGGATGTGGCCGATGGCCGTGGCTTGCGGCAACACCTTCATTTTGAAACCGTCCGAACGCGATCCGTCCAGCACCTTGCTGGTAGCCGAACTGGCGCTGCAGGCCGGCCTGCCACCGGGCGTGCTCAATGTGGTGCATGGCGACAAGGAGGCGGTCGACACCTTGCTGACCGACCCGCGCGTCAAGGCCGTGAGTTTTGTCGGCTCGACCCCGATTGCCGAATACATCTACGCCACCGGCTGCGCCCACGGCAAACGCGTGCAGGCTTTGGGTGGCGCCAAAAACCACGCCGTGGTCATGCCCGATGCCGACATTCCCAACGCCGTCAATGCCCTGATGGGCGCGGCTTATGGTTCTTGCGGCGAACGCTGCATGGCGATTCCGCTGGTGGTGGCGGTGGGCGATGCCACCGCCGATGCCGTGGTGGCCGGCCTGCAGGCCGAAATTGCCAAAATGAAGGTCGGCCCCGGCACCAACGCCAGCTGCGACATGGGCCCGCTGGTGACCCGGGCGCATTTCGAGAAGGTCAGGGGCTATGTCGACCAGGGCGTGCGGGAGGGCGCCACGCTGGTGGTGGACGGCCGCGGCGTCAGCGTGCCCGGTCACGAAAATGGCTACTTTCTGGGCGCCTGCCTGTTCGACAACGTCAAGCCCGGCATGGTGACCTACCAGGAAGAAATTTTTGGTCCGGTGCTGGGCGTGGTGCGGGTCAAGACGCTGCAGGAAGCGATGGACATGATCGATGCCCACGAATATGGCAACGGTACCTGCATCTTTACCCGCGACGGCGAAGCCGCCCGTTTCTTCAGTGACCACATCCAGGTCGGCATGGTCGGCATCAACGTGCCGCTGCCGGTACCAGTGGCCTACCATTCGTTTGGCGGCTGGAAGCGCAGCCTGTTTGGCGACCTGCACGCCTACGGCCCCGACGCAGTGCGCTTCTACACCAAGCGCAAAACCATCACCCAGCGCTGGCCCAGTGCGGGTGTGCGCGAGGGCGCGGTGTTCGCCTTCCCCAGCAGCCGCTAAGAGCGGTACGGCTCAGCCCCGGTCCGACGTCGGCAGGCGCCACATCCAGAGCGCCACCAGCGCGCAGCAAGCGCCGGGAACCCAGCCGATGTTGGTTGGCATGAACCACCAGGCGACACCTGAGCTGATCGTCATGGTGGTCCAGGCGACCTGCTTGGCGCGCAGGGGCACGGCGCGCTGGCTGCGCCAGTCCCGCACCATCGGGCCAAAGCGCGGGTGAGTCAGCAACCACTGCTCGTAGCGTGCACTGCCCAGCGAAAAGCAATAGGCGGCCAGCAGCACAAAAGGGGTGGTGGGTAACAGCGGCAGCACGATGCCAATCACGCCCAGCAGCAGGCACAGCGCGCCGCAAAGCAACCAGACCCAGCGCACCCAGCGGGGGCGCGACGGTGGCGGAGGGGCAACAGGGGGTAGCGTGGATGACAAAATTTGAAGCGGTGTTGACAAACAGGGGGCCATTGTCGGGCTGTTTAACGCACACTTCGAGTTTTCCATTTCGAGGAGATCCCCATGCTGGTCGGACTGCCCAAGGAAATCAAGAACCATGAATACCGGGTCGGCCTGACGCCGGCCAGCGTGCGCGAATTGGTGCACCACGGCCACCAGGTGCTGGTGCAAACCGGGGCGGGCGCCGCCATCGGCCTGAGCGACGATCAGTACCTGGCCGCCGGCGCCATGCTGGCCCAGGATGCGGCACAGGTGTTTGCCGCAGCGGACATGATCGTCAAGGTCAAGGAGCCGCAAGCCCATGAGTGCGCCATGCTGCGCCCGGGGCAAATTTTGTACACCTACCTGCATCTGGCGCCTGACCCCGCGCAGACGGCGGCGCTGGTCAAGTCGGGCGCGGTGTGTATTGCGTATGAGACCATCACCGGCCCCGGCGGCGGCCTGCCGCTGCTGGCGCCGATGAGCGAGGTGGCGGGGCGCATGGCGGTGCAGGCCGGCGCCGCCCACCTGGAAAAGTCCAGGGGTGGCATGGGCGTGCTGCTCGGGGGCGTGCCCGGTGTGCCTGCTGCGCATGTGGTGATTCTGGGTGCTGGTGTGGTCGGCACGCATGCGCTGCAAATGGCCGTGGGCCTGGGCGCCCGCGTCACGGTGCTCGACAAGAACGTGGACCGCCTGCGCCAGCTTGATCTGGTGTTTGGCAACCGCATCAACACGCTTTATTCAAACGACCACAGCGTCGAAGAGGCGGTGCTGGACGCCGAACTGGTGGTGGGTGGTGTGCTGATTCCCGGTGCCGCTGCGCCCAAACTGGTCACGCGCAACATGATCAGCCGCATGAAAAAGGGCGCCGTGGTGGTCGATGTGGCGATTGACCAGGGTGGCTGTTTTGAGACCTCGCACGCCACCACCCATGCCGACCCCACCTTTGTGGTCGATGGCGTGGTGCATTACTGCGTGGCCAACATGCCCGGTGCGGTGGCGCGCACCAGCACTTTTGCCCTCAACAACGCCACCATTGCCCATGCCGTGACGCTGGCGGACCAGGGCTGGCAGCAGGCGCTCAAGGCCAACCCGCACCTGAAAAACGGCCTCAATGTGGCCCACGGGCAGGTCACTTATGAGGCGGTGGCCAGCACGCTGGGTTACGCCCATGTGCCTGCGGACGCGCTGCTGGCGTGAGTCTGCCTGATGCGGTCTGATGGGCGCACCGGGCAGGGGATAATGCGCGCCACATGGCACTCATCACACTACTTGACGCACAACTGGCTTTCGGACACGTCCCGCTGCTGGATCACACCACTTTTTCCCTGGAAACGCAGGAGCGCGTCGGCTTGATCGGCCGCAACGGCGCGGGCAAATCCTCGCTGCTCAAGATTCTGGGCGGGCTGGAAAAGCCCGACGACGGCACCTTGCAGGTGCAGGGCAACACCCGCATTTCCTATGTGGCGCAAGAGCCGCAGCTTGATTCTGACGCCACCGTGTTCGAGGCCGTCAGCGCCGGTCTGGCCCGGGTGCGCGAACTGATTGACGAATATTCCCAGGGCCACGGCGACCTGGACGCGATGCAAAGCGAAATCGAATCGCTGGACGGCTGGAACTGGGAGCAGCGCGTGGGCGAGACCCTGCACCGGCTGCACCTGGACGCCGATGCGCGCATCAGCACATTGTCCGGCGGGAACAAGAAGCGTGTGGCGCTGGCCCAGGCGCTGGTGGCCGCGCCCGACGTGCTGCTGCTTGACGAGCCGACCAACCACCTTGATCTGGACAGCATTGAGTGGCTGGAGGGCCTGCTGTGCGACTTCAAGGGCAGCATCGTCACGGTGACCCACGACCGCTCGTTTCTGGACAATGTGGCGACCCGCATCGTCGAGCTCGACCGTGGCAAGCTGCAAAGCTATCCCGGCAACTTTGCCGCTTACCTGCTGCAAAAGGAAGAACAGTTGGCGCAGGAAGCTGTGATCAACGCGCGCGCTGACAAGCTGCTGGCGCAGGAAGAGGTATGGATCCGCCGCGGCGTCGAGGCGCGGCGCACCAAGGCACAGGGCCGCATCAACCAACTGGCCGTGCTGTGTGCCAACCGCGAGGCCAGGCGCGAGGCGCTGGGCAGCGTCAAGCTTGAGGTGGCCAGTGGCGCCCTCAGTGGCAAGCTGGTGGCGGAGCTCACTCATGTGAGCAAGAGTTTTGGGGCACGAAAAATTGTTGACGACTTCTCCACCGTCATCCTGCGCGGTGACAAGGTCGGCTTGCTGGGCCCCAATGGCGCCGGCAAGACCACCCTGCTCAAATTGATACTGGGTGAAATCAAGCCCGACCCGGCACCTGCCAACGCGCCCAGGCCAGGGCCGGGCGAGAGCGCCTGGGGCACGGTGCGCCAGGGTGCCAACATCACGGTGGCCTACTTTGACCAGATGCGCAACGCGCTCGACCTGGACGCCACGCTGGAAGACTTCATCAGCCCGGGCAGTGAGTGGATCGAGATTGGCAACCGGCGCCAGCACGTTAAAAGCTACCTCGGCGATTTTCTGTTCTCACCGGCACGCGCCAATTCGCCAGTGCGTTCGCTGAGTGGGGGCGAACGCAACCGCCTGTTGCTGGCGCGCCTGTTTGCCCGCCCCGCCAATGTGCTGGTGCTCGACGAGCCCACCAACGACCTCGACATCGACACGCTCGAACTGCTGGAGGAGTTACTGCAAAATTTTGAAGGCACGGTGTTTCTGGTCAGCCACGACCGTACCTTTCTTGACAACGTGGTCACCAGCACGATTGCCTACGAGGGCGACGCCAAGTGGCGCGAGTACGAGGGCGGCGTGACCGACTGGCTGACGCAGAGCAGGCGTGCCAACGAGATCGCCAGAAGCAAGGGCCAGAAAGGCGCGCAGCCGTTTCACTATGAGCGCGAACCATTGGCAAAGGCACAGGCGGTGGCATCCAGCAGTTCCGCTTCGCCCGCGGCATCGCCTGTTCCCGGTGCGGCACCTGCCAAAACCCGCAAGCTCAGTTTCAAGGAGCAGCGCGAGCTGGATGGCCTGCCGGACCTGATTGCGGCACTGGAGGCCGAGCAGAAGGAAATTGCCGACTTGCTGGCCGACGGCAGCCTGTACGCCATCGACAATGCCCGCGCCCTGAAGTTGGCCACCCGCAGCGCGCAGATTGACGAAGCACTGATGACGGCGCTGGAACGCTGGGAGCTACTGGGTACGCCGGCTTGAAATTGCCGCGCTACAACTGCGCCAGCGGAATGCTGCCAGCGTTTTCATCGGCTTTGAGCAACGCAATCAGCTCGGCCAGATCCTGATCGAGTCGTTGCAGGGTTTGCGGACTCAACTCATCGAGTGCGGCCGGCAGAATCCCTTCGAACGGCCCCGGCACCCTGGCCAGCAGGGTCTGTGCCTGATGGGTAATGTGCAAGTGCACATGGCGTTTGTCCTGGGCGTTCTTGTCCATGCGGATCAGTTCTTTTTGGTGCAAGGCTCTCACCAAATTGCTGGCGGTGGACTGGTGCACATCCATGCATTTAGCCAATTCGCCCATGCCAATGCCTGGCTGGTCGCGAATCACGCTCAGTGCCCAGACCTGTGCACCGCCCAAACCGACCTGTTTTTCAATTTGCTTGAAATGGCTGCGGATGGCGTTGAATACCACCCGAAAGCGGCGCAAAACCTGGCTGGATTGGTCTGACTGGCTGTCTTGTGCGTTGGTGCGCGGCATAAAATTCTTGGTGCTAATGCAGAGCCCGGAATCATAGGGCCGAACGTGCTGGTTCGCGCTCTAAATTTGAGTCAGGGTTGCTTGCTCAGTAACTCTTTTCTCACCATCCGCATCATCAAATCGTCAAAGGTGTAAAAGCCATTCTCACAACGGGCCAGTTCAGCCAGCGCAAAAGCGGCCCCGGTGCCAAAGGCGCGGCGTTCGATCGAATTGTGAATGAGGCGCACGGTCTGGTACGGAAAGCCAAAAATCACCTCATGGTGGCCGACGATGCCGCCCAACCGCAGCGAGGTGATGCGATCCTCGTCGACGTCGATCGTCTGTGCAATTTTGCGTGCTGTGCCGGAAACCTCGGGCTTTTCCCGAAAGTGCTGCTCGACAATTTCGACGTCGGCAAACGGCGCGATCTTGCGCAACAGGCGTGCCGCCATGATCAGGAAGTTGATGCCCACCGTGATGTTGGGTGAGCACAGCACGCGTGCGTTCTTGGCCAGGGTGTGCGCATAGTCAAGGTCGGCGTCGCTGTAAGCGGATATCGCGCTGATCAGCATGAGCCCACGCATGCGCACCTGTTCGCCGTAGAGGTGCAGACTTTCGGGCCGGGAAAAATCCACCAGTGCGTCCACCGGGTGGCTATCGAGCCACTGGCCCCAGTCATCGGGCGTGGCCAGGGCCACCAAAGGCGTGTCAATCCCGGAGGGTGTTGGTGCCATGGTGACCGCAGAGCGGCGTGCAATCCAGCACAATTCATAGCGCGGGTCTTCCTGAAGCACCTGCGCTACCGCTTGTCCTGCTTTGCCAAAACCCACCAATCCGACTTTGATCATGAGGCTCCTCCTTGTGGTTGATTGTGGCACCCGTCCAACACGGCGTGCCACTTGGGGGCATTATGCTTAAATACGTTTGTCGCAATGTATTTTGCCCGCACAATCTGTCCAGACTTCCCTTTTCCTACGCTTGCCATCCAGCCCCATGAAGACCATGAATTCAGATGTCAACAGCGACGAAATCCTGCATGCCATCCACAAGGAAGTGATTGACTGGCGTGCCTGGACCGGGCGTGTGCTGGTGATGGTTTTTGCTGCCCTGGCGGGGCTGACGGTGGTGGCGTTCACCAGAATGACCGAACTCGCATTTGGCGCGTTCGAACATGTCCAGCGGCTTTACTGGTGGGCGCCGTTGCTGTGGACGCCCTTGTGTGCCGCCGCCATTGTCTGGGTCATGCGCCGTTATGCCATGGGCAGCGCGGGCTCGGGTATTCCGCAGGTGATGGCGGCGCTGGACGGCGGTGTGTCACAGGCCAACCGCAGTCTGTTTGTGTCGCTCAAGCTCAGCTTCGCCAAAATGGCGCTCGCCACCTGGGGTCTGCTGGCGGGCTTGTCACTTGGGCGCGAAGGCCCTTCGGTGCAAATTGCCGCCGGGGTCATGCACCATGCCCGGCGTTGGTTGCCGGACAAATCGCAGGTGTCCGAACACGGTCTGATGATGGCTGGCGGCGCTGCCGGTATTGCGGCAGCCTTCAACACCCCGCTGGGCGGCGTCATGTTTGCCATTGAAGAACTGTCGCGCAAGCCCGAACAACGCTCCAGCGGTCTGCTGCTGGCGGCCATCGTGCTGAGCGGCCTGATGGCGGTGTCGATTTACGGCAACGCGACCTACTTTGGGGTGATCCGGGTGCAACACCTGAGCACGGCACTGCTCTTGCCGGGGCTGGCCGTGGCAGTGCTCAGTGGTCTGGCCGGCGGGCTGTTTGCACGGCTCTTGCTGGTGTCGATCCGGGGCGAATCAGGCGACCGCTTCAGCCACTGGCGCAAGCGCAACCCGGTGGTGTTTGCCGCTGCTTGTGGGCTGATCGTTGCCGTTATCGGGCTGGTCAGCCACGGCAACACCTTTGGTACCGGCTATGCCCACAGCCGCGCCATGCTCGAAGGCAACGATGACACCTCGCCGTTTTATGTGCTGCTGAAGTTCATGGCCACCTGGATCACGGCCTGGGCCGGTGTGCCCGGTGGCATCTTTGCGCCCGCGCTGGCCATTGGCGGTGCCCTGGGCAACGATGTGGCGCAGTTCATTGGGTATGCCAATGCGCCGACCTTGATTGCACTGGGTATGGTGGGTTTTCTGGCGGCCGTCACACAAGCGCCACTGACCTCGTTCATCATCGTCATGGAAATGGTGGCAGGCCATGGTCTGGTGCTGAGCCTCATGGCCTCGGCGGTGGTAGCCAGCGGCGTGTCGCGCCTGATGAGTGTGCCACTGTACAGTGCGCTGGCGCTATTGCAGTTGCAGCGCTTGCCCAGAAACGAGCCGACCTAAAAAAAGGAGCCCCGAGGGGCTCCAAACTCGCTTGTTGTTCTGATCGCTAAAAAAGAACAACCAGCATATTGTATTTGAACAAATACATTTCTGTTTAGGGGTATACCCCTGATTGGCATTGCCGCGTCCAATGGGCGCAGCAATGCCGCTTGACACTGTATTGCCCACTGCAGCACTACGTTGATGCGTTATCGGTTAAATTGCACAGGATGTTTTTGAAATCCCAAGGCGCAAACGCCAGTCCCCCGTTATTCTCCAGTACCGAATTTCGTACGGCCCTTGGCATGTTTGCCACCGGGGTCACCATTGTCACGGCGCGCGCCGCCGATGGCCGCCTGGTCGGCCTGACCGCCAATTCTTTCAACTCGGTGTCACTCACGCCGCCGCTGGTGCTGTGGAGCTTGTCGCAGGCGGCGACATCGATGGAGGCTTTTCGCCAAGGCTCCCATTACGCCATCAACATCCTGGCGGCCGACCAGCAGACGCTGGCGCTGCGCTTTGCCACCCGTGGGCTGGATCGTTTTGCCGATGTGGCGTTTGTCGAAGGACGCTGTGGTGCGCCCTTGCTGGCAGGTGCTGTGGCCACTTTTGAATGTTTCAACCGCAGTCGCTACACCGAAGGCGACCATGTGATTTTTGTGGGCGAAGTGGAGCATTGCACACACCGCGAAGGTGTCTCGCCGCTGCTTTATCACGGCGGAAAGTTTTACACTGAGCACCCTTTGTAAACTGGTAAGCCTGCCATGACGGAACCCACTGCTGAACGCATTTTGATCGCTTATGCCACCACCGACGGTCATACCAAACGGATTTGCGATCGGATGAAGCAGGTCATGGAGGGTTTGGGGCGGCCGGTGACGGTGGCCTTGCTGGCTGAAGCCGGGGCGCTGGACCTGAACAGCTTTGAACGCATTGTGATCGGCGCCAGCATCCGTTATGGCCACCACCAGCCACTGGTGACGGAATTCATTGGTCGGCATCAGGCGCTGCTGGAGAGCCGGCCCAGCGCATTTTTCTCAGTCAACATCGTGGCGCGCAAGCCCGACAAGAACACCCCTGAAACCAATCCCTATTGCCGCAAGTTGCTCAAAAGCATCAGATGGAAACCCCGTCTGACGGGGGTGTTCGCTGGCAAGCTGGATTACCCAAGGTATGGTTTTTTTGATCGCCAGATGATCCGGTTCATCATGCTGATCACCAAGGGCCCCACCGACCCGACAGCGGTGGTGGAGTTCACCGACTGGGGGCAGGTGGAGGCGTTTGCGCGTCAGGTGTGCGAAATTACTGCTTGATGGCTTCGACCTGGATCAGCAGCCGTACGTTTTTCGGAAACCCCCAGTCAATGCCGTAGTTCACCCCAAACTGGGTGCGGTCGATGGTGGCTTCGAAGTCGCCGCCGCACACTTCACGCTTGAGCATGGGGTTGTCGTAGCAATTGAAGTTGGTGGCCTTGAGCGTGACCGGCTGTGTTTTGCCGAGCAGGGTCAGGTTGCCGGCGATGTCGGCCAGCTTGTCGCCGTTGAAGTTGAACTGGGTGGACACAAAGGTCATCTTGGGAAACTTGGCGGCGTCCAGCAGCTCGGCGCTTTGCAGGTGCTCGTTGAAGGCGCCAAAGCCGGTGTTGACCGACTTGGTGTCAATGGCGATATCGACCTTGCCGGTCTTGGCGGCGCGGTCAAATTCAACCTTGCCTTCTTTTTTGTCAAAACGGCCGCGGTTGGTCGAGGTGCCAAAGTGGTCGATCTCAAACGTCACGTAGGTGTGGGCCGGGTCAATGGCGTAGTTGGCTGCCTGGGCCTGGGAGCCCAGCGCGAGCAGGGACAAGGCAGCAGCAGAAATGAGGGATAAACGCATGGAAAGCTCCAGAGAGGGTTAAGGGAAAGGTAAAAAAATGCTTGATCGGTCGATCAGGGCAGCTTGGGGATCCCGCTCAGGGCCAACTTGAATCTGACCTGCACGTCATCGGCCACCATCGAGGTGTCGGCCCAGTCGCCTTCGCCGATCCTGAATGCCAGCCGTTTGATGGGTAGCACACCGGTTGCCGTGGTGGTGGCGCCGTTTTGTGACATGGCCAGCGGCACGGTCACATCGTGGCTTTGGCCCTTGATGGCAAGCTTGCCCGCCACTTCGTACTTGCCTCCACCCAGGGACTTGAAGGCGGAGGACGTGAATTGGGCTTGCGGGAATTTGGCGGTGTTGAACCAGGTGGCTTTGGGCAGCTCGGCATCCATTTCAGGCGCGCCCAGCGTGGCGCTGGCGATGTCGACGGCCAAGGTGACTTTGCTGGTTGCCAGTTTGGCCGCGTCAAAACTGATCTGGGCATCGAACTTCTTGAAATGCCCTTGCACCGGCACCCCCATCTGTTTGACTTCGAAGGCGATGCTGCTCTGGCTGGTCAGCAGCTTTTGCTGGGCCGCAGCGGGCATGGCAGCAGCGCTGAATGCCACGGTCAGGACGGCGGGAATGAGGGCGAAAAAATTCATGGTGTGGACTCCGTGACAGGCGGTGTGTTCAGGAACGGGTGGGCAACATGCGTGACAGCAGGCCGTCACGGTCCACCAGGTGGTGTTTGAGTGCCGCGGCGATGTGCAGACCGGCCAGCGCCAGCAGCGCCAGCGCCATCAGCTTGTGCAAAGGCTTGATGAGTTCAGCCAGCTCCTTGTTGACGGGCAGCAAATCGGGCAGGGGCATCTGGCCAAACCAGACAATCGGGAACCCGGCCGCCGAGCTGTAGGCCCAGCCGACCAGCGGCACGGCAAAAAACAGCAGGTATATCAGATGGTGCGTGGCATGGTAGGCCCGGATTTGCCAGCCCGGCATGTTCCTGGTCACGGTGATGGGCAATGTCGGTGGACGGTGTGTGACGCGCCACACCATGCGCCATACCGTCAGCGCCAAAAACGTGACGCCCGCCCATTTGTGCCAGTTGTAGAGTTTCAGTCGCTGCGGGGAAAAAGGCAGATCGGTCATGTACACGCCAACCACAAACATGGTCACGATGACCAGCGCCAGCAACCAGTGCAAAACCATGGCCGTCGCGCTGTAGCGGGCGGCTGTTGGCACTCGGGCGGACAGGGGTGGGGTCAAAATGCTTCTCCGGAAATGGGTTGGACAGGGTTTATCCTGCTGCGATGGAAAGAAGTTTATGGGTCTATTAATCCAAATCGGTTCAATCTGATTGATGTTGTGATTCGATTTATTTGAATGATTAAATCCTGGGTTATTGCATACTCGGTTCAGCTACACCTCTCAACCTTCTGGAAATTGCCATGAACACGACCCAGCTGCGCGCGCCCGTTTTCTTCATCTCGCATGGTGCCCCCACGTTGGCCTTGGAGCCCGGGCTCCTTGGCGCCAATCTGCGCGCCCTGGGGCAACAACTCACAGGTATCAAGGCGGTGCTGGTGGTGTCGCCGCACTGGCAAACCCGCGAGCTGCAGGTACTGACAACACCGACCCCTGAAACCGTTCACGACTTTGGCGGCTTCCCGGCTGCGCTGTATGCGCTGCAGTACCCGGCGCCGGGTCAGCCCGAGCTGGCCTTGGGCGCGCTGCAGCTGTTGGCTCAGGCGGGTTGGTCTGTGAGCGCGGAGGCGCATCGTGGTCTCGACCATGGCGCCTGGGTGCCACTGTTCCACTTGTTGCCGCAAGCCAACGTGCCAGTGTTCCAGGTCTCCATGCCGCACCATCTGGATACCGCCGGGGCGCTGGCCTTGGGCCGGGCGCTGGCGCCGCTGCGCGACCAGGGCGTGCTGATCGTGGGCTCCGGCAGCATGACGCACAACCTCTACGAGCTGCAGCGCCCTGCAGCGCCTGCTGTCGACTACGCTGTCGAGTTCGCCCATTGGGTCCGTCAGGCCGTCAGCCGCGCCGACGTGGCGGCGCTGCTGGACTACCGCCGCCTGGCGCCACATGCCGAGCGTGCCCACCCCACGCAGGAACACTTTTTGCCTTTGCTGGTGGCGCTGGGCGCCAGCCACGAGGCCGAGGCCGCGCAGGTCATTACCGGCGACATCACCTATGGTGTGCTGTCAATGGAGTCCTATGGCTGGGGTTTGCGCAACGCGGCAAGCCCGGTCGCAGAGGTGGCAGCATGAGCTTCTTGAACCCAGGGGTGTCGCCCTTGCAACAGGGCGCCGACTTTGCCTTGGCGTTTCGCATCCGGCAACCCCAGCCGGACAGGCCCAGGGCCTTGCTGGTGTTGCTGCATGGCGTGGGTGGTTCCGAGTCCAACCTGGCTGAGCTTGCGAACGACGTCAATCCCGACACCCTGGTGGTGTTGCCGCGCGGTCCCTTGACCTTGGGGCCGGGTCAATTTGCCTGGTTTCGCGTTGCCTTCACCGCCAGTGGCCCGCGCATCGAAGCGCAGGAGGCCGAGCAAAGCCGCCTGGACCTGATCCGGTTTGTCGCGCAGGTGCAAGCGGCCTACGGCATTGCACCGCAGCAGACCGTGATTGCGGGCTTCAGCCAGGGCGGCATCCTGAGCGCCAGCGTCGCCTTGACGGCGCCTGAAAGCGTGGCCGGTTTCGGCATCTTGTCCGGTCGCATCCTGCCTGAACTCGAACCCCATCTGGCCGCACCGGCACGCCTGGCCGCGCTGCAGGCTTTTATCGGCCATGGCGACTTTGATAGCAAGTTGCCGGTGCTGTGGGCGCAGCGCTCGGAGGCTTTGTTGTCGCAATTGGGGGTGGCGCATCGCAGTCGGCGGTACCCCATCGACCACGGCATCAGCGCGGCCATGCAGGCCGATTTTCTGCAGTGGCTCAACGGTGTTTTAAAGGTTGAATGACATGACGCCTGCGGCACCCCGGTCCGATACGGTTCAGCCGGTGCTGCACATTGGGGCGCACCAGACGGTCTTTTGGGCGGGTAGCGGTGCCGCCGCACAAACGCTGTCACTGGCCATGGGTTTCAGCCGAACCGCAACGGAGTGCTTTGGCCACAGCCCACCGTCAGCGGGTGAGCTGGAGGCCGCCATCATGGTGGTCGAGGACGAGCTCAGCCGCGTGCCAGTCATCGCGGCGCCGCAGGCCACGGTGCGTGCGCCGGCGGCTGTCATTGAAGCGCTCGGGCGCAGCGCAGGGCTTGCCGACGGGGCGGCCAGCGTACTTTCACTGAATCAGGTAGAGCGCCTGTTTAACCTGCTGGCCGCTTTGTCGATGGGACGTCCCGCGGCGAGCGCCGGCATTCCGGCCGACCTGCAGTTCGCCGCCACGCTGCTGATCCTGCGCGAGAGCATGCACCATCTGAAATTTGATGCCGTCCACCTCGAAGCCGTAGCCCGTGCCTGACGGGCGTCCGCCGCGCTGGTTTCATCGCTAGACCACACCGCGTTGGCGCAAGCCTGCCACTTGCGCCGCATCCAGCCCTAATTCAGCCAGCACCTCGTCGGTGTGCTCACCCAAGGCGGGCGGCGGACGGTGCAACACCGGCGGCGTCGCCATCAGGCGCAGTGGACTGGCCACCGTGGCGATGCTTGCCACCGCGCCTGCGGCTGGCTGGCAGCTGGCGACGGCTTGGTCCACCCTTAAGCCGCGCGCCTGCACCTGGGCGTCGGCAAAGGCCTGACCCATGTCGTTGATCGGACCGCAGGGCACGGCTTTGTCTTCGAGCAGCGCAATCCACTGCGCCGTGCTGCGCGTGCGCGTGACCGCCTGCAGCGCCGGAATCAGGGCGGTGCGGTGTTGGACGCGCAGGGTGTTGCTGGCAAAACGTGCATCTTTTGCCCACTCGGGGTGGCCGGCGGCTTCGCAAAAGCGGGCAAACTGGCCGTCGTTGCCGACCGCCAGCAACATGCTGCCGTCCAGGGTTTCGAAGGTTTGGTAAGGCGCCAGGCTCGGGTGCGTATTGCCCTGGCGCTGCGGTACCTTGCCAGTGTTCAAAAAACCTGCCGCCTGGTTGGCCAGTACCGCCATGCCCACGTCCAGCAGTGCCATGTCGATGTGCTGGCCCTCCCCCGTGCGATGCCGCACTTCGATCGCGGCCAAAATGGCACTGCAGGCGTAAATGCCGGTGAGCACGTCAATCAGCGCTACGCCCATGCGCATCGGGCCGCCGCCGGGCTCGCCGTCGGCATGGCCGGTGATACTCATCAGGCCGCTCATGGCCTGGATCATCAGGTCGTAACCGGCGCGTTCGGCGTACGGTCCGTCCTGGCCAAAGCCGGTGACCGAGCAGTAAATCAGGCGCGGGTTGACCGCTTTGAGGCTGTCGTAATCCAGTCCGTACTGTTTCAAGCCCCCGACCTTGAAGTTCTCCACCAGGATATCGCTTTGCGCCGCCATTTTGAGGATCAGCGCCTGGCCCTCGATTTGTGCCATGTCGAGCGTGATGGCCCGTTTGTTGCGGTTGCAGGCGGTGAAATAGGTGGCCTGGTTGGTGTCCTTGCCTTGCGCATCCTGGAGGAAGGGTGGCCCCCAGTGGCGCGTGTCGTCCCCCGCACCGGGGCGTTCGACCTTGATCACGTCGGCACCCAGGTCGGCCAGCATCTGGGTGCACCAGGGGCCGGCAAGCACGCGCGAGAGGTCGAGAACCTTGAGGTGGGAGAGGGCGGCTTGTGTTGTCATTTTTGTTTTTGGCCTTTAAGCCAGGATTCATTCGTTAGCAGGTTGGTTTTGGTGACTGGCCATGGGAGCTTAGGCTGGGGGCCTCATACGCGCTTCGCTTTGCGAAATCGGCCCCTAGCCTAAGCCCCCATGGCCTGGGTCGAGCGTGCGTTTGCAAAGATGAATAACAACTTGGGCTTGCATTTCAGTTTCAATCTCAGCAAAGCAGAGCGTGCACAGCAGCGGGTGGGGTATTGGGATTCGCCGATTTCGCAAAGCGAAGCGCGTATGAGGCGGAGCCCAGTACCCCGCCCGCTGCCCTCACAGACCATCCAAAACTGCCGTCTCACAAAAAAATGAAATCAATTGGAATCTGACCCCAATTAGTTGAACGCCGCAATGCCCGTCTGCGCCCGGCCCAGAATCAGCGCATGGATGTCGTGCGTGCCTTCGTAGGTGTTGACCACTTCCAGGTTCACCAGATGCCGCGCCACGCCGAACTCGTCGCTGATGCCGTTGCCACCCATCATGTCGCGCGCCAGGCGCGCCACGTCCAGCGCCTTGCCGCAGGAGTTGCGTTTCAGGATCGAGGTGATTTCCACCGCCGCCGTGCCTTCGTCCTTCATGCGGCCCAGGCGCAGGCAGCCCTGCAGGCCGAGTGCGATTTCGGTCTGCATGTCAGCCAGCTTCTTTTGAATCAACTGGTTGGCGGCCAGCGGGCGGCCGAACTGCTGGCGGTCCAGCACGTACTGGCGCGAACGGTGCCAGCAGTCTTCGGCGGCGCCCAGCGCGCCCCAGGCAATGCCGTAACGCGCGCTGTTCAGGCAGGTGAACGGGCCTTTGAGGCCTTGCACTTCGGGGAAGGCATTTTCTTCGGGGCAGAACACGCCGTCCATGACGATCTCGCCAGTGATGCTGGCGCGCAAACCCACTTTGCCGTGAATGGCCGGGGCGCTCAAACCCGCCGCGCCCTTGTCCAGCACAAAGCCGCGAATCGGGCCGACCGCGCCGGACTCGGACACTTCTTTGGCCCAGACCACAAACACATCGGCGATCGGGCTGTTGGAAATCCACATCTTGCTGCCTGACAGTTTGTAGCCGCCGGGCACCTTGACCGCGCGGCTCAGCATGCTGGCCGGGTCCGAGCCGTGGTTGGGTTCGGTCAGGCCGAAGCAGCCGATCCACTCGCCGGTGGCGAGTTTGGGCAGGTACTTTTGTTTGGTGGCTTCATTGCCAAATTCAAAAATAGGCACCATCACCAGTGAACTTTGCACACTCATCATCGAGCGGTAACCGCTGTCCACACGCTCGACTTCGCGGGCGATCAGACCATAAGCGACGTAGTTCAGGCCGGGGCCGCCATAGGCTTCGGGGATCGTGGGCCCAAGCAGGCCGAGTTCGCCCATTTCGCGGAAGATGGCGACATCGGTTTGCTCCTTGCGAAAGGCCTCGATCACGCGCGGCTGCAGCTTGTCCTGGCAGTAGGCAGCGGCAGCTTCCTTGATCATGCGCTCGTCGTCGCTGAGTTGGTTGTCGAGCAAAAAGGGGTCTTGCCAGTTGAAGCTTGCTTTGGCCATGGGGTTCTCCGGTGGATGTTGAATAGCGCAATGGTAGCGCCCATGCGAGCGACTTGGCAAACGACTTGTTCTCACTTTGAATTGAGAAAAAATCATATATTGAGTCAATTAAAGCGGATAAATAGACTTATTTGAACAGTTTTGTGTACATTACGCACATCATGCGCAGAAAGATCCCTTCTCTCCAGGCACTGGCCTGCTTCGAAGCAGCGGCCCGCCACCAGAGCTACACCCGTGCTGCACAAGAGCTGGCACTGACCCAGGGCGCGGTGTCGCGCCAGCTTACCGCGCTGGAAGATTTTGTGGGCGTGGCCTTGTTCAAACGCACCCGCCATGGCGTCAGCTTGACCGCGCGCGGGCGCGACTACGCAGCGCAGGTGGCCTTGCGCCTGCAGGCGCTGGAGCAGGATACGCTTGACGTGATGAGCACACAGGGGCGGGGTAGCGTGTTGCATCTGGCGGCTGTGCCCACCTTTGCCACGCGCTGGCTGATTCCGCGCTTGCCCGGGCTCAAACGGGTGCAGCCCGAACTCACCGTGCACATCGAGACGCGCACCCGGCCCTTCATGTTTGCCGACACGCCGTTCGATTGCGCGCTGTTTGCCGGCACGCCCGAGCAAGTTGGCCAGTGGGCCGGCACCCAGGCGACCAAATTGCTCGACGAAGTGGTGCTGCCGGTGTGCCACCCCAGCCTGCTGCAAGGGCTGGACAAGTTGTTGCCGGAAGCGCTTATGAGACTCCCCTTGCTGCAGCAAAGCACTCGCCCCGACGCCTGGCGGCAGTGGTTCGAGGCACAAGGTGTGGTCGCGCCGCAGGCCCTGTCAGGGGCTCGTTTTGAGCTGTTTTCCATGACGGTGGCTGCGGCCGTCCATGGCATGGGCCTGGCCTTGGTGCCGCGCTTGCTGATCGACTCCGAACTGGCGCGCGGTGACCTGGTGGTGGCTTGTGACCGGCCCCTGGACAACCAGCGTGCCTATTACCTGGTGCGCCCCGCAGGGCAGGACCACCTGGCGGCGACCCAGATTTTCCTGGATTGGCTGGTTCAAACGGTGCACCAGGTGCCGCCTCAGGTTTGACTGGGTTATTCAGGGTGTTCACGGTTCACCCCCCGTGCTAAGCTAAACGCATTGACAACCCATTCACAGGAGCGTTTTCCATGCCCGGACTTCTTCCCCACATCGACCCTGATGGCCTGCTTGAGTTCTCTGTGGTCTACACCGACCGTGCGCTCAACCACATGTCGCAACGCTTTCAGGGCGTGATGAAAGACATCTCCAGCATCCTCAAGGAGGTTTACCACGCCCCCTCGGCGGTGCTGGTGCCGGGCAGCGGTACCTTTGGCATGGAAGCCGTGGCGCGCCAGTTTGCCACCGGCAAAAAGGCGCTGGTGATCCGCAATGGCTGGTTCAGCTACCGCTGGACGCAGATTTTTGACATGGGGCAGATCCCGGCAGAGTCCATCGTGCTCAAGGCCCGGCGCACCGGGGCGGACAAACAATCGCCCTGGATTCCCTGCCCGGTGGACGAGGTGGTGGCCAGCATCCGCGCCAACAAGCCTGACGTGGTGTTTGCCCCGCATGTGGAAACTGCCGCCGGCATGATGCTGCCCGACGACTACCTGAAAGCCGTGGCTGATGCGGTGCATGAAGTGGGCGGTCTCTTTGTGCTGGACTGCATCGCCTCGGGCGCCATGTGGGTCGACATGGAAGCTACCGGGGTCGATGTGCTGGTGAGTGCGCCGCAAAAAGGCTGGAGCGGCTCGCCCTGCTGCGCCATGGTGATGTTGAGCAGTCGGGCGCGCGCTGCCATTGACGTCACCACCAGCACCAGCTTTGCCTGCGACTTGAAGAAGTGGCTGCAGATCATGGAGACCTACGAAAAAGGCGGTCACGCCTACCACGCCACCATGCCGACCGACGCGCTGACCCGCCTGCGCGAGGTCATGCAGGAAACCCGCGCCTACGGGTTCGAGAAGGTCAAGGCTGAGCAGGCGGCGCTCGGTGCCAGGGTGCGCACCCTGTTCGAGAGCCGCGGTATCAGGAGTGTGGCTGCCGAGGGCTTCAAGGCCCCCGGCGTGGTGGTGAGTTACACCAGTGATGCCGACATCCAGAACAGCAAGAAATTCCTGGCGCTGGGCCTGCAAACCGCCGCCGGCGTGCCGCTGCAGTGTGACGAGCCCGCCGATTTTTCAACCTTCCGCGTTGGCCTGTTCGGTCTGGAAAAGCTGCACAACGCCGACCGCAGCGTGGCCCACTTGGCAACGGCGCTCGACGCCATGGGCATCACGGCCTGACGTGCAGGGCGCCCGTTAAATGGGCACTTGATGTGGGGGAATTAGGCACTCCCCGACTTGATTTCCGGCCTTTCGCCACTACCATTCGCTCACCGGAACGGGGCTACCGTTTGATTGAGTGAAAAAGGAAAACATGAAACGCATTTTGTTGTTTGTTCTGACCAATGTGATGGTCGTGGCGGTGCTGGGCATTGTGGCCAGTCTGCTGGGCGTGAACCGCTACCTCACGGCCAACGGACTCGATTTGGGCGCCTTGCTGGGTTTTGCGCTGGTCATGGGTTTTGGTGGTGCCATCATCTCGCTGTTGATCAGCAAATCCATGGCCAAGTGGACTGCCGGCGTGCGCATCATCAACCAGCCGGCCAATGTCGATGAAGCCTGGATTGTCGAGACCGTGCGCAAGCTCGCCGACAAAGCCGGCATCGGCATGCCCGAGGTGGGTATTTTTGAGGGTGCGCCCAATGCCTTTGCCACCGGAGCCTTCAAGAATTCGGCGCTGGTGGCGGTCAGCACCGGCTTGCTGCAAGGCATGACGCATGAGGAAATAGAGGCCGTCATTGGCCATGAAATCGCCCACGTCGCCAATGGCGACATGGTCACCATGACGCTGATCCAGGGTGTCATGAACACCTTTGTGGTGTTCCTGAGCCGTGTCATTGGTTATGCGGTGGACAGTTTCCTGCGCAAGGGCGACAGCGAAAACACCGGCCCCGGTATCGGCTACATGGTCACGACCATCGTGCTCGACATCGTGCTGGGTTTTGCGGCCGCCATCGTGGTCGCCTGGTTCAGCCGCCACCGCGAGTTCCGCGCCGACGCGGGTGCTGCGCAATTGATGGGACGGCGCCAGCCCATGATCAACGCCCTGGCCCGTCTGGGCGGCATGCAGCCCGGCGAATTGCCCAAGAGCGTGGCCGCTTTTGGCATCACCGGGGGCATTGGCAAGTTGTTCTCCAGCCACCCGCCCATTGAAGACCGCATTGTGGCCTTGCAAAACGCCCAGGCCTGAGGCTGTTACCCCGCACTGGCCAGCTGCCTGGCCAGTGCCTCGGCCACTTTGATGCCATCGACCCCGGCCGACAAAATCCCGCCCGCATAACCCGCGCCTTCGCCGGCCGGGTACAGCCCCTGGGTATTGACGCTTTGAAAATCATCGCCGCGCGGCATGCGCAGCGGTGACGAGGTGCGCGTTTCCACCCCGGTCAGCACCGCGTCGGGCATGTCAAAGCCCTTGATCTTCTGGCCAAAGGCCGGCAACGCCTCGCGCAACGCGGCAATCGCGTAGTGCGGCAGGGCGGGGTGCAGGTCGCCCAGCTTGACGCCCGGCTTGTAAGAGGGCAGTACCGTGCCAAAGCTGGTTGACGCCTGGCCCGCTATGAAGTCGGCCACCAGTTGGCCCGGCGCCTCGTAGTTGCTGCCACCCAGCAGGTAGGCGCCGGATTCGAGCCGGCGCTGCAGGTTGATGCCCGCCAGCGGGTGCGTTGCGCTGGGATTTCGCGCTTTCAGACGTTCGGATTCTTCCGCATAACGCAGGCCTGCAGCGCTGCCAAAGGCGTGCACAAATGCGGCTTCATCCTGGTCAAAGTCGACGGGCTCAATGCCCACCACCATGCCCGCGTTGGCATTGCGCTCGTTGCGCGAATACTGGCTCATGCCATTGGTCACCACGCGGCCGGGCTCGCTGGTGGCCGCTACCACCGTGCCACCGGGGCACATGCAAAAGCTGTACACGGCACGGCCGTTGCTGGCGTGGTGCACCAGCTTGTAATCGGCCGCGCCCAGGCTCGGGTGACCGGCGTGGCGGCCCCAGCGGGCGCGGTCGATCACGCTTTGCGGGTGCTCAATGCGAAAACCCACCGAAAACGGTTTGGCATCCACCGTCACGCCGCGCTCGTGCAGCATGGCAAAGGTGTCGCGTGCGCTGTGGCCCAGCGCCATCACCACCTGGTCGGCGCGCATCTCATGCGACTGCCCACTTGCCTGGTCGAGCACGGTGAGGCCGCGTACCTGGCGGCCTTGGGGGCCGTCTTCCACCAGCACGTCGGTGACGCGCTGCTCAAAGCGGATCTCGCCCCCCAGCGCGATGATCTGGGCGCGCAGGCTTTCCACCACCTTGACCAGCTTGAAGGTGCCAATGTGCGGGTGCGACTCCACGAGGATCTCGGGCGGTGCGCCGGCCTTGACAAATTCCTCCATCACCTTGCGCCCCAGATGGCGCGGGTCCTTGATCTGGCTCCACAGCTTGCCGTCGGAAAACGTGCCGGCGCCGCCTTCGCCAAACTGCACATTGCTTTCCGGGTTGAGCACATGCTTGCGCCACAGGCCCCAGGTGTCCTGGGTGCGCTCGCGCACCTTTTTGCCGCGCTCCAGCACAATCGGCTTGAAACCCATCTGCGCCAGGATGAGCGCCGCAAAAATGCCGCAAGGGCCAAAACCCACCACCACCGGGCGCAGCGCCAGACCGGCCGGGGCCTGCGCCACCAGCCGGTAACTCATGTCGGGTGTGGCAATGACGTGCGGATTGCCTGCGTGTTGCTTGAGCAAAGCGGTTTCCTGCGCAGGGCTGGCCAGCGTCACGTCGACGATGTAAACCACCCGCACCTGCGCCTTGCGGGCATCGAAACTGCGCTTGAAGATGTGCCATTCGACCAAATCCTCTGGCTCTATCACCAGCGTGTGCAGAATCAGCGTGCTGAGGTCGTCGGGCGTGTGGTCAAGCGCGAGCTTGAGTTCAGAGAGTCGGATCATGTTGCGTGCCGGTTGGGCTTGTGTTTATCAAGCAGAAGCAGCGCATTTTAGTTTTAGTGACGATCCATGGCGTTCTGCCGTCACACGTCCATCAGCTGGGCAGAAAACCTTCGACCGACAAATAGCGCTCGCCGGAATCGTAGTTAAAGCCCAGTACCGTTGCACCAGCGGGCAACTCGGGCAGTTTTTGCGCAATGGCGGCCAGCGTGGCGCCGCTGGAAATACCCACCAGCAGGCCTTCTTCACGGGCGCTGCGGCGGGCGTATTCGCGGGCCGGTTCGGCATCGACCTGGATCACGCCGTCGAGCAGGTCGGTGTGCAGATTTTTGGGAATGAAACCGGCGCCAATACCCTGGATCGGATGTGGGCCGGGCGCGCCACCCGAGATCACCGGCGAGAGCACGGGTTCGACCGCAAACACCTTCAGCTTGGGCCATTTGGTCTTGAGCACCTGGGCCACACCGGTGATGTGGCCGCCGGTACCGACGCCGGTAATGAGCACGTCAATGCCCCCAGGAAAGTCAGCCAGGATTTCTTGCGCGGTGGTGCGCGCATGCGCGTCGATGTTGGCCGGGTTTTCGAACTGCTGCGGCATCCAGCTGCCGGGGGTGGTGGCAAGCAATTCTTCAGCCCGCGCAATCGCACCCTTCATGCCCTTTTCACGCGGGGTCAGGTCAAACGAAGCGCCATAGGCCAGCATCAGCCGCCGCCGCTCGACACTCATGCTGTCTGGCATCACCAGAATCAACTTGTAGCCCTTGACCGCGGCCACCAATGCCAGACCGACACCGGTGTTGCCCGAGGTGGGCTCGATGATGGTGGCGCCGGGTTTGAGCGCGCCGGAGGCTTCCGCGGCTTCCACCATGGACAGGGCGATCCGGTCCTTGATGGAGCCACCAGGGTTGCTGCGCTCAGACTTGACCCATACCTTGTGCGTGTCGCCAAACAGGCGGTTGATGCGGATGTGGGGCGTGTTGCCAATGGTTTGCAGGATGTTGTCGGCTTTCATGCGGGGACTCCTCAAAGTGATGGAGCAGTCATTTTGAACCAATTGATCGATTGTTTGGGGTATATGGATAGAACCCCGGGCTCTAAGCCCGCTTTAGCCGCGATAATGGGCCGGTGAAGCCCGCCAGACTGCCGCTGGTGCAATTCTGGAAACAGAGCACTGGAGGAACGTCCGGACTGCATAGGGCAGCGTAGCAGCTAACGGCTGTCCACTGAAAGCCCGGGGCGCAAGTCCTGGGTATAAGGTGAGGATCAGAGCAACAGAGACGAGCCGATTAAGTTCGGGTGAAACGGGCAATCTCTACGCGCAGCAATACCAAATAGGCACACGTTGATGGGGCCCCCGGAGTGTGCGGGTAGGTAGCACCGAGCTACTGAGTGATCAGTAGCCCAGATTAATGGCAGTCACACAGAAGGCAACTTCTGTGCACAGAATCCGGCTTATCGGTGGGCTTCACACTTTATCCCCGCGCCAGCAAGGTCTGACCCAGCGCAAACACCGAATTGGGCGCGTTGGTGCGAACCGGCTGCTGCACCGGTTTCTTGAATACACCGCGATTGGGTGCGGGTTTTTGTTCAACCTTCACCCCTTTGGCCAATTGGTCCAGCACCAGGCTGCGCAGCGTGACCGACTGCATGAAGTCCAGCACCTTGGCGTTCATGGTGTCCCACAGATCTTGCGCCATGTCGGGGTTGGCGCAAGCCGGTTGCGCAGTCGCCTTGGGCTCCTGGTCTTCGACGGCGCCAATGATGTCAGCCACGGTGATGGCATCGGCACGTTGGCCCAGGGTGTAGCCACCGCCGGGACCGCGCGTGCTGGTCACCAGCCCCTGCTGGCGCAGTTTGCTGAACATCTGTTCCAGGTACGACAGCGAAATTTGCTGGCGTTCGGCAATGTCAGACAGCGGCACCGGACCCAGCTTTTCGCGCAGGGCCACATCGATCATCGCGGTGACGGCAAACCGTCCTTTGGTACTTAAACGCATATTAATTCCTCCTGTCAGTGTCGGTAAATCAGACACACCTCAAACTATAAGGTTCAAATCACTTCGTGTAAATTCGAATAATTAATGAATTTACTTCGAAAAAAATGAACAATAGCCAAATACCTGAGGCCATTCACATGAATTTCAAGCATCTTTACTATTTTTGGGTCACGGCCCGTGCGGGCGGCATCATGCGCGCCGGCGAGCAGTTGCACACCACCCCGCAAACCCTCTCGGGGCAGATCAAGCTGCTCGAAGACTGGCTCGGCCGCAAGCTGTTTCGCAAGAGTGGCCGCGGCCTGGAACTTACGGAGCACGGCCGCCTGGCCTTGGGCTATGCCGACCAGATATTCAACCTAGGCAGCGAGCTGGAAAGCAGCCTGCGCCAGGTACGCGGCGCCCAGCGGCGGCTGGATTTCAGGGTGGGCGTGGCTGATTCGCTGTCCAAATCCATCGCCTATCGGCTGCTGGAACCGGCTTTCTCGATCGCCGAGCCGGTCAAGCTGCTGTGCAGCGAAGGCAGCTTTGACGACCTGCTGGCGCAACTGGCGCTGCACCGGCTTGATCTGGTGATTGCCGACGAGCCCATGCCCCGGCGCGTCAGCGTCAAGGCCTACAGCCATGCGCTGGGCAGCAGCGTGATGAGTTTTTTTGCTGCACCCGGCCTGCTGCCGCGCTTGGCTGGCAAGTTCCCCGCCTGCCTGGATGGCGTGCCCATGCTGGTGCCGGGCGCCACGGCCTCGGTGCGCCAGCAGCTCGAAGGCTGGTTTGCCAGCCACCAGATCGCGCCGGTGGTGGTGGGCGAGTTTGACGACGCCGCGCTGATGAAGGCCTTTGGCCGCGAGGGCCAGGGCGTGTTCATGGCCCCGCGCGTGCTTGAAGAAGAAACCTGTAGCCAGTTTGGCGTGCAGGTGATCGGTCACACGGCCGAATTGGTAGAAGAGTTTTACGCGATCTCGGTCGAGCGGCGCATCAGCCATCCCTGTGTGTTGGCCATTACCGACGCCGCGCGCGGCCAGCTGTTCAGCGTTTGAGTTTTTCAGGGGCCTGCAACCGGATAATGCAGCCATGCCACTGCGTGAAATCAGCCACCCCGCCATCGACATCGATCTGCGCTACGCCACCCCGGACAACTTCACCGGGAAAACCATTTACGACCACGCGGTCGCCTATTTGCATCAGGAGGCCTTGGCGGCCCTGGTGCGCGCAGCCGAACTGGCAGCCGCTCAGGGCCTGCGTCTGCGGGTGCTGGATGCCTACCGGCCAGCCGCTGCGCAGTGGCGCTTGTGGGCCGCGCTGCCCGACCCCCGGTTTGTTGCCGACCCGCGCCTGGGCTCCATGCACACGCGCGGTGTCGCGGTGGACCTGATCTTGTGTGACGCCCATGGGGTGCCGCTGGACATGGGCACGGCCTTTGATGAAATGACAGAACAGTCCTTTCACGGTTCGACCGACATTGCGGTGATCGCCCAGCGCCACCGGGGTCTGCTATTGGGCCTGATGACCCTGGCCGGCTGGACGCATCACCCCTATGAGTGGTGGCATTACAACCTGCCTGATCCCACCCGCTACCCGCCACTTGGCGACGGCGCCGAGGGCAGCTTTTTGATGGACTGACCCGCCTCTGCGGCCGGGGCGTTTTAAAAGCGCTCGCCGTCGTGCAGATAGCGCCATTGACCTTCGGGCAGGCCGGACAGGGCTACCCGGCCCACGCGCTGGCGCTTGATGCCCTGGATGCGCAGGCCCACACGCTCGCACAGGTAGGCGATCAGCCCCGGGTGCGTGCCCTTCATGGCAAAGCGCAGCCGGGTGGACGTGTCCGACGTACTGTTGACGCTGACCTTGACCGGCGGCAGCGGCTGGCCGTCGGAGCTCAGGCCCGCATTCAGGCGCTGCAGCAGCTCGGGTGCCACCTCGCCTGCCACCTCCACCACCAGTTCGTGTTCCATGATGGCCGCGTCTTCGGTGAGCTTGCGCAGCACGCGCCAGTCCTGGGTGAACACCACCAGCCCGCTGGCGGCCAGCTCCAGCGGTACGCAGGTACTGAGTTTGGCAAAGTGGTGTTTGAGCAAGCGCACACCTGACGGGTCTTGCGCCCAATGATTGGCTGGCAGCAGCAGTTGTTGCGCCGGTTTGACACGTTTGCCAGCTTCACCAGGCGCCGCCATGGCCTCGAAGCCGGGCGGCTTGTGCAGCAGCAGCGTGACATCGGTGAGCGTCATCAGGCTGGCGTGCGGGTCGACTACCACGGTCTGATGCGTCATCCGTGCCATCGGTTCTTCGACCACCTTGCCGTTCACGCTGACCCAGCCGCCTTCGATGTACTGCTCGGCTTCGCGGCGCGAGCAACGCATCAGCTGCGCCACACGTTTCGACAGGCGCTCGCCGTCCTGCGTGAGCGGTTTGGTGGGCGGCTTGGGTTTTTGGGGTTTGATCATTGGTCGCAATGGTAACCAATGGCGTGACGGGGCGGTTGGCTGACGGCTACCAGCTCAACGGGTCCAACTGGTAGAACTGGCTGAGCTCCCGGTACAACGCCGGGTGTTCTTCGGCCATGGCCCCGGGTTGCTCAAAAAACACCTCCGAGATCACCGCAAAAAATTCACCCGGATCGGTGGCGCCGTAATCGCTGAACAGCGACGGCGCGCCACGCGCCACGCGGGCTTGCAGGGTGGCAAATTCTGTACCCAGCACGTGGGACCAGCGCTGGTACTGCGCCCGCCGCTTGAGCATGGGCGCGCCGTTGGCGCTGCCGGTTTCCTGATCCAGCTGGTGGGCAAATTCATGAATGGCCACGTTTTGCCCATCATCTACCACCGCCGCACCGGCCAGCGTGTCCTGCCACGACAAGATCACTTGCCCCTCTGACCACGACTCGCCCGCCAACACCTCGCGTGTGCGGTGCGCCAGGCCGATGTGGTCCACGTGGTCGCGCTGGACCACAAAACTGTCGGGATAAATCAGGATCTGGCGCAGCTTGGGGTAGTAGCTGCTGGGGCGGTTGACGATGAGCAGGCAGGCGTGGGCGGCAATCGTGACCCGGATCTCGTCGCTGATTGACAGACCGTTGCAGCCGATGAACGCCTTCTCGGCCAGAAACACCTGCATGTGCTGCTGCAGCTTCAATTGCAGGTCGGCGGGCAGCAGGTGCACATAGGGCACGCGTCGCTGCAAGACTTCGCCCCAAGCGGTGGGAAAGGGTCGGGTCCGCAGGCTTTGACGTTTGCGCTCGGTCAGCCAGGGTGCACCCACCAGCCACAGCACCACCAGCAGGCCCAGGCAAAAAATGATGACAGCCGGCATGCCGCTGCGGTGTTTAGGGCATCAACGAGGTGATGCGCGCCACATGCGCCATCAGCGATCGCCTGGCCACCGGCCACATGCGCTGCGGCACATCGGCATATACCAGTGACAGCCAGTCGTCCAGCGTGCCGTCGGGGTGCGCCTGCATGGCCGCCATCACCTTGGCCTCACGCTGCAGGCGGTGGGCTTTAAGGCGGGCGATCGCGGCTCGGGCCTCGTCATCCGGTCCGCCGAGCACATAGCCATGGGCGGGCAGGATGTACTTGAGCTGGTGCTCGGTGCAGGCCGTCTGCAGCAGGTCCAGCGAGTCCAGATAGTCGTCCATGTCGCCATCGGGCGGGTCGATCACTGTGGTGCTGCCGTTCAGGATGTGATCGCCGCTGAACAGCAGGCCGTCTTCCAGCAGCATAAGGCACAAATGATTGGCCGCGTGACCCGGGGTGTAAATCACCTGCAGCGTGTGGGTGGTGTTGTCGGACATCCATCGGCCCGAGGGCGGGCCTCCTACAGGGGCCCCCTGTGGGAGCGGCGCCCCCGCCGCGAAGGTATTCGTGCCAAGCACCAAAACCTCGCCGTTCTGCAGCGCCCTGTCAGGCATAAAAATGCTATTGGCCCGCGCCGTCTCTTTGCTTGGCAGTCCCAGAATCGGCGGCACGGTGTGGCACATGGCCTGCAGCGGCCGGGCGCCGGGGGAATGGTCGGGGTGCGAATGGGTGCAAACAATCATGCGGATGTCGCCACCCGCCGCCCGCCACAGTTTGTCCAGGTGCGCGGTATCGGCCGGGCCCGGGTCGATGGCGATGAAACCGGTGTCGGGGTCGCCCACCAGGTAACTGTTGGTGCCCGGGCCGGTCATGGCGCCGGGATTGGGCGCGGTCAGGCGCAGCACGTTCTTGAGCAGCGGCACGGCCTGCTCGCTTTGCCAGTCCAGCGGGTGTGCAATTTGTCCGTCCGGACAAACCAGCGCCAACTCGCCGTAGGCCGACTCATGTTCCATATGGCGCTGCTCGCGCCCGGCCAGCAGCCCGGTGCGCGGGCAACTGGTCCACAGTGGCTCTTCTGACACCGCGCAGGCCTGCAGCACGGCATCCACCGTCGCCAGGTCCTGCAGGCGCTCCAGCGTGATGATGGTCGGGTAGATCATAAAAAAGCTGCCCGCCTGGTGCCGGGCCAGGGCGTCCCCGGGGCGCACCCACACCGGCTCGAACTGCTCGGCCTCGTCGGCCACGGGCTCTTGCCCTTCAGGCATCCGCGCCACCAGAAACGGCACATCAAAGCGCTTGGGCGAATCGCGGTCGGTGATCCAGCGCGCCAGCACATGGATGTCGCTGGCAGCCAGCGTCAGGCCGCGCGCCGTGCATTGCGCGCCAAAGTCGCCTTGCCGGTCCATCGCGTCAATCTCGGCCTGCGTGGCCCAGCTGCCATCCAGGTGGCGCGCCAGCAGCACGCCCAGCTCTTCAAAGCTCTCGCGAATCCCGGCAATCGCCTCCGTCAGCGCCTGCGCGCTTTGCGTGGCGCGGCGCTGCGTCAGGGCGTGGCAGCAGCCATCCGCAGCGTCAATGCCGCCACCCGGAAACACATAGGCACCCGGCACAAAACTCGCCTTGCTGGAGCGCCGCGTCATCAGCACTTCGAGGCCGTCGGGCGTGTCGCGCAGCAATAGCACCGTGGCGGCATCGCGGGTGGGTGCGGGTGGGCGGGGAGGGTGAAGAAGTTGGGAGGGGCGGGGCATGGGCAGAGGATATCAGGCTGTCATCAAACCCGACAGGTATATGGATGCGGAAACCGTTTTCTGGAAATACTGCGGGTCCGGAACGCGCAAAGCAACGCGTGGTTCGATGTTTTGACCAAAGGACAGACGCCTCGCGCGCGATTGATGAAGATGCCGACGGCCATTCAGGCTTCAGCACCAGGTCAACGGCTCCGCCCCGCCTTGTATTTCCCTTTCCCCGCGCCAATCACCCCATCCGCCAGCGCCAGCCGGGCCATGGCTTTGTGGGCGTGGGCGTGGGTGATGGCCAGGCCCAGGGCGTCGGCGGCGTCGGGGCCGGGCAGGCTGGGCAGATGGAGCAGGCGCTTGACCATTTCCTGAATCTGGCTTTTGCTGGCGCGACCCCAGCCCACCACCGCCTGCTTCATTTGCAGGGCGGTGTATTGCGACACCGGCAGGTCGAGCGATACCAGCGCGGTGATGGCGGCGCCGCGGGCCTGGCCCAGCAGCAGGGTGGATTGGGGGTTGACGTTGACAAACACGATCTCGATGGACGAGGCATCGGGCTGGTAGCGCGCCACCACTTCGCGGATGCCGTCGAACAGCACCTTGAGCCTCTCGGGCAGCAGGTCTTTGTCGAGATGGGTGGTGCTGATGGTGCCGCTGGCCACATAGCGCAGCTCGGTGCCGTCCACGTCCACCACGCCAAAACCGGTGGTGCGCAGGCCGGGGTCGATACCGAGAACTCTCATGGTTGTTTTATGGTTGGCGGCTACAGGCCAAAATACCAGTGCGCCGAATGAAAGAACACCGGCGCGGCAAAACACAGCGAGTCGATGCGGTCAAGCATGCCGCCGGCGCCGGTCACGCTTTTTCTCTGACCACGCCAGATCGGGATGCCGCGGTCGCGCTTGAGCGCCTTCATGACCAGGTGCCCGAGCGATCCGGCGGCGCAGGCGACGAACGACAAGGCAAAGGCCTGACCCGGTACAAAGGGCGTGATGCCCGCCAGCACGGCCCCCAACAGGCTGCCCGCAGCCATGCCCCAGCCCCAGCTGTGCCAGGTGAAGCTCTGGCTGATCTGCGCCGCTACCGGGGTTTTGGGCCGGTAGCGGGCCACCAGATGCTGTGTGACCATGCAGGTTTGCACCACCAGCACCAGAAACAGCACCAGAAAAGCGTTTTGCTTGTCGTAACGCGGAAAGTCCAGCAGCATCAGGGCCGGCACATGGCTCATGCCGTAAATGCAGACCATGATGCCCCATTGCAGCTTGGCGTTGCGCTCCAGAAAACGCACCGGGTCGTTGGCCAGTGCGCTCGCCACGGGTAGCGCCAGAAACACATAGACCGGGATGAACACGGTGAACAGGTTGAAGTGCTCGGTGCCCACCAGAAAGTACTGCAGCGGCAATACCGCAAAAAATGTCAGAACCAGGCTGCGGTGGTCGCCCTGGCGCGTGGGCGACAGCGTCAGGAACTCACGCAGGGCAAAAAAGGAGCCCAGCGCAAACAGCACCAGACGGGTGATGTCGCCCGCCAGCCAGGCCACCCAGAAGACAAAAATCAGCGCCCAGCTGGTGCGCAGCAGATTGCTCAAATCCTGAATGCGCTCACTTTGGGCTTGCTGCGCCTGCACGTCTTCATGCTCGCGCATGGACAGCAAAAACAGCGTCAGCGACGCAATCACCAGCAGGCCGAACACCAGCACAAACATGGCGCCCACTTGTTGCGCCGGGCTGAGGTTTCTCAAGGTTTGGTGAAGGGACATGGTTCAGATGTCGCGCAGGGCGATGACGGCGTTACGGGCGCGTGGCAAAAAAGTGTGGCAGTCTTCACCGGGGAGCACTTGCATGGGGGCACCAAAGGTGACCGAGCACAGCACCGGGACCGGTACCACTTCGCCCTTGGGCATGACGCGCTGCACATTGGCGATCCAGGCCGGAATGAGCTCGACCTGCGGGAACTGGAGCGCCAGGTTATAGAGCCCGGCCTTGAAGGCCTGCGGGTCATCAAAATGACCGCGCGTGCCTTCGGGAAACAAGATCAGCGAGTCACCGGCCGCCAGGGCTTCGACCAGCGGTTCCAGCGGGTCTTCCTGCGCATGGCGCTCGCGCGAGACATAAACCACGTTGAACACGGCCGTGGTGAGCCATCGCTTGAAGGCGGATTTGGTCCAGTATTCCCGGGCGGCCACTGGCCTGGTGTTGCGGCGTAATTCCTTGGGCAGTGCCGCCCAGATCATCACCAGGTCGGCGTGGCTCTGGTGGTTGGCAAAATAAATGCGCTGCTCGGCTTTGGGCGGACAGCCCCACCAGCGCGCCTGGGCCCCGGTGAGTACGCGAATGAGTCCCAGCAAAAACAGGCTGACCCCGGCGGCCGCCAGAGGGGATGCCCAAGCCGTCACGCGGCTGCGCCAGTTGCCTGGTTCTGGCCGGTCCTGGCTCATGGCAGTTCAGCCCCTTGCAGGCGTCGCGCAATGCTGGCGGCGCGCCCCGCCACATAGCTTGAATTGGGCAGCTTTTCAAAGTACTTGGGGCGTGGCAGCATCACGGCCAGCCGGGCGGCTTCATAGCTGCTGAGCTTGGCTGCAGGTTTGCGAAAATAGTGCTGGGCCGCGGCCTCGGCGCCAAAAACGCCTTCGCCCCATTCCACGTTGTTGAGGTAAATTTCAAGAATGCGCTCCTTGCTGAGCACGGCTTCCAGCAACAGCGTGAGGAAGAATTCCTGACCCTTCCTGAGCATCGTGCGTTCACCCGACAAAAACAGGTTTTTCGCCAGTTGCTGGGTGATGGTGGAGCCGCCCACCACCTTGGGGGCCTTCACCGCCTTGGCTGGCGGCCTGGCGGCATTGGCCGTTACGCGGGGCGGATTGCGGGCGTCCAGCCGAGCTTGCGCCCTGGCCGCCTGCTCTTCGGCCTTGGCGTTTTTTTCCCAAGCCTTTTCCAGCGCATTCCAGTCCACACCGTCATGGTTGGCAAAGCCGTCGTCTTCGCTGGCGATCACCGCGCGCTTGAGGTGGCTTGAAATCTTGTCGTATGGCAGCCATTGCTGACGCCAGCGCAAGGCGTCTTTCTGGGTCGCCACACGCCAGGCTTCGGAGCGCTGAAAGGCGGTGGATTGCGGGTCGATCACCAGCATGGCGACAACGCGCACCACAAAAAACAGCTGCAGCAGCAGCATGGCAACTGCCACCAGGCTGAGCCAGCGCAAAAACGGTTTCATGCTTTATCCCTGAATGACCTTGTGCAATTCAGCCAGCACCTGGGCTGAGGGCGGGCGCACGCCACGCCAGATCAAAAAGGCCTCGGCGGCTTGCTCGACCAGCATGCCCAGACCATCGCGTGGTACCGCGCCATGGGCGCGTGCCCAGTCCATGAAACCCTGGGCGCCGGGGCCGTACATCATGTCGTAGGCCAGGGCGCCGGGCTTCAACACGCGGGCGGCCACGGGCACCGCGGCACCGCTCAGGCTGGTCGCGGTGGCGTTGATGACCACATCAAAGGGGTCGCCCAGCCCATGCAGGGTATGCGCTACCAGCTCCGTCTTTTGTTGTGTGGCCAGGGGTAAATGGCGTGCCACCAACTCGGTGGCTTTGTGCAGCGTGCGGTTGGCCACGCTGATGTGCGCCGGGCCGGCTTGTAGCATCGGACCCAGCACGCCGGCAGCAGCGCCGCCTGCGCCAATCAGCAGCAGGCGCAAGCCCCTGAGGGGCAAGCCGGCGTTGCGTTCAATATCAATCACCAGGCCAATGCCATCGGTGTTGTCACCCAGGATCTGGCCGTCCCTGAAGGTCAATATATTCGAGGCTTGCGCCAGCAAACCCCGCTCGCTGGTGTGGGTGGCAATTTTGGCAGCTTCAAACTTGAACGGCACGGTGATGTTGCAGCCCAGCCCGCCTTCACGGATGAAGGCTTGTACGCTGGCATCAAAGTGGGTCAGCGGGATTTCGCGCTTTTCGTAGTGCAGATGCTGGCCGGTGAGCTCGGCAAAACGGGCATGAATCCAGGGCGAGCGGCTGTGGGAAACCGGGTGGCCCATCACGCAGTAGAGGTCGGTGGTCATTGGTTGCTTAGGAGGATGGGGTTAATTGGCGCTGACTTTGGTTTCCAGCGTGTCTTCTCGTGTGAAATTAAAGCGCGACACCACGGCAATCTCGTCGGCTTGCAATCGCATGGCATGGCTGAATTTACCAAAAGGTCCGGCGCTGTTGGCAATGGCGCGCGCGCGCTGGTCGAGCGCCAGGTTGCCGGAGCTTTGCACCACTTCGGTGGCCATGACTTCGCCGCGGTGGTTGATGGTCACCACCATGGTGAGTTCGCCATAGAGTTTTTGGCCGTTGGCCTGCGGGAAATTCAGGGTGCCCCGGTCTTCGATGGTTCTGCGCAGGTGGTCGTAATAGATCGCGTACACCGCCTCGCGCGTGGCCGGGCTGATGTAGCGCTTTTTCGGGCGGGCGTTTTCCAGGTTGATGCGGCGCTCGATTTCGGCCAGCAACTTGACCAGCTGTTTCTGCTTTTGCTCGCGCTGCGCCTGTTCGGGCGTCTGCGCCTGCTGTTGCGGCTCGCTGGGCGGCAGGCTGCTCAGCAAGCGCTTGACATGGAGCAGCAAGTTTTGTTGTTCCTGCATTTCGCGCAGCTGGCGCGCCTGCTCCTGCGCCTTGTCTTCGCCGTCCAGATTCAGCAAGGCCGGCGGCAGCGGGCTTTTGGCCCGGCCGCGGGCTGCTTCACCGCCCCCCGCCATGGCCACCTGGGCAATGGCCTGTGCCTTGTCCGGGCGCTCCTGCGGGTTGGCATTGACCAGGATCACCTCCAGCGCGGTGTCCTGCATGACCTGCTTGAAGGCCTCGGGGTCAACCAGGCGCACGGTCAGCAGTGAGGCGTGTACCGCGATGGACGCGCCCAGGGCCAACTGAAGGGTGCTGAACGACGACAGCTTCACGGCGTATCGAGCGCCTCTGGTTCACCGGATTTCGGGCTGGCATCCGTGTCGTTGAGATCCACGGCAATTGCAATCGGGCCGGCCACGTCCTCCTCGTCCTGCTCTTCGTCGGCGTCAAAGACCTCGGGCTCGGCGTCAAGCCGCTCCAGCACGGTGCCGTGGATGTCAAGTGACACCAGGTCGATGTCGCCCAGCTTCACGCGCACCCGCGCGCCGCGTGGCAGCCCCTGCGCGCCCATCACCGGCAGCACCAGCGGCAGGTGGTCGGCGCGCACCAGGTTGTCCTTGAACAGGGTGGCCTCAATTTCGGTGACGCCCTGCTGCTGCACGTACTTGAGCGTCCAGAAACGCTCAATCGCGTTCTGGTAGCCGTTGTAGGCAAAGTAGGCGGCGTCAAAGCTGGAGATGATCGAAAACAGCTCGGCGTCTTTCGGTTTGAACGGCGCCACCAGGGCCGCCGTTTTGCCATGGCGGGCGCAGGCAATGATCTGCCACTGGTTCAGCAAGTCCACATAGCGGCGCAGCGGCGAGCTGCTCCAGGCGTAGCTTTTGACGCCAATGCCGGCGTGCGGCAGCGCCCGGGTGCCCATGCGCACCTTGACGCCGGGCAGCATGGAAGCCTGACTGCGGTAAATGCCGGGCACGCCAAGCTCGGCCATCCAGTTGCCCCAGGTGCTGTTGGCCAGGATCATGGCCTCCGAGACGATCAAATCAAGCGGTGCGCCGCGCTGGCGCACGCTGATCTGCACGTGCTCGGTACCCTGTGGCTCCGCACCGTCGTTACCGACCAGCCGGAAGTTGTAGTCGGGCCGGTTGAAGTTTTCGGGCTTGCCGCGCACCACTTCGCGCTTGGCCTTGAGGTCTTGCGCCAGCCGGTACAAAAACGACAGTTGCTCTCGCTTGTGCTGCAGCGGTGGTGGGTCGGTGTCGTGCATGAAAGCCGGGTCTTGCAGCCACTCCAGGGTGACCACGGCATCGAGTTGGTCGTGGCGCAAATTGGCGCCGATGTGCACCCGCTCCAGCCTGGTCTCGGAGGCCTTGATCTCCAGCGTGGTCTCGTCCAGCGTCACATAGAGCGACACCGCCGGGCAGTCGCAGCCTTCGGTCAGGGTGTAGCTTTGCACCACCTCGTCGGGCAGCATGGTGAGTTTGTAGCCCGGCATGTAGACCGTGGACAGCCGCGCGCGGCCCAGGTGGTCGATGGCGCTGCCGGGCTGGATCGCAAGGCCGGGCGCGGCAATGTGGATGCCCAGCACCACCGTGCCGGTGCCCAGGCCCTGTACCGACAGCGCATCGTCGATCTCGGTGGTGGCCGAATCGTCAATCGAGAAGGCGTGCGCCGGGGACAGCGGCAGCTCGTCCTTGATGAGCGGCGCCTCGAGTTTGGGAAATCCTGTGCCCTTGGGGAAGTTTTCCAGCAGGAAGCGTTTCCAGTGGAACTGGTAGGGCGAATCGATGGCACCGGCCTGGATCAGCAGGTCCAGCGGGCCCAGGTGCGTGGCGCGCGAGGCTTCGACCACGGCCTTGTATTCGGGCGCGTTCTTGTCGGGTTTGAACAGGATTTTGTAAAGCTGGTCGCGGATGGCTTGCGGGCAGACGCCTTCGCTCAGTTCCTTGACCCAGGCCTCAATTTGCAGCGCAATCTGTTTCTTTTTCTCGATGGCGGCCAGTGCTTGCGCCAGGATGTCGGCCGAGGCTTTGCGAAAGCGCCCCTTGCCGGCGCGGCGAAAGTAGTGCGGCGCCTCATACAGCGCCATCAGCGTGCCGGCCTGTTGCTCCTGCGTGGCGTGTTCTGAAAAATAGTCGCGCGCCAATTCAGTAAAGCCAAAGTCGCCGTCGGGCGCAAATTCCCAAGCCATGTCGAGCTCCATGCCGGCGGCCACGGCCTGTGCGCCGGCCATCAGCTCAGCCGGCGTGGGCTTGTCGAACTTGAGCAGCATGTTGGCAGACTTGACCTTGACGCGTTTGCCCGAGTCCAGCTCCACCTGTGCCGACGTGTCGGCCTCGGAGAGGATGCGCCCGGCCAGGAATTTGCCGGTTTCTTCAAATAATAAGTACATGGGCGAATTGTCCCATGGCTTGCCGGTGTTGCCCGTATGGCCGCCACCTTGCGGTCCTGTCTGGGCGATGAAGCGCCGGGCAAGGCGGGCGGTGCGTGCCGGCAATGTATTTGCTACCATCTATCTGCAAATTTGCGGGGCCTGTCCGATGGCTTGAATTTTTACCCGTGCTTCATGCAGGAATGGGGGCTATGAAAAAGCAAACATTGGCGGTAAAAAAACCGTTGTATATCGTCTTGATCAGTGTTCATGGCTTGATCCGTGGGCATGACCTGGAACTGGGCCGCGATGCGGATACCGGTGGCCAGACCAAATATGTGGTGGAGCTTGCCCGTGCCTTGGGTGAGCGCGTGGATGTTGAAAAAGTGGTGCTGTTGACACGTCGCGTGGTTGACAGCCAGGTCAGCGCCGACTATGCCGAAGTTTGGGAACCGCTTTCCGACAAGGCCGGCATCGTTCGCATTGCCTGTGGCGAAGACAAATACCTGCGCAAGGAAATGCTGTGGGACTCGCTGGAGAACTTTGCAGACAACGTCCTGCTCTACCTTAAGAGCCAGCCCCGCCTGCCGGATGTTTTTCACAGCCACTACGCCGATGCCGGCTACGTGGGTTCGCGCCTTGCACACCAATTGGGGATTCCCCTGGTGCATACCGGCCACTCCCTGGGGCGCAACAAACGCCTGCAGTTGCTGGCCAGCGGTATCCAACGCAGTGAGATTGAATCCACCTACCACATCTCACGCCGCATCGAAGCCGAAGAAACCACGTTGGGCAGCGCTGAGCGCGTCATCACCAGCACCCAGCAAGAAATTGAGCAGCAGTACGGTCTGTACGATTTTTACCAGCCCGAGCGGATGCGGGTGATTCCGCCGGGGACGGACCTGACGCAATTTTTTCCGCCACAAGGCGATGAAAAAACGAGTCCGATGGCCATGGCGCTCAAACGTTATTTGAAGCAGCCCAACAAGCCGATGATTCTGGCGTTGTCGCGCCCTGACCCGAAAAAGAACCTGGTGGCCCTGATTGAGGCCTACGGGGGCTCACCCGCGCTGCAACAAGCCGCCAACCTGGTGATTGTGGCGGGCAACCGTGATGACATTCAGGAGATGGAGAACATTTCAAAAGCGGTGCTCACCGAGATCCTGCTGGCGATCGACAAATACGACCTGTATGGCAAGGTGGCGTACCCAAAACACCACAAACCGGAAGAGGTGGCTGTGCTGTATCGCCTGGCGGCCGCCTCGGGTGGCGTGTTCGTGAACCCCGCATTGACCGAGCCCTTTGGTTTGACGCTGATCGAGGCGGCGGCCTGCGGTTTGCCGATTGTGGCCACCGAGGACGGCGGCCCGACCGACATCATCCGCAATTGCCGCAACGGCCACCTGATCAACCCGCTCGACAGGGCGGCGCTGGCGGACATGCTGCTGCAGGTCCTGGCAGACAGGGTCGCGTGGCGGCGCTTTTCCAGGAACGGGATCGCGGGCGTGCGCAGCTTCTACTCGTGGCCGGCGCACGTGGAAAGCTATCTGTCGGTGATCCGGCCGCTGGTGGAAAAAGCAGAACCCCGGACCCGCATGTCTTTGCGACGACGCTCGGGCACTTTCCGTGAACAGGCCATTTTTACCAGCCTGGACCAGAACCTGATCGGTGACACGGTGTCATTGGTGCCTTTTTTGCAAACCATGCAGGAACACCGCAAGGCAATCATCTTTGGTATTGCCACTGGCCGCAGCCTGGACGATGCACTGGCCATTTTGAAACGGCACAACATACCCCAGCCGGATGTGCTGATCACCGGACAGGGCACGCAGATTCATTACGCTCCCAACCTGACCGAGGACGCGGTTTGGGCGCGCCACATCGACCACTTGTGGAGCAGGCAGGCGGTGCACGACATCCTCAAGGAGGTGCCAGGACTGACGATGCAGCCCAAAGGCAACCAAAGCGCGTTCAAGCTGAGTTATTTCATCGATCCCGCGGCGACGGATGTCAATGCAATCCGGCGACTGTTGCTGCGCAATGAGCAAGCCGTGAACGTGATTTTTTCGTTCGGACAGTTTCTTGACGTGCTCCCGGTGCGTGCCTCCAAGGGGCTTGCCTTGCGCTGGTGCGCCGAGAAATTTGGTTTTCCGCTGGAACAGACCCTGGTCGCCGGTGTCACGGGTGCCGACGCAGACATGTTGCGCGGCAACACGCTGGGCGTGGTGGTGGACAACCGTCACCTTGGCGAGCTGGCGGATCTGGCGAATATCGAGAAGATCTATTTTTCAAAACAGCCGCACGCGGCGGGCATTCTGGAGGCCATGACGCACTACCGCTTTTTCGTCGACGACAACGCCGGAACCGCAGCATGAGGCGCTTGTTGCTTTGCACCGATCTGGACCGTACCCTGATAGCCAACGGTGCTCAGCCCGCCTCTCAGGGGGCGCTGGCACTGTTCAGGCAACTGGTGCGCCGCGAAGACGTGACGCTGGTCTACGTGAGCGGCAGGCACCGGGTGCTGATTGCGCAGGCGATGCTTGATTTCGATCTGCCAGAACCCGCTTTTGTCATCGCCGATGTGGGGACAACGATCTACCGGGTCGCGCCCTCCGGCTGGCAGCAAAACGAGGCCTGGTGTGCGCAGATCGACCCGGACTGGCATGGCCAGGCGCACGACGACCTGTGTCGCCTGCTGGCCGTGTTCCCGGCGTTGCAGTTGCAGCCTCGCGAAAAACAGAACCGCCACAAGCTCAGCTACTACGTGGCGCCGGCAGAGGATGCGCCAAGCCTGATCCGCGCGATTGATGCCCGCTTGAGACAGGCGCACATCAAGGCGAACCTGATCTGGAGCGTGGATGAACCCGCCGGGCTGGGCTTGCTTGATATCTTGCCTGCCAGCGCCAACAAGCTGCACGCCATCCGTTTCCTGATGCAGCAACAAGGCTATCAGGACGAGGAAACCCTGTTTGCGGGTGACAGCGGCAACGATCTGGACGTGCTGCTCAGCGGTATTCCGGCTGTGCTGGTGGCCAATGCCGACCCGCAAGTGAAAAATCTGGTGGCAGCCGCCAGCCCGACCGCCTTGTATATGGCAAGGGGCGGCTACCTGGGCATGAACGGCAATTACAGCGCAGGTATTCTGGAGGGCATTGCCCATTACCACCCTGCGCTCGATGCGTGGTTGCGCGCGCAAAACTGAATCTCTTGGAGAGCACTCATGTACGAACAAGCGTCCCACGCGATGTTGAACGAAATCCTGATGGAGCTCAAACCCGAGATCGGCAATTACAGGCTGCGCCATTTCTACACCCGGCTCGGGGCCAATTTTTATGCCATCCATTCCCTGTTCCACCTGCTCTATGGTGAACGCCCCGACTTCAAGGCGCAAATGGTCAGTCTGGTGGAGACGCTGGCCGTGCGCTACATGGCGCGCAGCCCCCAGTTGCGCAAGTCGGACCTGGCCAGGGAACGTGACTACAACTGGTTCCTGAGCCAGAAGTGGGTTGGCATGGCGCTGTATTGCGACCGCTTTGCCGACGACCTGAAAGGCCTGCGTACCAGGCTGCCCTACCTGCAGGACCTGGGTATCAACATGGTGCACATCATGCCGATCCTGGATTGCCCTCCGACGCATGCCGACGGTGGCTACGCCGTCAGGGATTTCTTCAAGGTGGATGCACGGTACGGCACCACGGAAGAGCTGGAAGCGTTGGCGGCCACGTTAAAGAAGCGCGACATGTTGCTGGTGCTCGATGTGGTCGTCAATCACACTTCCAACGAGCACGAATGGGCGCAAAGGGCACGCCGGGGCGAGAAGACGTTTCAGGATTACTACTACGTGTTCGACGACCGCGAGATGCCCGATACGTTCGAGGAAACCATGCCCGAGGTCTTTCCGGCCACGGCGCCTGGCAACTTCACCTGGGACGAGGTCATGGGCAAGTGGGTCATGACGGTATTCAACAACTACCAGTGGGACCTGAACTACCGCAACCCGGCCGTGCTGATCGAGATGATCGACATCATCCTGTTCTGGGCCAACCAGGGTGCAGATGTTTTGCGCCTGGACGCGGTGGCATTCCTGTGGAAAAAAATCGGCAGCACTTGCCAGAATGAGCGTGAGGCGCACTTGCTGTTGCAGTTGATGAAGGATTGCTGCCAGGTCACCGCGCCGGGCGTGCTGTTCATTGCCGAGGCCATCGTGGCGCCCAGCGAGGTGGCCAAGTATTTCGGCGAAGACGCCATCAACGCCAAGGAATGCGAGATTGCTTACAACGCCACGCTCATGTCCCTGCTGTGGGACGGGGTGGCCACCAAGAATGCCATGTTGCTGAACCTGGGCATCAAGCACCTGCCCAACAAACTGGAGCGGGCCACCTGGCTCAACTATGTGCGCTGCCACGACGACATTGGTTTGGGTTTTGATGACAACGATGCCCGACTGTCGGGCTATGACCCGGTGCAGCACCGGCATTTTCTGATCGATTACTTCACGGGGCGATACCCCGGCTCAACCGCCCGCGGGCTGCCGTTTGGCACGAACCCCAAGACCGGCGATGCGCGCATTTCGGGGTCACTGGCTTCGTTGGCCGGGCTTGAGACCGCGCTGGAAAGCGAAGATCCGGTGGCCATTGAGACCGCCATCAAAACCATTGTGCTGTTGCACGGCGTGATCCTGTCCTTTGGCGGCATCCCGCTGTTTTACTACGGTGACGCCATCGGTACGCTCAACAGTCTGGAATATCTGGCCGATCCTTTCCGGGCGAACGACAACCGGTGGATGAACCGCTCGAATTTCGACTGGGACAAGGCGGCGCTGCGGCATCAAAGTGGCACGGTGGAACAGCGCATTTTCAATACGCTGAAAAAAATGATCGCCTTGCGCAAGGAATTGAACGCTTTTGCGGACTTCGACAATCGCCAATTGTTGAACGTGGACAACCCCAACCTGCTGGTTTTCTTGCGCACGGACATACATCACGCACATAACGGGCGTAGCAGGGTGCTGGTCGTGAGCAACTTCAACACCGACGCGCAACGACTTCAGCTGGGTGCGCTACGCCCCCATGGCTTGTTTCAGCAAGTGGCCATGCGGGAGCTGTGTTCTGGCGAGCGCATCATGGTTGAAGACGATGCGGTCATGGTGCCGCCACTGACCTGTTGCTGGTTGATCGACTGAGCGCACCCACTGCAAATAATAAGTACATCGGCGAATTGTTCCATGCCCCCCTTGTGGGAGCGGCGCCCTCGCCGCGATGGTTTTCCGATCAATACGGGTTGTCAAATCCGAGTCGCGCCATGATCTCGCTCTCGCGCAGTTCCATCACTTGGGCGTCTTCGTCCTCGTCGTGGTCCCAACCCTGCGCGTGCAGGGCGCCATGCACCAGCAGATGGGCGTAATGTGCTTCCAGGGTCTTGCCCTGCGCTTTGGCCTCCTGGGCCACCACTGGCGCGCACAACACCAGGTCGGCTGTCACCACGGGCTCCAGCGTGTAGTCGAAGGTGAGCACGTTGGTGGCGTAGTCCTTTTTTCGGTAGTCGCGGTTGAGCGACTGGCCTTCTGCGGCATCGACGACGCGCACCGTGATTTCGGCATCGCTTTGCAGCGCGGCGCGCAGCCAGCGCGCGACCTTGTGGCGGGGCAGGGCTGCGCGGTGCAGCGCCACGTCGTCAAATTTGCCGAATTGCAGGGAGAGGGTGAGCTGGTTCATAGGTCGGGACCTTGGAGGCGACGGGAAGGGCGTTTGGCGGCCAGGGGTTCGGCGTCGTCGCGGCGCAGCACGCCGATGCGACCGGGGGCGTCGTAGGCGTCCACAATGCGCGCCACCAGCGGGTGGCGTACCACGTCGGCGCTGGTCAGGCGGCAGATGGCAATGCCGTCGACACCCTTGAGCACGCGCTCGGCGTCGATCAGGCCGCTGAGCTGGGTGCTGGGCAGGTCGATCTGGCTGACGTCGCCGGTGACCACGGCCTTGGAGCCAAAACCGATGCGCGTCAGGAACATCTTCATCTGTTCCGGCGTGGTGTTTTGCGCCTCGTCCAGGATCACAAAGGCGGTGTTGAGGGTGCGCCCGCGCATGAAGGCCAGCGGCGCGATCTCGATGGTCTGGCGCTCAAATGCTTTTTGCACGGCCTCAAAACCCATCAGGTCATACAGTGCGTCGTACAGCGGGCGCAGGTAGGGGTCGATCTTTTGCGCCAGGTCACCGGGCAGGTAGCCCAGGCGTTCACCGGCCTCCACCGCCGGACGCGTCAGCACAATGCGCTGTACCGTGCTGCGTTGCAGCGCATCCACCGCCATCGCCACGGCCAGGTAGGTCTTGCCGGTGCCGGCCGGGCCGATGCCGAACGTGATGTCGTGGCTGATGATGCTGTCGAGGTAATGCGCCTGGTTCAGCGAACGCGGTTTCAAGTCGGCGCGTCTGGTCTTGAGCGACGGGCCTTCGGCGCCATTGACGTCACCGTCGCCGGCCAGCATCAACTGCACCGTGCGTGGCTCGATCGGGCGTGCCGCCATTTCGTACAAGGCCTGCAGCATCTCCATGCCGCGCTTGGCGTTGGCCTTGAGGCCGTCGACCTTGAACTGCTCGTGGCGGTGTGCAATCTTGACCTGCAGCGCGGCCTCGATGGTGCGCAGGTGCTCGTCCATGGGGCCACACAGGTGGCCCAGGCGGGTGTTGTTGGGTGGCGAAAAGAGGTGTCGGAGGATCACGTTGATAATTCCATAAATACTCCTCGATGATAGGCACAAAATGATCGGTAAATTAACGGGCACCCTCGATGACAAGAATCCGCCGCAGGTCATGGTGGATTGCCATGGCGTCGGCTACGAGGTGTTTGTGCCCATGAGCACGTTTTACAACTTGCCTGAACTCGGTGTCAAGGTGAGCCTTTTGACCCACTTTGTGGTGCGTGAGGATGCGCAGATTTTGTACGGTTTTGCCACCACGGCAGAGCGCGCGGCGTTTCGCGAACTCATCAAGATCTCGGGCGTCGGTCCGCGCACGGCTTTGTCCGTGCTGTCGGGCATGAGCGTGACCGAGTTGGCGCAGGCCGTCACCCTGCAGGAGGGCGGCCGGCTCATCAAGGTGCCCGGCATCGGCAAGAAGACGGCTGAGCGCCTGCTGCTGGAACTCAAGGGCAAGCTTGGCCCCGACATTGGCGTGCCCAGCAGCATCGCCAGCGACGCGCAAGGCGACATTTTGCAGGCCCTGCTGGCGCTGGGCTACAGCGACAAGGAGGCCGCCGCCGCCCTCAAGGCCCTGCCGAATGACATTGGCGTGAGCGATGGCATCAAGCTGGCGCTCAAGGCGCTGGCGAAGTAGTTTGAAAGCTCCGCGACAATGGCGGCCTGAATTGCATCCCGGCGTATTTCCAGTTCAACCCCTGATAGGATATCTTGATGAAAACGATTGGTTTTAAATCCCTGAGCCTCACACTGACCGCGGCCACCGCACTGCTCGGTCTGGCGGGATCGGCCTTTGCCGCCGACAAGGTCAAGGTCGGTCTGCTCAGCACCTTGTCCGGTCCCGGTGCGGGTCTGGGCATTGACATTCGCGACGGTTTCAATCTGGCGCTCAAGCATTCCAATGGCAAATTCGGTGGGCTGCCGGTCGAGGTGATCGTGGCCGACGACCAGGGCAAGCCCGACGCCGCCAAACAAACCGCAGACCGGCTGGTCAAGCGCGACCAGGTGGATTTCATGACCGGCGTGGTGTTTTCAAACGTGATGCTGGCGGTGGGCAAGCCGATTTTTGATGCCAAAACTTTCTATATCAGCGCCAACGCCGGTCCGTCGCAGTACGCTGGTGCCCAGTGCAATCCGTATTTTTTCAGCGCCTCCTATCAGAACGACAACCAGCACGAAGCGGTGGGCAAAACGGTGCAGGACAAGGGCTTCAAGAAAGTGGCCTTGCTGGCGCCTGACTACCCGGCGGGCAAGGACGCCCTGGCCGGATTCAAGCGTTATTTCAAGGGACAAATCGCCTTGGAAACCTACACGCCCTTAAGCCAGCTGGACTACGGTGCCGAGTTGTCCAAAATGCGCGCCTCGGGTGCGGATGCGGTTTACATCTTTTTGCCCGGCGGCTTGGGGGTGAACTTCATCAAGCAGTTCGTCGGTGCCGGTCTGTCCAAGGATATGACCTTGTTTGGCCCGGGCTTTTCGGGCGATGAGGACGTGATTCGTGCCGTGGGTGAGCCCATGCTGGGTATGTTCAACACCTCGCAGTGGGCGCACGACCTGCAAAACCCGGCCAACAAGCGGTTTGTCGCAGATTTTCAAAAAGACTATGGTCGCCTGCCCACTTTGTATGCGTCACAAGGCTACGACGCTGCCCGGTTGATGGACGCCGCCGTGCGCGATGTCAAGGGTAATCTGAGCGACAAAGCGGCGCTGCGCAAGGCCATCGCCGCTGCCAGATTTGACTCGGTGCGCGGCGCCTTCAAGTTCAACACCAACGGGTATCCCATCCAGGACTACTACCTGCGTGTGATCACCAAGGACGCCCAGGGCCGCATCACCAACCGTACACTGGGAACGGTGTTCAAGAACCACGCCGATGCCTATGTGGGCGAGTGCAAGATGCCTGCACTCTGATGCCAGCTGAGGTGGGCCGCTCACGATGACAGGCATTCTGGTTCTGGAACAGTCGCTCAACGGCCTGCAATTTGGCCTGATGCTGTTTTTGCTGGCCGCCGGTCTGACGCTGGTGTTTGGCATCATGGACATGATCAACCTGGCGCATGGCTCGATCTACATGATCGGAGCCTACCTGATTGCCAGCATCGCCTTGGCCAGTGGCTCGTTCTGGACCGGGCTGGGGCTTGGTGTGGTTGCCACGGCGGTGCTTGGCGCGCTGCTTGAGCTGGCCGTGCTGCGCCGCTTGTACCAGCGCGATCACCTGTCACAGGTGCTGGGCACCTTTGCCATTTTGCTGATGAGCAACGAAGCGGTGCGCATGGTCTGGGGTTCGCAGCCCATTGCGCTCAACCCGCCGGCTGCCCTGGCCGGCCCGGTGGAACTGCTGCCGGGCTTCAGCTACCCGGCTTACCGCCTGCTTATCATTGCCGTGGGACTGATGGCTGCCGGCTTGCTGTACCTGCTGGTGACGCGCACCCGGCTGGGCATGCAGGTGCGCGCCGGCGCCTCGAACCGAGAGATGGCGCTGGCCATGGGGGTCGATGTGCGGCGCCTGTTTACCCTGGTGTTTGCCATCGGTGCGGGCTTGTGCGCGCTGGCTGGCGGCATGCTCGGGCCGCTGCTGGCGGTGCAGGTCGGCATGGGCGAGAGCATCCTGATTCTGGCCTTTGTGGTGATCGTGATTGGCGGCATCGGCTCGATTCGCGGCGCGCTGCTGGGCGCTCTGCTGGTGGGGGTGGTGGACACTGCCGGGCGCACCCTGATTCCTTTTGTCTTTGAGCGCGTCCTGGGTCCGACGCTGGCTGCCAGCGCGGGTCCGGCCGTCGCCGCCATCCTGATTTATGTGCTGATGGCGGCCGTGCTGTTTTTCAAGCCGCAAGGGCTGTTTCCTGCCCATGGCTGATGTGGATTCACAAGCCGCCAAGCCCGTAGCGGTGGCCACGGCAACGGTGCGCCTGTTGCCCGGCTTGCTGGACCACGTCTTGTACTGGCGCTCTGGTCTGGCCCTGCTGATCACGCTGGTGCTGCTGCCCGAGTTGGCACACGCCTGGGGACTGGACTTTTACGTGGGCGTGGCCAGCCGCATCCTGATTTTTGCGCTGGCGGCCACCAGTCTCAATCTGATCCTGGGGTTTGGTGGCATGGTCAGTTTTGGCCATGCCGCGTTTGTCGGTGTCGGGGCCTATGCGGCGGGCATCCTGATGCAACATGGCGTCCATTCCGCCTGGCTGGCACTGCTGCTGGCTTTTGTGGCTGCGGCTGCGATGGCCTTGCTCATCGGGGCTATCAGCCTGCGCACCCGGGGCGTCTACTTCATCATGATCACGCTGGCCTTTGCGCAAATGCTGTACTACCTGATGGTGTCGATCAAGACCTATGGCGGCGACGACGGCCTGTCGCTGGCGGGGCGCTTCAAGCTGGGGTTTGACCTGGACATGAGCCAGGATGGTATGTTTTATTACCTGGTGCTGGCCGTTACCACGCTGGTGTTTCTGGCGGTGCATCGCTTGCTGAATTCCCGCTTTGGCCACGCCTTGCAGGCGATTCGAGAAAACGAGACGCGCATGGCGGCCATCGGTTTTCCGGTGTACCGTTTCAAATTGACGGCTTTTGTGCTGGCGGGTGCGCTGGCTGGCCTGGCCGGTGCCCTGCTCGCGCATCAGGGCGGTTTTGTCAGTCCGTCGATGATGCAGTGGAGCGAGTCGGGCATGTTGATGGTGATGGTGATTCTGGGCGGCGTCGGCCATTTGTACGGCGGCCTGGTCGGTGCCGTGGTGTTTTTGCTGCTCGAAGAACTCTTAAGTAGCACCACCATCCACTGGCAGTTTGGCCTGGGCGCGGTGTTGCTCACCGTGGTGCTGCTGGCGCCGAACGGGCTGTTGAGCCTGCAGCGCAAAAGGCAGGCGCCATGAGTCCCGGCGTGCTGTTGCAGGTGGACGGGCTGGTCAAGTCCTATGGCGGCCTGCGCGCCACCGATCATGCCAGCCTGAGCGTGCAGGCGGGTGAGATCCATGCGCTGATCGGCCCCAACGGCGCCGGTAAAACCACGCTGATCCAGTTGATTTCCGGCGCCCTTGCGCCCGACGCCGGGCGTGTCCAGTTTGACGGCATGGACATCAGCCGCATGCCGATGTACCAGCGGGTGGCACATGGCCTGGCGCGCTCGTTCCAGATCACCAGCATCTTCAGCCGCCTGTCGGTGCTGGACAACATTGCACTGGCGGTGCAGGCATATAGCGGTCACAGCCTGAACTTCTGGCGCTCGGCACGCCGCGATGCCGGGCGCTACGCGCTGGCGGCCGATGTGGCACAGCGGGTCGGTCTGGCGCTGCAAATCCATCAACTCGCCGGCGCGCTGTCGCACGGCGAGCAGCGCCAGCTGGAGGTCGGTCTGGCGTTGGCCACCCGACCCAAACTGCTGTTGCTCGATGAGCCCATGGCTGGTATGGGGCCGGATGAATCCGAGCGCATGCTCAATCTGTTGCAGAGCCTGCGCGGTGAGACCACGCTGCTGTTGATCGAGCACGACATGAACGCGGTGTTCCGCCTGGCCGACCGCATTTCGACGCTGGTGGCCGGCCGGGTCATTGCCTGCGGCACCCCCGATGACATCCGCCAGCACCCCGAAGTACGACGGGCCTACCTGGGTGACGATGAAGAGGCCAGGGCATGAGCGCGCTGCTTGAAGTTGAGGCTCTGGAAACCGCCTATGGCGCCAGTCAGGTCCTGTTTGGCGTGACTTTTGCCGTGCAGCACGGCGAGGTCGCCACGCTACTCGGGCGCAATGGCATGGGCAAAACCACCACGGTGCGCTCGCTCCTGGGTCTGACGCCGGCGTTCAGCGGCAGCGTGCGCTTTCGCGGCGAACGCATCGACCGCTACACGCCCGACCGCATTGCCCGCATGGGCTTGGCGCTGGTGCCTGAAGGGCGGCAGATTTTTCCGAATCTGTCGGTCAGGGAAAACCTGCTGGCCTTTGCCGCCAACCGCAACGGCTCGACCGACCCCTGGTGCCTGGAGGCGGTGTTTGATTTGTTCCCGCGCCTGGCTGAGCGCGTGCGCCACATGGGCAACGAACTCTCGGGTGGCGAGCAGCAAATGCTGGCGATTGGTCGCGCCCTCATGACCAACCCTCACCTGCTGATTCTGGACGAGGCCACCGAGGGCCTGGCGCCGCTGGTGCGCGAGGACATCTGGCAATGTCTGCATCAGTTGAGCAGCCGTGGCCAGACGATTCTGGTGATTGACAAATACGTCGAGCGGCTGATCAGACTGGCGCATCACCACAGCATTCTTGAGCGCGGCCAGGTGGTGTGGCAAGGCGACTCGGCGCAATTGGCGGCGCAGCCGGCCCTGTGGCAACGTTATGTTGGCGTGTGATTTTTCCTTATTTGAGCCATGACACCTCTTTACCGTGAATTTGAAACGCAGGCCCAGCTTGATGCACAGTACAACCCCGCCATCAAGCTGACTGACCCCACGGCACCGGCTAAACATTACGCTGCGCGCTCGGCCCAGGCTCGCGCCAGCTTGCGCTGTGTGCTTGATGTGCCTTGCGGCCCCACACTGGCCGAGACACTCGACATCTTTCCAGCCGATGCCCCCAATGCACCGGTGTTCGTGTTCCTCCACGGTGGTTACTGGCGCGCGTTCTCCAGCAAGGAATTCAGCTGTGTGGCGCTGGGCCTGCAGCCGCTGGGGATCACCACTGTGGTGGTCAACTACGCCCTGTGCCCTTTTGTGACGCTTGATGAAATCACGCGCCAGGTGCGCGCTGCCGTGGCCTGGACGCACCACCACATTGCCGATTACGGTGGCGATCCGGCACGACTGGCGCTGGGCGGGCATTCGGCGGGCGCCCATTTGACCGCCATGTGCCTGCAGACGCGCTGGGCCGAGGACTACGGTATGCCCGCCGACCCGATCGCGGCCGCGCTGCTGGTAAGCGGCATCTACGACATTGCGCCGCTGCGCTACAGCTATTTGCAGCCCATGATCCAGCTCGACGAGGGCCTCATCCGCCGCAATTCGCCGATGTTTGGCGTGCGCCCTTGCGCCACGCCGATCTGGGTGAACTGGGGCAGCGAAGAAACCCCGGAATTTGAACGCCAGGCCAGCAGTTTTCTGGGGGCCTGGCAAGCCGCTGGCAATGCGGGTGAGCTCAGCGCCTTGCCTGACGCCGACCATTACCGCGGTATCCATGGCTTTGAAAACCCCGCCAGTCATTTAAGTCAGTGGCTGGCGGCCCGGCTGGCGCTATAGTGCCTGTTTTTGCCGCTGAATTGAGCCTGCCTTGAGTATTCAAACCGACGACTTTGCCCCGGTGCCGCCCAAGCGGGTGGTGTCCAACGCGCCTGCCTCGCCCAACGAGGAAGCGATCGAACGCGCGCTGCGGCCCAAGCTGCTCGATGAGTATGTGGGCCAGGCCAAGGCACGCGAACAGCTCGAAATTTTCATCGGTGCGGCCAAAATGCGCAGCGAGGCGCTCGACCATGTGCTGCTGTTCGGCCCGCCGGGTCTGGGCAAGACCACGCTCTCGCACATCATTGCGCACGAGCTGGGCGTGAACCTGCGCCAGACCAGTGGCCCGGTGCTGGAAAAACCCAAGGACCTGGCGGCACTGCTGACCAATCTGGAAAAAAACGATGTGCTGTTCATCGACGAGATCCACCGCCTGAGTCCGGTGGTTGAAGAAATCCTGTACCCGGCGCTGGAAGACTACAAGATCGACATCATGATCGGCGAAGGCCCGGCGGCGCGCTCCATCAAGCTCGATCTGCAGCCCTTCACCCTGGTGGGGGCCACCACCCGCGCGGGCATGCTGACCAACCCGCTGCGCGACCGCTTCGGCATCGTGGCGCGGCTTGAGTTTTACAGCGCCGAAGAGTTGGCGCGCATCGTCAAGCGCAGCGCCGGGCTGCTGAACGTGCCGACCGATGAGCGCGGCGGCTTCGAGATTGCGCGGCGTTCGCGTGGCACACCGCGCATTGCCAACCGCTTGTTGCGCCGGGTGCGCGACTATGCCGATGTGAAAGGCGTGGGCGACATCACGCTGGACATTGCCAACCGCGCGCTGGCCATGCTTGATGTGGATCCGCAGGGCTTTGACCTGATGGACCGCAAATTGCTCGAAGCCGTGATCCACCGTTTCGACGGTGGTCCGGTCGGCCTCGACAACATTGCCGCCAGCATTGGCGAGGAACGCGAAACCATCGAAGATGTGATCGAACCCTACCTGATCCAGCAAGGCTATCTGCAGCGTACCCCGCGCGGGCGCATTGCCACGCTGGCCGCCTACCGGCATCTGGGCGTGACGCCACCCGCAGACCAGGCCGGCGGCGAACTGTTTGGGGTGTGATGCTTGGGCGTCATTGACCTGAAGGAGCCGTCTCTTGAAATACACCGCCAGCAGCCGTGCCTTTGCGCACATTGCCGCTTTCCACCCTGAGCTGACCGCCCTGCGGCGCGACCTGCACGCCCATCCGGAGCTTGGCTTTGAAGAGGTCTACACCGCTGGTCGCGTACAGCAGGCGCTGAAAGTCTGTGGTGTCGATGCCATCCATACCGGCATCGGCAAGACCGGCGTGGTGGCCGTGATCCAGGGCAAACGGCACAGCAGCGGCAGGATGATTGGCCTTCGCGCCGACATGGACGCGCTGCCCATGACCGAACACAACGACTTTGCCTGGAAGTCTGCCCAGCCCGGCCTGATGCATGGCTGCGGCCACGACGGCCACACCGCGATGCTGGTGGGCGCGGCGCGCTACCTGGCCGAGACGCGCAACTTTGACGGTACCGCCGTGCTGATCTTTCAACCCGGAGAAGAAGGTTACGCCGGTGCCCAGGCCATGATCGACGATGGCTTGTTCGCGCGTTTTCCGGTGCAATCCGTGTTTGGTATGCACAACTGGCCGGCCATGCGCCCCGGTACCATCGGCCTGAATACGGGGCCGATGATGGCGGCGGCAGACCGTATTTCCATCGAGATCACCGGCAAGGGCGGCCATGGCGCCCACCCCTACCAGACGGTGGACCCGGTGCTGGTGGCGGGGCACATCATCACCGCCGTGCAGAGCATCGTGTCGCGCAACGTCAAGCCGGTGGACAGTGCCGTCATCAGCCTGTGCGCCATGCAGGCGGGTGACCTCGGCGCCATGAGCGTGGTGGCGGGCAGCGCCACCCTGGTCGGCACGGTGCGCACGTTCAGGACCGAGGTGCAGGCGCTGATTGAGTGCCGCCTCCATGAGTTGTGCAGTTCGGTGGCACAGGCGTTTGGTGCCAGCGCGACAGTGACTTACCAGCGCATGTACCCGGCCACGGTCAACACCACGCTTGAGGCCCGCTTTGCCGGTGACGTGGCGGAAAGTCTGGTGGGGGCCGCCAACGTGGTGCGCGACCTGGAGCCGAGCATGGGCGCCGAAGATTTTTCCTTCATGCTGCGCGTCAAACCCGGGGCCTACCTGCGACTCGGCCAAGGCACCGAGAATGGCATGGGCAGTTGCCACCTGCACAACAACCGCTACGACTTCAACGACGAGGTGTTGCCCTTGGGCGCCGCGTTGCACGCCAGCCTGGCAGAGCAGGCGATGCCTTTGTCAGACTGACGACTCAGGCCACCGCGCCGGCCGCTCGCAGCGCCTGCACGGCGCCCGCATCCAGGCCCAAGGCATTCAATAATTCATCGGTATGTGCGCCCAGCTTTGGTGGGCTCAGGCGCACGCCCAGGCGCTGGCCGTCCATGGTGAAAGGAAACAGCGTGGCCTGGGTGGTTTGCCCGGCGCGCTCACCGTCGGGCAGGATGATGTCGGCCAGGCCGCCGGTGGCCAGCAGGTGCTCGTCGTCAAACAGTTCCTCGGGCTTGCGGATGGGTGCGTAGGGCAGTTTGTTGGATTCCATCAGGTCGCTTAATTCGGCGGCGCTGTAGCGGCCCAGGCGCTCGCGCAGGATAGGCATCAACGTGGGGCGCTCGCGCACGCGGTCGTTGTTGCTGGCATAGCGCGCATCGGCTTTCAGGTCGGCAAAACCAAAGACGTCACAAAAAGTGGCCCACTGCGCGTCACTCACGGCCGAGATAAAAATCTGCTCGCCGTCTTTGACCGTGAACACGTCGTACACCGCCCAGGGCGAGATGCGCGCCGGCATGGGCGCGGCGGGCTGGCCCGTGATGGCGTATTGCAGCATGTGCTGGCCGACCAGGAACACGTTGTTCTCAAAAAGCGCGCTTTGCACTTCCTGGCCTTTGCCTGTAATGCCGCGCTGGATCAACGCACCCAAAGTGCCAATGGCGCCAAACATGCCCCCCATGATGTCGTTCACGCTGGTGCCGGCGCGCAGCGGGTCGCCGGGACGGCCGGTCATGTAGGCCAGGCCGCCCATCATTTGCACCACTTCATCCAGCGCGGTGCGGTGCTCGTAAGGCCCGGGCAAAAAGCCCTTGTGGCTCACAAAAATGAGCTTCGGGTTTTGGCCGGACAGGGCGGCGTAATCGAGCCCGTATTTGGCCATGGTGTCCGGTTTGAAGTTTTCCAGCACCACGTCGGCGCTCAAGGCCAGCTGGCGTGCAATGGCGGCACCCTCGGGCTTGCGCAGGTCGATAGCGATACTCTTCTTGTTGCGGTTGAACATGGGGAAAAAGCCGGCACCCGCGCCCAGCAAATGGCGGGTGCGGTCGCCCTCGATCGGTTCGACCTTGATCACCTCGGCGCCCATGTCGGCCAGTACCATGCCGCATGTCGGGCCCATGACCATGTGGGTGAATTCGACCACGCGCAGACCGGTCAGCGGCAGGGAATGGGGTTTTTCTTCGGGGCTTGGGTTCATGGCGATGCACTTTCTGGATTGAGCCGATTATTTCGCAAACAACACCATCGGACCGGATCAATGGAAGAGGGGAGGCGAACCGGCGCTGGTTGCAAGGTGCTGATGGCTCTGGCATTTCAGCGCCTTGACAATTATCAACAAATCATTCCGCAGCAAGTCCACAGTGAACGCACGCTGCTTGAGCAGGGTAAGGGGGATTTTTATGAAACACTGGGTTCAATCGGCCGACGCAGTGGCTTGTGCCGTGTCGGCCGTGGCCATGGGGGGCGGACTATGGTTTGGCAGTGCATCACCCGTCCGGGCTGCAACCATTGGTTCGTGCGCCACCCTAGCGGAGGAACGGATTCGAGTCACATGTGCCACGAAAGACAAGCCTGTTCGTGCCTGTGACCCTGCGGATGTCAAACTTGCATGCCAGGGTGCACACGACGCAATTTACTTTCTCAGAGCGCAGGGCTTCAATACAGCCAATCGGGTTGTGATCGTGATCGCACAGAAACTGCCCCCCGCCGGGACGGCTAGCACAGGAGGTCTCTATCTGGATTCGCCAGACGTTTGCCATGGTGATACGGATCAAGCGGTCCATCTATTGACCTATTCGGAATTCAAAAAATTCAAAAACTGGTTTCACATCCCAATGGAGGGCTCGCTCTACCGCAGCCTCGCCGCGCACGAAGTCGCGCATGCCATAAGCGACTGCAACTTCAAGTTTGCCAGGCCGACCATCCAAGCAAAAGAGTATCTGGCCTACGTGACGATGTTTGCGACCATGGCTCCCGCAGTACGAGAGCGCATTCTGAGGAAATCCCCCGGGCACGGTTACGAAGGCGATTGGCAGATGGGGACCACCATCTACCTGGCTGATCCGATGAGATTCGGCGTGCAGGCGTACCGGCATTTTCTTAAGCCGGACAATGGGCGAAGTTACCTGCATGCCATCCTGGCTGGAAAAGTCCTGATTGAATAAGGGCTTGGCCACAAGAATTCCGTGTGGCCATGGATGCTTTCATTACCTGCATTTTGGTTAAAGCTCTTGCGCGGTGGTTCAAGGTCTGTGATCAGCATCCATTCATAAAATCGGGGCATGCCAAGTTCAACCCAAACCTTGCAGGCTCAAGCCACTGGACCCCGCCGCAACCCGCCGCGCGCCGTGCTGTTTGACGCCTACGGCACGCTGTTCGATGTGTACAGCGTGGCTCAATTGGCCGAAGAACTTTTTCCAGGCCAAGGCCAGGCCCTGAGTATGTTGTGGCGTGACAAGCAGATCGAGTACACCCGGCTGGTCACCACCAGCAACCACGGTGCGCACTACCAGCCCTTCAGCGCGCTGACCCGGGCCGCGCTGGTCTTCGCCATGAAGAGAGTCGTGGCGGGCAAGCGTGAAGCATTGGCCCAGGACGATTTCCTGCGGGCGTACGAGCCTGCCATCGAACTGTTGCTGGCCCAGTACCAGCATCTCGATGCTTTCCCGGAAAACCTCGCAGTGTTGCAGCAGCTCAAAGCGCAAGGCATTGCTATCGGCATTTTGAGCAATGGCGACGCTGCCATGTTGCAGGCTGCCGTGCATTCGGCCGGCTTTGACGGCCTGCTTGATCACGTCATCAGCGTCGACCCGATCCGTAAATTCAAGACCGACCCCGAAGCCTACGCACTGGGTGAGCAGGCTACCGGCTTGGCGGCGCGTGACATCCTGTTCGTCAGTTGCAACGGCTGGGACGCCTTGGGCGCCACCTGGTATGGCTACACCACGCTGTGGGTCAATCGCTACCAACTGCCTTTTGAAGAACTGGGCACCCAGCCCACCCGCAGCGGAGCCGACCTGCGCGCCGCGCTGGACTTTTTCCACCCTTGATTTTTAACTCTGAGCCTCACCACCATGACTGAACGCATCACCAAGAACGGCCTGCAAGTCGCCAGCAATCTGTGCCAATTCATTGAAACCCAGGTGTTGCCCGGCACCGGCGTGGCACCCGCCAAATTCTGGAAAGGTTTTGGCGCCATCGTGGCCGACCTGGCCCCCAAGAACATCGCTCTGCTGGCCGAGCGCGACCGCCTGCAAACCGAGCTTGATGCCTGGCACAAGGCCAATCCTGGGCCCATCGCCGATATGCCTGCCTACCGCCGCTTTCTGCAAGAGATCGGCTACCTGGTCGAGCCGCCCAAAAAGGCCCGCATCACCACCTCGAACGTGGACGCCGAACTGGCCAAACAGGCTGGCCCACAACTGGTGGTCCCCATTCTGAACGCGCGCTACGCGCTGAACGCCGCCAACTCGCGCTGGGGCTCCCTGTACGACGCGCTGTATGGTACCGATGCGATCGACGAAGCCAAGGGTTGTGAAAAAGTCGGCAAAAAGGGCGGTTACAACCCCAAGCGCGGCGCGAAAGTGATTGCTTATGCACGCCATGTGCTGGATCGCTGCGCGCCGTTGCGCAAGGGCTCGCATGTGGACTCGGTGGGCTACCGCATCAAGGGCGGCAAGCTGGCCGTCCATCTGGCCGACGGCAGCCACACCAGCCTGGCGGACGCCAGTCAGCTGGCGGGTTACCAGGGCGAGGCCAAGGCACCTTCGTCGGTGCTGCTGGAACACAACGGCCTGCACCTGGATTTGATCATCAACCGCGCCACCGCGATTGGCGCCAGTGACCCGGCCGGCGTGTCCGACCTGGTGCTGGAAGCGGCGCTGTCAACCATCCTCGACCTGGAAGACTCGGTGGCCGCCGTGGACGCCGACGACAAGGTGCTGGCTTACAGCAACTGGCTCGGCATTTTGAAGGGCACGCTGACCGAAGAAGTCGCCAAGGGCAATAAAACCTTCACCCGTGGCCTCAATCCCGACCGCGTCTACACCGCGCCCGACGGCAAAAAGCCGGTGCGCCTGCATGGCCGCTCGCTGATGTTTGTGCGAAACGTCGGCCACCTGATGACCAACCCGGCCATTTTGTACACCGACAAGGCTGGTACTGTGCGCGAAATTCCCGAGGGCATTCTGGATGCCGTGGTCACCACCGCCATCGCCATGCACGACCTGGCCAAGACCAAAAAGGACGCCATCCGCAACTCGCGCAAGGGCTCGGTCTACATCGTCAAGCCCAAGATGCATGGCCCGGCCGAGGTGGCTTTTGCCGGCGAACTGTTTGGCCGCGTCGAAGCCATGCTGGGTCTGCCTGACAGCACCGTCAAGCTCGGCATCATGGACGAAGAGCGCCGCACCAGCGTCAACCTGAAGGCCTGCATTGCCGCCGCTGCCAGCCGCGTCGCTTTCATCAACACCGGCTTCCTGGACCGCACCGGCGACGAAATGCACAGCGCCATGCAGGCGGGGCCGATGATCCGCAAGGGCGACATGAAATCCAGCGCCTGGATTGCTGCCTACGAGCGCAACAACGTGCTGGTGGGCCTGGGTTGCGGCCTGCGCGGCAAGGCACAGATCGGCAAGGGCATGTGGGCCATGCCCGACCTCATGAAGGCCATGCTGGAGCAGAAAATTGGTCACCCCAAGGCGGGTGCCAACACCGCCTGGGTGCCGAGCCCGACCGGCGCCACGTTGCACGCGCTGCACTACCACCAGGTGCTGGTGAAAGACGTGCAAAAAGAGCTGGAAAAAATCAACGCCGACAAGGAGCGCGATGCCTTGCTCAATGGCCTGCTGACCATTCCCGTGACCGCCACGCCGGACTGGAGCGCGACCGAGAAACAGCAGGAGCTCGACAACAATGCCCAGGGCATTCTGGGTTACGTGGTGCGCTGGGTGGACCAGGGCGTGGGTTGCTCCAAGGTGCCCGACATCCACAATGTAGCCCTGATGGAAGACCGCGCCACGCTGCGTATTTCCAGCCAGCACATGGCCAACTGGCTGCACCATGGCGTGGTCACGTCCGAGCAGGTGAAAGAAACCTTCGAGCGCATGGCCGCCGTGGTCGATGCCCAGAACGCTGGTGATCCGTTGTACCAGCCGATGGCCGGCCACTTCGACACCAGCATGGCGTATCAGGCGGCCTGTGATCTGGTCTTCAAGGGGCTTGAACAGCCCAGCGGTTATACCGAACCGCTGCTGCATGGCTGGCGGCTCAAGGTGAAGGCGGCAGCGCGCATGGCTTGATTCCCGCGTCGACGGATCAATAGCCGCTGGCGCCGTGATCATGCGTGCCGGCGGCTATTCTCAGGTATAAACATGCCCATGACATCCACCTCACCCGTCCATCCGCAAAACTGCCCGCTGTGCGGCCAGCCTAACCAATGCGCCATGGAAGTTCAGCTCGCCACCGGCATCCCGCAGCCACCCTGCTGGTGCACACAGACGCAGTTTTCACAAGATTTGCTCAACAAGGTTCCTGAGGCTGCGCGGGGCAAGGCGTGTGTCTGCGCCGCCTGCGCCAAAGGGGCAAACGCCTGAGGCATTTGCACATCATGGCTGGCGTCCGATAATGGTGTCTTGATTGATCCATCACCCCAAACGGGGGCGAACCCGATGACTGCTGAAAACCAAACCTCTTCTGCTGCCCCTGAAGCAGTTCCCGTGCGCGCCGAGCCACGCCTGACCAGCCTGTCGCACGGCGGCGGTTGTGGTTGCAAGATCGCCCCCGGTGTCTTGTCCAGCATCCTCAAGGGCACCACGGCCATGCCGATGCCCAAGGAGCTGCTGGTGGGCATCGAGACCGCCGACGATGCGGCGGTGTACCAGCTCAACGACGAGCAGGCGCTGATTGCCACCACCGACTTTTTCATGCCGATCGTCGACGACCCGTTTGACTTCGGCCGCATTGCCGCCACCAATGCCATCAGCGACGTCTATGCCATGGGCGGCACCCCCATCATGGCGCTGGCGCTGGTGGGCATGCCGATCAACGTGCTGTCGGTGGAAACCATTGGCAAGATTCTGGAGGGTGGCGCCAGTGTCTGCCGCGCCGCCGGTATCCCGATTGCCGGGGGCCACACCATCGACTCGGTCGAGCCGATTTATGGCCTGGTGGCGATGGGCCTGGTGCACCCGGGCCGTGTCAAGCGCAACGCCAGCGCGCAGGTGGGCGACCGCCTGATCCTGGGCAAGCCGCTGGGCGTGGGCGTGATGTCGGCTGCGCTCAAAAAAGACAAGCTCGATGCCGCCGGTTACGCCCGGATGATAAGCACCACCACCCAGCTCAACACACCCGGCCCGGCGCTGGCTGCGCTCGAGGGTGTGCATGCCTTGACCGATGTCACCGGCTTTGCGCTGGCCGGTCATGTGCTGGAGATGGCGCGCGGCGCTGGCTGTACGGTGCAACTGGAATGGCAGATGGTGCCGTTCCTGAGTGGCGTGCGCGAACTGGCGCAGCAGGGTTGCATCACTGGTGCGTCGGCGCGCAATTGGGCGGCCTATGGTCATGAGGTGCATTTGCCCGACGATTTTTCAGCGGTCGAGCAAGCCTTGCTGACCGATCCGCAAACCAGCGGCGGTCTGCTGGTGAGTTGTGCGCCAGAGGCGGTGGCGGCGGTGCTGGCGATCTTCAGGGAACAGGGCTTTGCCGAGGCGGCCGATATTGGCGAGATGACCGCTTTCAATGGTGCGACTTATTTGACACTGCGCTAGTCAGTTGTGTGATGGCTACTCCAGGTGATAGTGGCGTCGTAAAAACTGCTTGAACTGACGGATGATGCCCAGGGCATCGGTGAGCTGGTCCCGGTCCAGGGTGCCCAGGCTGCCAAGTTCGACCAGGTTGCTGATGGCTTGCCCCAACGAGCGTTGACGCAGGTTGTTGTGCAGTTTCAGGGCCATCAACATGTGCAGCGTTGCAACCAGGTCGCGTGCCAGTGTGGCGGGCAGGATCTGGAGATGGGCCAAAGCCTGCAAGCGCTCTACCGTGCCCAGTTCTTCCAGCCGGTATTCCAGCGCCAGTGCGCGTGTGCCATGCACGATCGGGAAGCTGCCAATTTTCTTCAGGTCAAAAGTTTCAGCTTCGCGGTTTTGCAGCAAGGGCAAACGGTTCCACCAGGCACTGCCGGGTTCCTGGAATTGGTCGATGGCACTGGCCAGGCGGCTGATAAAGGTATCGCTGCCAATGGCCATGGTGAGTGCGAAGGCGCGCGCGTTCAGCAACAGCGCGGTATCGCCTGCAACGGCGCGGGCATCCATGAAAATGGCCAGGTACATCTGGCCTTCGGGGTCAGCACCATACAGCCATTGACCAATGGTCTGCCTGAAGGCACCAAGGCTTTGACACCACATCGGGTTGGTCACCATGATGTTGCCGGGGCAGGGCGGGTAGCCAAAGTCAAGCAAGGCGGCGTTGAACTGTCGGGTGATCTTGGGCAAATCAGGGTGTTGGTACCCGTCGCGCAGTAGTAGCGCATTGTCCTGGTCGGTTTTCAGAATTTGTTCGCTGCGCCCCTCGCTGCCCATCACCAGCAAGCAGCTGTTTTGTACCAGTTCCGGCGGCGCCAGCAGTGCCCACAGGCGGGCGAATATCTGGCTGTTGAGCTCACTGACCAATCTGGAGATGATTTCGATGCGCATACCGCCGCGCTGCAGCAGTTTGATGGTGTCGTCCACCTGCAGGGCAGCCACTTGCAGTTCGGCCACGCTGTGGGCCTGCTCCACCTGCAAGGTGATCAGGTGCGAATGGTTCGACATGAAGCTCATCAGGTCGAGCTGGCTCAGCACACCCACGATGCTGTCGCCATCTTTCACCAGTACTCGGTGCACCCGGTGCCGCAGCATGATCAGCAGTGCATCAAAGAGCTCGGCTTCCGGCGCGACGGTGATCAGGTCAAAGCGGGCCACGTCGCGCACCGCCAGTTGTGCCGGCGGCGTCGGGTGCAGCAGGGCCTCGCGCAGGTCGGTGGTGGTGAACATGCCAATGCGTTCAACGCCATTCTTCTCATCGCGAACCAGCGCATGACTTGTTTTGTGCTCGGACAACAGACGGCAAACCGACACCAGATCAAGCTGGCCGTCCACATAAAAAGGCTTTTGCAGGTAGGCATCCCTGACGCGCACCAGCATCAGTGACAGTAATTCACGGTGCTGGTCCATCCCCTCGTCGTCTGCGAGATGGCCGGCGACCTCACTGAACACTTTGGCGCTGAAGCGGGCATTGTCGGCCAGCAAGTGCAGCAGTGTTGCCCTGGGTAGCTGCCATAGCTGCACCTCATCAAGGGCTGTGACCGTCGCCTGGTTGTGTCCGGTCAGAACCGCGCGCCAATTGAATGATTCGCCAGCGCCCAGAATATGGATTTGCCCCCTGTCTTCCTGCTGTACATGACCGCTATGCACCACCCACAAGCACTGCGGGTACTCAGTATGGGGCCACAGAATCATCTCACCGGGTCGATGGCGGACCGTGACCGCAAGTTCCTGCAACAGCGTTCGCTCGGTCGAGGTCAGTTCGTTGAAGGGTGCTGTATCGAATGAAAAGTCGTCGGACACGATCACCTTCTGTAGATAAAAAGGGCTGCAGACACCTTGTCAGCAGCCCCTTGAGCTTATCGCATCGACACCCTGAGGTGCAGCGATGTCAGCGGTTTTACATCAGTGTCCTGACGCGCCATCAGCACCAATGCCGGTTTCCGAACGCACTTGTTGCGCCAGGAAGCCCGCACGGTCCTGCTTGGCACGGGCGCTGTTATCAAGTACCGAGAACAGCCAGATGCCGATGAAACCAATCGCCATGGAGAACAGGGCAGGCGAGGTGTAGGGGAACAGCGCCGAGCCCTTGGGGTTGCCCAGCGTGGCTTCCCACACCGAGGGCGACACCACCGTCAATGCCACGGAAGAGATCAGGCCCAGGAAGCCGCCAATCACGGCACCTTTCGTGGTGCAGTCTTTCCACAGCACAGACATGAAAAGCACCGGGAAGTTGGCTGACGCGGCAATCGCAAAGGCAAGGGACACCATGAAGGCAATGTTCTGCTTCTCGAACACAATACCCAAAGTCACCGCCAGAATGCCAAGACAGATGGTGGTGATTTTGGAGATGCGCAGCTCGTCGGCACTGTTGGCCTTGCCCTTCTTGATCACGGTGGCGTAGATGTCGTGAGACACCGCAGAGGCACCAGACAGCGTCAAACCAGCCACCACGGCCAGAATCGTGGCAAAAGCCACAGCCGAGATGAAGCCCAGGAAGACATTACCGCCGACGGCGTTGGCCAGGTGAATCGCCGCCATGTTGCCGCCGCCGAGCAGGGCACCTTTGGCATCGATGAATTGCGGATTGGTCAGCACAAAGGTGATCGCGCCAAAGCCGATGATGAAGGTCAGCAGGTAGAAGTAGCCGATCCAGCCAGTGGCCCACATCACGGACGAACGTGCCGCCTTGGCACTGGGTACTGTGAAGAAGCGCATCAGGATATGCGGCAACCCAGCGGTGCCGAACATCAGCGCCATGCCGAAGCTGATCGCCGAAATCGGGTCTTTCACGAAATTACCCGGGCCCATGATGGACTGGCCCGCAGCCGCCGCGACTTCGGCGATCTTGCCGTCTTTCAGGGCCAGATCGGTCTTGATCTGGACGGCCCCTGCGAACATGGCTTCAAAGCTGAAACCAAAGTGCCACAGCACCGACAAGGACATGAAAGTGGCGCCGCCCAGCAGCAGGCAAGCCTTGATGATCTGCACCCAGGTGGTGGCGGTCATGCCGCCAAACAGCACATAGACCATCATGAGCGCGCCGACAATGATCACGGCCACATAGTATTCCAGGCCAAACAGCAGCTTGATGAGCTGACCGGCACCCACCATCTGGGCGATCAGGTAAAACGCCACCACCACCAGCGTGCCCGACGCCGCAAAAATACGCACCGGTTTTTGCTCGAAGCGGAAAGCGGCCACGTCGGCAAAGGTGAACTTGCCCAGGTTGCGCAGGCGCTCGGCCATCAGGAAGGTGATGACCGGCCAGCCCACCAGGAAGCCGATGGAATAGATCAGACCGTCAAAACCGCTGGCCATCACGGCGGCGGAAATACCCAGGAAGGAGGCAGCAGACATGTAGTCGCCCGCGATGGCCAGGCCATTCTGAAAGCCGGTGATGCCGCCACCTGCCGTGTAGAAGTCAGCGGCCGACTTGGTCTTGGCGGCCGCCCATTTGGTAATGAACAGCGTGAACACCACAAAACCGGCAAACATGCTGATGGCCGTCCAGTTGGTGGGTTGTTTGACAGCCTGGCCCAGGTCAGCACCAGCGGCAAAGGCGCCAGCGGAAACAGCGAGCAGCGAGATCAGCGCGAGAAGGCGCTTGTTTGTATTTGTAATGGTCATTTCAAAACCGCCTTGGTGATGGCGGCAGTCAGGTCGTCGTACTCGCTGTTGGCGCGACGGACGTAAATCGTGGTGATAACGACGGTGAACACAATCACACCAAAGCCAATGGGCACGCCAATGGTCATGACGCCAGTGCCCAGCTTTTGCGACAGGAACTCCTTGTTGAACGCCACTAGCAGGATGAAGCCGTAGTAAACGATCATCATGGCCCAGGTCAGCGTCCAGCCAAAGCTGCTTCGCTTGCGCTTGAGCTCCTGGTATTGAGGGTTGCTGACAACCCTCTGTATCAAATCATCTTGCATAAAGTGTCTCCTTATAAATTGCGACGAGAGCAAGGCTAAGTGGCGGTACTTACCAAGCACTTACCCCGCGCTTACCCGGTGCTTACCCAGGGGCTGATGAATGCCAAATTTGCCTATGAAGAGGTCCGGCAAAGGACGAACAAAGTATTCGGTAAGTGTTTACCCTTGTTTCATGCACAGAGGCTGGGTTTATCAGAAAACTGTAAGCAAGTGCCTTAATAGTCCGCCTTGCATAAGCGAGGGTACACACCACGCACTGTAAAGGCGCAGCTAATTTAGCTGTTTCGACTCATTACAACTTAGGAGACTTCATGAAGCATGACTACGACAGTGGTGCCTACTGGAAGGAAACCTTGAAACTGCTGAGGAATGTGCTGATCCTCTGGTTTCTGGTGTCCTTCGGGGCGGGCATTTTGTTTGTTGACTTTTTCAACCAGTTCCACCTTGGCGGTTATCCGCTGGGATTCTGGTTCGCCCATCAGGGTGCCATGTACATCTTTGTGGTGCAGATCTTTTATTACGCCTGGCGCATGAACAAACTGGACGTTGAGTTTGACGTTCACGAAGACTGAGGACTAAAGCATGGATCTTCAAACAACAATCTATTTGATGGTGGGCTTGAGCTTTTCGCTCTACATCGGCATCGCCGTCTGGGCACGTGCCGGCTCCACCAGTGAGTTCTATTCTGCGGGCGGCTCGGTGCACCCGGTGCTCAATGGCATGGCGACTGGCGCCGACTGGATGAGTGCGGCGTCTTTCATCTCCATGGCCGGCCTGATCGCCAACATGGGCTATGGCGGTGCGCTGTTCCTGATGGGTTGGACCGGCGGCTACGTGCTGCTCGCCATGTTGCTGGCGCCGTACCTGCGCAAGTTCGGAAAATTTACCGTACCGCAGTTCATCGGTGACCGCTTCTACTCTAAGGGTGCTTCGCTGATCGCCGTGATTTGTCTTTTGACAGCCTCGCTGACCTACATCATTGGTCAAATGACCGGTGTGGGTGTGGCTTTCTCGCGCTTCCTGGGCGTGTCCAGCGACGTCGGCATTTATGTGGGTATGGGCATCGTGTTCCTGTACGCCGTGTTCGGCGGCATGAAAGGCATCACCTATACCCAGGTGGCGCAGTACATCGTGCTGATTCTGGCTTACACCATTCCGGCCATTTTCATCTCGCTGCAACTCACCGGCAACTTCCTGCCGCAGTTGGGTCTGGGCAGCACCATGACCGGTACCGACATGTCCCTGCTGGCCAAACTGGATGGCGTGGTGACTGACCTTGGTTTTGGCAAATACACCACGACCACGGCCGGCAGCACACTCAACATGTTTGTCTACACCATGTCGCTCATGATTGGTACTGCCGGTTTGCCGCACGTCATCATGCGATTCTTCACGGTGCCTACCGTGAAAGACGCCCGCTCGTCTGCGGGTTGGGCGCTGGTCTTCATTGCCATTCTGTACACCACGGCACCGGCTGTGGCTGCCATGGCCAAACTGAATCTGCACTCGACAGTGAACACCGCCGTGGCCAAGGGTGGCGACTTGTACGCTCCTGAGGCCAGTATCCAGGCTGAGACACGTCCGGACTGGATGAAGCGTTGGGAAAAGACAGGCTTGCTGAAGTTCACCGACAAAAACGCTGACGGCCGCATCCAGTACTACAACGACAAGACCAAGAACGAAGCCGCTATCGCCAAGGCAACTGCTGCCGGCTGGAAGGGTAACGAGCTTGATGTGAACGCCGACATCATTGTGCTGGCCAATCCTGAAATTGCCTTGCTGCCCAACTGGGTGATCGGTCTGGTGGCTGCCGGTGGCCTGGCTGCTGCGCTGTCCACGGCGGCTGGTTTGCTGATGGCCATTTCTGCTGCGGTGTCCCATGACCTGATCAAGAACATCTTCATGCCGGATATCTCTGAAAAAGGTGAGTTGCTGGCAGGCAAGGTCGCCATGGCTGCTGCGATTGTGGTGGCGGGCTATCTGGGCTTGAATCCGCCCGGGTTTGCGGCGGGTACCGTGGCCCTGGCCTTCGGTATTGCCGCTTCTTCGCTGTTCCCTGCCATCATGATGGGTATTTTCAGCAAGAAGATGAACAAGGAAGGTGCCATGGCCGGTATGCTGGCAGGCTTGTTCATCACCTTGTTCTATGTGTTTGCGCACAAGGGTATCTTCTTTATCAAGGGTACCGAATACCTTGGCCTCATTGGTGGTCCCAACTCCTTCTTTGGCATCACGCCCGAGGCCTTCGGTGCCATTGGTGCGCTGGTGAACTTTGCCGTGGCTTTCGCTGTCGACAAGGTGACACCCGAGCCACCTGAGCACATCCAACACATGGTGGAGTCGGTGCGTATTCCGCGCGGTTCCAAGCTGGTGGATGGCGCCCACTGAAGGTGAGCTAAGCGCTTAAATCAAACCCTTGTCCGTAGCAACGGGTCGGGGTGACAATCAAAGCCCTGCCGGTCATCAAGCTGGCAGGGCTTTCCAATTTGTTCTGGAGCCTGACATGGTATTTGATATCAGCGTCGCAATGACGTGGATTTTGTTTTTGGCGCTGTTTCCTATCAGCTTTGTCTGGCTGCGCCGGGCCTGGCGCATTGTGGTGTACCGTGATTTTTCCGAGGTGGCCATCAGGCGTGGTGAGGCACCCGCCAACCCCGAAAAATTTGCACCCTATGAAATGGCGATCAATCTGGTGGCCGGGGTGATTGTCGTTTGTGTGATTGGCGCGGTACTGGCGGGTTATTGGGACTACAGCACCTGGAGCGCCATTGCCGGCAGCACCATCTGGTGCAAGTTCATTGCTAGTTTTGCGCTCAGTCGCCATGCCCATGCCAGCTGGCTCAAGGGCAAGGCCTGAGGTAAATGGTTTCCTGCAACCGCAGTATGGCCAGCAGTTTGACGACCCAGCGCCTGGTAGCCTTGTTTTGCTGCGGCTGGGTGTTGTTGAATTTTCCGCTGTTGGGGCTGTGGGACGTGGATACCACGGTGCTTGGTGTGCCGCTGTTTCCAGCGGTGTTGATGGTCCTGTGGGCCTTGTTGATTGCGGTCGTTGCGTGGTTGATGGAGCGGCACACGCCTGAGGTGAAGGACGATTAACCATGCTGTCACCCGTGCTGGTTGTCGGGGCGTCCTTTGCTTACCTGCTGCTGCTTTTTGCCGTGGCCAGTTTTGGCGACTGGCGCGCTGCCCAGGGTCGTTCCATCATTGCCAACCCATGGACCTATTCCCTGTCGCTGGCGGTCTATTGCACCGCCTGGACGTACTTTGGCAGCGTCGGACGTGCGGCGTCGGGCGGTATCTGGTTCTTGCCGATTTACCTGGGGCCGACGCTGGCCATGACGCTGGGCTGGCTGGTGCTGCGCAAGATGATCCGGATTGCCAAAACCTACCGCATCACCTCGATTGCCGATTTTATTGGCAGCCGTTACGGCAAAAGCCGCTTGCTGGCCGGCTTGGTCACCTTGATTGCCCTGGTGGGCATCGTGCCCTACATTGCACTGCAGCTCAAGGCGATTTCTGCGGGTTACGGCTTATTGACAGCGAGTTCCCTGAGTGAGTTGCCCACGCAAGCGCACTGGACGCAGGACAGCACTTTTTACATGGCGCTGGCGCTGGCGGGATTCACCATGGTGTTTGGCGCGCGGCATCTGGATTCAGCGGAGCGTCACGAAGGGTTGGTGGCGGCCATTGCCTTTGAGTCGGTGGTCAAACTCATTGCTTTTCTGGCGGTGGGTCTGTTTGTGGTGTATGGCATGTTCAATGGCCTCACCGACGTTTTTGCGCGGGCCCACGCGGTGCCCGACCTGGCCAAGCTGATGCGGCTGGAGCAGAGCGGCAGTTTTGCCTGGACGCAATGGTTTGCGTTGACGCTGCTGTCGATGCTGTCAGTGATTTTTTTGCCGCGCCAGTTCCAGGTGATGGTGGTGGAGAACGTGCGCGAAAGCCATTTGCGTCGCGCAGTCTGGGTGTTTCCGCTCTACCTGCTGGCCATCAATCTGTTTGTACTGCCGATTGCCCTGGGCGGCTTGCTGTATTTCGGGGCAGGGCAGATGAATGCAGACAACTTTATCCTGTCATTGCCGCTGGCGACAGGGCAGCCGGCGCTGGCTTTGTTTGCGTTCATTGGCGGCTTGTCGGCTGCCACCGGCATGGTGATCGTGGAGACCATTGCCGTGTCCACCATGGTCTGCAATGAACTGGTGATGCCGTTGCTGCTGCGTACCCGACATTTCAAATCCGGGGTCGGGCACGACCTGACGCGCGTGCTGCTGGTGATCCGTCGTGCCGCTATTCTGGGCGTGCTGGTGCTCGGTTATGTGTACTTCCACCTGGCAGGCGAGGCCTATGCGCTGGTCAGCATTGGCCTCATCAGCTTTGCCGCAGTGGCCCAGTTTGCACCCGCGGTATGGGGCGGCCTGTACTGGAAGGGGGCTACGCGAGCGGGTGCATTGGTCGGTTTGCTGGCGGGCTTTTTGATGTGGTGCTACACGCTGATGTTGCCGTCGCTGGCCAAGTCGGGCTGGTTGCCCGACGCCTTCCTGACCGAGGGCCTGCTGGGCTTGAGCTGGTTGCGGCCCGAGCAGCTGTTTGGCCTGCGTGGGCTGGACAACCTGACGCATTCGCTGTTCTGGAGTCTGCTGGTCAATGTGGGTGCTTATGTGGGCTTGTCACTGTGGCGTGCGCCCAATGGCCAGGAGGCCAGCCAGGCGCTGCTGTTTGTCGATGTGTTCGAACGCACCACTACCGCGCGTCCCGTGTTTTGGCGCGGTCGCGCCACGGTGCCGGATTTGTTGCGCCTGTGTGAGCGCTTCCTGGGGGCGGAGCGGGCGCAGGCCTTGTTTGCGGGCTATGCGCGTGAGGTGGGGGCGAGCAGTCCGACGGCGATCACGCCCGACGCGCGCCTGGTGCAGTTTGTTGAAACCCAGTTATCGGGTGCGGTCGGCAGTGCATCGGCACGGGTGCTGGTGGCCAGCAGTGTCGAGGAAGAAACCCTGACACCAGACGATGTGTTGCGCATTCTGGACGAAACCTCGCAGTTGCGCGCGCACTCGCTGGAGCTGGAAGAAAAGTCTGCCTCGCTGGAGCGAGCCACGCGTGAATTGCGCTCGGCCAATGAGCAACTCAAGAGCCTGGACCGGCTCAAGGACGACTTCATGTCGTCGGTGACGCACGAGTTGCGTACGCCGCTCACCTCAATCCGGGCGCTGGCCGAACTGATGCGTGACGCCCCCGCGATGGAAGAGGCCCAGCGCAGTCAGTTCATCGCCATCATTGTCAGCGAGACCGAGCGCCTGTCCAGGCTGGTGAACCAGGTGCTGGACATGGCCAAGATCGAGTCGGGCCATGCCGAGTGGCACAACGCCGAGGTGGATTTGGGCGCGCTGGTGCGGCAAGCCGTGGTGACCACCTCGGAGCTGTTTCGGGAGCGGCAAACGCTGGTGCAGGTCCATGTGCCTGAGCGTCCGCTGGTGTTGCTGGCCGACCCCGACCGACTGACCCAGGTGATGCTGAATTTACTCTCCAACGCCGTCAAGTTTGTGCCGGTACCAGGTGGTCGGGTTGATGTAAGCCTGAGCAGCGACGATACGGGTGCGACGCTGGTGGTTCGTGACAACGGCCCCGGTGTATCGGCTGAGCAGCAGGCGCTTATTTTTCAGAAATTCCGCCAGGGCGGAGATGCCGCCAACCGGCCGCAGGGCACGGGTCTGGGGCTGCCGATCAGTCGCCAGATTGTGGAGCATTTTGGCGGCAGGCTGTGGCTGGAGTCAGCGCCCGGGCAGGGAGCCGCATTTTGTTTTTACCTGCCCTTCAAAACATAAGAGAGGAGAGTGAGATGAGTCCCAAAATACTGGTGGCAGACGATGAGCCCAACATTGTGATTTCGCTGGAGTACCTGCTCAAACGCGAAGGCTACGACGTGGTGATTGCGCGTGACGGCCAGGAGGCGGTGGATGCCATCATGCGTGAACTCCCGGACCTGGTTCTGCTGGATGTGATGATGCCCAAAAAAACCGGTTTTGAGGTGTGTCAGGAGGTGCGCAGCCTGGATGCGGTGCAGGCCACCAAAATCCTGATGCTGACGGCCAAGGGGCGCGACACCGATGTCGCCAAGGGCCTGGCGCTCGGCGCGGATGGCTACATGACCAAACCATTTGCCACCCGCGAGCTGGTGCAGAAGGTGGCAGAAATGCTGGGCAAAGCCGCGTGAACCGCCTCAGCGTCGACCGGCGGCTGCTGCTGGCGATTGCCGTCATCGGCCTGGCCACAATCGTCTGGCTGCTGCTGACGATGGGCTTGATTGCTTCGACCCTGGCACCCGAACAGCGCGCTTTGCTGGCGGATCAATTGGCACCCCGTTTTGTCCTGATCTGCCTGACCTGGGTGTTTGGTCTGGTGGTGATTGGCGCTACCCTGCGCTGGCTGTTTCGGCGTTATGCCAGTGCGCCGGGGCGGCTGCTGGAGCAAACCAGGGTGTTGCTGGCGGCGCCGCAAGCCGCCCCCATGAACCACCACGGCACCACCGAAACGCAGGCGCTGGCGGAGGTGATTTTCCAACTGGCGACACAGCGCGATAGCTTGCGCCTGGATGTGGCAACACAAATTGCCCAGGCCAGCTTGAGCGTGCAGCAGGAAAAAAATCGTCTGGCCGCGCTGATGTCCGAGTTGACCCAGAGCGTGGTGGTGTGCAATCTGGATGGTCGCATCATCTTGTACAACAACCGTGCCCGCCTGCAGTTCAAAACCTTATCGGTGGCGCCCACATTGGCCGGTGGTGCCGAACTGATGGGCATCGGGCGATCCATTTACGCGGTGTTCGACCGGCAGCTGGTGGCGCACGCGCTGGAGAGTATCCAGCAGCGCATCAAGCGGGGCGCGGGCACCCCGTCAGCCCAGTTTGTCACCACCACCCAGGCCGGCCAATTGCTCAAGGTGCAAATGGCCCCGGTGCGCAATGTCGATGCAATGGGTGCTGCGACTGAAATCAGTGGCTTTGTCCTGATGCTCGACAACGTGACCCGGGCTTTTGAGGAGGAGCATTTGCGCGACCAGTTGTTGCATGGCCTGACCGAGGGCAGCCGTTCCTCGCTGGCGAACATGCAGGCTGCTGTCGAGATGCTGGCCTACCCGGATCTGGAGGCGCCCATGCGCGAGCGTTTTCTGACCGTGGTGCGTGAAGAAGTGAGCAGCCTGAGCACGCGCATCAACACCATGACGCAGCAAGCTGCGCAGGGTCTCAAGGCCCGCTGGCCCCTGGAAGAAATGCTGGGCGCTGACGTCTTGCTGGCCAGTCAGCGCCGCATTGAGGCGCGCAGCAAACGCCCGGTGACGCTGGAAAATCTGGATGCCAGTGTCTGGCTCAAGGTGGACAGTTTCAGCCTGACGCAGGCGCTGGACTATCTGGCGCTGCGTCTGGTGGACGAGTTCGACATCAAGTTTTTCCGCTTGCGCCTGCAAGCCAACGGCAACCGGGCCCAGCTCGATCTGATCTGGACCGGCCAGGCCATGAGCACCGAGACCGTGATGGGCTGGGAAATGGACAGCATGCGGTTTGGCGCCGAGAGCACGCCGCTCACGGTGCGTGATGTCGTTGAGCGCCATGGCGGCGAGATGTGGTTTGAGCGCCAACGCGTGCGTCACGAGGCATTTTTCAGGTTCTTGCTGCCCATGGCCAGCGTGCAGGAGCAACTCGAAGCCACGCAAATTCTGCACAACGACAGCCGTCCCGAGTTTTACGACTTTGACCTGTTTCAGGTCACTGACCAAAGCAGCGCGTTGGAGGATCGCCTGCTCAATGAACTCTCATTCACTGTCTTTGATACCGAAACCACGGGGCTGAATCCGGCAGAGGGTGATCAGATCATCCAGATCGGCGCGGCGCGCATTGTCAATGGCAAGCTGTTGCGTCAGGAGACCTTTGAGCAACTGGTCAACCCCGGCCGGCTGATTCCGACGGCCACCATCCCCATTCACGGCATCACGCAGGACATGGTCAAAGGCAAGCCCCCCATTGCCGAGGTATTGCCCGCCTTTTACACCTTTGCCCAGGATACGGTGCTGGTGGCGCACAACGCTGCTTTTGACATGAAGTTTTTGCAACTGCAGGAGCGCCACACCGGCCTGGTATTCAACCATCCGGTGCTCGACACGCTGCTGTTGTCGGCGGTGGTGCACCCCAATCAGGAATCGCACCGGCTCGAAGCCATTGCCGAGCGCTTCAATATCACCGTGCTGGGACGCCACACCGCGCTCGGCGATGCCATGGTCACTGCCGAAGTCTGGTTGCGCCTGCTGCCCCTGCTGCAGGCCATGGGCATCACGACGCTGCGCCAGGCGCGTGAGGCGGCGCAAAAGACCTATTACGCGCGCTTGAAATACTGAGCGTCAGAAGCGCCCGCCCGAGTAGCGCTGGCTCAGCACGCCTTGCAGGGTCTGCACCACGCTGAAGGCGTCCTTGAGGTGGCTGCGCTCAAAATTGGAGAGATCTTCCAGTGCCAGAAAGTTGTCCGGTGCCTGACCTTGGGCCATTTGCCGCGCCTGGTGGGCAATACGCAGCTTGCCCAGGAACTCCAGCGCGCCGCGCAGGTCGCGGGCGCTTTGCTCGGTTACCTCACCGGCCTGCGCCGATTGTTCGAGGCGGTCATGGGTGTTGGCTACCGTGACGCCGGCGGCCAGTGCATAAACCCGCGCCAGATCCACAATCGGCACGATGCCGGTGTGTTTGAGGTCGATGGTGTGCGGTTTGTCGCCGCCTTTGCTGAGGGTGATCTGGCCAAACATGCCCAGTGGCGGCCGGTGTTTGAGGGCGTTGCTGACCATGTGCGCCAGAAACAGGCTGTTGCCCCTGGTGTGTTGCACCACCTGCTGGCGCAGCCCGTCGAGCAGCTCGGCCTGGCCGTGGATGGCGCGCAGGTCAAAAAACACGCAGGTCAGCATCAGCGACTTGGGCTTGGGGCTATCCACCCACTTGCGAAAATAGTCGGCCCAGATGTGGCGCGGCTGGCGCCAGGTGTCGGTCATGGCCATCATGTCGCCCGGGCAGTGGATGTAGCCGCACTCGGCCAGGCCGTCACAGACAAATTTGCTGAACGCCCTGAAATACCCGCCGTGCGCCGTCTCGTCAAACGCATCGTCCAGAATCAGGCAGTTATCCTGGTCCGATTTGGCGGTTTGTTCGTTGCGTGCCTGGCTACCGGCGGCCACCCAGACATAGTCAATCGGGGCGGGTCCCAGTTGCGCTTCGGCCAGGTGGATCAACCGGGTGGTGATGGCATCGGTGATGGCGGTGATGATGTGACCGGTGCTGTAGGCGCTGGCGTCAGCAACTGCCAGGTTCTGTTGCAGTTGCCTGACCCGTGTGCTGATGCTTTTCAGGCCATCGAGTGTGCTTTGTTTGTAGATGTCTCCGGCCATATAAACTGCCGAGGTGCTGTGTTGCTCGGTCAGGTCGGTGGCGGTGATCATGCCCAGGATGTTGCCGCCTTCCATCACCGGAACGTGGTGGATGTTGTGGCGCGCCATCAACAGCAGGGCTTCAAATGCTGGACTGTTGGCGCTCACGGTCATGGGCGCCAGGGTGGCAATGTCGGAAACGGGGCGGCTGATGTCCAGGTTGAGCGCGACCACGCGGTTGCGCAGGTCGCGGTCGGTGACCAGGCCAAACAGCAGGCCTTGCTCAACCAGCAGCACGGAGGACACCCGCAGGTCGCGCATCAGCACCGCAGTGGCCTGGATCGAGGTGTTGGGGGCCAGGGTGATGGGCGCGCGCTTGATCAGGGTGCGGATGGGGGTGCTCAGCAGGTTCAGGGCCGTGCTGGACTCGTTGACCTGCTGGTTCTGCTCTGTCGCCGGTAGATGCACCGGTTGTAGGGACGGTAAAAAATACGCCAGTTGGACATGTTTGTTACACAGTTGGACCAGGGCTTGTGCGGGTAGCCAGGCCAGTTCGCAATCGGCCGCAGCGACGGCCTGCCAGGTCGCCAATTGCGGCGTGGGCGTGGCACCAAAACCAAACAGGTCACCTGCTTCGAGCAGCACTGACAAATTCAGATCGGGATCGCTCAGGCGTACCGAGCCATTCAGGATCAGGCCCAGCTGCTGTGGCAGCTGGCCTTGTGCCAGCAAGGTTGCGCCTGCTGTGGCGCTGGCCCGTGTGAATTGGCCCGCCAGTGCCTCACGGCTTTTGCTGCTGAGTTGGGCAAAAACCCGCTGCCGGGACAAGTGGCTGTTCAACAGAGACGGGAGCTTGGGCGTGGCGGGCATGACGGATCACTCAGAGTTGTGCTGGTGGGCTGGACCATTTTCGGCGAACTGGCTCAGTTTGCAATTGCCGGCACACCTTATCCGGCCGACTGCAGCGCCAGCCCGGCATGCTCGCGCAGCGGGTGGAAGTGGATTTTGGGAAAGCGCTCCTGCGCCAGACGCACATCGTAGGGGCTGGTGCACAGGTAGGCCAGCGTGTCGGCCGCATCGCGCGCCATGCGCTGCGGGTAGGCGTAGACAAATTCTTTGAGTTCGGCGGGCGAGTCGGCGGTGATCCAGCGCGCGCCGGTGTACTGGCTGCTCTCCAGCCGGACGTCTGCATCGTATTCACCTTTGAGGCGGTGCTGCACCACCTCGAACTGCAACTGGCCAATGGCGCCGAGCAGCATGTTGCCGCCCATCTCCGGTTTGAACACCTGGATTGCGCCTTCTTCGCCCAACTGTGCCAGGCCCTGTTGCAGTTGCTTGGTGCGCAGCGGGTTTTTCAGCACCACGGTCATGAACATCTCGGGGGCAAAAAACGGCAGGCCGGTGAACAGCAGGTTGACCGAGCCGTCGGTGATGGTGTCGCCGAGCTGCACGCCGCCATGGGTGGTGAAACCGACGATGTCGCCGGCGTAGGCTTCCTGCACCGCCTCGCGGCGCTGGCTCATGAAGGTCACCACGCTGGTCGGCCGCAGCTCCTTGGCCGTGCGCATGACCTTGAGTTTCATGCCTGGCGTGTATTTGCCGGAGGCAATGCGCACAAAAGCGATGCGGTCGCGGTGGTTGGCGTCCATGTTGGCCTGCACCTTGAAGACCACGCCCGAAAAAGCTTCGTCTTCGGGCTGCACCTGTTTGATGACCGGTTGCTTGTTGACCACGAACGAGCTGGTGCGCGAGCCTGGCGACGGTGCCAGGTCGACCAGCGCGTCGAGCACTTCCATGACGCCAAAGTTGTTGACGCCCGAGCCAAAGAACACCGGGGTTTGTTTGCCGGCCAGAAAGGCCTCGCGGTCGAACTTTGGGGAGGCACCCGTGGCCAGTTCCATGCTTTCCAGCGCGGTGTCCCACGCATGGCCAAAGCGGGCCTGGAGTGCCGCCGGATCAGACAGCGGCATGGACTCGAAGTCCTGCGGCAGGCGCTCCGACCCCGACTCAAACACGGTCATCGCCTGCTTGCGCAGATTGATGATGCCGCCAAAGGTCTTGCCCTGGCCCACGGGCCAGGTCATGGGCACGCAGGGCATGCCGAGTTCGCGCTCCACCTCGTCGAGGATGTCGAGCGGGTCGCGCACCTCGCGGTCCATTTTGTTGATGAAGGTGATGATGGGCGTGTCGCGCTGGCGGCAGACTTCGATCAGGCGCCGGGTTTGACTTTCGACACCGTTGGCCGCGTCAATCACCATCAGCGCCGAGTCCACGGCGGTGAGCACGCGGTAGGTGTCCTCGGAAAAGTCCTTGTGGCCGGGGGTGTCGAGCAGGTTGATGACATGGTCGCGGTAGACCATTTGCATGACCGAACTGGCCACCGAGATACCGCGCTGCTTTTCGATCTCCATCCAGTCGCTGGTGGCATGGCGCGATGCCTTGCGCGCCTTGACCGAGCCGGCAATCTGGATCGCGCCCGAGAACAGCAACAGTTTTTCGGTCAGCGTGGTTTTACCTGCATCGGGGTGCGAGATGATGGCAAAGGTGCGGCGGCGGCGGGTTTCAAAAGCGTAGGTCACTGGCGTTTCTCAAATCTGGGGTGGCTGCGAGCCCGGTTGGGCGCTGGCTGCGCATCGCGCCTGGTTTTGAACCGGCGGTGCAAGAGTGAACAATTCAGCCATCAGGTATTTTGGCTATTTTAAAGGTTGGGTGGCGCCGATTGGGGCTTCGAAATGGTGCTAAATTCAAGTGGTCACAGTTGCAGCAGGTGTTCCCCATCATGGCCATTCAGACAATCCCAACCCAGCCCTTTGCAGGGCAGCGGCCCGGCACCTCAGGTTTGCGAAAAAAAGTAACGGTGTTCACCCAGCCTTACTACCTGGAAAACTTCGTCCAGGCGCTGCTGGATGTGCTCAATGCGTCTGGGGCTGACGGCCAGACCTTGCAAGGGGAGACGCTGGTGCTGGGTGGCGATGGTCGTTTTTACAACCGGACGGCGGTGCAGGTGATTCTGAAGCTGGCTGCCGCCAACGGCGTGGCGTGTGTGCTGCTTGGGCGGGGCGGGATTTTGTCGACGCCTGCGGCCAGTGCCGTGATTCGCCACCGACAGGCTTTTGGTGGCATCGTGCTGTCGGCCAGCCATAACCCGGGGGGGGCAGAAGGTGACTTTGGCATCAAGTACAACGCGGGCAATGGCGGCCCGGCCAATGAGGCGCTGACCGAGGCGGTTTATGCTCGCACCCAGCTCGTGCGTGAACTGCGCATCAGCGATGCATCCGATATCGATATTGATCGCCTGGGTCTGCAGCAGCTTGAACAGATGCAGGTCGAGGTGATTGACCCGGTGGCGGATTACGCGGCGGTGATGCGCAAATTGTTTGACTTCGAGATGCTGCGCGGCATGTTTCGGCGCGGCTTTAGCTTGCGTGTCGACGCCATGAATGCGGTGGGTGGGCCTTATGCCAGGGCGATTCTGGAGGATGAACTGGGGGCGCCTGCCGGCACCGTTGTCAATGCCGAGCCGCTGGAAGATTTTGGCGGCCTGCACCCCGACCCGAATCCGGTCAACGCTGACAACCTGATTGCCCACATGCAGCGGCCCGACGCCCCTGACTTTGGCGCAGCCATGGACGGCGATGCCGATCGCAACATGGTGGTTGGGCGTAACTTTGTCGTCGCGCCCTCTGACAGCCTGGCACTGATGACGGCGTACGCCAGGCTGATTCCAGGCTACCAGGACGGTTTGCGCGGGGTGGCGCGCTCCATGCCGACCTCGGCGGCGGTGGACCGGGTGGCCAAAGCCATGGGTTTGCCCTGTTTCGAGACCCCGACCGGCTGGAAATTTTTTGGCAACCTGCTTGATGCGGGTCGCGTGAGTTTGTGCGGCGAAGAGAGTTACGGCACAGGCTCCAGCCATGTCCGCGAAAAGGACGGGTTGTGGGCCATTCTGTTCTGGCTCAGTTTGCAGGGGGCGACCGGCCGTTCGGTGGAGACGCTGGTGCGCGAGCATTGGCGTGTTTATGGACGCAATTACTACACCCGGCACGACTACGAGGGCATTGCCGTGGATACGGCCAATACCTTGATGGCCGATTTGCGCGCCGCTCTGCCTGCCCTGCCCGGACACTGTTTTGGATACCGTCGAGTGGTATTGGCTGATGATTTTTCTTACGCCGACCCGGTGGATGGCTCGGTATCTGGCCAGCAGGGCATCCGACTGGTTTTTGACGACGGCGCACGGGTGATTTTCAGGCTTTCGGGTACCGGTACCGAAGGGGCGACGCTGCGGCTGTACCTGGAACGTTATGAGGCCGATGTGACCAAGCAGGACCAACCGGTGCAACAGGCCCTGACTGAACTGGCTGCGGTGGCCGAGCAAGTGGCTGGCATCAGGGCGCGTACCGGCATGGCCGGCCCCACGGTGGCCACCTGAGCCAACAGGATTCATCAACGAGGAGACCTTCATGGTGCAAGTGCAAGTCGACAAAAGGGCCCCCGAAACCCATCAACTGGTGCGGCACACCGTCGCCCTGATTCTGGCCGGTGGGCGCGGCTCGCGGCTCAAGCAGTTGACCGACAAACGCGCCAAACCGGCGGTGTACTTTGGTGGCAAGTTCCGCATCATTGACTTTGCCCTGTCCAATTGCCTGAATTCGGGCATCCGGCGCATGGCGGTGGTGACGCAGTACAAGTCGCATTCGCTGATGCGCCACATGCAGCGCGGCTGGAGTTTTTTGCGCGCCGAGCTCAATGAAATGGTGGACTTGTTGCCGGCCCAGCAGCGTGTCGGTGAAGAGCATTGGTACCGTGGCACAGCCGATGCCATTTACCAGAACCTCGACATCATCCGCTCCAGCAAGCCGCAGTACATTGTCATCCTGGCTGGTGACCATGTGTACAAGATGGACTACTCGATCATGCTCAAGGACCATGTGGCGCGCGGTGCCGGCTGCACGGTGGGCTGCATTGAGGTGCCGCGTGCCGAGGCCAGTGCGTTTGGAGTGATGGCCGTGGATGAAGCGCGCCAGATCACGGCGTTTGTCGAGAAGCCCGCTGACCCGCCACCGATGCCGGGCAACGAGGCGGTGTCCCTGGCCAGCATGGGCATCTACATTTTTAATGCCGACTACCTGTACCGATTGCTCGATGAAGACCTGGCCAATCCGCAGTCCGAGCACGACTTTGGCAAAAACGTCATCCCGCGGGCGGTGGCTGACGGCCGTGCGCTGGCGCATCCGTTTGGCCTGTCCTGCATTTCCCGGGTCAAAGGTATTGCGCCCTATTGGCGCGATGTCGGCACGATCGACGCGTTCTGGTCGGCCAATCTGGACCTGGCATCGACCGTGCCCGATCTTGACATTTATGACACCGACTGGCCGATCTGGACTTATCAGCGACAGTTGCCACCCGCCAAGTTTGTTCCTGACAAGGATGGCAACAACGGTATTCATGTCAACACCGTGGTGTCGGGCGGTTGCATTGTGTCGGGCTCTTTTGTGGCGCACTCGGTGCTGTTTTCTGAAGTTCGGGTGCATTCGGATTGCCATATCGACGAGGCTGTGGTGTTGCCGGATGTGACCATTCACCGCCATTGCCGCTTGCGCAAAGTGGTGATCGACCGTGGCTGTGAAATTCCCGAGGGCATGGTGGTGGGTGAAGACGCGGTGCTGGATGCGCAACGCTTTGAGCGCAGCGAAGGTGGCGTGGTGTTGATCACCCGTGAGATGTTGGCCCAATTGAAGTAAAGAAATGCCGCGATGAAAGTGTTACAGATCAGCGCCGAAATCTTCCCCTTGCTCAAAACCGGGGGGCTGGCGGATATTGCCGGCGCCTTGCCGGGCGCCCTGAATGCAGTGGGCTGTGCGGTGCGCGTACTACTGCCGGGTTTTGCCCCCATCATGGCCGATCTGCAGTCAGCCAGTGTCTTGACCGAGTTGATGACGCCCTGGGGCGAACGCGTACTGCTGCGCCAGGGGGTGCTTGGCAGCTTGGGCATTCCTGCCTATGTGATCGATGCGCCGCACCTCTACGTCCGCGCCGGCACGCCATACGAGGATGCGCAGCGTCAGCCGCACCACGACAACCACCTGCGGTTTGCACTGCTTGGTTGGGTGGCTGCGCAGCTGGCGTGCGGGCTCGATCCCCACTGGCAGCCCGCCGTGGTGCACAGCCATGATTGGCATGCCGCCCTGACCTCTGCCTACCTGGCCTTCGGGCCCACGCAGGGCCGTCGGGTGGCCAGCGTGTACACCGTGCACAACCTGGCTTATCAGGGGGTCTTTGCTCCGATCCATTTCTTTGATCTGGGTTTGCCCACCTCGGCGTTTTCCGTGAATGGCCTGGAGTTTCATGGCCAGTTGTCGTTCATGAAAGCGGGTTTGTATTACGCCGACCACATCACCACGGTGAGTCCGACCTATGCGAAGGAAATCCAGACGCCGGAGCAGGGCTGCGGGCTTGACGGTTTGCTGCGCGCCCGTGCTTCTGATCTGAGCGGCATCCTCAATGCGGTGGATGAAGCGGTATGGAATCCGGCCACTGATGCCGCCATTCCCCATCGCTTTGATGCCAAAAAACCTGCCGGCAAGGCACGCTGCAAAGCGGCACTGCAGCAGGAACTGGGTCTGGCAATACAGCCCGATGCGCCGCTGTTTGGGGTGGTGAGCCGCCTCACCGAGCAAAAAGGACTGCATCTGGTGCTGGCCGTGCTCGATGACCTGATCGCCCGTGGCGGGCAATTGGTGGTACTTGGTAACGGCGATGCCAAGCTCGAATCGGCTTTCAAGGCCCGTGCTGTGGCCAACCCGCAGGCGGTGTCGGTGCGTATCGGATATGACGAGGCTTGCGCCCACCGCATTTTCGCGGCCACCGATGTGACGCTGGTGCCGTCGCGCTTTGAGCCCTGCGGCCTGACGCAGATGTACGGCCTGAAATACGGCAGCTTGCCGTTGGTGCACCGGGTCGGGGGGTTGGCTGATACGGTGGTGGATTGCGCACTGGAACATCTGGCCGATGGCACGGCCAACGGGTTTGACTTTGTTGAGTTCACGCCGCAAGCGCTGGATCGTGCGGTGCGTCGCGCCTTGGCGCTCTATGCCCGCAAAGAAGAGTGGCGCCGCGTGCGTCAGCACGCCATGCAGCAGGAACTGGGCTGGGACAAGGCCGCAGCCCAGTACGTGGCGCTGTACCAGCACTTGATCGCCTGAGCAGACTTACTGGCGCAACCTTTCTCTCACTGATTTTTCTTTTTTGGAGCGGATGACGCATGGCTGATTCATGGATGGCGCAGCGCGCCGCCGGGGTGGTGTTGCACCCTACCTCGTTGCCTGGGCCGCACGGCATGGGTGACTTCGGCCCCAATGCGTATTTCTTTGTTGACTGGCTGCACACGGCGGGGCAGGCGCTTTGGCAAACGCTGCCGCTGGGCCCCGTGGGGCCGGGTGATTCGCCTTATATGGGTAGCTCGGCGTTTGCCGGCAACCCCCTGCTGGTGGCGTTGGAGCCTTTGGTGCAGCGTGGTTGGCTCGATGCCCAAAGTTTGCTGACCGATTGGAGCCATGAGCGGGTTGACTATGCCGTGGTGACGCCCTGGCGGCTGCAAAAACTGCGTGAGGCCTTTGCCGGGTTCGAGCTGCATGCGACAGCGCAAGAGAAGTCTGAGCTGGCCGCCTGGGCTTTGAGTCAACAAGCCTGGCTGGAGGATTACGCCCTGTTCATGGCGCTGGACCAGGCCCACAGTCCCGCATTGTGGCCCGAATGGCCGCCCGCACTGGCCCGGCGCGACGCCATGGCGCTGGCCGGGGCACGCACCAGTCATGCGCACGAGATCGATTTCTGGTGCTTTGTGCAATGGCAGTTCGAGTTGCAGTGGCAGGCCGTTAAAAGCTACGCCCACAGCAAGGGCGTGCGACTGGTGGGCGACCTGCCGATTTTTGTAGCGCACCACAGCGCCGACTGCTGGGCCCGGCCCGACCTCTACGAACTCGATGCCACGGGTCAACCGCGCGTGGTGGCGGGTGTACCGCCCGACTTTTTTTCGGATACCGGCCAGCGCTGGGGCAACCCACTCTACAACTGGGCTGCCATGGCGCGTGATGGCTACCGCTGGTGGATTGAGCGGGTGCGCCGGCAACTGCATTTGGCTGACGTGGTGCGCATTGACCACTTTCGGGGGTTTGTCGATTATTGGGAAATCCCGGCCAGTGAGCCCAATGCTGTCAGAGGCCGCTGGCAGCCGGGTCCGGGTGAGGCCTTGTTCAAGGCGCTGGCCCTGGCACTGGGTGATTTGCCGATCATTGCCGAAGACCTGGGCATCATCACCCTTGAGGTCAGCGTGTTGCGCGAGCGCACCGGTTTCCCCGGCATGCGGGTGCTGCAATTTGCTTTTTCAGGCGATGCCGGCAACGCCTTTTTGCCGCACAACTTCGAACCCAATACGGTGGTTTACACCGGCACCCATGACAACGACACCGTGCCCGGCTGGTGGGCCAGTTGCAGCCCGCATGAACGGGCCTTTGCCACGCACTACCTGGGCATCGACGGGCAGGAGGTGCATTGGGCGATGGTGCGTGCCGCGAGCTTCTCTGTGGCGCGTTTGTCGCTGTGCCAGTTCCAGGATGTGCTGGGTCTGGGGAGCCAGCACCGCATGAACAAGCCTGGCACCATGGGCTGCTGGTCGTGGCGTTTTTCATGGGACTGGGTGGGGCCTGAGCTGGCACAGCAGCTGGGGCAGATCACCGCCGCCAGTGGTCGTACCGGGTTTGACCGGCTGCGGTTTTAGCCGTGATGCGATGCGTTTTCTGGCGCCGGGCGGAGAGGTTTCACCGGGGCAGATGAGGTCGAGGTCTGTTGTAGCAGCACCAGGCTGTGCGCTGCCACGGGCAGGTTCATGCCCGCCGTGTCCTGGCGTTCGGGCTTCCCGTGCCGGTGGCTGGTGTCGAGCCGGGCTTGCCATTGACCGGTCGGCAGCACAAACGTTTCACGCATGGCACCGGCATTGAACAGCAGCAGCAAGGGGGTGGCGCTGCGCCCGGGTTTGCCGATGAGGCAAGCCAGGGTGCGGCCGGTGGGATGGTGCCAGGCCTCATGCTGTAGCGCGCTGCCGTCAGCGTTCCACCAGGACACGTCATGGAGTCCGTTGGCATCGGCGATGCCGGTGTACCACTGGTTGGCAAAAGGCTGTAGTTCATGCCTGAGCGCAACCAGGTGCTGGGTGAAAGCCAGCAAATCGGCGTCTGGCGCTGACCAGTCGATCCAGGTGGTGGCGTTGTCCTGGCAGTAAGGGTTGTTGTTGCCGTCTTGGGTATGACCGAATTCGTCGCCGGCGCACAGCATGGGTGTGCCCTGGGCAAGCAGCGTATTGGCCAGCAGCACGCGCTGCAAGCGTCCGCGCAGTACCGTCACCATGGGGTCATCGGTGGGACCTTCGATGCCGCAGTTGAAGCTCAGGTTGTCATGGTGGCCGTCGCGGTTGTTTTCACCGTTGGCCTGGTTGTGACGCTGGTTGTAGCTCACGAGATCGTGCAGGGTAAAGCCGTCGTGTGAGACCACATAGTTCACCGACTTGGCCGGCGCGCGGCGGCGCTCCTGGTACAGGTCAGATGAGCCACACAGGCGCATGGCAAAGTCGCCGCGCGTGCAGCCCGAGGGCATTGCATCGCCAGCGGCTGCGCCTTGAACCCAGAATCGTCGCATGCAGTCCCTGAACTTGTCGTTCCATTCCAGCCAGCCGCGCGGAAAGCCGCCTACCTGGTAGCCACCTGGCCCGGTGTCCCAGGGCTCGGCGATCATCTTGACGCGTGACAGCACCGGGTCTTGTGCCATCGCCACAAAAAATGCGGCCTGGGCACTGAAGCCAGTGTCGGTGCGGCCCAGCACGGGTGCCAGATCAAAACGGAAACCATCGACGTGCATGTCTTCAACCCAATAGCGCAAACTGTCCATCACCATTTGCAGTACCTTGGGCTGGCTCAGGTTCAGGGTATTGCCACAGCCACTGTAGTTCTCATAGTGGCTGGGGTCATGGGTAGACAAGCGGTAGTAGCTGGCGTTGTCGAGCCCACGAAAGCTGATGGTCGGTCCGGACGCATCGGCTTCTGCGGTGTGGTTGTAGACCACGTCCAGAATCACCTCGAGACCGGCCTGGTGCAGCGCACGCACCATGGTGCGGAACTCATCGCGTGCGGACTTGCCGTCCTGGTTGCTGGCCAGCTGCGGGTTGATGCAGAAAAAGCCGAGGGTGTTGTAGCCCCAGTAATTGGAGAGCCTCTGGCTGATCAGGCGTTCTTCGCTGAGGCTGTATTGCACCGGCAACAGGCTGACCGCGGTCACACCCAGGCCCTTGAGATGGTTGATGGAAGCCGGGTGGCCCAGCCCCGCGTAACTGCCCCGCAGTTCAGGTGGTAGCTGCGGGTTGAGTTTGGAGAAACCCTTGACATGACATTCATAAAGCACGGTGTCGGTCAGGGAAATGTCTGGGGTGCTGTCATCACCCCAGTCAAACGAGTCCTGCGTGACGCGCGCCTTGAGCGCCAGTGCGGCGTTGTCATGACTGCGCTTGTGTCCTGGGAAATGGCGGTCAGGCGTGAAATGTTCGTCGCGCCAGTCGAATTGGCCCACGATCTCTCGCGCATAAGGATCCAGCAGCAGTTTGCTGGCGTCAAACCGGTGTCCCTTGTCGGGCCACCAGGGGCCATGAGCGCGCAGGCCATAGACCAGCCCGGGTTGTGCGCCCGGCAGGTAGCCGTGCCAGACGTCGACGGTATGGCACGGCAACGGCATGCGCGCCAGCTCCTGCTTGCCCTCGGCGTCGAACAGGCACAGTTCCATGGCCTGGGCGTGTGTTGAAAACACCGCAAAGTTGACCCCGTGGCCATCAAAATGGGCACCCATCGGCCAGGGGTGGCCGGCCTGCAGGCCATGGGCGATCAGGCGGTCCATTCGAAAAATACCGTGGCCAGGGGGGGCAGCGTCAGCAGGACGGACCACGGCTTGCCATGCCATGGGATGGATTCGGTCGTGGCGCTGCCCAGCGGGGTGCCGACATTGCTGCCGCCGTAATGGGCGGAGTCGGTGTTGAGCACCTCGCGGTAGCGACCCGGCTGTGGCACGCCCAGACGGTAGCCTTGCCAGACTTGCGGCGTGAAGTTGCACACCACCACCGTGAAGGTGCTGGCGTCGAGCCCGTGGCGGGCAAAGCCCAGTACCGAGTGCGCGGCGTCGCTGTGTTCAATCCATTCAAAGCCTGCCGGTACAAAGTCCTGTTGGTAGAGCGCGGGCGTGGCGCGGTACAGCGTGTTGAGGTCGCGCACCAGGTGCTGCACACCGGCATGCGCTGGGTTGCCCAAGAGATGCCAGTCCAGGCTCTGGTCATGGTTCCACTCACGTTCCTGGGCAAATTCGCAGCCCATGAACAGCAATTTTTTGCCGGGATGACCAAACATGTAGCCCAAAAAAGCGCGCACATTGGCCAGTTGCTGCCAGCGGTCACCGGGCATTTTGGTCAGCAGCGAGCCTTTACCGTGTACCACTTCATCGTGCGAAATCGGCAGTACAAAGTTTTCATTGAAGGCGTACACCAGGCTGAAGCTCATTTCGCCCTGATGGTGTTGGCGGTAAATGGGGTCGCGCGCCATGTAACTCAGGGTGTCGTGCATCCAGCCCATGTTCCACTTGTAATGAAAGCCCAGGCCGCCCGCGTAGGTGGGGCGCGACACGGCGGGGTAGGCGGTGGACTCTTCGGCCAGTGTGATGGCCTGCGGACACTCCACTCCCACCACCTCATTGACACGTTTAAGGAAGGCAATGGCCTCCAGGTTTTCACGCCCGCCAAACACATTGGGTATCCATTCACCTGCTTTGCGGCTGTAGTCGCGGTAGAGCATGGAGGCCACGGCATCGACGCGCAGACCATCGACGCCAAAGCGCTCCAGCCAGTAGAGCGCATTGCCCACCAGAAAGTTGCTGACCTCGGTGCGTCCCAGGTTGTAGATGAGGGTGTTCCAGTCCTGATGGAAGCCTTCGCGCGGGTCGGCGTACTCGTATAGGTGGGTGCCGTCAAAGTTGGCCAGCCCATGGGCGTCAGACGGAAAATGCGCGGGTACCCAATCCAGAATCAGCCCGATGCCTGCTGCATGGCAGCGCGTCACCAGGCGGCCAAAACCATCGGCGTCACCGAAGCGGGAGGTAGGTGCGTACAGGCCAATGGGCTGGTAGCCCCAGGAGCCGTCAAATGGGTGCTCGCTCACCGGCATCAACTCCAGGTGGGTGAATCCCATGTCCTGCGCGTAGGGGATCAGGGTGTCGGCCAGCTCGTCCCAGGTCAGCCACCGGTTGCCGTCTTCAGTCGTCCGTCGCCACGAGCCCAGGTGCACCTCGTAAATGCTGACCGGAGCGTCGAGTGCGTTGGCCTGTTTGCGTTGATCCGACGGTGCTATTTTCTGGGGCAATTGACGCACTTTGCTGGCGGTGGCTGGCCGCAGTTCCGCTTGTAGGGCGTAGGGGTCGGAGCGTGCCGGCAAGACTTCGCCGCTTTGTGTGCGGATTTCAAATTTGTAAAGAGCGCCCGTGCATACGCCGGGCAAAAATAGCTCCCACACACCGCATTCACGTCGCAAGCGCATCGGGTGACGGCGGCCATCCCAATGGTTGAAGTCGCCCACCACGCTGACGCGCGAAGCATTGGGTGCCCATACGGCGAAGCGCGTGCCGTCCACGCCCAACAGGGTGCTCGGGTGTGCGCCCAGCACTTCAAACGGGCGCAAATGGGAGCCTTCGCCCAGTAGCCAGAGGTCCATCTCACCGAGCACCAATGGGAAGCGGTAGGGGTCCTCGAGGGTGCTGCTCTGGCCACTTTCCCATTGCACCTGTAACTGGTAGGCATCACCAACCGTCATTGGCACGCTGCCTTCAAAGAAATCAGTCCCGTGGCGTGGCCCCAGCGTGGTCAGTGATTTGCCTTCTGGTGAAATCACGTGAACCTGGGTAGCGTTTGGCATGAAACACCGCACGCTGCATCGCATTGGCGATACCTGGTGTGGACCCAGTACCGAAAAAGGGTCACCATGGCTGGCGTTGCAAATCAACTCAATGTCGTGGCGTGACAGCATGGTGGTTTTTCTGGATGGGGTGTTGGGCATCAGGAGGTCAAACTTGACACATGCCAGATGTCACTGGCGTACTCGGCAATGGTACGGTCCGATGAAAATACCCCCATGCCGGCCACGTTGCGAATGGCGCGCTGGCACCATTGGTGGGGCTGGCGGTAGAGCGCATCCACCTGCGCCTGGGTGCTGACATAGGAGGCGTAGTCGGCCAGCAGCATGTAATGGTCGCCGCCCCAGACCAGTGAGTTGATCAGCGCGCTGTAGCGGCTGGGCTCGTCCGGCGAGAACTGGCCGCCGCTGATGGCGTCAAGCACCTCCTTGAGCGCAGGGTTCTTGTCGTAATAGTTCAAGGGGTGGTAGCCCGCGACCCGCAGATCTCGTACTTCCGGGGTTTTCAGACCAAAGATGAAAATATTCTCGTCACCCACGGTTTGTCGGATCTCAATGTTGGCACCGTCGTCGGTGCCAATGGTCAGGGCGCCGTTGAGCGCCAGCTTCATGTTGCCAGTGCCCGAGGCCTCGGTGCCTGCGGTAGAAATTTGCTCTGACAAATCCGCCCCGGGCATGATGATTTCAGCGACCGACACGCCATAGTTGGGGATGAACACCAGCTTGAGTTTGTCGCCTATGCGGGGGTCGTTGTTGATGGTCAGGCCGACATCATGAATCAGCCGGATGATTGATTTGGCAGCTTGGTAGCTCGATGCCGCCTTGCCTGCAAAAATGACCGTGCGCGGGACCCAGGGGGCATCTGGTTCGGCCAGAATGGCCTGGTAACGGCCAACCACGTGCAGCACATTGAGCAACTGGCGTTTGTATTCGTGAATGCGCTTCACCTGCACGTCAAAAAGACTGTCAGGGTTCACAGTGATGCCCGTGGTTTTTTCAATCAAGTGCGCCAGACGCACCTTGTTTGCGTGCTTGATCGCCATGAAGGCGTTCGAAAATTCATGGTCCTCCAACCGGTCTTCCAGTCGTTTCAATTGGCTGAGGTCGTTTCGCCATGCCTTTCCGAGGGTCTCATCCAGCAGGCTGGACAGTCCTGGATTGGCCTGTGCCAGCCAGCGCCGGGGCGTGACACCATTGGTCATGTTGGTAAAACGCGTGGGCCAAAGTGCCGCGAAGTCAGCAAAAATGGTATGCACCAACAGATCGGAGTGGAGGGCCGACACGCCATTGACCTGGTGGCTGCCCACCACCGACAAGTGGGCCATGCGCACGCGGCGCTCGCCGTCTTCGTCGATGAGCGATAAGCGCTTCAGAAATTCATGGTCACCTGGGCGGAAGCGCGCCGCATGGTCCAGGAATTCCTTGTTGATGCGGAAAATGATTTCCAGGTGCCGCGGCAGCACATGCTGCATCAGCGACACGGGCCAGGTTTCCAGCGCTTCGGGCATCAAGGTGTGGTTGGTGTACGAAAACGTTCTGCCGCACAAGGCCCAGGCCCGGTCCCAGTCAAACGCATGTTCATCGCACAAAATGCGCATCAACTCGGCCACACCAATGGCAGGATGGGTGTCGTTAAGGTGAATCGCCACGTGCTCGGCCAGGTTGTCCAGCAAGGGGTGTTCTTCCAGGTGGCGTTTCACCAGGTCCTGCATGGAGGCGGCGACAAAGAAATACTCCTGTTTGAGGCGCAATTCACGGCCGGCGGGCGTGCTGTCGTTGGGGTACAGCACCCAGGAGATGTTTTCGTATTCATTCTTGGCGCATGCGGCGCGTGCATAGTCACCGGTGTTGAAAGCACCCAGGTCGATGTGCTCGGGTGCGACCGCTTTCCACAAACGCAGCGTGCTTGTTTTCTCGGTGCCATGGCCCGGTACCACCATGTCGTAGGCCTTGGCTGCCACTTCTCCGGCGTGTTGCCATGTTGCCTTGTCGTGTTCGTGCGTGACCCAGCCGCCAAAACGAACCGGGTACGTCAGGTCGGGCCGTGGGAATTCCCACGGCGTGCCGTCCTTGAGCCAGGAGTCCGGGTATTCAATCTGGCTGCCATTTTGAATTTCCTGGGCAAACATGCCGTATTCGTAGCGAATGCCGTAGCCAAACGAGGGTAGCCCCAAGGTGGCCATGGAATCCAGAAAGCAGGCGGCCAGGCGCCCCAGGCCGCCGTTGCCCAGGGCTGCGTCGGGTTCAAGGCTGGCAATTTCTTCTAGCTTTTGGGCGTGTTGTGCCAAGCCCTTGGCGGCACCGTCGGTCAGGTCAAGTGCGGCTAAGGCATTTGAAAGGGTGCGCCCCATCAAGAATTCCATCGACAGATAGATCACGCGACGTGCCTTTTGCGTCCGTTCCTGCGCCTGCGTGGCAACCCAGCGCCTGGAGAGTTGGGCGCGTGCTACCTCGGCAGTGGCCTGCATCAGGTCGCAGGCTGAGGCGCGGTCTGGAGCCACGCCAACGGTGTGCAGCAGATGGGCGTTGATTTGCTCCGCAGGGGTAGCTGATAGTGGCGTGGCAGAAACGTTCAAGTGGGTTCCTTGGGGCGTGGACAAATGAAGACGAACCGCTATTTTGCACGCCAATGCGAGGCTAGCTTTGCTAGGCTGCCATCACAATTCACATACGGATATTGGCGCATCTCTATAATTGCCCCCATTCCGAGGAGCGTTGCAGCTCACGCCAAGGGCAAAAACCTGGCGCTGAGTGAGGCTCGGTACCCGCTGTGGCTGTCCTGCCTGGCGTTTCATAACGGCGCTCACCCACGGGTCATGTGAGGTGAGACTTATCCCAAGTTTGCTTGCCATCCCCGTGGTTGAATCATCAACTTTTGGAGTGAACCATGAGCGTTGTATCAAAAACTGCCAAACCTGCCGACTTCATCATCGCCGACATTGGCCTGGCCGACTGGGGTCGTAAAGAACTGAATATTGCCGAGACCGAAATGCCCGGCCTGATGGCCATTCGCGAAGAATTTGCCAAAGAGCAGCCGCTCAAAGGCGCGCGCATCACCGGCAGCCTGCACATGACGATCCAGACCGCTGTGCTGGTGGAAACACTGCAGGCCTTGGGCGCACAAGTGCGCTGGGCTTCGTGCAACATCTACTCAACCCAGGACCACGCCGCCGCTGCCTTGGTGGCTGCCGGCACGCCAGTGTTTGCCTACAAGGGCGAGTCGCTCAGCGACTATTGGGACTACACCCACCGCATTTTTGAATTTGGCGGCAAAAAAGGGACGGCGGCAGAAGGCCCCAACATGATTCTGGACGACGGCGGCGACGCCACGCTGCTGATGCACCTGGGCACCAGGGCCGAGAAGAACCCCAAGCTGCTCGACAACCCGGGCAGCGAAGAAGAAACCTGCCTGTATGCCGCCATCAAGGCCAAGTTGGCTGTTGACCCCACCTGGTACAGCCGCCGCATCAAGCACATCATTGGTGTGACCGAAGAAACCACCACCGGCGTGCATCGCCTGAACGAGATGTCGGCCAAGGGTGAGCTGATGCTGCGTGCCATCAATGTGAATGACTCGGTGACCAAAAGCAAGTTTGACAACCTGTACGGCTGCCGTGAGTCGCTGGTGGACGGCATCAAGCGCGCCACCGACGTCATGATTGCCGGCAAAGTGGCCGTGGTGGCAGGCTACGGTGATGTGGGCAAAGGCTGCGCCCAGGCTTTGCGCGCCCTGTCTGCACAGGTGTGGGTGACCGAGATCGATCCGATCAACGCGCTGCAAGCGGCCATGGAGGGCTTCAAAGTGGTCACCATGGAATATGCAGCTGACAAATGTGATATTTTTGTGACGGCGACCGGTAACCTTAATGTCATTAACTACAAGCATATGGCGGCCATGAAAGACCAGGCCATCGTCTGCAATATTGGCCATTTCGACAATGAAATCGACGTGGCATCGCTGTCCAAGTGCAAGTGGGAAGAAATCAAGCCCCAGGTGGATCATGTGATCTTCCCTGCCAAGGGCAAAACACCTGCCAAGCGCATCATCCTGTTGGCCAAGGGCCGCCTGGTCAACCTGGGTTGCGGCACCGGCCACCCGAGCTTTGTCATGAGCTCCAGTTTCGCCAACCAGACCATCGCGCAGATCGAGCTGTTCACCAAACCCAAGAGCTACCAAGTCGGGCAGGTCTATGTGCTGCCCAAGCATCTGGATGAAAAAGTGGCGCGTCTGCATTTGAAAAAGGTGGGTGTACAACTGTCCGAATTGACCGATGAGCAAGCTGCCTACATTGGTGTGAGCAAGGCCGGCCCATACAAAGCTGACTCTTACCGTTACTAAGGATCCCATGCGCATTGACCAACTGCTGGTGCAGCGTGGCTTGGCCAGCACCCGCTCTCAAGCCCAGCGCCTGATTGCCGGAGGCGTGGAATGGCAACACGGTGACGCTTGGCGACGTGTGGTCAAGAATGGTGACGATGTGCGAGAAGATGCGCCAGTGCGCCTGCTTGACGATGCGGAGGCGCGTTACGTGTCACGCGGTGGCCTCAAACTGGAGGCGGCACTGAAGCACGTGGGTCTGTCTGTTTCCGGTTTTCAATGCCTCGATGTGGGCCAAAGCACAGGCGGCTTTACCGATTGCCTGCTGCAGCACGGGTCGGCTTTTGTGGTGGGTGTGGATGTAGGCAGTGCCCAGTTGCACCCCAAACTGCACGCAGATCCACGGGTGTTGTGTGTTGAGGGTGTCAATGCGCGTGCCCTGGAGACTTCAGACCTGGTGGCTGCCTACGAAGAAAGTACCGGGACTGAAGGCCAGTTTGACCTGGAAGAATCAGAGGAGGGTGCTGCTCTTGGTTTTATCCCCGAGTTCGATTTGATTGTGACCGACCTGTCGTTCATCTCTCAGACACTTGTGTTGCCGGCGGTGGTGCCGCTTCTCAAAGTCGGTGGCACCTTGTTGTCATTGGTCAAACCCCAGTTTGAATTGCAGCCGGGCCAGGTCGGCAAGGGCGGCATAGTGAAAGACGCTGATATGTACCGCATCGTTGAGCTGCGCCTGCGTGAGGCCTGTGCCGAACTGGATTTGAAGGTGACCCATTGGTTTGACTCACCGATCACCGGGGGGGATGGCAACCGCGAGTTTTTCATTGCTGCAACTTTGTGGGACAGGCCGTAGCGCTGCCAAGTGCGACAGATCTGTCCCCAATACTTTAAACCACTGTTATGACTTCAACCTCACGTTTCCCCGTCAGTATTGAGTTTTTCCCGCCCAAAACGCCTGAGGGTGTCGAGAAGCTGCGCATCGTGCGCCACCAGCTTTATGCGTTAAAACCCGAGTTTTGCTCGGTGACTTTTGGCGCTGGGGGCTCTACCCAGGAGGGCACGTTCAGCACAGTGCGAGACATTCTGAGTGAGGGGGTGAATGCCGCCTCGCATTTTTCCTGCATCGGTGCCACGCGTGAGCGGGTGCGAGGGCAACTGGCCACACTGAAAGCCATGGGCGTTAAGCGTCTAGTGGCCTTGCGAGGTGACCTGCCGAGTGGTTATGGTACGGGTGGCGAGTTCCATTACGCCAGCGATTTAGTCGCGTTCATTCGCGCAGAGATGTCGGATGACTTTCACATTGAAGTGGCAGCCTATCCCGAAATCCATCCGCAAGCCAGATCACCCGAGAGTGACTTGAAGGCCTTTGCCGTCAAGGTGGAGGCCGGAGCCAACTCGGCCATTACCCAGTATTTTTATAACTCAGATGCCTATTTCCGGTTTGTCGAGGATGCGGATGCGCTGGGTGTGCAAATTCCCGTGGTGCCAGGCATCATGCCAATTGCCAGTTCCTCGCAGTTGATGCGCTTCAGTGACGCCTGCGGCGCCGAGATTCCGCGCTGGATACGACTGCGTTTACAGGGGTTTGGCGACGACACTGCATCGATCAAGGCCTTTGGTCTGGATGTCGTGACGGATTTGTGTGAGCAGCTCCGCGCAGGGGGTGCACCCGGCCTGCATTTTTACAGCATGAATCAGAGTGCCGCCGCGCTTGAGATTTGCCAACGGCTGGGGTTGGTGGCATAACTGACTCGCTGTCGATCCATCTTCTCAAAGCACGCAACGTCATCTCTCGCTCAGGTAAGACAGATATCGGCTGTACTTCAATCATTGCAAGTGCCTCGCCTCCCGGGGTTCCAGTTGGTGGGCAGTGCCCATGAGGGTGAAGGTGATTTACGTATCTGGCAGTAGAAATTTATTGAAAATCGAAAGTTATAAGTGGTATCATCTATGGCTCGGATACTTAGTCGCACAGTGCAATGTCAATCAGTTGGCTTTTGCTTTCCAGATCCAAGCAAGCAAAGTTTTTCTTAGAAATCCTAAAAATTTCTAAGAAAAACGCAAAAAAGGCGTGCTAGAATACAAGGCTTCGCTGATCACAGTGAAGCAAAAAAGAAGTAGTGTGAAAGCTGCTTTGAGATCATTAAAAACATACAGCCGATAAGCGTGGGCGTTTGAAGGTAATTACCAAGTTCTTCGGAACTTAGTCTTAATTGACTAACAAACGCTCATGAAGTAAAAAAGATGTGAAAGTCAGAGATGATATTCACGTCGATTCCAATTTATGAGTTGCTCGAAAG
>NZ_JAMPYG010000031.1 GCF_023700745.1 Rhodoferax sp. | reverse complement strand
TTGAGCAGCGTGGTTTTACCGGAGCCGAGAAAACCGGTGAGGATGGTGGCAGGAATAAGGCTCATAGCAAGGCATATCGAAAGGGAGCGAGTGTAACGACCCCGGGCTGAAACTCATTTGCGCATCACCACCAATCCCTTAAGGTATTCACCTTCCGGGAAATTGACCGTCATCGGGTGATCCGGTGCGCCGCCCATGCGCTCATGGATATAACCGTCAACGCCGGCATCGCAACCCGCCGAGGCCACAATTTTGTGAAACAAATCGGCATTGATGCCGCCCGAGCAACTGTAGGTGAACAAGACCCCACCCGGCTCAAGCAGCTTGAAAGCCAGCCGGTTGATGTCTTTGTAGGCCCGCGCGGCGCGTTCAGCATGGGCCACGGTGGGCGCAAACTTGGGCGGATCGAGGACGATGGCATCAAAACTGCGGCCCTGTTCGATGCATTGGCGCAGAAAAACATTGACGTCGGCATCCATGAACGTGGCGCGACTGGCGGCAAAGCCATTCAAGGCCACATTGGCGGCCGCTTTTTCCAGCGCCGGGCCTGATGAATCAATGGACGTCACGTGGGCTGCGCCGCCGGTGAGGGCCGCCACCGTGAAACCACCGGTGTAGCAGTAGCAGTTCAGTACCCGCTCGAATTTGAGGCGACGGGCATAGTCGCAGAAACGCTTGCGGCTGTCGCGCTGGTCCAGGTAAAAGCCGGTTTTATGGCCGTCGGCAATATTGACCGCAAGCTGCCAGTCGTGCTCCTGCAGGATCAGCTCCACCCCGCCCTGGCCGCGCAGCCAGCCGGTGGTCTCGGGCAAGCCTTCCAGCGCGCGGCTGCTGGCATCGCTGCGCTCATAGAGTTTGGTGAGTCCCGTCGCAGCCAGCAACGCATCGGCGATCACGTCTTTCCAGCGCTCCGCACCGCTGGAGGTGAACTGTGCCACCAGCGTGTCGCCGTAGCGGTCGACAATCAGCCCGGGCAGGCCGTCGGACTCGCCGTGCACCAGCCGCATGGCGTTGCTGTTGATGTCAAAGCGGGTTCTGGCCTTGACGGCACGGGCACAGACGGCAACGAAAAACGCCGCATCAATGCGCTGCGTCTCATCGAAGCTCCAGACCCGGGCGCGAATTTTGGAGGCCGGACTGAAAGCGGCCCAGCCCAGGAACTGGCCCTGGTCCGACTCGATGCGCACGGTTTCGCCGGCATCGCCACTGCCTTTTGCGATGGCCGATTCAAAAATCCACGGATGGCGGCGCAGCAGCGAACGCTCTTTGCCGGCGCGCAGGCGAACGGTTTTCAATAGGTGATCGCCATCGCCGGCACATCGACGCGGATCGTCGGCTTGCCCAGCGCCGCACTGACCGCGGCCACATAGTCGGTCGACCACTTGGCATCGCGCAGCAGCGCCGCACCCGCCGCCTGGGTCACCACCAGCACCTTGTCGGCGGTGAGCACTTTGCCACTGGCGCGCAAGGGCTCGCAGTCGAGCGCGGTGAACTGGTGATCCAGCCAGGCACGCGCGGCATCATGCCCCAGCGGCGCCCCATCGGGCACATGAAAAGAAAATTCGACGCCTTTGTCCAGCACCACATTGATTTGCTTTTGCATAAGTCACCTATTGAGAAAAATTGTCACCAAACCCTATTTTGAACCACTTGAGCCGCCGGTTTTTATGTGGGCACGCGGATGGGCTGCATCATAGGCCTTGGCCAGGTGCTGAAAATCGAGCCGGGTGTAAATTTGCGTGGTGCTGATGTTGGCGTGGCCCAGCAGTTCCTGCACGCCGCGAAGGTCGCTGCTCGACTGCAGCACGTGGCTGGCGAACGAATGCCGCAGCATGTGCGGATGCACCGGTGCCGCCAGCCCGGCCTGCAAACTGCGCTGACGCACGCGTTGCCAGATCGACTGCGTGGTAAGCCGGGTGCCGTTGCGACCGATGAACAATGCCGCATGGGGCGTCGCACCCGGCACGGCCGGACTCTGCAACGCAGGTAAAGCCTTGGCGCGCACCAGCAGCCACGCCTGCAGCGCCTGCACGGCCTTGGTGCCCACCGGCACAATGCGCCGCTTGCTGCCCTTGCCCAGCACATGCGCTTCGCCCGCCTGCAGGTCGACCCAGCCGCACGCGCCATCGCTGGCCTGGACATCGAGGCTGGTCAACTCAGCCACCCGCAAGCCGCTACCGTACAGCAGTTCAACCATGGCTGCGTCACGCGCGTCCAGCCAGGGATCCTTGCCATTGCCTTCAAAACTCGCCATTTGCACGGCATCGTCCACACTCAGTGCCTTGGGCAGGGGTTTGGCCGCCTTGGGCGCCCGCACGTCGCACACCGGGTTGCTGGCCACCAGCCCCTCACGCCCAAGCCAACTATAAAACCCGCGCCAGCCCGACAAAATCAGCGCAATACCCCGCCCGCTGCGGCCCCCGTTGTGCATTTGCGCGACCCAGCGCCGGATGTGGCCGGCCTCCACCGCGGTCAAGCTGACATCAGCCTGCACCGCATGGGTCGCCAGTTTTTCCAGGTCCAGGGTATAAAGCGCGACGGTGCGCGCTGCCAGGCGTTTCTCAAAACGCACATGGTCCAGATAACGCTGGACCAATGCTGGTCCGGGCTGACTCGCCAGCGGGCCATCGAGAGAGTCATGGCTTGCCACCTTACGCTCGCAATGACGGGGGTCGCAAACGGGTTCGGGTTCGGGTTAACGCAACGGCGACAGCGCAGCGCTGGCAAGTTCGGCAACGCGGGCCAGAAATTCGGTGCCCATGGTGCTGTTGAAGCGCTGGGCATCGGGTGAGGCCAGCACCAGCAGGCCAAACGCCGGCGCGGCACTGCCGATCGGGCCGGCGCGCAGCGGCAAAATGGCCAGCGAGGCTGCCGCCTTGGGGTCGGGTAGCCAATGAATGGCCTCCAGACCCGTGTTGACACCGCAGAAAGGCTCGGTCAGGGAACTGGCAAATACCTTGGCATCGTCGCTGACCCCCTGCGCAAACGCCTCGCCGGCATAGGCGGCGTCCACGCCCCAGACCTTGATGCCGACCTGGGGCACAGCGAACTGGTCCGCCAACTCGTCGGCCATCAGCGCGGGCAACACGGCAGGATCGGTGTTCAAAAACAGCGTGCGCGCCCACTGCAGCAGCTTGTCCGACAGCACCATGTTGTCGTTGACGTTGCGAATCATGTCCATGATGCGCAGCTCCAGCATCTTGATTTTTTCACGCAACAGGTTGGCTTGGCGCTCCTGCAGGCTCACGGCGCGCTGACTGTGCGGGTTGGTCAGCTGCACGGCCGCCAGCATCTCGGCGTGGCGCTCAAAAAAATCCGGCGTATTGGCCAGGTAATTGGCAATGTCGTCTTCGGTGATCGGGTTGTTGATGGCGCTGGGCAGGTTTGAATTGGGCATGGTCATGACGCGTTAGGGAAGTCGTTGGGAATTTCAATATCACCATGAAAAACGGTGGTCGCCGGACCCGTCATCATGACCGGTGCGGCACCACCCGCCCAGGCAATGGTGAGCACGCCGCCATGGGTCTGGACATCCACCTCAGCATCGAGCAAACCAAGCCGGATGCCCGCCACCACGGCGGCACAAGCGCCCGAGCCGCAGGCCAGTGTCTCGCCGGCACCGCGTTCAAACACCCGCAGCCGGATCTGCCGGCGGTTGAGCACCTGCATGAAACCGGCATTGACCCGGTTCGGGAAAAGCGGATGTCGCTCAATCAAGGGGCCCAACTGCAGCACCGGTGCGGTAGCAACATCGTCCACCAGCTGCACCGCATGCGGGTTGCCCATCGACAGCACCGCCACCCGCACCACCGTGCCGTGTGCCGGCGCGGCCAACCGGAGCGGCCACTGCTGCCATGAACCGCTTGGCTCGGGCGCCACCTGGCCTGGCGCGAACGGAATGCGTTCAAGCGCAAACACCGGCGCGCCCATGTTGACCGTGACGCGGCCATCGGCTTGAAGTACCGGCTCAATCACACCGCCCCTGGTCTGTACCCGAATTGCGTCGTTGCGGGTCAAGCCGGCATCGCGCACATAGCGCGCAAAACAACGTGCGCCGTTGCCGCACTGCTCCACCTCGGTGCCATCGGCGTTGTGGATGACATACTCAAAGTCAATGCCCGGCGCCGGGGACGGGCGCACTGACAGGATCTGGTCGGCACCCACACCAAAGTGGCGGTCAGCCAGCCAACGGTACTGCGCGGCGTTCAGGCCAAAGCGGCTTTGGGTCTCATCGAGCACCACAAAGTCGTTGCCGGCACCTTGCATTTTGGTAAAGGGAATTCGCATAGGATGGATTATCCACGCGCCGGCTCAGGGTGTTTGATGGCGTTTTTGACCAATTTGTTGGCAACGGCAGCGGGGATATCGATGGCGCACTGGTCGGCCACTTGCAGCAGATACAACAACACGTCGGCCACTTCATCCGCAATACGCTCCTTCATCACCGGTTCCAGATGGGCCAGCTGCGATTCTTCTGCCGTCATCCACTGGAAAACCTCGGCCAGCTCGGCGGCCTCCACCAGCAGCGCCGTGCTGAGGTTCTTGGGCGTATGAAAGGGCTGCCAACAGCGCGCAGCGGCGAAATCACGCAATTTTTCTTGTAATGCCTGGATATCCATTTGGTTTTTCCCGAAGAGTGATCAAACAAGGCTGCGACAATATCGCCCCTATGCATCCTGTTTATACCCTCACCCTGTCTTGCCCCGACCGCCTGGGGCTGGTGCACGCTGTTTCCGGCTTCTTGCTGGCGCGCAGCGGCAACATCGAAGAAGCTGCGCAGTTCAACGACAACGACACCGGCCTGTTTTTCATGCGTGTTCAGTTTGCCTGTGCCGAGCACAGCTTTGACGAGCTGAAAACCCAGCTGGCCGACTTTGCCGCTCCCTTCCAGATGCAATGGAAATTGCACGCCCAGGCGCAAAAAATGCGCACCGTGATCATGGTCAGCAAAGAAGGTCATTGCCTCAACGACTTGCTATTCCGCTGGAAAAGCGGCCTGCTGCCGCTGGACATTTGCGCCATCATCTCCAACCACCGCGAGTTTTACCAACTGGCCGCCAGCTACAACGTGCCGTTTCACCATCTGCCGGTGAGCGCCGCCACCAAGGCACAGGTGGAAGCCAAACAGATCGAGATCATCGACGCCGAAGGCGCCGAACTGGTGGTGCTGGCGCGCTACATGCAAATTTTGTCAGACGACCTGTGCCGCAAGCTGTCGGGCCGCGCCATCAACATCCACCACTCGTTCCTGCCCAGCTTCAAGGGTGCCAAGCCCTATTACCAGGCGCATGACCGGGGCGTCAAACTGATTGGCGCCACCGCCCACTATGTGACGGCGGATCTGGACGAGGGACCGATCATCGAGCAGGATGTTGCGCGTGTCGATCACAGCAAAACGGTGGAAGATTTAACCGCGCTGGGCCGCGACACCGAAAGCCAGGTGCTGGCCCGCGCCGTCCAATGGCACAGCGAACACCGGGTGCTGCTCAATGGTCACCGAACGGTAATTTTCAAATAGCACCTACGCTTTGCCGGCCAGGGCTGGCGCCCTATTTTTTGTCAATCTGCGCCTGCAGCGTCAGGTAGTCCGGCAAACGCCCACCGCCCAGTGCCACCGCACGTGCGATGGCCTGGCTGGCCCCGGCGCGGCGCCCCAGTTCCATGCGCACTTGCGCCAGATTGTTCCAGCCGTCGGCAAAATCGGGGTGCTTGCGCACCAGTTGGCGGTAGGCCTTTTCAGCCGTTTCGCGCTGCCCCAGCGCATAGGCGCTGTTGCCGGCGCCCAGCAAGGCGGCGCGATCATCCGGCCAGCGCTGCAGCGCAGCGGCAAAAGCCCGCTGCGCACCGCGCGCATCGGTGCGCTCCAGTGTGGCGGCTGCGGCGGTATAAGCCTGGGATTCGGCGGTGGCTGGCAGTTGCCCGGGTTGCAGCGCCAGGATGGCCCAATATTTTCCGCGCGCCCAGGTGCGCTCGAAAGCAGACAGCGAGATTTCCATGCGCGCCGTGCGTCCGGAATGCAGCAGCAACACCTGGCGCTCCCGGTCAAATCCCATCACCACGGCGTAGTGCCAAACCGGGTAGATTGAAAGCGACAGATTCTGGAACACCAGCACCGGGTTGCCTGCCGCCACTTCGCGCAGCACATCTTCAATCTTTGGCTGCAACGGGTACGCCAGCAAGCCCTGACGACGCGTTGCCGCCAGCATTTCGGGCTGTAGCGAGCCTTGGCGACCCGGCAGGTAAACCTGATCCACCAGCGCTTCAGGAGTCACCTTGACACCCGCTGTATTCGCCACCATGGCCAGCGCGGCCGGGCCGCATTCATAGTCCTCCTGGGGAAAAAACGGCACCTGAGACAACGCGACCTGCGCCGGAATTTCCGCCGGCCACTGCGCATCCAGCAGGGCCACCTGGGGTGTGGCGCAGCCACTCAGCAGCAGCGCCACCCAAACGAAAACCCCCGTCAAAACGGGGGCTCGCAGAACGGTCAGCCGACCGGTCATCGCACCGATCGTGTGAACGGAAACACCTTGGTGAAGCCCATGATGTCGGTCACCAGCAGCACGATGAACACGGTGAACAAAATGCCCAACACATCGCCACCCGCCGGGGCCTGGTCGATGCGGCCAGCCAGTTGGGCGACCTCGCTGTCAGACATGGCCGCCACGCGCTCCTGCGCAGCCTGGGCGCTGACACCCTGGCCAAGCATGGCCTGACGAACGTCATCGCGCGCCAGGAACTGGTTCACGGTATCACGGCTGGCGCTCAGGGTACTGGCAGCGGGAGCCGTGATTTCTTCGGTCGCCACGATGCGGGCCTGGGCGCTGAAGGGCAGGCCGGCAGCGGTCATGCAGACGATCAGGCCAGTGGAGACAAGTTTTTTGAAGATTTTCATGGTGCCTCTTTGGGATGGTTGCAAAGGGACCGATTCAATCCGCATCAGGCTGCCGTGTCAAGCCAGCTTACAACTTGACACACCAGAGAGAGAGTCAGGACCGCGCGCCGTGCCGGCAGGTCATGGCGCCCGGTGGCTGGCAATACCAAAATCTTCTTCCATCGTGACGGCCGGGTAATGGAACCTGACCGGGCCGTCCGGCAGTTCATTGACATACTGGAACACCAGCGGATCGGTGCTTTCGCGCACCGCGTTCACCGAGCCCTGAAACGCGACCTTGCCACTGTCGAGGATGATCACATGGTCCGCAATCTCCAGGGTTTGTTGAAGCTCATGCGAAACAAAAATGCTGGTCAGGCCCATGGCGTCATTCAGTTGACGAATCAGGTTCGCTGCGACACGCAGCGAAATCGGATCGAGACCGGAAAACGGCTCGTCGTACATCACCAATTCCGGGTCGAGCGCAATGGCGCGCGCAATGCCGATGCGCTTGGCCATGCCGCCCGACACTTCGCTGGGCATGAGCTCGCGTGCGTTGCGCAAGCCCACCGCATTGAGCTTCATCAGGACAATGTCACGGATCAGGGACTCGGGTAGATCGGTATGTTCCCGCAGCGGGAAGGCCACATTCTCAAAGACGCTCATGTCGGCAAACAAGGCACCGAACTGATACAGCATGCCCATGCGCCGCCTGACGGCGTAGAGTTGTGGCTGATCCATCGGGCCAATATCCTGCCCATCAAACAACATTTGTCCCGACCATGCGCGGCTCTGGCCGCCCATCAGGCGCAGCGTTGTCGTCTTGCCGCCACCCATCGGACCAATCAGTGCTGTGACTCTGCCCCTGGGGATGCGCAGGGAGACATCGTCAAGCACGGCGCGTTCCCCGTAGCCAAAGCTCAGGTTGCGAAATTCAACGAGTGATGGGTTGTCGGTAGCAGGCATCAAAACTCAAACCGGACGGCGCCCGGCAGGCAAATGATAGATGATCCGAGACCGCGTTGGCACATCAATGGCATCAAATATGGGTCGCACGCTCTTGTGCTGCAGGTCAACCCTTTTTGGCATTCGACCTGTTGCGTTCTGCCAGGGCTGCAATCAATCCATCCACGCCCTTGACATTGATTTCTTGCGCGAACTGGCTGCGGTAGGTTTCCACCAGCCAGACACCCATGATGTTCAGGTTGTAAATTCTCCAGCTACCTCCCTCACCGGCAGCCTTTTCCAGCCTGTAGTCCAACTGAATCGGATCACCCCGCCCTTTGACTTTGGTCCGCACGACCAGTTCCTTGTCGTCCGTGGCCGCACGCAGGGGCTGCACGGCAATGCTCACATCACCAATCTGGGACAAAGCACCGGCATACGTGCGTACCAGCAGAATCTTGAACTCTTCCTGCAGACGCTTCTGCTGTTCGGGCGTCATTTGCCGCCAGCCCGGCCCCACCGCGGAAGAAGTCATGCGTTTGAAATTCACGCTCGGCATGAGCTTGGCATCCACCAGCGCAATGATCGCCGGCACATTGCCCGCCTGAGTTGCAGGGTCCGTCTTGATGCTGTGGAGCATCTCGGAGGACAAGTGCTGGATGAATGCATCTGCCGTCTGCTCCTCAGCGTGCGCCGGCACACCCAGCAGACTGGCTGCAGCCAGGGCTAAAACTGCGAGCAGACGAACCAATGAATGACGACGCACGATAAAACTTCCTGAAAGTAAGGGTTGCGCAGGGATGACGATGGCGCAGGCGTTTTAAACCGTAGCGAGCTCCAACTCGGCACGAGCGGCGCTCAACGCAGCGGCCTTGGGCGCATCCCCCATGGCCAGACCCTCGGCGCGCACAATGCGCACATCGGTGACGCCAAAGAAACCAAACACCACCTTGAGATAGCTCTCCTGGTGCTCCATGGCCTGACCGCCCTC
>NZ_JAMPYG010000007.1 GCF_023700745.1 Rhodoferax sp. | reverse complement strand
GGGTTCATGCTCATTTTGACGTTGGCGGTGTCTACTCCCGTGTTGTCCGTCTTCACCCGGACCTTCACGTTGTAGTCCACCACGCGTTTGACTGCGACCAGAATTTTCATCTTCAAAACTCCTGAAATGTCAGAATGCGGCAATGCCGGTGATGGCACGGCCAAGAATGAGGGCATGCACATCGTGCGTGCCTTCGTAAGTGTTGACGACCTCGAGGTTGACCATGTGGCGGGCAATGCCAAACTCGTCGCTGATGCCATTGCCACCGAGCATGTCGCGCGCGGTGCGGGCGATTTCAAGTGCCTTGCCACAGCTGTTGCGTTTGAGAATTGAGGTGATTTCCACGGCCGCAGTACCTTCGTCTTTCATGCGACCCAAGCGCAGGCAGCCCTGCAAACCGAGTGAGATATCGGTTAGCATGTCGGCCAGTTTTTTCTGCACCAGCTGGTTGGCAGCAAGCGGCTTGCCAAATTGTTTGCGATCCAGCACGTACTGACGGGCGCGGTGAAAGCAGTCTTCGGCAGCACCCAGGGCGCCCCAGGCAATGCCGTAACGGGCGGAATTCAGGCAGGTAAACGGGCCTTTGAGTCCGCGCACATCGGGGAAGGCGTTTTCTTCCGGACAGAAAACTTCTTCCATCACGATTTCGCCGGTGATGCTGGCGCGCAAGCCTACCTTGCCGTGGATGGCGGGTGCGCTCAAACCCTGCGAGCCTTTTTCCAGCACGAAGCCGCGAATTGCACCCTCGTCGTCTTTGGCCCAGACCACAAAGACGTCCGCAATGGGTGAGTTGGTGATCCACATCTTGGCACCCGTGAGGCGGTAGCCGCCCGGCACTTTGCGGGCACGCGTGATCATGCTGCCCGGATCGGAGCCATGGTTAGGCTCGGTCAGGCCGAAGCAGCCAATGTATTCGCCGGTGGCGAGTTTGGGCAGGTACTTCTGTTTTTGCGCTTCGGTACCAAATTCATTGATGGGCACCATGACGAGAGAGGACTGCACACTCATCATGGAGCGGTAACCGGAGTCGACAGCTTCGACCTCACGCGCCACCAGCCCGTAACAGACATAGTTCATGCCGGCGCCACCATAGGCTTCGGGAATGGTGGTACCCAACAAGCCCAGCTTCCCCATCTCGCGAAAAATGGCCGGATCGGTTTTCTCTTGCCGGAATGCCTGCAGCACCCGTGGCGCGAGGCGATCCTGGCAGTAGGCGCGTGCCGCATCGCGCACGGCGCGTTCGTCATCGCTGAGTAGCTGATCAAGCAAAAAGGGATCTTGCCAGTTGAATGTTGCGTGGGCCATGAAAGGTCTCCGATTGAAAATAGCAATGCAGGAAAAGTCCTCCCTCCCGGGAGGACGCAAGCTCAAATTACATCTTGCACAAAGGTGATGGCGGTGGGGTCAGGGAGGCATCAAAGGTCTGCTCAACCACTTGGCGCAGCGCGCCGTCCACCGTTTTGACACGACCCACGTAATTGGGCAGCACCAGTTGGTTGTCCGCCGCACGCAAAGCCACCTTGCCGTAGATGGTGTCGAGCGTGACGTTCTGACGCAAGGCGTTGGTCACGTCGGCCGGCTTGACACTTTTGGCCAGCTTCACACCTTCAAACATGATCTGGACGCCGTTGTAGGCCTGGCCTTCCACGTCGGTCGGCAAACGGTTGAACTTGGCCTTGAATGACTTGACAAAGTCCTTGTTGCGCGGGTTGTCCAGATCCGGCGAGTAGCCCAGGTTGCCCGGCACACCTTCGTAAAACTTGCCGACCGCATTGATCATGAAGTTTGACAGCATGGCGTGGGTGAGCAGCGGGGTCTTGAGGTTGAATTCTGCCGACTGCTTCATGAAAGCGATGGCGTCACGGCCCACCTCGGCCACCCAGATCGCGTCCACGTTGGCCGCCTTGAGTTGCGCCAGGTAGGGCGAGAAGTCCTTGGTGCCCAGTGGCACGTACAGGCTCAGCGGCACCTTCTTGCCCTGGGCTTCAACGGCCTTCTTGAACGACTCGGCAGAATCCCGGCCCCAGACGTAGTCGGCGCCGAGGGTGGCAAACGTATTGCCCTTGATGGTCTTGGCCCACTCCTTGATCATGGCGATGTCCATGGCGTCCGAGTGGTTGGTGCGGATGGCGCGCGCCTTGCAGCTGTCGGTGGTGATCTTGTCGGATTTGGAAGCCTGCACAAAGTAGGCGGCGTCCCAGCGGTCGAGGTTTTGCATGATGGCCAGCGAGATTGACGATGGCACCGCGCCGATCAGCAGGTTGTAGCCGTCGCGCGACAGCTTCTCGGCGACGCGGCGACCGGCATCGGGCGTGCTCTCGTCATCAGCCTCGGACAGCTCGACCTTGCGGCCATCGACACCGCCCCTGGCATTGGCCTCTTCGATCGCGAACTTGATGGCGTTGATGACTTCACCGCCTTGCTCGGCGAAGACGCCAGACTTGGACGACACCAGGCCGACCTTGATCGGCTCCTTGCCCTGGGCCCAAGCCGTGAATGGCAGGGCAGAGGTAAGGGCCAGTGCCATCAAGGTGCGCTGTAGGGGTTTGATTTTGAACATGTTGTTGTCTCCAGATTGAATGGCCGGAATCGGTCCGGCAACCGCTACTTACACAAAAAAAGAATGTCAAACCATCACATGGTTTTCCAGGTCGACCAGGCTCTCGCGGGTGTTCTCCACCCGGCCTTGTGCCACCACGGCGCCCTTGGCCATGGCGCAATATCGCTCGGCCACACGCACCACCAGGCTCATGTTTTGCTCGATCAGCAACAAGGCGGTGCCTTGGGCTGCGACCAGGTTGAAGATGTCGGCCAGCTGGTCCACAATCACCGGGGCCAGACCCTCGGTGGGTTCGTCCAGCAGGATCAGACTGGGGTTGGCCATCAGGGCTCGCCCGACCGCCAGCATCTGCTGCTGGCCGCCCGAGAGCGCCGTGCCCGAGGTGTGGGCGCGCTCTTGCAGAATGGGAAAGAGCTTGTAGATCTCGGGCAGGTTCCATGGCCCTTTGCGCCCGACCGCAGCGCCGAGCAGCAGGTTCTCTTCAACCGACAAATTGGCCACAATGCGCCGGCCTTGCGGTACCACAACGACGCCGTGCTGCGCCGCAACGTAGGGACGCGGATTTTTGAGTGCGTAAGAACCCAGGTGAATCTGGCCACTGCGCATCGTCGCCAGCCCCAAAATGGTGTTGACCACGGTGGTTTTGCCGACACCGTTGCGGCCCACCAGCGCCACCCGCTCGCCGGTGTTCACCGTCAAATCCAGGTCATGCAGGATGTGTGCCGATCCATAAAAGGCGTTGATCTGCTCAAGCTTCAATAACACTGTCATGCTGCACTCCCGAGATAAGCGGTACGCACCCTGGGGTCCGCCCGCACGGTGGCGGGCTCGCCATTGGCGATCACGCGACCCAATTCAAATACCGTCACCACATCAGAGATGCCAAACACCACGTCCATGTCGTGCTCGACCAGCAGCACCGAAACCTCCCAGCGCGAGGTTAGGGCCTGCAGGTGTTTCGCCAGATCGTGCGACTCCTTGACCGACAGACCGGCCATGGGTTCGTCCAGCAGCAGCACCGACGGGCGACCCACCAGTGCCAGCGCCAAGTCGAGGCGGCGTTGCTCGCCATAGCCTAAATCTGCGGCCACGGCATGGGTCAAGTGCATCAGGTCAAGCTCTTGCAGGATGGCATCTGCATCCGCACCGGAGTCGACCACGCCCATCTTGTAGGAGGCCAGTTCGACCTGCTGACGCACCATCATCTGGGCAAAGATACTGGTGCGCTGGAAGCTGCGCGACAAGCCACGTTGCCTGCGCTGCGTTGGCCCCAGCTCGGTCACGTCGATACCACCCAGCAAGACCTTGCCACGCGTGAGCGGCACCCGCCCGGTAATGGCGTCGATAACGGTCGACTTGCCGGCGCCGTTGGGGCCAATTAACCCGTGAATCTGGCCTTTATGCAGGCTTAATGTCACCCCATCGACTGCCTTGACCCCACCGTAGTGGATGGCCACATCCTGTGCATCGAGCACCAGTTCGTTATCTGAAGTGTTCATTCAGTGCCCCAAAGTCTTGACCAACGTACCGGGTTGAGATTTCCCCCGGACCAATTTCGCCACAGTCCCGGCAATGCCGGTTGGTGAAAAAACGATGACTGCAATCAAGATCATGCCGAAGATGGTCATCCAGTGGTTGGCATAGTGACCCAGAATGTCTTTCGCCAAAAAGTAGACCACGGCGCCCAGGGCCGGGCCCCACAACACCTTGTAACCGCCCACCACCACCATCATCAGCGTCACACCCGACAGGCTCCAGTGCAGGTTTTCCGGTGAGATAAAACCCGTGTTCAGGGCAGACAACAAGCCGGCTATGCCGGACACGGTGGCCGACAAGGCATAGACCGCCGCCCTTGGCCACAAGGTGCGGATGCCGATGAACCTGGCGCGTTCCTCGTTGTCGCGGACGGCTTCGGTGATGCTGCCAAAACGTGTACGCAGCAGCAGCGCCAGCAACAGCAACACCAGCACCAGTGTCACCCAGGAGATCAAAAACATCCTGTCCGGTTTGACCAATATTGACATCGGTACGCCAAATAACGTGGAGGGCCAGTCAATGCTCATGCCATCTGCGCCGCCGGTGAGGCCGCGTGAACGCGAGGCGGTCAGGTAGAACATCTGGCCAATGGCCAGTGTCAACATGCCAAAGGCTATACCCGGCACCCGAACGATCACCAGGCCCATGACAAAGGCCGTCAATGTCAAGACCAGCAGGGTGACCAGAATGGCAGCTTCGGCTGGCATCACCTTGAGTTGCAGCATGATGCCAATGAAGTAGCCAGCAGAGCCAAAGAACAAGGCGTGGCCAAAACTGACCATGCCGTTTTGGCGCAGCAGCAGACCGACACCGATGGCAAACACGGCAGAGATGATGGCCTGGGTCAGCAGGGACAACAGATTGGCCGAGCTGCCAAGGGTTACAGCCACACCCACACCCAGGGCAATGGCAGTGCTCAGACTGATTCGTTGAATAGACATTGGGTTACCTTCTTAAGTACGGCTTCCGGCCAGACCGGCGGGTTTCCAGATCAGGATGGCGATCATCAGCGCAAAGGGAAGCATGGCGGCAATGTCCGGCAAATACACCGCACCCACCGCCTGGATCATCCCCAGCACCATCGCCGCCACAAAGGCACCGGCCAGCGAGCCCAGTCCGCCGATCACCACCACCACAAAGGAGTCGATGATCACGTCGCTGCTCATGGTCGGTGACAAGGACAGGAACGGTGCTGCGACCACACCGGCCAATCCGGCCAACGCGGTGCCCAGACCCACCACACCGGCGCTCAGCACGTCGGTATTCACGCCCTGCATGGCCGTGGTGGTGGGGTCGGTACTGGAAGCCCGCACAAACAGGCCGATCTTGGAGTAGCGCAGCCAAAGACTCAAACCCAGGGCGACCAGGGCACCCACACCAATCACTGCGATGCGATAAGCTGGCACCGGTGTGCCGAACAAGTCCACCGTGACGTTGAGCAGCTCTGGCGCCGCCATCGAAAAGTTGCTCTTCCCCCAGACGCTCTGCACAAAGTCTTCGATGATCAGCAACAGGCCGAAAGTGACCAGCACCACGCTCAAGGGGTCGCGGTCCTGCAGCAGCCTAAAACCGTAACGGTCCAACAGCACACCCAAAACGGCCATGATGGCCGGGGCTGCCACCAATGCCACCCAGAAGTTGCTGTAGCCGGCGATCGTGTAGCCCAGATAGGCCCCCAGCATGTAAAGCGAGCCGTGCGCAAAATTCACGACACGGCGCAAGCCGTAGATCAAGGCCAGGCCAGAGCACATCACGATCAGTAATGCGCCGTAAACCAGGCCGTTGAATATATTGATGGTCAACACAGTGTGTCTCCTTGTTTTTGTATGAAATGGCTCAGGCGCAAGCTGGCTCTGCCACGGGCTGTAGCGTGCCTTCCGGGGCGCCAAAAGCGGTCCAGCCACCATCGACGGGCAGCACCGCTCCGGTGATGTAACTGGCCCTGCCCGAGCCAAGAAAAACAATGGCTTCGGCAATTTCTGCCGGGTCGGCCATTCTCCCGAGTGGGGTCCGGTGCGCGATGCCCTTGGCATCCAGCGCGCCTTTGCGCTCCAGCTCGTTGATCAAGGCCGTGCGCACATAACCCGGTGCCACCGCGTTGACGCGGATGCCCGCGCGTGCCCATTCACTCGCCATGGCACGTGTCATGCCCACAATGCCAGCCTTGGCCGCGCTGTAGGCATTGCGTGCAGGCAGGCCGATGCTGCTGGCAATGGAGCCAAGATTGACCATGCTGCCGCGCGCGCCGGTGGCATCAGGTGTTGCCGCAAGCATGACCCGTGCAACGGCCTGGCTCATCAGAAAGGTGCCACGCAGGTGAACCGCCAGCACCCGATCGAACGCCTCGACGTTCTGCATCACGGTAGCGCCAGTCTGGTCGCCAATACCGGCGTTGTTGACCAGGGTGTCGATGCGGCCAAAGTTTGACATCACGGCCGTAATGGCCGCAGTCACACTTGATTCGCTGGTCACGTCACACGCCAGGCCGATGTGCGGCTGCCCCAGTTCATTGGCGCGCGCCAGGACGGCTTCGCTGCTCATGTCCAGCAGCGCAACCTGGTAGCCCTCCTGTGCCCATCTTTGTGCAGTGGCCCAACCAATGCCATTGGCGGCACCGGTGACCACAGCCACCTTGTTCATCCGTTCATACATGGTTGTTCTCAATGTTTTTCATTGCGCAAATGTTTTTGCCGATTCGCGCAGCTTGAACTTTTGCAGCTTGCCACTGGGTGTTTTGGGCATTTCTTCCATCAGCTCCAGTCGCTCGGGATGGTATTGGCGCGTCACCTGGTTTTCTGACAGGTAGCGGCTCATTTCCTCCATCGAGAAGCTGTGCCCGGGTTTGACGGTGACAAAGGCGCAGGCTTTCTCACCCAAACGAGCATCCGGGTAGCCCACAATGGCGACCATGGCCACGGCTGGGTGCTTGTAAAGCAGGTTTTCAATTTCCATGACCGGGATGTTTTCACCCCCGCGAATGATGATGTCCTTGCTGCGGCCGTTGATGCGGACATAGCCTTCGTCGTCCAGAAAAGCCATGTCGCCGGTGTCAAACCAACCGTCGGCGTCGGTGGCATTCAGGTGCGGGCGCTTCAGGTAACCGGCAAACAGGGAGTTGCCACGTACCAACAGGTTGCCGGTTTGACCGGTGGGTAAGGGCTGGCCGTCTGCATCCACCACTTTCAGCTCAATACCGGACAACGCACGCCCATCGGTGCTGCCAGATTTTTCATCGGTACGCGTGGGCTCGGTGATGGTCACGGCACCACATTCAGTCATGCCCCAGGCGGAGCTGACCGCCAGACCCAATACCCGACGGGCGCGCTCGATCAGCACCGGCGGAATGGGTGCGCCGGCGCAGCAGAAGTTGGCAAACCGGGGCGACACCGGACTTCCCGCCTCAGCGGCGTTGCACATGTCCACCACAAACGGACTGGAGGCCATGCTGAACGTGATGCCTTCATCACGAATGAGTTCCAGCGCCTGCTTGGGCTCCCAGATGTCTTGTAGCACGGTGGTGGCGTTCAAAATCAGCGGGATCATCGCCAGATAGCCAAAACCGGTCAGGTGCGCCATGGGCGAAGCACCCAGGATCACGTCTTTTTGCGTCAGGTCATAGGCTTCAATGAAGCCATGCAGGTTGGCAAACAGTGTGTTGGAGGTGTGCATCACACCTTTGGGCTCACCCGTGGTGCCCGAGGTGTACATCAGCAGCAGCACGTCATCGGGTGCCAGGCCAGGGCCGGTGAGTGCCGGTGTGTCGTCGCGCTGCAGCAGGGCCTCGAAACTGTTGGCACCCTCACCACCCAGCACCACCAGGTGCTGCAGAAAGGGCAAGTCATTGCGCATGCCGTTGACCATGGCTTCATAGTCAAACCCCTTGTAGCTTTTGGGCACGATGAAAACCTTGGTCTCGCCAAAGTCGAGCATGAACTTGAGTTCGCGCTGGCGGAAGATCGGCATGATCGGATTCGCCACGGCACCAATGCGCGCGCAGGCCAGTGAGAGCGCAATGAACTCCCACCAGTTGGGCAGCTGCCAGCTCACCACATCGCTGTGGCCCACGCCAAGTGCGACCAGACCGCGCGCGATGCGATCCACCTGCTGGTCCAGCGCCTTGTAGCTCAGGCGCATCGGCGTGGCTGCGTCACTGCGGTAGGCCACCACTGCCGGGTGGTCAGGACAGTTTTGCAGTGCCTGCGCCATGAAATGGTTGATGGTCTGGTCGCGCCAGAAGCCTGCCGCTGTCATGGCGGTCTTGCGGGGATGAATTAAAACAGGATCGAATTGCACGGAGATGCTCCTTTGGTTATTAGGGTCGGCACGCAGGTTATTAGCATACTGAAATTGACAAGTTCAGACAATGTATTGCCATATATGAATTTTTACAAGTGATTTTTGTAAAAATTATGGTATTCCCTTCCTAGGGATTTCCCTAATAAAAACAGCAAGTAATAACTTATTCAAGGCGATGATCTAAGTTTTTGTAAAATATTTTAAGTAAATATGTTGACATGCTTTGGCGTTTATCCATAAACTACAAGAACCGAAACAAAAAAGGAGATTGCAGTGGACTTCAACCTCAGTGACGACCAGCAGGCTCTGGTAGACAGTGCCCGCCGTTTTGCCACACAGAAGCTGGCCCCCGGCTATAAAGCAGGTGACAAATCCGGCCGTATTGATCGCACCATGATCAAGGCCATGGGTGACATGGGCTTTCTCGGGCCGGAACTGCCCGAGGCTTACGGTGGACTGGGTGTGGACTGTGTCACCAGTGGTCTGCTGCTGGAGCAGATCGCTTATGGCGATTTCAATATGTCGTATGTCAACCTCCTGACATCGTTGTGCGGCCAAATCATTGCCACCCATGCGCAGGAATACCTGAAGGCGCGTTGGCTCAAACCCATCCTGGCGGGCGACAAACTCGTTGCGATTGCCTTGACCGAGCCTGGTGCCGGCTCCGACGCCGCCCGACTGAAACTCAAAGCAGTGCGCGATGGCGATCACTTTGTCATCAGCGGTGAAAAAACCTCGATTTCACTGGCCGACCAGTCGGACGTGGCGGTGGTGTTTGCTCGCACCGGCACTGACAAAGACGGCGCCAAGGGCATCAGTGCGTTTCTGGTGCCGATGGACTTGCTCGGCCTGACCCGCACCGCATTTGACGATGTGGGAACACGCGCTGTTGGTCGCGGCTCCATCTTTTTTGACAATGTGCGTGTGCCCGCCGACCACATGCTGGGTGACGAGGGCAAAGGTTTTATTCAGGTGATGCAGGGCTTTGACTACAGCCGCGCGCTGATTGGCCTGCAATGCATGGGTGTGGCGCGTGCCTCGCTTGATGAAAGTTGGGAATACGCCAAAGGCCGTGAGACTTTTGGGCTGCCCATCATCGAACGGCAAGGGGTCAGCTTTCCGCTGGCCGAAGCCGAGACCTATGTGGAATCGCTACGTTGGCACTGCCTGCGCACCTTGTGGCTCAAGGACAACGGCAAACCGCACACGGCAGAAGCCGCGATGTGCAAATGGTGGGGCCCCAAGCTGTCCTGCGAAATCATTCACCAGTGTCTGCTGACGCACGGTCATGGCGGTTACGCCAGCGACTACGCCTTTGCCCAGCGCTACCGGGATGTGCTTGGCCTGCAGATTGGCGACGGCACCGCGAACATCATGAAGATGATCATCGCGCGTGAAAAGTCAGGCATGCGCCTGACTTAAAGCCTGGACATGTTGGTTTGCAACTTGGTGAAGTAATGGATAAACGCCAGCCGATCATCGAACGACAGGTCTTTCAAGGCTTCGTTGTAGAAGTTGTGGATGGGCTCCTGCAGCCTGGTCCAGAGGATCTGGCCCTGCGCGCTCAGCTTGACTTTGCGCGAGCGGCGGTCGTCCTCGCTGGTCGCGCGCTCGATCAGGCCGTCACGCTCCAGGCGCGACAGCAGGCCGGTCAGGTTTTGGCGGCTCACCAGCAAAAAGCGCGACAGGTCACCAATCGACATGCCGTCTTTCACCTGCGGCCGCGACAGCGCACCCAGCACCGACCACTGTTGTGTCGTCACGCCAAGTTCCTCAACCGCCTGCGTGCCTTTGGTGTGCAGGGTGTTGGCGACTTGAAACAGACGAAAGAACAGGCGGTTGTTGATTTCGTGAATGGCGTGGTTTTTCGCGGTGCTCAGATCAGGCATGGGACGTTTCGGCAATCAGGACAGTGGTGATCGTAAGCGATGGCTCACCAGCGATAAACAAATTTTTAAGTTTTTAAAAGGAGAAAAGAAATGCGTGGATTGAAAGACAAAGTGGTTTTGGTAACCGGTGGCGGTGGCGGCATTGGCGGGGCGACCTGCAGCAGGTTTGCATCTGAAGGCGCCAAAGTGGCCGTGTTCGACATGAACCTGGAGTCCGCCCAAAAGGTGGTGGACGGCATCACGGCCGCAGGCGGCAACGCTGCCGCCTTCAAGTGTGACATCACCAACCGTGCCGAGGTCGACGCTGCCGTGGCCGCCACCGAAGCGCAACTTGGCTCCATTGACGTGCTGGTGAACAACGCTGGCTGGGATGTATTCAAGCCTTTTGTCAAGACCGTCCCGTCCGAGTGGGACAAGCTGATTGCCATCAACCTGACCGGCGCGCTGCACATGCTGCACGCGGTCCTACCCGGCATGGCCGAGCGCAAGTATGGACGTATTGTCAACGTGGCCTCGGACGCGGCACGCGGCGGCTCCTCCGGCGAAGCCGTCTATTCCGCTTGTAAGGGCGGTCTGGTGGCCCTGTCCAAGACGCTGGCGCGTGAACATGCCCGCCAGAGCATCACGGTGAACGTGGTGTGCCCCGGACCGACCGACACCGCCTTGCTGTCCGGCGTGGCCGAAGGCGCGCGCGATCCCGCCAAGCTGATTGAAGCCTTCCGCAGCGCCATTCCCCTGGGACGTCTGGGCCAGCCTGACGATCTGGCCAACGCCATCGTCTTCTTCGGCAGCGACGATGCGGCCTTCATCACCGGTCAAGTGATCAGCGTCTCCGGCGGCCTGACCATGGTCGGCTAATCCTTCAATCCACTCAACCAAGGAATCAAAATGGAAATGACAACCCCCATCTATACCGACATCCTCTACACCAAGGCTGACGGCATCGCCACCATCACCATCAATCGGCCCAAAGCCTATAACGCCTTCACGGCCAATACCTGCGAAGAGCTGATCCACGCCTTCAAGGACGCTGATCACGACCGCAGCATCGGCGTGGTGGTGTTGACCGGTGCCGGCGAAAAGGCCTTTTGCACCGGTGGTGACCAGGGCACGCAGGACGGCGGCTACGGCGGCCGCGGTGTCATCGGCCTGCCGGTCGAAGAAATGCAAAGCGCCATCCGCGACTGCAACAAGCCCGTGATTGCCCGCGTCAACGGTTTCGCCATCGGCGGCGGCAACGTGCTGGTCACCATTTGCGACCTGGCCATCGCCTCTGAAAACGCGCAACTCGGTCAGGCCGGACCACGCGTCGGTTCGGTCGATCCCGGCTTTGGCACCGCCTTGCTGGCACGCGTCGTCGGCGAAAAGAAAGCCCGCGAAATCTGGTACCTGTGCCGTCGCTACACCGCACAGGAAGCACTGGCCATGGGCCTGGTCAATGCGGTCGTGCCTGCTGATCAGTTGGATGCTGAAGTGCGCAAGTGGTGTCTTGAGATCGTCGAGAAGAGCCCGACGGCGATTGCACTGGCCAAAAAATCTTTCAATGTCGACACCGAAATGATTCGCGGCATGGGCGGCTTGGCGATGCATGCACTCAAGCTGTATTACGAAAGCCCGGAATCGGCCGAAGGGGGCAATGCCTTCCGCGAAAAACGCAAACCTGAATTCCGCAAGTACGTCAAGTAATTCACCAGGGGAAACATCATGATCAGAGACCCAGAAACCCTCACCCTTTTGCTCGACACCATCGGTCGCTTTGTGCGCGAGAAGCTGGTGCCGCAAGAAGCCCATGTGGCAGAAACGGACCAGATCCCTGACGATATCGTGCAGGACATGAAGGAAATGGGTCTCTTTGGCATGTCCATTCCGGAAATCTACGGTGGCATGGGCTTGACCATGGAAGAAGAGGTTTTGGCCGGCTTTGAAGTGGCCAAAACCTCCCCCGCTTTTCGCTCACTGTTTGCCACCAACAACGGCATCGGTGCGCAGGGCATCGTGATCGATGGTACCGAGGCGCAAAAGCAGTATTACCTGCCCAAGATTGCCACCGGTGAGATCATTGGTTCGTTTGCCCTGACCGAACCCGACAGCGGCTCGGATGCCGCCAGTTTGCGTACGACGGCCTTGAAGGATGGCGATTTTTACGTCATCAACGGCACCAAACGCTACATCACCAACGCGCCGGAGGCTGGAATTTTCACCGTGATGGCCCGCACCTCACAGGCCAAGGGTGCAGAGGGTATTTCAGCCTTTGTCGTTGAAAAAGGTACGCCTGGCGTGTTGTTGGGTCCGATTGACAAGAAGATGGGGCAAAAAGGCGCGCATACCTGTGACGTGATTTTTGACAACGTACGTATTCCGGCTGCGAACCTGATTGGCGGCAAGGAAGGCGTGGGCTTCAAGACCGCCATGAAGGTGCTTGACAAGGGGCGCCTGAACATTGCCGCTGCCAGCGTGGGCGCTGCCGAACGGATTTTGCAGGATGCGCTGCGCTACGCCCGCGAGCGCAAGCAGTTTGGCAAGGCGATTGGTGAGTTCCAACTGATCCAGGCCATGCTGGCTGACAGCCATGCCGACATTTACGCCGCCCGCTGTATGGTTCTGGATGCAGCCCGCAAGCGTGACGAAGGCCGCAATGTTGGTACAGAGGCCGCCTGCGCCAAGATGTTTGCGTCCGAGATGTGTGGTCGTGTGGCCGACCGCGCGGTGCAGATTTTTGGCGGTGCGGGTTATCTGGTCGAGTACGGCATTGAGCGCTTTTACCGCGATGTGCGCTTGTTCCGTATTTATGAAGGCACTACCCAGATTCAGCAGATCGTCATTGCGCGTAACCTATTGCGTGAAAATAGGAACTGAATTGCCACGCTGGTCCGACAACATCATGGCGAGACTTGCCTTCGACTCTCAACCATCGACAGCAGCGTATTGCCAATTCCGCTGGCCGCAATGATGGCAATGCCGATCCAGGTCAAGAGATCGGGCACGTGGCTGAATACCAGCCAGCCGCCCAGGGTGGCAAAGCCGATCTGGGTATAAAGATAAGGTGTCAGCACCGGGGCCGAGGCGCGCATGTAGGCACGGATCAACATCAGGTGGCCAAAGGTGCCCAAAAACCCGACCAGCAGAAACCAGTGCCAATAGGTCAGCAAAAGGTCTGGCTTCCAACTGACGAACAACATCACCGGGCTCATCACCACGGCACCGACCAGTCCCGTGTAAAAGTGGGTGGTGTAGGGGTTTTCTTCACCACTCAATCGGCTGGTGAGCACCTGAAACCAGGCGTAGCTGGCCACCAGTCCGACCGGAAACACCAGCGCCCAGCCAAACACTTGTCCGCCAGGGCGAACCACCAGCAGCACTCCGATCAAGCCGCCCGACATCAGCCACCAGCGCAAGCGTGCCACATGTGTTTTGAGAAACCAGGCAGACATTGCCGTGGCCACCAATGGCGACAACATCATCATGGCGGTGAATTCGCCCACTGGCAAATACTGCAAGCCAAAAAAGGAGCAGGCCGTGGTGATCAGCAACAGCACACCGCGCAAGACCTGAAAGCTTGGATTGCGGGTATGCAGCAGTTGCCATTTCTGTGCCGGATAACGCAGGGCCAGTGTGGTGATGGCCTGGAAAACATACCTGAACCACAGCAACATCAACACCGGAATCAGCTGGGTCGCGTATTTGGTGCTGGTGTCCAGACTGGCAAACGACAGCGCCGCCAGCACGATCAGGGCAATGCCGCCAGCCAGCCGTGATCGCCAGAAAGTCATCAAGCTTAAATCGCGAGCGCCAGGCGGCTGGCCTGCTCGATGGCGCGCCTGGCGTCAAGCTCCGCGGCGTTGTCGGCGCCGCCGATGACATGTACCGGCAGACCTGGCGCAGTGCGGTGCAACTGTGCCTCAAGCTCGCGCACCGGCTCTTGCCCGGCGCAGAGAATGACCGTGTCGAAGGGCAGGGTGGCCAGCTTGCCGTCCAGCGTGGTGTAGTGCAGGCCTGCATCGTCTATGCGATGGGTCGTCACGCCCGTGAGAATCGGCACGCCGAAGCGCAGCACCTTGTCGCGCCGTATCCAGCCGGTGGTCACGGCAAGCGAGGCGCCCGGGCGCCGCTCACTGCGCTGCAACACCGTCACTTGGCGGCGCGCAGCCAGGCGTTCTGGCCTGGGACTGCGGCCACCCGCAGATTGTGCGCTGATGTCCAAGCCGTATTCCATTGCGAAATCGGCCAGCGCCGGTGGTGTGTGCGGGGCGTCGCCCAGCAAGAATTCCACCATGTCGTAGGCTATGGCCCCGGCACCGATGATGACCACGCGCTCGCCCACTGGTGCACCTGACAATACCTGGTCATACCGCAGCACATCGGACCGATGGACGCCGGGGAGATCGGGTTGGCGTGGCCGGACGCCGGTGGCCAGCACGACTTCGTCGAAGTTCCCACTGGCAAGTTGCTCGGCTGTCACCGCGCAGTCCAGCCGGAGGTCTACTTTTTCCTCGGTCAGTCGCCCACGGAAGTAACGCAGCATCTCGTCGAATTCCGTCTTGCCGGGCACATTGCGAGCCAGGCACAGCTGTCCGCCTGGCTCGGAACCCGCTTCGAAGAGGGTCACCTGATGGCCGCGCTCGGCGGCGTTGAATGCGAAATTCATACCCGCAGCCCCTGCCCCCACCACTGCGATGCGCTTGGGCAAGGATGCCGGATGCGTCACCCAGTCCAGCTCGCGGCCCGCGCGCGGATTGACCAGACAGGTGGCCGTCTTATGCTTGAAGATGTTGTCAAGACAGGCCTGGTTGCAGGCGATGCAGGTGTTGATGCGCTGGGCCTGCCCCAGTCGCGTCTTGCGGGCAAAGTCGGGGTCGGCCAGCAGGGGGCGTGCCATCGACACCAGATCGGCTTGGCCGGATGCCAGAATGGATTCGGCCACTGCCGGCTCGTTGATGCGGTTGGAGGCCATCACCGGGATCGTCACTGCCGCCTTGATCCGGCGCACCGCGTAGGCCCAGCCGGCGCGCGGCACGTTGTGCGACACGGTGGGCACGTCAGATTCGTGCCAGCCAATGCCGGTGTTGAGAATGTCGGCCCCTGCCGTCACAACGCGTCGCGCCAGTTCCAGCGTTTCGTCGCCTGTCATGCCGCCTTCAACCAGGTCCAGCGCCGAGATGCGGTAGATGATGGCAAAGTCCGGTCCCACCGCCTGCCGCACGGCCTGGATGATTTCGATGGGAAAACGGATGCGGCCTTCAAAGTCACCGCCGAATGCATCGGAACGGTCGTTGGTGCACGGCGCAGTGAACTCGTTGATCAGATAGCCTTCCGACCCCATGATCTCCACCGCGTGGTAGCCGAGATCGCGGGCCATCACTGCGGCCCGTGCATAGTCGGCGATGGTGTCCCGGACCTCCTGTGTGCTCAGCGCGCGTGGTGTGAACTTGTTGATGCGTGCACGCAGCGTGCCGGGGCCCACGCAGCCCTCAAACTTGGCGTAGCGGCCCGCGTGCAGGAGCTGCATGCAGACCTGGGTGTCGGTGCCACGCACGGCATCGACGATGGCACGGTGCCAGTCCAGGTCGGCATCTGCCGTCATGGCAGGGGCATCGTCTTCCATGCGGCCGGCCCTGTTGGGCGAAATGCCGCCGGTGATGATGAGGCCGATTTCGCCCTCTGCGCGGGCCCGGTAGAACGCCTTGATGCGCTCAACCGGACGGTCCATGCTTTCCAGGCGCGTGTGCATCGCACCCATGACCATGCGGTTGCGCAAGGTCAGGTTGCGCACTGCCAGCGGCGACAGCAGTCGCGGGTAGCTGGTGTGACTGGTTTGGGGCGTGTTGGTCATTCGCCGGCTCCGTAGTTGGGCGCGCGTTTTTCGCGGAAGGCAGCCACCCCTTCTTTCATGAAGGCCTCAAAACACATGGCCTGGCCACGGTCTTCCAGCGCCATGACGGTGGCGAGGTTACTGGTTTCCTGCGCCATGGCCAGGCCGTCCTTGGTCAGGCGCAAACCGACCGGTGACATGGCCAGCATCTCCTGCACGAGTTCATTGGCGATCTCCGCGAGTTTTTCTTCCGGCACCACCTCATTGACCAGACCCATGCGCAAGGCGCGTTCTGCGTTGACAAAGCGGCCGGTGTACATCAGCTCTGCGGCAACCGCCGGACCAACGGCCCGTGGCAGGAAATAGCTGATGCCCATGTCGCAACCTGTGAGGCCGATTTTGGCCATGGCCACATTCATGCGGACGTTCGGGGCGGCAAACCGCACATCACAACCCAGCGCCAGGGCAAAGCCGCCGCCGCAGGCCGCGCCCTGCAACAAGCCCACCACGGGCTGTGGACAGCGACGCATGCGCAGCACCACACCAGAGAGTTGACGCTGCAGGCGCAGCGCCTGGTCGATCGACACCGTCAATTGGTCCACATCTTCCAGGTCATAACCCGCGCAAAAATGGCGCCCCAATCCGCGCATGACCACCACCCGCACATCGGTCCGCTCGGGCAGGCCGCCAAAGTAGTCGTACAGCTCCTGGGTCAGCGCCAGGTTGAGCGCGTTGAAGTTGTCAGGCCGGGCCAGGCTGAGCCATTCAACCGCGCCTTCGCGCTCGATTTGGATAAAACGCCATGGCTTGGCAGCAGGTGATTGAGCTTGGGTCATAACAAAGTTTTCCAATGAATTTTCCATTGACGATATCCTCAGAGCGTGCGGGCGATCAGCTCGCGCATGATCTCGTTGGAGCCACCGTAAATGCGGTGCACACGGGCATCGGCATAGGCGCGGGCAATCGGGTATTCCCACATGTAGCCATAACCCCCGTGCAATTGCAGGCACTGGTCCAGCACCCGGCCCATCAGTTCGGTGCACCAATACTTGGCCATGGCGGCGACCGCCTTGTCCAGCTTGTCATCACAGACCTCGCTCAGGCAGCGGTCGACAAAGGTTCGGGCAATCTCGATCTCGGTCTTGATTTCGGCCAGGCGAAAACGGGTGTTCTGGTAGTCGGCAATCAAGGTGCCAAACGCCTTGCGCTGGCGCGTGTAGTCCACCGTCCATTGCAGCGCGGCCTCGCAGGTGGCGACGGCACCGACCGCAATTTGCAGCCGCTCCCACGCCAGCTCCTTGGCCAACAGACCAAACCCCTTGTTCTCCTCACCCAGCATGTTGCGCTGGGTCAGCACCACGTTGTCAAAATAAAGCTCGCAGGTGTCTTGCGCCTTCATGCCGATTTTCTTGAAATTCTGGCCGCGGGTCACACCCGGTGCGGCGGCCTCGACCACCCACAGGGTCAAATCCTTGCAATCGGGGTCTTTGCTCGATTTGGCCGCCACCACCAGGATATCGGCGCACTGGCCATTGGTGATGAAGGTTTTTTGTCCGTTCAGAATCCACGCGTCACCCTGGCGGATGGCGGTGGTACGCATGGCACGCAAATCGCTGCCCGCGCTGGGCTCGGTCATCACAATGGCACCAATTAACTCACCACGCGCCATGGCCGGCAGCCAAGTTTGCTTTTGTTCGTCAGTGCCGTAGTTGACGATGTAGGGCGCAACGATGTCGGAATGTGTCGAGAAGCCTGGGCCGGACAATCCAAGCCGGGCCTGTTCCTCGATCAGGATCGCGGCAAAGAGGCGGTCGGCCCCACTGCCACCACAGGACTCGGGCAAGGTGGTGCAAAGAAACCCCTCAAGGCCTGCTTTTTGCCAGATCTCGCGCGGGGCCACGCCAGCCTCTTCCCAGTCGCTGTGAAAAGGTGCCACTTCCTGTTCAAAAAACTTGCGGGCGGAGTCACGAAATGCTTCGTGGTCCGGGCTGAAAATGTTGCGGGTGAGGATGGTCATGGTGTCTCCTGATGTGAAACGCCTGGGCGCAATCGTTTAAGCACGTGGGGCAAGAAATGCCTGAATACGGGTTTTGGCTTCCACCGTGGTTACCAGGGTGTGGATGCCATTGAGTTCGGCTTCAAACCCGTCGGCGGCCAGTTTGCCCGCTTGGGCGATGCAGCGTTTGGCCACTTGCAGTGCGGGTGCGGATTGGGCCGCGATGCGCTGCGCCAGCTTTTCGGCTTCCTGTGCCAGATCAGCCGGGGCAACGGCCCACTGCACCATGCCCAATTGGCAGGCGGTGGCGCCGTCCACGACATCGCAGCCAAGTATGATGCGGGCGGCCGTGCCCGGCCCACACAAACGTGTCAGGCGCTGTGTGCCACCGGCGCCGGGGATCAGTCCGAGCTTGGCTTCCGGCAAACCGAGCTTGGCACTGGTCGATGCCATGCGCAGGTCACAGCTCAGCGCCAACTCAAATCCGCCACCCAGTGCGCTACCGCCAATTTCTGCCAAAGTCACACAGGGCAAGGCTTCAAGGCGGTCAAACAGCGCATGAAAATGCGTGATGTTTTCACGCATCACATCGGCCCCGTTGTCGATGGCAAAGCAGCTTTGCACCTGTGCCAGGTCAGCACCGGCGCAGAAGGCTTTTTGGTCGCTGCGCAGGTGCAGCACGGTGAGGTCTTTTTTGGCGCTTAGGCCGTCCAGCACCTGCATGAAACCGGCAATAAATTCGGTGCTGATGGCATTCACCGGTGCGCGCTGCAGGGTGACGCGGACCACGGCGCCGAGGTCTTCAACTTTAAACATGGGTGTTTGTTCCATTGAGGGTTTTCAGTTCTTCGCGTAATTTGAATTTCTGGATTTTTCCGCTGGGGGTCGCGGGCAGGGCATCGCGCAGCACCAGGTATTCCGGCAGCTTGAAGCGCGCCACTCCACGCTGGATGAGGAATTGTTTCATCTCGTCAAACACCAGTGTCTTGCCTGGGTGACACACCACCACCGCGCAGCCCAGTTCGCCCAGGCGCCCATCCGGCAAGCCGATCACCGCCACCGATTGGCAGGCCGGGTGTTCGAGCAGAATGTCTTCGATTTCGCGGGCCGAGATGTTTTGTCCGCCGCGGATGATCATGTCCTTGATGCGCCCGACAATGCGCACGCTACTTTGCGGGCCTACTTTAGCCAGATCGCCCGAGTGGTACCAGCCCTCGGCATCCAGTGCCTTGGCGGTCAATTCCGGCTCGCCCAGATAACCGATGAAGGCATGGGGTCCGCGTGACCATTGCTCGCCTTGCTGGCCTGGCGGTAACGCCTGACCGTTTTCGTCCACCGCGCAGACTTCCACACCTGGTAAGGCGCGGCCGTCGAATTGCCAGGCGGCTTCAATCGGATCTGCCGGCCAGGTCACCGTGTGCGGCGGACTTTCGGTCGAGCCATAAATGCTCATCACACGCACTCCCAGCGTGTGGGCGCGCCGTACCAGCACTTCAGGGATGGGTGCGCCACCACACAAGAAATAACGCAGGTCGGGCAGGCGCTTGCCACTCTTTTCCATGCTGTCCACCACATCACTCAGAAACGGTGTGGCGCCCATGGTCCAGGTGGCGCGGCTGGCAATCATCTGGTCCACCGCCGTGTCACCCTTGAATATATCGAGCAGCGACACGCTGGCTCCGGTCATCAGCGTCATCAAAATACCATGCATGAACCCGCTGGTGTGCGTGACCGGTGAAGCCATGAAACACACATCGCGGTCATTCAGCGCCAAGGTGCCTGACAAAGCACGCTCACCATAAATGGCGGTGTTGTGGGTGTGCACCACACCTTTGGGCTTGGACTCCGAACCCGAGGTGAACAGCAGCAGAGCAGCGTCGTCCGCCGCTGCATAGTGGTCTTGCGCCAACGGCGAACCGCACAAGGCCTCGTCAAAGTTGGTGCCAATCTTGGCGTTGCCATCCCCGATCACCACAATGGTGGGCAACACGGTCAGTTCGGGCGCAATGCGCAGGAGGTGCTCGGTGTAGTCCACGCTGCGAAACCGGCCCGGCACGATCACTGCCTTGGCGTGGCTTTTGTTCATGATGAACGCCAGATCTTTCCAACCATAGGTGGGCGGCAAGGGGTTGATCACCGCGCCCAGCTTGAAGGCGGCAAAAGTCACTACAGCGGTCTGCCACCAATTGGGCAGGTGCATGGTGACCACGTCGCCCAAGCCAACCCCACGCGCCTTCAAAAATCCGGCGAAGCGGGCCGCTTTGTCCTCAAGCTCGCGGTAGCTGATGTGGTGACCCGATGCGTCCGCTACTGCAGTTTTGTCGGGATGGACGGCCACGCTGGCCGCGATCAGTTGGCCCAGCGACTGGTCTTGCCAGTAGCCAGCCTGGTAATAACGCTCGCGTGCGGCAAGAGGTGGTTGCAGGTGAATCATGACGCTTGCCTCTCAGTGGCCGGGCGACCGGGAATCAGGCCGTGCACGGCGTCCATCAGCCCGCCATCGGCGAGCAGGTTTTGGCCGGTGACATAAGCCGCATCTGGCCCGATCAGAAACGCCACCAGCCCGGCGATGTCAGCATCCGGGTCGCCAATGCGGTGCAGCGGTACCAGCGCTTCACGGGCGACCTTGGTCGGGGCATCGGCGTACACCTTGGCCGTCAACGAGGTGTGAATCAGGCCCGGCGACACCGCGTTGACCCGGATACCGTCTGTCGCCCACTCCTGTGCCAGCGTGCGCACCAGCATCAGCACGGCAGCTTTGCTCGGGCTGTAAGCTCCCATGCCCGGGTAGGGCTGCACCCCTGACATTGATGCCACCGAGACAAAGCTGCCGCGGCTTTTCCGCAGCGCGGAGTACGCTGCCTTGGCCAGCAGCCAAGGGGCTCGTGTGTTGACGGCCATTAAGTAGTCCCAGTCTTCGGTTTCAAGCTTGGCCAAAGTGGAAGGGCGAGACACACCGGCGTTGGACACCACCGCGTCCAGTCCACCAAACGTCGCCACGGCCTGTTCGACCAGCAGGGCTGGTGTTGCCGGATCGGCCAGATTGCCAAGCAGCGGCACCACCCGGCCGCCCTGTTTGGCCGCCTCTGCAATGACGGCGTCCAGCTCATCGGCGTGGGCTGACCCGCAGGCGGCAATCTCGGCGCCCTGGCTGGCCAGGCGCAGGCAGATCGCACGCCCAATGCCGCGACTCGCGCCTGTGACCAGCACGCGCATGGGCAGGGTTTGCACTGGGTTTTCCTGGTTTTTTGTGTTTTTTGGTTTCATGTCGTCTCCTCAGAAGTGGATGGGAGGATTGTTGGCGCAGCAGGCTGCATACGGGTTGACGATTCATGCCAGGTACAGCACAATTCGTGCGTCTTTAAAAGGATTAATCTTGACGATAAGGGTTATCCCTAATTACTCGCTGTACGGTGTGCAAGCCCAGCCCGGCTGGCAAAGCTGGTTTGACTTTGAGTGGATTCCGCAGCGTTCCCGTCCTTATAACTGGAAAATAAGACCTCATAAACACGATGCACTGATTCAGATTCTGTATCTGACACAGGGGTCTGGCGAGGTATCGATTGACCATTCCAGGACCTTCTTCAAAGCACCTTGTTTGATGTGGATTCCGGCACAAACCGTGCATGGTTTCAATTTTTCGGAGGATGTGGACGGCCCTGTCATCACCGCTGCGCAACGGCCCTTGGAGTCCTTGGTGGGTGTGGCCAGTCCAGAACTGTTGAGCAAGCTGCGCAAACCCGCCGTTTTTGTCTTGGACGCAGCCAGCGACCATGCCGGAACCTTGATGCCTCTGTTTTTGGCGGTCGAACGCGAGACGCATCTTCAGGCGGTGGGCCAGTCGACGGCAGGCATGGCACTGCTGGCTGCGATCTGCATCCAGATGGCGCGACTGACGCGTATCAATGAAGTCTCCGTGACAAACGTCCATTCGCGCAAGTACAGCCAAATTGAGAAATTTCGCAGCATGGTCGATGAAAACTTCAAGAAGCATCTGCCCATCACCGACTACGCCGGACAGTTGGGCATCACGCCCGGACAACTTTCGCGTTTGTGCCGCGAGGTGCTGGGGATGTCAGGCCTTGACATCGTCAATGCGCGCGTGATCCATGAAGCCCAGCGCTTGTTGGTCTATACCGGCAACAGCATCAAACAGACAGCCCATGCATTGGGCTTTGCCGATGAGGCCTATTTTTGCCGGTTTTTTCGCAAGCACACGGCCTTGAGTCCACGAGAGTTCAGAGCGAAGGCCATGGCAACGATGCTCACGCCTGTGAGAGCCGGCATGGGTGAATAGATGGAAACTTGTTGTTCAAAACAGGGCTTGGATGCCATCTTCAAAAACTGAATTCATGACCGGCTTTTGTCAATGCAGATGGCACGGCCACATGCTACCGTGCAACGGATGACATCAACGGATGACATCAACGGAGGCGAACCAATGGCCATGCGCTCTTACCCGCTGTCCAGGGTCTATGGGCTGATCGAACCGGGGCCTGTTGTGCTGCTCAGCACGTCGCACAAGGGCAGGATCAACACGATGCCCCTGTCATGGCACACCATGATGGAATTCGAGCCGCCGCTGGTGGGTTGCGTGGTGAGCGGCAATGACTTCAGCTTCAAGGCGCTCAAGGCAACCGGGCAATGTGTGCTCAGCATTCCCACGGTCGAACTGGCAACCCAGGTGACAGGTTGTGGTAACACCCATGGCGATCAAGTTGATAAATTTCAGACTTTTGGTCTGACACCCATGAAGGCCGAGTTGGTGGGCGCCCCACTGATGGCCGAGTGTTATGCCAATCTGGAATGCAGGGTGTTCGACAAGCGCTTCATGAATCGCTACAACTTTTTCGTCCTGGAGGTTGTCAAGGCCTGGCTTGATCCTGCGTGCAAAAACCCCAAAACGCTGCATCACCAGGGCAACGGGGTTTTCATGTTGGCCGGCGGGACGATCAAGTTGCCATCCAGGATGCGGTAGTGTGCCTGAAACGTCTGGCGCTGGCTTCAGGCGGCGGTATCAATCCTTGATGGTGTCGGCTTTCTTGAGGATGTTGTAGAGCGCATCCTTGATCAGGAGCTTTTCTTTTTTCAGCTGTTCAATTTCTTCATGCGTGCCGGGTTCGATGTGCGCCTCCATGTGCCTGATGGTCTGGTCGAGTGCGTTGTGCTTTTCGTACAGGCGCACAAAATTGAGATCGGCGAGCTTCAATTGGGCAATTTGATCGCGGTATTCAGGAAACATCGGTACTCCTTCAAAATGACCGGGGCTGCGCAAATAGGGTGCAGGTGCGCAGTCTAACAAGCACGCGCCATTGGCTGTAATCAATTTTGTATCAATGTAAGCTAAAGTGACAGCATGACAAATTCCACTCGTATTGCACTGGGCTTGCTCGCGCTGCTCGGCCTGTCTTTCAGTCTGAGCCTGGCGCAAACCGTGGCTTCCATCCCTGATGAAGGGCAGCGCAGTTGGCGTGATGCCGCACGCCATTCGGCTGGTATTGCGCCCGACCCTGAGCAACTGGCCAGTGTGGCCATCGTTCAAGTCTATGCCGCCCCGACCTATGGCTGGCGAGGCACTTTTGCGGTTCACCCGTGGATCATCTACAAGCGCGCTGGTGAGACCGCCTACACCCGCTATGACGTGGTCGGTTGGCGCGCACCGCAGGTGGTACAGCGCAATTACGCGCTGCCGGACGGGCTTTGGTATGGTCGCCGGCCGAGCCTGCTGGTCGACCACCGGGGCGAGGCCGCACAGGCCATGGTCCCGGCCATCGAGGCCGCCATTGCCAGCTATCCCCACGCCGATGATTACCGCAGCTATCCCGGGCCGAACAGCAACACCTTTCTGGCACACATCGGCCGCGAAGTGCCTGCGCTGAAACTCGATCTGCCTGCCAATGCCATCGGCAAGGACTACCGGCCCCTGACTCGTGCGCTCGGCGTTTCCGCTACAGGAGTCGGGGTCCAGGCTTCGTTGCTCGGCCTGCTTGGGTTGAGCGTGGGCTTGCAGGAGGGGGTCGAGATCAACCTGCTCGGCTTGAACTTCGGCCTGGACATCAACCGTCCGGGCCTGCGTTTGCCTTTTGTCGGCCGGCTGGGCCTCAATGACACGAGCGAATCGGGTGCGGGGGATTCCAGCCCTTGAATTTTTGCCATTGATCCGGGCGAACGGTTCTTGCTACGGCGGTCATGCTGACAAGCAGTTTTTAGTGTTGTACAATGAGAATAGTTCTCATTTATAAGGACACTATCGTGCTCACATTGAATTTGAAAGAGGCCGTCATCGGCCAATGGCATCGCATCCAGGCAACATCCAGCCATAACCAGCGCATGGAGGAGCTGGGTTTTCTGCCGCTGGAAAAGGTCAAGGTACTCCGGCGCAGCTGGTTCAGCAGCGGTGCACTGGTGGTGCAAGTGGGCGATGCGGTCTTTGCGCTGCGCCCGTGCGAAGCGCAGATGGTATTGCTGGAGCCCGCAGCATGAGTACCACCGCCACCGTCAACATGGCGGGTCTGGCGCAAAAGACCCTGGCCCTGCTGGGCAATCCCAACTGCGGCAAGACCGTGCTGTTCAACCGCTTGACCGGAGCCAAGCAAAAAGTGGCCAACTACGCTGGCGTGACCGTGGACATGAAGCGCGGCTTGATGAAAACCAGCGCGGGCCGCTCGGTCACAGTGGTGGACCTGCCAGGCACTTACAGCCTGAATGCCGGCAGCGAAGATGAAGCCGTGGCCTGCGCGGTGGTGCTGGGGCACAGTTTGCAAACCAGTGCGCCCAACCTCACGGCCGTGATTCTGGATGCCACCCGGCTGCGTCGTGGGCTGCGGCTGGTGTCCGCGCTCAAACGCGAGCAGGTTCCCATCGTCGTCGTGCTCAACATGATGGACCGGGTGCGCGGCCAGAACCGGGAACTGGATGCCGGGCGTCTTGAACAGGCACTGGGCGTACCGGTGGTTGAAGCCACGGGTATCCATGCGCAGGGAACCGACGCGCTCAGGGCCCTGCTGGACCAGCCGGAAATCTGGCAATCATCCTCGCGTGAAAGCCTGGCTGAAACCGGTGGTCGTGCCGCCTTGTTGACCGATGACCAGCAGGCGCAGGCCTGGCTGGTCGAAGCCGGCATGGAAGCGCCCCTGGCCGAGCACCGCTGGTCGCGCCGTCTTGACCATTGGCTGTTGCATCCGGTCGTTGGCACGATGATTTTGCTGACCTTGCTGTTTTTCATTTTCCAGGCGGTGTTCGCCTGGGCAGAGTGGCCTATGGGCTTGATCGAGGAAGGCATCGGCATCATCGTCCAGGGCGTCAACACGCTGCTTTCAGACGGCTTGCTCAAAAGCCTGCTGGTTGACGGTGTCATCGCCGGCGTGGGTGGCGTGCTCGCCTTTCTGCCACAAATCCTGATCCTCTTCTTCTTCATCCTGTTGCTGGAAGAGTCGGGCTACCTGCCCCGCGCCGCCTTGTTGCTGGACCGCCTGATGGGCAGCCTGGGCTTGTCGGGCCGGTCATTCATCCCGCTGCTTTCCAGCTTTGCCTGCGCCGTACCGGGCATCATGGCCACACGCACCATTGCCGACCGCCGTGCCCGCTGGGTCACGATCCTGATTGCGCCCTTGATGACCTGTTCGGCCCGGCTGCCGGTTTACGCCCTGCTCATTGGCGCCTTCATTCCCAACCACCCGGTCTGGGGCATGGGTCTGCAGGGTCTGGTGCTGTTTGGCTTGTACCTGTTTGGCCTTGTTTCAGCCGTGCTGGTGGCCTGGATCGTGAAGCTGTGGGGCAGTTCGCAGACCACGGCGCAGTTGATGATGGAACTGCCGGACTACCACTGGCCACGCGCCAAGGACATCCTGATCGGCCTCTGGCAACGCGCATCCATCTTTCTGCGCAATGTCGGCGGCATCATCCTGGCGCTGACGGTGATCCTGTGGTTTCTGTCCACTTTCCCGCAAGCCCCGGCGGACTTCAGCGAGACCGCGATCGAGTACAGCATGGCCGGACGCATTGGTCGGGCACTTTCGGTGGTGTTCGAGCCGATCGGATTCAACTGGCAAATTGCGGTGGCACTGATACCGAGTCTGGCCGCGCGCGAGGTGGTGGTCAGTGCTCTGGGAACGGTGTATGCCTTGTCGCAGGTGGGTGACGATGTCGGCACGGCGCTGGCACCCCTGATTGGTGCCGACTGGACGCTGGCCACGGGTCTGTCCTTGCTGGTCTGGTTTGTTTTTGCCCCGCAATGTCTGGCCACGCTGGCCGTGGTGCGCAAGGAGGTTGGCGGGTGGGCCATGCCGGCTGGCATGGCCGCGTTCCTGTTCTCACTCGCCTACGCAGCATCATGGATCACTTACCGGGTGGCGTCATGATCAATACGGCCTCTTTCAACTTGTTCGATCTGGCGGTCGTGTTGGCTGCGCTCGTATGGGCCTGCAGTTTCCTGTGGCGTCGTTTGTGGCCATCCCGTGGCCAACAACGCAATGCATGTGACCATTGCAGCAAGTGTGATCATTGATTCCCGGGAAGGTCGGCCCGAATACGTAAGATTCTGTTACAAAATGGGGCCGTTCAGGTTGGTAAAGTAAGTCAGAATCAAAGGATTGAAACTTATTGAAGCCAAAACCTGGTGAAATTGTTGGCAAGTTTTGAATCGAAGGTGTTGGCTGTCTTCATGGCAGCCATGCTTGTTGTGGCGACGCTCTCGACCGTGACCTGGGTCGTGGCAAACGATGCGGCCAATGCCTCACGCTGGGTAGCGCACACCCAACAGGTGCTCAACAACCTGGCCCGTGTCAGAACGGACACCGTGCTGATTGAGCTCCATACGCAAAATTACAGGATTTCCGGAGATCCGGCACAGCTTGTCGAACGTGATGCAACGGTTGCGTCGCGTGAAATCCTGTTGCGAAGACTTAAAGATCTGATCATTGACAACCCTCGCCAGCAGGCTTACCTGGCACAACTGCGCCAAGTGCTCGACGAACGCCTCGCGATCGCAGCGCGTGTGACAGAGCTGCGCAAAACACAAGGCCTGGAGGCCGCCAATGCGTATGTGGCCAGTGCGCCGCTTCAGGAAACTCGCACACGAGCCTATCAGGTGTTGTCCGACATGGAGGTGCAGGAGCGTGACTTGCTGGAGAGTCGCCGCACCACGCAGTCCAATGTGCGTCAACGCATGGTCTGGACCGGCGTACTGGTATCGGTCACCCTGATTATCATGATGGTAGCTACTTATGTTTTGATCCGGCGCCAATTCCGCGAAACCCTGGCCAGTCAGCGGGCGCTCGCTGAGAGTGAAGAAAGTCTGGCCACAACGCTGCATTCGATCGGGGATGCGGTGATGGCCACAGATACCCAGGGACGCATCACGCGCATGAATCCCGTTGCTGTGAGACTGACTGGATGGGCTCTCCCGCAAGCACGGGGGCGCTTCATTGACGACGTGTTCCGTATCATCAATGAGCAAACCCGCATGCCCGCAGAAGTGCCAGTGGCCAGGGTGCTTGCCACTGGTGAGGTCCACGAGCTTGCCAATCACACGATTCTCATTGCCAGGGATGGTTCCGAGCGCCCGATTGCAGACAGCGCCGCCCCGATACGCAGCATGTCAGGCGATGTGGTTGGCGTGGTGTTTGTGTTTCGTGATGAGACCGTAGCCCGGCAGGCGAAACAGAACATCAGCGAGCAGAACCTGCTGCTCGAACAGCGCGTCCAGGAACGCACAAGGCAATTGCAGGAAAGCGAACAACAACTGTCGCGCGTGCTCGAAGGTTCCGATCAGGGTTATTGGGACTGGAACCTCCAGACCAACAACTTTCAGGTCAGTGCACGCTGGGAAACCATGCTCGGCTACGCACCTGGCGAGATGCGGGTCGATACCGCCCATTGGCCCGAACTGGTACATCCCGAGGACTTGTCCATCGCCCTGGCGTCGATCGAGCGGCATATGCGTGGTGAAACCGCCAGCCATGAAGTTGAATTCCGCGCCAGGACCAAGGATGGCCGCTGGCGCTGGATACTGACCCGTGGGCGCATCACGGCGCGTGCCGACGATGGAACGCCGCTCATGATGTCAGGCACCCACACCGACGTGACCGAGCGCAAGCTGCTGGAGCTGGCGCAGCGTGAAGCCGGCGTGGTGTTTGAGAGCAGCTACGAAGGCATCATGGTGACCAATGCCGATGGTCTGATCACCAAAGTGAACCCCGCCTTCACCCGCATCACGGGCTATGAGGCAGCCGAGGTGAACGGCTGCTCGCCCCGTCTGCTTTCTTCGGGCCGGCACGATGCACGGTTCTATCAGGAACTCTGGCAATCCCTGAATCACCATGATTTCTGGCGCGGTGAAATCTGGAACAAACGCAAGTCGGGTGAGTTGTATGCCGTCTTGCAGTCGATCTCGGTGGTCCGTGATGCGAAGGGAAATATCCTCTACTACGTCAGTGTGTTCGCGGATATCACGCAGATCAAGGCGCATGAAGCAGAGCTTGATCGGGTGGCCAATTACGATGCTTTGACCGATCTGCCAAATCGCCGCTTGCTGTCCGATCGTTTGAAGCAAGCCATTCTTCATTCCGATCGCAGTGGTAAATTGTGCGCAATCGGTTTCCTGGACCTTGATGGCTTCAAGCGCATCAATGATCAACTGGGCCATCCGGTGGGGGACCAGTTGCTGATTGGTGTGACTGCCCATTTGAAGACGGTGTTGCGCGCCGGTGATACGTTGTCAAGACTTGCCGGAGACGAATTTGTCCTGCTTTTTTCCGAGCTGGGTTCTTTCGAGGAATGCGCGATGATTCTTGACCGTGTGCTGGAGGCCGTTTGCCGTCCCGTCAACGCCAGTGGCCATGTTCTTTGCGTGACGGCCAGTATCGGGGTCAGCCTGTATCCTGACGACAAAGCCGACCCCGACACCTTGCTGCGACACGCCGACCAGGCCATGTATCTGGCGAAACAGGCTGGCAAGAATCGCTACCAGTTGTTCGACCTGGAGATTGACCGCAGGGTGCAGAGCCATCTTGAAACACTGGAGCAATTGAAGGAGGCACTGAATGGTCAACAGTTTGTCCTTTTTTACCAGCCTCAGGTTGATATCAGCAGCGGTGAGGTCATCGGCGCGGAAGCCCTGATTCGCTGGCAGCACCCGCAGCGAGGGCTGTTGTTGCCCAACGAGTTCCTGCCACACCTGTACGGTAGTCCGCTGGAGCAACTTTTCGGTGAGTGGGTTATTGAAACGGCGCTGACCCAGATTGAAGTCTGGAACAGTCAAGGACTCGACATGAAGGTCAGCGTGAACGTCAGCGCCAACCACCTGCTGCAACCCGACTTCTGCGTCCGTCTCGCGCAGGCACTGTCCATGCATCCTGAGGCCAAGCCCTCAACTCTTGAGCTTGAAGTACTGGAAACGGCCGCCATTGGCGACATGCAACAGGCCATTCACATCATGCAATGTTGCCGAAAATTGGGCGTGAGCTTCTCTCTGGATGACTTTGGCACCGGCTATTCATCGCTCACCTACCTGCGCAAGTTGCCGGTGGACACACTCAAGATTGACCAGACTTTTGTCCGCGACATGCTGAGCGATCCGGACGATCTGAGTATCGTGCAAGGCGTCGTGGAACTTGCCGCTGCCTTTCGTCGCAGGGTCATTGCCGAGGGTGTGGAGACCCTTGATCAATGTGATGTGCTGCTGCAGATAGGCTGCCGCCATGTTCAGGGCTACGGCATTGCAAAACCCATGCCGGCACTGCAAATCCCGGTATGGTGTGAAAAGTGGCTTCGATCCGGAAATTGGAAGCATCGCGAACTGGTCTGAGCTTGGCCTGACGCCCCCGGATCAGCTCATGCGGGCGGCAAGTCGCTTGGAGCGGGCCCTGATGTTGAGTGCCTCAACCCCCAGGGAAAATAGCATGGCCGTGTAAACGTAGGCTTTCGGGACATGCATGTCAAACGCCTCGGCGACCAGCAGGGTGCCTACCATGGTCAGAAATGCCAATGCCAGGACCTTGATGGAAGGGTGCCTGTCTACAAATTCACCGATCGGTTTGGCTGCAAACATCATGACAGCCACCGATGCGATCACGGCCGCCACCATCACACCGATCTGGTCCACCATGCCCACCGCGGTAATCACAGAGTCAAGGGAAAAGACAATGTCCACAACGCCAATTTGCACAATCGTCCCCCAAAACAGGCTGGCCCCGGTTTTGACGGTGTCGACCCCGGCACTGACTTCCTTGGGCTGATGGGCTTCAACTTCCAGGAAGATCTCGTGCGAAGCCTTGTAGAGCAGGAATAATCCGCCACCGAGCAGGATCAGGTCGCGGCCGCTGATGGCCTGTGCCGCCACCGTAAAAATTGGACTGGTCAGGGTCATGACCCAGGCCAGGCTGAACAGCAGGGCAATGCGCGAAACCATGGCAAAACCCAGCCCGAGACGACGCGCCAGATCCCGCTTCTCGGGTGGCAGGCGACCGACCAGGATACTGATGAAAATGATGTTGTCGATACCCAGAACAATTTCAAGGGCTGCGAGCATAAAGAAAGCGATCCAGATATTCGGGTCGGTGAGCAGTTCCATTGCGGTCTCGGTTCAGGTAAAGCCCACAAGTCTACTGGCCTGCTGAAATTGCTGCAGGGGATGTGCCTGTGGCAGCGTTGAAGCCACAGAGGTATTAAGGCTTATCCGGGAAAACTCTGCTTATGCCACCACGCGCATCACCATCCGCACCAGCGCGCTGAGCACCAGGGCCACACCCACCGAAAGCAGCACCGAAAACCAGGCTTGCTTGCGCCCCAGCGTTTTGTTCATGATGGCAAAGGTCGAGATGCAGGGTACGTAGAAGGTGATGAACACCAGCAGGGTGAGGATCTGCACCGGTCGCAGCACGGTGTCGATGTCCTGGGTGCCCAGGGCCTGAAAGATCATCAACAGTGAAAGTTCCTTGCGCAGCACGCCAAACAGCAACGGCAGGCCCAGCACCAGCGGCAGGCCAAGCCACCACTGGGTGAGCGGCGTCAGCAAGGTGTTGATGACGCCATCGGCGCCAAAATGGCCCAGCAGTGCCAGTACGATGCTGCCCCCCACCAGCAGCGGCGTGACGATGGTGAGCACATCACTGGAGCGAGCCCAGGTTTCATGCAGCATGGCACGCCAGTTGGGCAAGGTGTAAGGTGGAATCTCTTGTACCTGCCCCGGCCCCACCTCGCTTTGCCGATGCGACAGGATCAGACCCATGACGGCGATCAGCAACAGCGTCAGTGCGTAGATGCCAATCACGCCCAGCACGCCGAGGTACTTGCCCGCTACCGCCAAAATGATGGCCGAGCGCGCCGAACAGGGCACAAATGCGATCAGCACCGAGGCAATCAGGCGTTCGCGGCCCGATGTGCTGCGTGCCACGGCAGAGATCGCCGGCACATTGCAGCCCAGGCCCAGCAAAAACGGCACGGCCACGCCACCGTGCAGGCCGATTTTGTGAAAACCCCGGTCCACCACAAAGGCAATGCGGTGCATCAGTCCCATTTCTTCAAGCGCGATCAGCAACAGCAACAGCGGCAGCATGTAGGGCACCACGATGCCGATCAGTCCGATGAAACCATCGGCAATGGCGCGCCCGACCACCCCGGCGGTGGACTGCGGTTGCCAGCCGCTGCTGACCTCAATGAGGCGCTGTGTGGTTTGGCTGTCGATCCAGCCGCTGACCTCGAACACTACAAACAGCACCCCGGCAAACACCGCCAGGCTGGCCAACAGACCCCATTGCCGGTGCAGCATGAACGCGTCCAGCCAGAAGCGCCAGCCGTGCTCTTTTTCATGGGGTCCCGGTCGCAGCGCCGACTCAAAAATGGTGGCGGCGCGGTGGTGCCGGTCAGCATGGATTTCTTCGGCCAGCGGGCGCGGCAAACCCAGCCCGGAGGCCGCACGCAGCGACAGCAAGGACGGCATCAAGGGGCCAAAGTGCTCTTGCAATTCACGTTCGATATAAGCATGTCCGGAGGCAAACAACATCAGCAAAAACTGATGGGGTACGCGAAAAGCGGCAGCAATGCCGGGCTGCTTGAGTGCGGTGTTCAGCGCCTCCAGGCTGCTGGCAATGTGTGGACTTGATGCCTGCGGCAGTGAGCAGATGGCCTGGCGCGCCGTGGCTACGGCCGTTCTGAAAAGATCGGCAATGCCTTGACCCATGCGTGCGGAGATCGGCACTACGGGCATGCCCAACTGGCTTGACAGCGCCCGCAGGTTGATGTGCAGGCCCTTGCGGCGCACCTCGTCCATGTGGTTGAGCGCCAGCACCACCGGGCGCCCCAACTGGCTCAATTCAAGAGTCAGTTCAAGCTGGCTTTGCAGATTGGTGGCGTCGATCACTTGCACGATCAGGTCGGGCGGCTCGAAAGGCGCCGGCGCGGCACCGGACTCGTGGGCAGTGATCGGCGGACGCTCGTTACCCCATAGCAGGTACTTGAGCGTGCCCAGGTCCTCGTCTTGCAGGGGGTGCAGCGCGCTCAGGCTCGGCAGGTCCACCACACTGGCTTCGTCCAGGCCAATTTGCACCGTGCAGCTGCGGTAAATGCGGTGGGTGTTGGTGAGCTCGCCGGTTTGTGGCGCGGTGCTGGAGACCGCCTTGAACAGCGTGGTCTTGCCAGCGCCCTGCAAGCCGACCAAGGCAATGCGCAGGCGTCGCGCGCCGCGTAGCAGCGGGGTGTGGAGCAGGATGCTGTGCTCAGGCACAGCTGTGTCTGCATGTTTTGTCTGCTTGTGCTTGGCTGCCATGTGTGGCTGTATTGTCAACCAGGGGGGAATGGCTTGTTGATGGGGTGTGTTACTGAAGTAAAGGCAGGTATTGCGTAAAGACTGATGGGTGATGCCGTAAATTAAGTGCGGAAAGTTGTAAATGTTTGTAACGCTTGCATTAACAAAGGTAGACGGCAGTTAGGTGAATGCTAATAATGTTTTTTTAATTCAAGTATTGATTGAAATCAAAGTATTTGATTATTTTTGGTAAATGTTATTAATGTCTATTAATTTTTGGTAATTAATTTCCTGTTTATTTAAAAATAAACAGGAGCGGGATCCAAGGGCAAGATAAGGAGTCGGTCATGAAGACACTGCACACCGTCCGCAAGCTTTTCGAGCGCTCGTCGCTGGCTGGTTATTTGAGCGAGGCCTTCCGACCCAAGCACCCTCACGTTTCCCATTTTCATGACCGAAAAACACCCAAGCGTCTGGACTTTTCCATGGAACCGGTGGAGCCGCGGTTGCTGCTGTCGGCGGATATCAGTTATCCGGATTTAGCAAACGCAGGGGATACTGCGGTCACCAACTTGACGCTGCAAGTTGTAAATGACAGCGGTCTGAAGGTCAAGTTGTTGCAGACCGGTAATCTCAGCAATGAAGTTTTTTCCTCGTCCATTTTGGCGAACGAGAACACCATCAACATTTCGCGCTCGGGTGGGGGTTCGCTATTTGCTGACACCGTCACCATCGACCTCTCGACCCTGGGCTTGTTGACGCCTACCGGTGACGCACTCACGATCAACTTCGCTGGTGGTTTTCAAGATGTGTTCAGCGACACAGTCATTCTGTCCGGCACGGCTTCACTCGGCTACAGCCTGAGCGTGGTATCGGATGCCGATATTTCTGTCACGGGCTCGCTGACGCTCAGCGATCCCGACGACGATATCGCGCTCACGGTCGCCATGACCGACACCGGCCTGCCACCCGATTCGCTCACCCCCAATGATTTTTACGCCGATGCCGATGCAGACATCAATATCAATGGCGTGCTCAATGCCAACGATGTGACCCTGATGGCCACCTCGACCCTGACACTCGACAACGCCAGCCTTGGCATCAGCGCCTTTCAGCTTGCCTTTATTTATGCCGATTCGTCCGCTGAAGTGAACATTGGCAGCGGGGCGCACATCACCACATCCGGTGCTTTAACGGCGATCGCTACATCCGATGTTCGCGCTATCGCGTCGTTGAAGTCCCTTTCGACAAAGACCACCACCGATACCGACGCGGCTGTGGCCAGTGTCATCATCAACAGCGACGCCTTCGCACGGGTCGCCGGCTCGGCCAATCTTGACGTCACCGGTGCGTTCAATCTGATGGCAGACAACGTGGTCATTGGTGCCGCGCTGGCCGACGGCACGCCGGGCGGGGCCGGTGCCACACTTGGCCTGGCCGTGATCACGGGCGGCACCGAAGCCTCCATTGCAGGCAGCGCAACCGTGGATGCAGCCTCGGTGGCTGTTTTGGCCTCATCGCAGAACACCCTGACCGCACTGGCCAAGTCCACTGCCGGAGGGGCTACGGCCGGGACAGAAACGACGCCAGGAACACCGGACAACAAGTCGCAGAAGGCACTGAAGGATAACGACGCCGCCACTTCCGACGGCGATTTGTCGCTGGCTGGCGCTGTGGCGGTGGGCGTCCTGACCAATTCCATCCAGGCCTTTGTCAATACATCGGGCCATGTTATTTCTGCAGGCTTCCTTAATGTGGCGTCCCAAAGCGTCAACAAGGCGCAGACCAGCGCAGATGGCAGCAACACCACAGGCTCTGGGACTTCGGTCGGCATTGCGGCGGCCATTGGTGTCGATGTGTTGGACAACCACGCCTATGTGGACGGCAGCGGTTTGACGGCCGGTGGCTTGAACGTGACCGCCTTGATGGGGGAACGCGCGCCCCTGAGTTTTGACCAGGCCGACGTTACGGTTGCCGACAACACCATCACCCTGCTTGATGGGGGCCACGGGCTAATCACGGGGGATGAAATTGTTTACGAGCAGGGCACTGCTGTCGATGCCATTGGTGGCTTGACCGACGGCGACAGCTACTTCGTGGCGGTGCAGGACGACGGCACCATCAAGCTCTACAGCACCAGCGCCGAAGACGCCATTGCCGGGGATGCCACCGGACTCGTCACCCTGACCGGTGACGGCAGTGCCAGTGGCCACAGCTTTACCGACGTCAGCAAGCTCAACCGCTTTGGTGTGACGGCCATCGCCGGTGCCAGCGGCGGTGCCACCGGTGTTGCGGGCGCCCTGGCCATTGGGGTGGTCATCAGCGACGCCTCCGCCACCGTTCGCGACGGCACGGTGGTGACCATCACTGGCGGCGGCAACGTTGTGGTGAACGCCGAGAATTTCGTCGAGAGCATGGTCAAGTCCACCGGCAAGCAGGAAGGCGGCGGCACCGGTGTTGGCGCGTCGGTGGCGTTGGCCATCGTGGACACCGATACCTTGGCCAAGGTCGGCACTGGCGCCGGGGTCACAGGTGCGCACGATGTCTCGCTGTCAGCGACGTCCAGGAACGATATTGACACCACGGCGGAGGGCGGATCGGCTGGAGGCACGGCCATCACGCCGGTGGTCGCGATTGGCTTGATCTTTGATGACACCGGTGCTGAAATTGGCACGGGTGGACCGTTGAGCATGTCCGGCTCTCTGGCGCTCGAGGCGATTCACGAAGGCGAGGCCAGCACCAACGCCGAAGGCGCCGCCAAGGGTACCAGCACTGCGGTCGGTGCCTCGCTCGGTCTGACGATTGCGGAAGAGGCGGTGGGCGTGGCCTTGATGCGTAGCATCTCGGCGACGGGTGGCGTCGCTGTCCTGTCGCAAGGGACTTCGCGCTCGCGTACCAACGCCAAGGCGAGCGCCGCTGGCGCTGAAGAAGACGACGGCGCGAATTCGGACGGTGTCAACGACCAGAGCAACAGCCAGATCGACTTCGCCAACGCGCAGTCGACGAGCCGCGCAGGCGGCTCCTCGGGCACCACGGACGCTCCAGATGCCTCCAGCGGTGACGGCTCGATCTCGGTCGCCGCCGCGATCTCGATCAGCGTGCAGACGACGAAGATCACCACGGAACTGGGTGATGCCGTCTTGATCACTGCCGGTGGCGCCGCCAGCTTGCGGGCTCTGAGCAACGTCGACACCTGGGCCGAGGCCGACGGCAGCGCGTCGAACGGCACGTCCGGCACGGTCGGCGCAGCGGTGTCGATCAACGTGGCGAACGTCAAGACCGACGCCACGACCGGCAACGCCACCATCACCGCCGATGGCCTGACCGTCGAGGCCGGCATGGTCGATCGCTCGATGGGCCTCGGGGTGGCGACGAGCGAAACCGTGGACGTCGACGCGGACACGATCTTCGTCGGCGAGGACGCGGGCTTGTCCACCGGCGACGAGGTGACCTACGACAACGGGGGCGGCACCAGCATCACTGGCCTGACCGACGACGACGGCGCCACCAAGTACTATGTGCGCGACGTTGGCAACGGCCGGATTGAGCTATACGCTTCCAAGGCAGAGGCCGAGGACACGGCCAACACCACCGGGCGGTGCGACCTGACCGACCAGGGCGCGGGCACCGGCCACAAGCTGCAGCGCACCGGCAAGGAAGACATTACGTTCGACCCGGCCAAGGACGTCTTCGCGCTGACTTCGGACGATTCCGCTGCCCTACGCACCGGCGACGAGATCGTCTACGCCAACGGTAGCGGCAGCGATATCGGCGGCCTGACCGATGGCGACATCTATTTCGTGATCATCGACGCCGAAGGCGACCTCAAGCTCGCCGCCTCACGCGACGACGCGTTCGATGGCAAGGCCGTCGAGATCACCGGTGCGGGCACCGGCACCGACCACACCATGACCGAGCACACCAGCCGCGCCGCGGCGGATGCGACCTCGGGCGCCAGTGGCGGCAACCTCGGCATCGCCGGCTCGATAGCCATCAACGTGACCGAAGTCAACGCGCGCGCCGCTCTCACGGACGGCTCGACGGTGGTGATGGTCGATGGCGGTGGGGTACCAGCCGACACAGGCGCACTGACCGTCACGGCCAGGTCCGACACCATGGCCGGCGCCGATGCGGGCGCCCAGCAGTCGGGCGCCGGCAACGTCGGAGTGGGTGCGTCCTTTGCGCTCAACATCGCCGATCACAGCACCACCGCCGCCATTGAAGGCGCAGCGGTGGTGGATTCCGTCACCGGCACGCCTGGCGACATCAGCGTCAGCGCCGATGGCGCCTACGGCATGCGCACCGACGTGGAAGGCGGTGCCGAGGGCGGCACTGCCGTGTCGCCGGTGGTCGGCATTTCGGTGGCCATGAACGACACCACGGCCTCAGTGGCCGACGGCGCCACGCTCGAGATCAGCGGCGATCTGGCCATCAGCGCCACGCACGTGGCCGACTCGGTGACGGTCGCCAAGGGCGACGCCACCGGATCCAAGGCCGCGGTCGGCATCTCGTTTGGCCTGACCGTGGCCGAAGATACGGTTAGCGCCAGCCTGTCGCGCGACGTGACCTCGACCGGTGGCGGCGTGGCGGTCACGACACAGGGCGCCGCGGCCTCGCGCACCCAGGCGGCTGCCTCGGCGACCGGTGCCAAGGAAGACGACGGCGCCGAGGGAAGCACCGACGACTCTGGCGTGAGCGAGGCCTCGCAGAGCCAGCTCAACACCGCCAACGCCCAGACGGCCACGCGCACTTCCGGCAACACAGGCACCGGCACCACCACCAACCCCGAAGGCGCCTCCACCTCCGACGGCCCGATCTCGGTGGCCGCAGCCATCGGCCTGAACATCGGCACTTTCAACGCCACCGCCAACGTGGCCGGTGTGACCATTGATGCCGACAAGGCGGTCGAGGTCAAGGCGCTGGGCAACATGGACGCGGGCGCCGAGGCGTCCGGCGAAGCCTCGAATTCGAAGGAAGGCGATGCCACCGTCGGCGCCGCCGTGTCCATCAACGTCGCCAACGGCACGGTCGCGGCGAGTCTCACCAACTCGACGGTCACAGCCGAGGGCCTGGCCATCGAGGCCGGCATGTTCGAGCGCGACGGCGACGACATGCACGACTTCTCGGCGAAGGCAACCTCGGGCGCGAGCGGCGGCAACGTCGGCGTGGCCGGCTCCTTTGCGCTGAATGTCTCGAACATCCACACCCTGGCTACGCTCGACGCAAGCTCGACCGTCACCGTCGCCTTGAGCGGTGGCGATCTCGTCGTGAAGGCAGAATCCAAGAGCGGCAGCCTCGCTTCGGGCGAGGCCGCCCAGGAGAAGGGCGAACAGCCGGCCGAGCAGGAGCAGCCGGCCACGACGACACAGGGCGAGGGCAGCCAGACCCAACAGACCAAGCAGACCGGCAGCACCACCGGCGTTGGCGCTTCCATTGCCATCAATGCAGCGGACACGGTCACGACCGCCGTCCTCGACCATGCAACGGTTACTGGTGCGAAAGACGTTACCGTTTCCGCGAGCGACGAGCACGAGGCGAACGCCAACGCCATTGGCGGCTCTGAAGGCGGCACGGCCATCACGCCTGTCGTGAGCATCGTGGTGGTGCAGAACACGGCCAGCGCGACGATCGGTACGGACGCCAGCGTCAACGCCACAGGCGACGTCACGGTCGCCGCCGCGCTCACGGCCGACACCTCGGCCGCTGTCGAAGGCAGCGCCGACGGGACCAAGGCCGCGGTCGGTGCCGCGCTCGGCCTCGTCATCGTGGAAGACAAGGCACTGGCTCGCGTGGCAGGCAGCGTGACCACCACCGCGGGTGGTGTGGACGTCACGGCGCGCGCAGTCACCTCGTCGAGCGCGGATGCCAAGGCCAGCGCCAAGGGCAGCAAGGGCTCCGACCAGAGCGGAACGCAGACCGACGGTGTCCAGCAGCAGGCGGATGCCCAGACCACGCAGGCCAACAGCCGCAATACCAACAGCCAAGGCAACGCGGCACCGAGCAGCGACACCTCGAGCGGCCCGATCAGCGTCGCGGCAGCCATCTCGATCAACGTGGCCAGCACCACCGCACGCGCCGAGATTGCCGGTCAGAACGGCGGCACCGCCAGTGTGAATGCCGACGGTGCGGTCACGGTGAAGAGCGAAGCCAATGCCGATTCCGCTGCCACGGCCGACGGCCGCGCGGCCGGCAAGGCCTCCGACAGCACCAACATCGGTGCAGCGGTGGGTGTCAATGTCGCGCACATCGACAACATTGCCACGATCAATAACGCCACCGTCACCGGCGACGGCGTCTCGGTCCAGGCCCTGATGGCCGAGCGCGCGTACGACGTCGAAGTCACCGCCAAGCCTATCGTCGACAAGGACGCCGACACGATCTACGTCGGCGACCCGGAAGACCTGTTCAAGGACGCCGAGAAGGTCAAGTACAAGATGGGCAGCGGCGGGACTGCCATCGGCGGCCTGACCGACAACACCGATTATTGGGTCATCGTCAAGGGCGACGGCCGCATCCAGCTTGCCGCGTCTGAGCAAGACGCCAAGGACGGCAAGGCGATCGACCTGGACGATCCGGTCGACCTCGGCGACGCACACGTCCTCGACCGCGAAGGCACCTTGCTCGACCCGGTCGACGACGTCACTTTCGACCCGAACGGCGACCACTTCGAGATCGATTTCGGCGACACAAACGGTCTGACCACCGGCGACGCGGTGATCTACAAGGTCGGTGCCGGGAGCACGGCCATTGGCGGACTCACGGCGGATGAAACCTATTACGCCATCGTCAAGGGCGGCCAGTTGAAGCTCGCCAGCAGCTTCGAGAATGCGGTGAAAGGTGAGGCGATCGAGTTGACTGACGCTGGCATCGGCGACAACCATGCGTTCGTGAATGCGAGCCATACGGCCAGCGTGGACGCGCGCTCCGGCGCCGCCGGCGGCAAGACAGGCGTGGCCGGGCATGTGGCGGTCAACATCGTGATCGCCAACACGGTTGGCGAGTACGGCGACAACGCGGAAATCACCATCGCCGAGGGCGTCAACGACGGCAATGCGGATATCGGCGCCTCGACCATCCAGGCCGACGCGACCAGCCTGACGCTCACGCGCGCGCTGCCGGGCACGGCGGCCACCGGCTCGACCACCGGCGTGGGCTTGGGCTTTGCCATCGGCTACAGCGAGTACGACACCGATGCCCAGATCAGCGGCTCGGCCACGGTCTCGGGCACGGCAGGCGACCTGAGCGTCGATGCCAACGGCGACCACACGGTCGTCACGCTGGCGGGTGCCGGTACGGCATCGAACGGCACCGCGGTCGCCGGCGCGATCGCGCTCGGCATCTCGAACAACGACACCGACGCGCGCGTGCTCGCGGGCTCGGACCTTCAGGTCGACGGTGACTTTGCGATCACCGCAGACAACGCCCTGCGCCAGACCACCGAAGCGAACGCCGAGGTCACTGGCAAGGGCGGCACCGGTGTTGGTGCCGCGATCGCGCTCGGCTGGGCCGAGGACGACGTGAGCGCTCGCCTGGAGCGCAGCGTCTCGACGGGTGCGGCCACCGCGGATGACGTCAAGGTCGAGGCCAAGGGCGCCATCACCGCAACCGTGCTTGCCACCGCCAGCGCCAAGGGCGAAAAGAACGCTACCGACGGAGGCCAGACCTCTCAGCAGCAGACCAAGTCACAGACGGACTTCGCCAATGCGCGCACCAATTCCAGCCTGACCGAGCCGACCCCGCAGACCGAGGTTGCGAACGCCAACAACCAGTCGCAGAGCCAGACCAACAATCCGGGCGGGCAGCAGGGGCAGGGCAACACCAACGCCAGCCAGTCGAGCACCCAGACGTCCGGTGGCGTGCTGCGCATTGCCGCCTCGATCGGCGGCGCGGTGATCGTGTCGGACGTGACGGCGGAGATCGCCGATGGCCTGACCATCGACGCCAGCGGCGACCTATCGGTCAAGGCGATCAGCGACACAGACGCGCAGGCCGAAGCAGTGAGCCTGGCCTTCACCCAGAGCTCGTCCGAATCGGACAACGTGAGCGCCGCCGTGGCGTTCAACGTGGCGCTGCTGGATGCGAACGCCTACCTGGGCAACGGCACGACCGTCGCGGGTTCTGTGACGGTTGAGGCCGGCACGACGGCCGGCGAAATGAACGAATTCAAGGCCCTGGCGCTCTCCGGGGCTGGCTCGCAGCAGAGCAGCGGCGGCGGCAGCAGCAGCGGCGGCACCGATGCCGGCAACACCGGAACCAACACCGGCCAAGGCACCGGTGGCGACAGTTCCAGCCTCGGCATTGCCGGCGCCGTGGCCTTCACCGTCTACGGCTCGCCCGCCACCAACGACCCAAACACCTTCAGCGCCGAGATTGCCGACGGGGCGTACGTCACGGCGTCCTCGGGCGATGTCGCCGTCACCGCGCGCCAGGACATCGGCATGCAGAACATCGCCGGCGGCGGTGCGCTGGTCTGGTCGTCCGGCAATGGTCAAGGTCAGAACGGCTCCGACACGACCGTCGGCGCGGCAGTCACCATCGGCGTGGCGGACTACAACACGCTGGCCCGGATCGGCAGCGGTGCCAAGGTCGACGCTGACGGCGACGTGAGCGTCAGTGCCTCCAGCTCGTTGAGCCCGCTCGAGATCATCACCCCCATCGTCAAGGAGGTCGAGACGGGCCTGGACGTCACCTCGCTGGCCATCGGCGCAGCCATCGGTTCCGGCGGCGATGCCGGGGCCGGATCGGCCACCATCAACATCATCAGCCCGACGACGCGGGCCAGCATCGGCGCCGGCGCGGATGTCGACGCGGGTGGCGACGTTGCGGTCACGGCGTCGAGCGACGTCAGGCTGGTCGATGTGGCTGGTTCGCTCGGTGTCTCGCTCAACTCGGGCAAGGAACCCGGCAGCGGCGTGGGCATCGGCCTCAACGTGGGCGTGCACCTGTCCACCACCGAGGCGGCGATCGAGGGCGGCACGCTCGCCGCGCCCACGATGATCGACGCCGGCGGCAACGTGATCGTCGAGGCAGAAGCGTCCGATGAGTTCTTCCAGCTTGCCGTCAACGCAGGCGGGGGCTCGAGCGCCTCAGGGGCGGGCTCGCTGAACGTGCTGGTGAACATCACCAACACCCGCGCGCTGGTGAACGACGATCTCAACAGCCAGACCACAGGGGCGGCGACGATCGACGCTGACGGCAGCGTCGAAGTGGCAGCGGTGTCGCGTACCGAAGTCGACAGCTATGCCGGATCCCTCGGCGTGTCGCTGAGCGAATCGGCCGTCGGCATTTCGGTCGGCGTCGTCGTCGACATTGACGACACGCTCGCCCTGGTGGGCGACGGCACCGATGTGACCGCAAGGGGGAACGGCGACGCGATCAACGTTGCCTCCGGCAACTTCAACACGGTCGAGCCCGTAGTCGATGGTGATCCGCCGCTGGGCGCTTCGATCGACACAATGGCGCGCGGCCTGGCCGTGACGGCCACGAGCCACGACGACATCTTCATGCTGGCGATTGCAGCCTCGGCCTCGCTGGGCCAGGACAACCAGGGCAAGCAGGGCGGCAGCGGCCAGAACGGCGGCGGCGGCGGCAGCACGAACAGTGGCGGCGGCACCAAGGTGGGCCTCGCAGGTTCCGTGACCGTGGCAGTGGTCCTCGGCGAGACCAAGGCCGTGCTGGGCGACGACGTCGATGTCAATGCAGACAACACAGGCGCGCATGCGGACCAGGGTATCCTGGTGCGTGCCACGGACGAGACGAACATCGGCAATGTGGCGGGTGGCCTGGCCTTCAGCCTGAATGGGGACGCGGGCGTCACCGGCTCGGTGGTGGTCAACGTGGTTGAGAGTTCGACCTGGGCGCAAGCGCTGGGCGACAACACACTCAACGCCAGCGGCGGCGTCACTTTCGACGCCAGCGGCAAGAACGACATCGATGCGCTGGCCATCGCGGTGGCCGGGGTGGTCTCCACCGGAAATCAACAGTCTTCCGGCAACAAGAACACCAGCGGCGTCAAGTTCGCGGGGGCCGGTGCGGTCATCGTGGACATCGTCACGAGCGAGGTGCTGGCGGAAGTCGGCGCAGACAGCGCGATCACCACGACTGGCGGGCTCGTCGTCAACGCCGAGGACAACTCGGACATCGTGGCCGACTCGGGTGCGGCGGCCATCGCGGTCGCCACAGGCCAGTCAAGCGGCTCTGGCAATCCCGCGATCGGCATCGGCGCCTCCGTGGCGGTCAATGACATCACCCAGACCATCAAGGCGACGGTGACCGACACGCCGATCACGGCCGCCAGCGTCGACATCGACGCCAGCAACAAGGCCTCGATCGACGCACTGACGATTGCCGGTTCCGGCACGTTTTCGAACAGCTCGACGGCGATGTCTGGTGCAGGCGCCGGGTCGGGCAACTACATCGTCGCCACCACAGAGGCGAGCATCACCAATCCGTCCGGCATCGAGATCGTCAACGCCGCCGGCGGCGCGGTCTCGGTGAACGCACTGGACAACAGCCACGTCAACGCCGACGCCGGTTCGGGCGCAGTGGCGGTGTCGACGGCCAGCAGCGGCAACAACGTCGGGGCCGTGGCCATTGGCGCCTCGGTCGCGGTAAACCACATCACCAAGACCACGACGGCCAGGATCGACCGCGCCGATGTGGATTCGGCAGCCTTCACGGTCGAGGCCGAGTCGACCTCGGATATCGATGCCCTCACCTTCGGCCTGTCGGGCTCGCTCTCGTCGGGCAGCGGCACGCTGGCGCTTGCCGGCGCCGGCTCGGGTTCGGGCAACGAAATCACGTCCGACGTCAATGCCGTCGTGTCCAGGAGCGAGATCGTCGTGACCGGGCCGGTCAAGGTCAACGCCTCGGACGCATCGACCATCGACGCCCTCACCGGGTCGGTGTCGGTGGCGATCAACGCCGGCAGCGGTAGCGGGTCGAAGGTGGGCGTGGCGTTGGGCGCGGCCGTCACGATCAACAAGGTCGATGCCTCGGTCATTGCACAGGTCGACGACACGACCATCACGGCGACCGGGCAAGACGTCGAGATCAGCGCCTCCAACACGGCCTCGATCGACGCGACTGCCTTCGGTGTGGGCTTGACCGTGTCGTCCTCGCAGAGCGGCGCCGCCGTCGGCGTCAGCGCAAACGTGGCGATCACGCTCAACGACATTGACCTGACCACCCAGGCGCTCCTGACGGACAGCGACAGCGTGGTCGACCAGGACGAGATCGTCGCCGCGCGGAACCTTGTCGTGAGCGCGACCGACAGCGGCAACATCACCGCGAACGCCGTCTCGGCGTCGCTGGCTGTGTCGTCGTCGAGCGGCAGCAACATCTCGGTGGCCGGTACCGTGAACGTGTCGGCCTCCGACAACATCATCAAGGCGACGACCGAGGCGCTGGTCGACGATGTCGACGCCACGCTGACCGGCGTGGTCGACATGGATGCCTCCTCCGACAAGGACATCAGTGCCATCGTGGTGGCAGCGTCCGTCAGTGTCAGTGCATCGAGCGGCAGCGGCGCGTCCGTCGGCTTGAGCGGCGCGGGCACCCGCTCCTACAACGAGACCGATAACTCGGTGCTGGCCGTCATCCGCAGTGCCGACGTGCAGGCGGTCGGCGACGTCACGCTTGACGCCGTGGATAAGACGGACATCAGCGCCACCCTGGTCGCGGTGGCCGCCTCGGTGAGCGTCAGCGGCAGCGGCGCTGCCGGCGCGCTGACCGTGGCGGTGAGCGACTCCGACAACGACATCACGAACACCACCCGCGCGGTCATCGAGGGCGCCTCGGATGTCGAGTCCACCGGCGGCAAGCTGGGTCTGAACGCCTCGTCCGAGGGCTCGATCAAGGCCACGGCCATCGCGGCCTCGGTCGGCGTTGGCTCCGGCGGCGGACAGGTTTCCCTGACTGGCGCCGGTGCCGGCGCGAACGCCACCAATGCCATCACGAACACGATCGAGGCCGGTGTCATCGGCGACTCCACGGTCGATGTGAATGGCAATGCCGCCATAAGCGCCACCGACGAGGCCAGCATCAACGCCAACGTCGCGACCGCGGCTGTAAGCGTGACCGCGGGCAGCTCGACGGTCTCGTTGAGCCTGGCCGCGGCAGTGTCCGTGGCGAGCAACATCATCGACAACGACGTCCAGGCGCATGTGCTGGATTCGGCGCTGGATGCCGGTGGCGCGCTCGACATCACGGCGACCTCCGTCAAGATCATCGACGCCTTCGGCCTGGCCGCCAGCGTGGCTGTCACCGCCGGCAGCGGCACGGTCTCGCTCAGCGGCGCCGTCGGTGCGGCGATCGCCACCAACACGATCGGTGGCACGGTGCAGGCAGTGATCGCCTATGCCGATGCGGCTGAGTCGCCTGACGCGCAGTTCGTCAGTGCTGGCGGCCCGATCACCCTGCTGGCCGACAATGACAGCACGATCGACGCCACGCTGGGGACGCTCGCCGCGTCGGTCTCCGTCGGCTCGGGCACGGTCAACCTGTCCCTGGCAGGCGCCGTGTCGGTCACGACGAACACCATCACCACCGAAACACTGGCCGGCATCAGTAATTCCGATGTCGACAGCGGCGGTGCCGTGTCGATCACGGCCAAGGCCGGTAGCGAGATCAACGCCGATACGATCGCCGTGGCACTGGCCGTGGCGGCCGGCAGCGGCACGGTCACCCTGGCAGGCGGCTTTGCTGCGGCTTCGGCCACCAACAGCATCGGCGGCTCCACCGAGGCGCTGATCGAGGGCAACAGTACGCTCGACGCAGTGGGCAGCATCGATGTCGGCGTCACCGACATGGCCGAGATCTCGTCGAACGTGATCGCAGCCGCGGTAGCCGTGTCCGCTTCCAGCGGGTCGGTCTCCGGCTCGCTCGCGTTGGCCGTGTCGCTGGCCCAGAACACCATCGACGGCAGCAGCCGGGCGTCCATCAACGATTCGGACGTGACGGCAACGAGCCTGCTCGGCAACCCCGGCGTGACCGTCTCGGCCCTGGCCGACAACTCGATCGACGCGATTGCCGCGGCCGCCAGCGTCAGCGTGGCGGCCAGCACCAGTGTTGGTGTGGCGATCTCCGGTGCTGGCGCCTGGGCCAAGAACGTCATGACCAACGAGGTCGAGGCCTCGATCGTCAATCACAGCATCGTGGACGCGGATGGCGCGCTGTCCGTGCTGGCGGTCGACAGCTCGTCGATCACGGCCAAGCTGGTGTCAGCCAGCGTCGCAGTGGCCGTGGGCACGACGGCCGCCGTGGCGGTTGGCTTCTCGCTGGCGTTGACCGAAAACGAGATCGGCAGCGACACTGTGGCGACGATCGATGACTCGGTCGTCACAGCAGGTGGTGGGGTCAGCGTGCTCGCCAACGACGGCGGCGTGCGCGACCTGCTCGCAGATCCTTGGGCCGGCGGCAACAACACGCTGGTCGTCGACGGCGACCGGCGCTTCGCCGACCTGAAGTCGCCCGATCAGCCGGTCGACCTGAAGGCTGCCGACCCCTGGAGCAGCGGTACGACCACCCTCGGCGGCGCGACCCTCAACGGCACGGTGTTGGTGGACACCACGACCGACACCCTCTCGCTGGGCGGCGCCACCATCGACCTGCTGGCGGCGGCGCCCTGGGCCGATGGCAAGAGTTCGCTCACCACCAACAAGGGTGCCAAGGTCGAACTGGTCACCACGGCGGTGCCCGCAGACACCACCGTTGCGGTCAACGCCGGCGACAACACGCTGACGTTCACGACGGCACACGGCTTCGCCACGGGTGACCTGGCGACCTATCAGAGCGACCTGCTGTCCGACGGCAGCGGCCTGGTATCGGGGACGAAGTACCGCGTCATCGTGGTAAATGCGACCACCATCAAGCTGCAAAGCGGTCACACCTTTAATGATGGCGACCTCGTCACCTACGACACTAACCTGGGCGGCGACACGAGCGGTCTGGTCGATGGTGCCAAGTACACCGTCCAAGTGGTCGACGAGTTCGGCATCAAGCTGAAACCCCAGGCGCCGATCTGGGCCAGCGGCGCCAACACGCTGGGCGGCGTGACCCTCGACGAGAACGTCGACGTGGACGCCAATGGCGACACGCTCACGTTCGGGGCCGTGGTCGACCTTTCGGCCGTTGACTGGACCGCCGGGACGAATACGCTGACCCGTGCTTCGGGCATCGAGGTAGCGCTGGGCAGCGTCACGCTGAATGCGGGCACGAACGAGCTGGACTTCGGCTCGGCGACGCACGATTTTGATGATGGCGAGATCCTCACCTACCGTAGCAGCCTGGGTGTCGGCGACACCAGCGGGCTCAAGGACGGGCAGCAGTACCGTGTCGAGGTCATCGACGCGAACACGATCAAGCTGCAGACCGGCCACGCCTTCACCGATGGTCAGATCGTCACCTACAGCACCACGCTGCCAAGCGACGCGAGCGGCCTGGTCAACGGTGCGAAGTACCAGGTCGTTGTGGCTGACGACTTCAGCATCAAGCTGAAAGACGTCGCGGTGCTCGACGGCGGCACGAGCGTTCTCGACGACACGATAATCTTTGGTTCGGACCACCACTTCGAGACCGGCGATATCCTCACCTACAGCAGCACCCTGGGCAGTGACACCAGCGGCCTGGTGGACGGCGGGCGCTATCGCGTCACGGTCATCGATGCCAACACGATCGAGCTGAGCGATTCGCGGATCATCGATTCGCTGGCGGTGGCTGCCGCCGTGTCCGTGGCCGTCAGTGGCAGTGGCGCAGCGGTCGGCGTCTCGGTGGCAGGCGCGGTGGCGCTCAACACCATCGAAGGCGGCTACGAGGCGTCGATCACCAGCAGTGACGTCGACGCCACCGGCAGCGTCGACGTGATTGCGCAGGACAGCTCGGCCATCCAGGCCATGCTCTTCGCGGCCGCCGTATCGGTGTCGGCCAGCGGCGGCGCGGCCGCCGTGGGTGTCGCCGCTTCCGTGGCCCTGGCCAGCAACACCATCGATGGCAACACGCTGGCGACGATCGATGATTCCACGGTCGACTCCGCCTCTGGCGCCATCACGGTGGAGGCGCTGTCCGACGACAGCGTCCAGTCCTTTGCCCTTGCTGCTGCCATCTCGGCCGGCGGGGCGAGCGGCGTGTCGGTGCAGGTCGCGGTCGCCGGCGCGGTAGCGTTCAACACCATCACCGGCTCGACCGAGGCCAGCATTGTCCGCAGCGACGACCTCATCGACGACATCGGGGTTCAGGCCGCTGGCGACATCACGGTCTCGGCGTTGGATGAGTCCCACATCCTGTCCATGCTGGGTGCGGTGTCGATTGCCGCAGGCGGTTCCGGCACGGCTTCGATCAACGTCAGCGTCGCTGCCACCTACGCCGAGAACATCATCGGCGGCAACCTGCTGGCGACCATCGACGACTCCACAGTGGTGACCACCGGCGGAGCGGTGACCGTCGGAGCCCTCGCCGACGACCTCATCGAGGCCTTCGGCCTGGCGGTCGGCATCTCGGCCGGCGGATCCGGTGGCGTGTCCATCAACGTGGCGCTCAGCGCCGTGGCAGCGACCAACACCATTGCCAACATCACTGAGGCCAGCATCAAGGGCGTCAGTGATGTCGACGCCATGCACGGATCCAACGGGGCCGTGACGGTGCAGGCGCAGGACGTGTCCGACATCTTTGCGGTGCTGGCAGCGGCCAGCGTCGCCGCCGGCGGTGCCGGTGCGGTGTCGGTCAACGTGGCGGGTGCGTTCGTCTATGCCAGCAACGCGCTGTCGTCGCGGACCGACTTCGACTGGAACAACGACGGCGTCATCGATGCCCGTGACCTGCACGAAGGCGTGGCCATCCTGAGCCGGCTGCACGACCTGCAGGCGGGTGAGGACGGGGCCCTCGGTTCACAATTGGCCGGCTACCTCCCCGGCCCCGACACGATTACCGGTAACTCGCCGGGCGGCGACGGGGTGTATGGAACCGGTGATGACGTCCTCACGTCTGACGATGACGACGTTGCCCTCTACGTCAACGATGACCTGACGGTAGCCGGGGCGATCAACGCCTACGTCCAGGAGCAGGTGGCCGCGCTCCGCAATAGCGTGGGCCGCCTGGAAGCCACGAGAAACCTGATGGCAGGGGACGATGGTGTCGTGGGCGATCGCCCAGGCGCTGACGGCGAATACGGTACGGGCGACGACGTGCTGTCGGGCGCCGATGACCTGACGCTCGACGAGGCCATCGACGCTTACCTCGCGGCGCATCCGACGCTCGTGACGAACCTCGAGACGTCGCTGTCGTACCTGACGGCGCTGAACACGCTCACCAGCTTCGACGTCAACGACGACGGTACGATCGACTATCGCGACCTGCTGCTCACCAGCACGACGTCCGACGACACGGAAGTGGGCAACTCGATGACAGCCACGATCGATTCGTCGACCGTTAACACCGCCGGCACGGTCACCGTGTCGGCCTCCAATCACGACGACGTCACGGGCGACAGCTCGGGTATCACCGCCATCGGCATCGCCCTGGGCATCGCGGCCGGCGGCGCCGGTGGCGTCTCGGTCAACGTGGCCGGAGCCGGTGTCATTGCGTTCAACGAGGTCGGCAGCGGCATCGAAGCCAGCATCGTCGACAGCACGGTCACGGCCGGCGACGACGTAACCGTCATGGCCGTGGACCAGGCCGAGATTGATGCCCTCCTGCTCGCGATCGGGGTGTCCGCCGGCGGTGCCGGCGCGGTGTCGGTCAACGTGGCGGCGTCTCTGACCTACGGAGCCAACACGATGGGTGGCGACGTGCTGGCGACCATCGACGACTCCACGGTGAACAGCACCGGTGGTGAGATCGTCGTCGACGCCTATGCCGACAACGACGTCATGGCCATCGGCGTGGCCGTTGGCGTGTCCGCCGGTGGCGCCGGCGGGGCGTCGATCAACGTCGCCCTGGCCGGTGTCGGTGCAACCAATACCACGACCAATTCGGTCGAGGCCAGCATCCGCAACGGCAGCGACGTCGTTGCCAACGATGCGACCTTTGGCGCGGTCAGCGTCAGTGCGACGGACGTGTCCGACATTTCGGCGATCCTGGTGTCGGCCGCGGTGTCGGCCGGCGGCGCCGGTGCCGCGTCGGTGAACGTCTCGATTGCCGGCGTCTACGCCAACAACAGCATCAGCAGTTCGCTGCTGGCGAGCATCGACGGTGCGACCGTCGACACGGCGGGTGCGGTCACCGTGGCGGCGACCACCGACGACGGTGCCGACCACATGGCGATCGAGTCCTTCGGTATTGCCGTGGGTGTGTCTGCCGGCGGTGCCGGTGGCGTCTCGGTCAACGTGACGGGCGCAGGCGTGATCGCTTTCAACCAGATTGACAACGATATCGAGGCCAGCATTGCCAATGGCAGCACGGTGAACGCCGATGACGACGTGACGGTGGCCGCCGAAGATGGCGCGCATATCCTGTCCGAACTCGGTGCGATCACCGTGGCGGCGGGCGGCGCCGGTGCGGTCTCCGTGAACGTCGCCGTCTCGGCCACCTACGCCGAGAACACGATGGCCGGCAGCCTGCTGGCGACCATCGACAACGCCACGGTGGCAAGCACCGATGGTGCCGTCACGGTCGACGCTTATGCCGACAACACCATCACGGCGCTGGGCCAGGCGGTCGGTGTAGCCGCCGGCGGTGCCGGCGGCGTGTCGATCAACGTCGCGATGAGCGCGGTCGCTGCGACCAATATCAGCGGCAACACGGTCGAGGCCAGCATCAAGGGCGGCAGCGACGTCGATGCCAACGATCTGACCGACGGTGCCGTCACCGTCAGCGCGACGGATGTGTCCGGCATCGAGGCCGTGCTGGTCTCGGTCTCGGCGGCGGCCGGCGGCGCCGGTGCGGTGTCGGTCAACATGGCCGGCGCGCTGGTGTACGCCAGCAACGCCATGTCGTCGAGCCTCGATTTCGACTGGAACGGCGACGGGAGCATCGACTTCCAGGACCTGCACGCAGGCGTGGCTGTGCTGACGCAGCTCAACGAGTTGCGGGCAGGCGCCGACGGTATCTTCGAGGACATGGCAGAGGCTGGTGCCGACGACACCATGGACACGCCCGACGACACATCGACCGCCGACGACAACCTGACGGTGGACCAGGCGATCGACGCGCTGGGCGCTCTGAATGTCTTCGCGGTCGGACAGCCCGATACCAACTACAAGAATGCGCTCAAGGCCAAGATCGGCTCGAGCTTCGACATCAACGGCGATGGCAACATCGACTACCGCGACCTGCAGCCCAACGGCACGACACCCGACGACGTGCGCGTCGGCAATGCCTTGCTGGCCACCATTGCGAACTCGCAAGTGGATACCGCCGGCGAGGTGCATGTGTCGGCGTCCACCGTCGATGGCTCCGACCGGATGGAAATCGATTCCTTCGGCATTGCCGTGGGATTTGCTGCTGGCGGCGCCGGTGGCGTGTCGATCAACGTCGCGGGCGCCGGCGTGATCGCCTTCAACGAGATCAACAACGCGATCGAGGCGAGCATCAATGGCAGCCACGACGTGACCGCCGGTGGCGACATCATGGTCGAAGCCGACAACCAGGCCCACATCCTGTCCGAACTGGGCGCGGTCAGCGTTTCTGCCGGCGGCGCCGGCGGGTTGTCGGTCAATGTCTCGGTCTCGGTCACGTACGCCGAAAACACGCTAGGTGGCAGCTTGCTGGCCACCATCGACGATTCGACGGTGAACAGCACCGCCGGCGACGTGATCGTCGACGCTTCTGCGGCCAGCTCGCTCGAGGCCTATGGCCAATCCGTGGGCGTGGCCGTGGGCGGCGCGGGCGGCGTGTCGATCAATGTGGCGGTCGCTGCAGTACTGGCCGGCAACACGCTGACCAATGATGTGGAGGCCAGCATCGTCAACGGCTCCGATGTCGACGCCAACGGCGGGGTCGAGATCTCGGCGACCGACAGCTCGACCATCGATTCCGAACTGACCGCGGTGTCGGTCAGCGTCGGCGGCGCGGGGGCGGGCGCCTTGAACATGACGCTGGCGCTGTCGATGGCCGAAGTGAACTTTGGCACCAGCACGCGCGCCATGATTTCCGGTTCCGCCGTGACGGCCGACACCGGCAACATCACGCTCGACGCGCTGTCCAACGGCTCGGTCGATTCCACTGGCGTGGCGGTTGGCGTCTCTTTTGGCGGCGCAGGCGGTATATCCGGGTCGGTTTCGGCCGCGGGCGCGCTGGCGTCGGTGACGTCCACCAATCTGGTCGAGGCGTTGATCGCCGATGGCTCGGACGTGGATGCCACGGCCGGCTCGGTGCTGCTCACTGCCACAGATCGGACTGCCTTCACCAACGACGTCTACGGCGTCGCCGTCAGCGGGTCCTTCGCTGGCGGCGGGTCCGTCGCAGTAGCGGTGGCGTATGCCGAGTCGAGTGTGTCGCTGAACGGCACGGTACGCACGCGCATCAGTGACAGCGACGTCGACGCTGGCGTCGACGTCAGGGAAACCGCGCTGGCTGACAGCACGGTCTCGTCCAACGGCAAGGGGGTGGCCATTTCCGTGTCGGTGGCTGGCGGCTTCGCGCTGTCCGGCGCTGGCGCCGGGGCGATCGTCAACAACACGATTAGCCAGATTGTCGAGGCCGACATCCTCGGGGCCTCTTCCGATGTTGACGCGCTGAAGGGCGTGACAGCGGGTGGCGCCGTGATCGTGAAAGCGACCGACTCGATCCACAGTACGGCCGATGCCACGGCGGCATCCGTGTCGATTGCCGCCGGCTTTGCGGCGAGTTCGCTCGCCATTTCAGCTGCGGAGGCGTCCAACACGCTGGCCGGAACCACCAGCGCCGTGATCGACAACAGCCTCGTGCGGGCCACCACTGGTGAACTCACGCTTTTGGCCAGATCCGAGAGCGAACTCTTCGCCACGCCCGATGCCTACGCGATTGCGGGGGCCGTCGGCCTCGGCGGCGCCGTCGGCGGCGCGGGTGCGAGCGGGACGAACATCGTCACGCGCACGACGAAGGCCCAGGTGCGCAACAACTCGGATGTGCGTGCGCTTGCCGGCGCGATGAAGGTCGAAGCGCATGACCGGCTAAGTGCCACGGCCGACGTCAATGCTGCGACCGTTGCCGGCGGTCTGTCCGCCTTTGCCGCGGGCATCGCGCTCGCTGAGAACACCATTTCCTCGGTGACTGTCGCGTCGGTCGAAGACAGTACCGTTAAGTCGGGCGCTGGCGACCTGCAGATCATCGCCGACAGCAAGCAGAACTCTCTTGACGTCGATACTGGCAAGGTCGACACCAAGGCCGACGCGGCTGCCGTGGCTTACGGCATCGGCGGCGCTGCCGCGGGGGCGCGTGCGGTGGAAATTATCAAATCCGACGTCCAGGCCTTTGCCCGGAACGCGACGCTGCTGGCCAGCGGGGCCGTGGAGGTGGATGCGGACAGCGACCATACGGTCACGCCGGAAGTGATCGGCTTCTCGGCTTCGATGGTCGGGTTTGCCGTCTCTGCGATCGAGTCGATCGGCATGATCGAAGGCGCCACGCGTGCTTACATTGACGGCAACACCACCGTGACGACCGGCGACGAAACCTCTGTCACGGCCGACAGCCTCGCGCATGCCAAGCCGACGGGTACTTCGATCTCCGTGGGCGGCGTTGGCATCGGTGGCGCGCTCGCGATCATGGATGCACAGGTGAACCGCGTGACCGAGGCCTATGTGGGCCGGCACGCCGAGACGACACAGGTCGCCGACACCCGGCTTGACCGGCTCCACCTCGCGCCGCAGGCGTCGCCCTTTGTGACCGGCGAAATCGTGACCTATTCGTCTGGTGGTGGCACGGCCATCGGTGGTCTGACCAGCGGCAAGCAGTATTACGTCATTGCCGGCGATACCGGGCAGATCCAGTTGGCTGAAATCCTGCGCAACCCCGACACCAGCGTCAAGCCATTGGCGCACCAGGACAACCTGAACGGCCGCATTGCGATCAACCTGACGTCCACCGGCAGTGGCGCCAGCCATCAGCTAACTCGCAGCGGCCATCCGAGCGTGTTGTTTAACCCGTCGGCGCTGCTGAACCCGTCGCCGCTCACCATCACGACACTGAACATCGGCACGCACAAGCTCAATGTGCTGGCCAACTCCACCTACGAAGCCCGTGCCGACAGCCTGGCCGGTGGCTTCGGCCTGTTGGCTGGCGCAACGGTCACCAAATCCACCGCCAGCGTGGTCGGCGATACGCTGGCCTATGTGGGCGAAGGCGCAACCGTCGTTGCCGGCGAACTCGATCTCGTGGCGACCTCGAACGACCAGGCCTATTCGCTCAACGAGTTTTACGCCATCGGCGGCGCGGCGGCGCTGAACGTCACCATCGCCGATGCGACCATCGACAGCCGCACCGAGGCCTTCACCGGCGCGCAAGCGGGTGTGGCACCGACGGCTGGCGCGCCAACGATCATCACCCTGACCGATGCGGCCGGCGTGGATGGGCGCGCAATGATCGACGCCAACGGCAACCAGACCGCCGTGGCTGCCGCAGAAGGCCTTGGTGCCTCGTTCGGCATCACGGTCAATGTGCTGCTGCCGACGGCGGATGTGTCGGGCGCGGTGCGTGCCTATGTGGGCGAGAACACCACGCTCGTGGCCGATCGACTCGACATCACCGCCAACGGCGATGTCATGGACGCCACCGCCAACGTGAGGTCGGGCTCGATCTCTGGCTTCGCGTCAGTAAGTCTGCTGTCCTCGTTGGCCAAGGTGACCGGTGAGGTCGAGGCCTTCATCGGCGCGCAGAACGACCGCGGCGCCTCTGCCACTGCAGCGCCCTTGCTAACGATTTCCGGTGGTGATGCCGGTGATGGCGTGGTTGTCGTCGACGCTGACGCGACCATGGATGCGGTTGCCAATACCTATCTTGTAGGCGCGAGCTTTGGTCTGACTGTCAACGCGGCAGAACCGACCGCCGAGCTGAGCGGCAAGACCCGCGCCTACCTGCGCGACGGTGTGGCCGTCACGGCGGACTCGCTCATCGTGGAAGCGGGCAACTCGGGCGACCGCGTGCAGTACAACGCCACCGCCACCACCACCATGATGAGCCTGGGTGGGCTGGCGTCGGTGTCGGTCCTGCGGGCCAATGCGCTGGTCGACGGCACGGTTGAAGCCTATGTCGGTGCGCCGTTCAACGGGCCGGTCACCGGCGGGGCTGGCATCACCGACATCACTGGCGCGGTGACCATCAACGCCTGGTCGGACATGAATGCCACCGCCGGTTTCGGCGATGCTGGCTTCACCGGCAATTTAGGTGGTCTGGCAGCGATCAGCATTTTTGACACGCTGACCGATGTTGCGGGCGTGACCCGGGTCTTTGTGGGGCAGGGCGGCACGCTGCAGGCTAGCACGCTCGATATCAAGGCCGACGGCGACTACGACGCGGTTTCCAACACCCGCGCCTTTGCCGTGTCAGCTGGCGTGGCCGCTTCGCACATCACCGCCAATGCCAATGTGACCGGTACCGTCGACGCCCATGTGGGTTCTGCCGCAGGTGTGACACCGTCTGGCAATGCCGGTGTGGTCGATATCGACGGTCAGGTCAACATCACGGCCATCGGCAATATGCTGGCGACACCCACCGTGGTGAATGTCGGCCTGTCGCTCGTCACGCTGTCGAAGATACAACAGAACGCCAACGTGACCGGCGCCGTGCGGGCCTACGTGGGGCAGGGGGTCGATCTTGATGCGAGCGGCCTGGCCATCCTAGCCGACGCGCCCGAGATGAAGGCCAACGTGGCCGGTGCGAGCATCTCCATCGGCGGCCTCGTCGGCGGCAGCGATGTGACGTCGAATGCCACGGTGAATGGCAAGGTCGAGGCCTTTATCGGCGCCGGCAGCGGCCAGGTGGCCAGCAACGTCACCACCGATGTCAACGTCGGCGGTGGCGCCATCACGGTGGTGGCCGACAGCAACATGCACGCCGTGGCCAACCTGCTCGGCGTGGATGCCGGCGGCGTGATCGCAGTGGGCATCTACAAGCCCACGGCCACGGTATCGGGCACCACGTCTGCCTTTGTGCGTGACGGCGTGAACCTCCTGGCCGGCACGCTCGACGTGAACGCAGGCAAACTCGGTGGTGTCGATCGTGTCGTCAACAAGGCCGAGGCTGAGGCCAAGACGATTGCCGTCTCCTTCTTTGCCAGCGCTGCAGATCTCAAGGCGGTGGCGCAAACCACCGGCATCGTCGAAGCCTACATTGGCGCGCCCGAGGGCGTGAACGCCGGAGGGAAACCGGGCTCCGTGGTCAAGGTGACCGGCGGCACTGATGCCGTTGACATTTCGGCGCGCGGCGACATCGACGCGATTGCACGTGCCCAAGGCGCCGCCGGCGCGGGATTCTTCGGAATCAGTCTTTACAAGCCGACCGCCATTGCGGGCGGCACGACGCGCGCCTACGCTGGGGACGGCGCCGAACTGCGCGTGACGGACCTCAACCTCACGGCCGACGGCGACGCCTTGGCCGATGCCAAGCTGTTCAATGTCACGGTGGCCGGTGGCGTGTCGGTTGCGGGCCTACAGCCCACGGCGCTGACCAGCAACAACGTCGAGGCCTACGTCGGCCGCAACGCCGAGGCGGCGGGACCGTCGCTGGTCGACATCGACATCCTGAGCCAGGACGGCAACACCCGCGGCACCGTCGACGCTGTGGCCACCGGCCGCACCGAGGCGCGCGCCGTCACTGAAGGCTTCAACATCGCGGGCCTGGTGGGCGTGTCGATCACCACGGCCGTCGCGGACATGCAGGGCAAGACCCGCGCGTACGTCGGCAGCTACACGGACCTGACCGCGGGCGCTGTGAACCTCACGGCCTCGGAGGCGACTGCAGCAGCCAATTCGACGGTGAAGAGCACCAGCTTTGGTGGCCTGGTCAGCGTCGACAAGCTGGAGTCGCGGGCGACTGCGAGCCGCATCACGGAGGCCTTCGTCGGCAACGGCTCGATCGTCAACCTCGGCGGCGCCGACCTGACGGCCAACGCCACGACCACCACCGGCGCCCCGATGGCGAACGCCAGCATCGACGCCGCCGGCGGCGCCGGCTTGGTGTCGGTGAGCAAGATGGAAGTGGTTGCCACCGTGGGCGATGGTGCAGGGCAGTCGTCTCGGACGCGCTCTTACATCGGCGACGACACGACGGTGAATTTCACCGACGACGTCACCCTCAACGCCACGTCGAACGTGACCGTCACCGCCGATGTGAACAGCGCCAAGGTCGGCGGGCTGGCGGCCATTTCGTCGACCAAGATCACCGCCAAGGCGGCGCACGACACCGAAGTCTTCATTGGCAGCGGCAGCACCGTGACGATCGACGGCGACCTCGGCATGACCGCCATGGGCACGACGACGGCAGCGCCGCAGTCCAAGAACACTGGCATCGCCGGCGGCGTCTCGCTCGCCGCTGCAACGGTTAAGACCGAACTCGACAGCGACACCCGCGCCTACATCGGCAAGGGCGGCACGACTTCTGCCGCCAGCATCACGCTGCTGGCGGATGGCAACTACACCGCAACCGCCGCAGCGCTCAACACGGGCGCGGCAGGGCTGGCCACCGTGAGCCTGCTCGACGTGCAGGTGGTCGACAACGGCGGCGCCGAAATCCGCATCGGCGCCGAAGAGGGCGACGCCAATCAGGGCACGACCACGATCACCTCCCATGTGGGGGGCATCCACCTCGACGCGGATCTGACCACCAATGTGACCGCGATCACGGGCGCCGTGTCGATTGCCGCCGGAGGCACCTTCTCCGGTGCCGACACCAGTGCCACCAACAATGCCCAGGTCATTGGGCGCATCGGCGGCGGCGTTCAGGTCGATTCGGCGACCGATTTCAACCTGCAGGCCAAGCTGGTCGGCAAGTCGGACAGTTCGGCGACCTCGGTCAACGGCGCAGGTGGCGTCTCGATCTCGTCGTCGGATACCCATTCCACCTTCAACGCTGGCGTCGACATCAGCACCGGCACGGGCGGGTCGATCCATGCGGCGCAGAGCGTCGGCATTGTCGGACTCGTGAACTACGACGAAACCTACAACGCCGGCGAAGGCAGGTTCCTGCGCTATACCGATGGCTACGGTGCCTTCGGTTCCGCGGACGCCACCTCTTTTGCGGGTCTGGCTGCAGTCAACACGGTCGTCATCTACATCAACAACACGTCGGCAGTGAGCGTGGAGGTGGGGCAGGACATGTCACTGACCTCGTCGGGCGGCGACATCAACATCGCTGCACGTCACAGCAACGAAGCCTATGGTGCTGCCGATTCCGGGAGCTTCGCCTTTGGCGTCAACGTGGCCAACGTCACGGCCAATGTGTCGACCGGCGGTGCCACGACGCTGACCTTCGAAGGCGACGTCGGAGACGGCACGATCGCGGCAGCGCAGGACATCAACTTCGACGCCATCGCGCTGTCGACCAGCAATTCGACCATGGCAGCCAATGGTGGCTCGCTGCTCGGCGACTTCCGCAACGGCGCGGCGAACGCGACCACGGTGCACACCATGAACGCCACGTTCGGCGGCACCGGCAGCGTGATGCGCGTGAGCCACGACATCATTGGCATGGCGAACCTGCTGACGGATGCCGATGCCTATGGCCGCGCCAGCGGCGGCGGCTTTATCAGCGACAGCTCGGTGGTGACCAAGGCGGGCGCCACCGGAACGGTTAACTTCACCGTGGGCAACACGCAGCAGGTCGAGGCCGGCAACAACATCACCCTGACCGCCTTGCAAGGCGGCACCGGTGGCAATGTATCGGATGGCACGGTGACCGGATCGAGTGATTCGGGCAACTACATCGACTTCGGCAAACCGCACAAGCTCAGCGATGGCTCGGTCGTCACCTGGACCGGCACCACCGGTGGCGGTCTGGCGGCGAACAAGGAGTACACGGTCGTCGTGCGCGATGCCAACACGGTCTATCTCGGTGCCGACTTCAACACGGGCGCCGTGAACACGACCTACGACACGATCTACATCCCGAGCCATACCTTTGTCGATGGCGACCAGGTGATCTATGACGCCAATGGGGGCAGCGCCATCACCGGGTTGACCAACGGCGTCAAGTACCAGGTTAAGGTGGTCGACGTCGACCACATCAAGCTGCAGACCATCGGCTTCGTCGAAGTGACCGACACCTTTACACGCGGCATGATTGACGACGCCAACGACAAGATCCTGGACGCCAGCACGCCATTCAGCAATGGCGACGTGGTGACCTATCACCCGGCCGCAGCGCGCACCTTTGTTTCTGCCTTCGTCGACGCGAATGTCACGCTCGACGATCCAAACACCGATGCCAACGAGTACTCGTCCACCCAGGACTTCGTCAATATGGGCCGGATTTATCTGCCGAATCACGGCTTCGTGAACGGCGAAGAGGTGATCTACACCGCCGTGGACGGCGTCAACGTTGCCGGACTGATCAGCGGTCACCACTATTGGGTCATCAATGGTGGCAGCTTTAACGGCAACGTCGGAACGGCGTACAACTTCAACGGCAACTACATCCGGTTGGCCGCGAGCTATGCCGATACCCAGGGCTATATCGATAACAACGGGACGGTCGACGACGGCGACCCGGACAATGGCGACGAAACCGCAGATGATTTCTACGTCGCGCCGGTCGTTCTCAACCTGTCCTATTCGAGCAGCCTCTATGGGCATTCGCTTCTGGGCGTTGGTGAGCAGACGCTGAGCAACCTGACCCCGGGCCGTGCCTATTACGTGATCAACAAGGACGCTGCGGGTTACCAGTTGTCGACCGATGGTGTGAATGCGGTTCAGCTCAACTTGAGCGGCAATACCTACGGCATCGGCAGCCATTCGCTGGTCAAGGAGAGCATCGACCTGACGGGTACCGGTACCAGCGGTCAGAAGCTGATCTACGACATCACCAGCAACTCGATCTCGGGCCAGTTCGACGGTGTCGGCGGTGCCGCAGGGTTCAACCTGCCGGAGTCTGCCGACGGTGTCGTCACCGGATCGGCCGGCGGCGGCAGCGGTGGTGCCTGGAACAACAAGGACTCCAGGACCTATGCCAGCCAGGTCGTCAGCACCAATTTCACCGTGCTCGCCGGTGCCGACTTGTACGCCAAGAATGTCACGATCACCACCGACAGCCGCATGGGCGCCGTGGCCACTGCCGATGGCGCCGGCGGCGGTGGCATCTCTCTCGAAGGCTCTGAGGCCTACGCCAGGGGTGTGAACACCAGCCTGATCGACATTGCTACCAACGCCAGGATCGAGGCCGTGGACACGCTGACCGTCAGTGGCAAGCTCAACTCCTATGTGTCGAGCCAAGGCCAATCCAGCAGCGGAGGCCTCGGTGCCGGCTCCAACGGCCGCGCCGAATCGTACCTGTACTTCGGTGTCGACCAGAAGATCAACGGTGATTTGACTGCCGGTGGTGCGTTGCTCATCGAAAACAAGGTCGACAACAATGCCACGGCGAATGCCGAAGCCTATGGCGGCGGGCTCGGTGTCAGCACCAACGTCACGGCGATCGCCAGAGTCTACGGCGCCGACTTTATTGATCCCGCGTCATCGATATGGAACAACCAGAAGGTCACGCTGCAGTCAGCCACTTACTACAACCAGTTCAAGGGCGCCGAGATCACGCTGCAGGGCAGCGCCGATCTGATCGGCGACACGGTCACGCTCAACTCCGAGATCGTGCGCAACCGCGCCAGCGCCACCACCAACACCACCGCCGGTGGTGCCGGCGGCGCAGCGGTGGCGCATTCGACAGCGGAGATCAACAGCGACAGCGTCGTCGTTCTCGCGAACAGTTCGAATATTCGCGCCGACGACGCGATCCTGATCCAGTCGATCTACTCCAAGACCGACAACTACGCCCGTGCCAAGGCCCGGCTCTACGCCATTGGCGGATCGACCACCGGTGACGCGAATGCGAACGTGACCAACAACGCCAAGATCGAGGGCTACTGGGAAGCCGTGTTGAGGGCCACCAACGTCGACGTGAATGCGCTCGACTACAACTTCAGCAACACGCGTGACAGCAATCCGGGCGGTGTCTACATCGGCCCGGCCCACCACAACGGAAGCTCGTCGACAACCCGCCAGCGCGACATCTTCTGGGAATCGCACGTCTACCTGTTGGGCGAGCCCAATCCGGAATTGGTGATCGACAAGGACGGTGTAATTCAGTCGCTCAGCAACATCACTTTCCTGGGCGTCAATGCCGGCAAGGGCATCGGCGACATACTGGTCGCCTCCGATCCGAGCAACCCACAAGTCATCCTGGACGACATCGTCTACGACACGGCGGGCAAGCTGACCTTCTACGCCAACGCGATCTCGGGGCATAACGGCCGCATCTGGGGCAATCATGGGCTAGTCGACAGCCAGCGCAGCTGGGACTCGGTGTACATCGAGAACAACAGCGAGTTTGATCTGGTGGTCAACCACATCGACACGCTCGACGGCTCCTCGGTCGTTGACATCAAGGTCGACACCATCCCCTACAACGCGGCCTCGACCAACAACGTCAGCCTCAGTGCGAGTGCCTTTGGAGACACCTTCGAGTTCGACGTGAACCTGCGCCACCCGCAGACCGACGTCAAGATCCTGAACCTGGCTGGCAACGGCGTGCCCGACAGCGACATCCTGCTGTACCGTGGCATCGAGAACACGCTGGGCTTCACGACCATCACCAACGAACGCGGCAACATCCGTGTCGACGAAGCGGCGCTGGTGGCACAACAAAGTGCGGTCGAGTATGGCGACCTGTTCCTGGATACCCACCCGCTCAGCGGCCACGCCTACGATGAAGGCTTGATCCGCACCAACACGCTTGACGTGGTGGCCACGGGTGACATCGGCAATCAGAACGCGACGGGCGGCGTTCGCAAGGCCTTGGAGGTCGAGCTGATCCGCATCACGCATGCGGTAGAGGCGCACCAGACGCCAACCCTGCGGCAGGTCCATCTCAATGCAGAGGCCGGCAGCGACGCCGTGCTTGACATCGCATTCAGCGACCGCTCGCTGGCCTCGGCGGCCACCTTCCTCACGGTGACCATCGACAAGATCACGGCCGGCGATGACGTCGACGTGGTGATCAATGACTCCCGTGCCGGCGACAACCTGTCCGATATCGATGGTGTGCAGGTCAGCACCTATTACCCGCTGGTGAACCTGACCACCAAGCAGGCGTATTCGGGCGAATACTACGATCACTTCCACCCCGACGTGACCGGCATTTCGCTCTACAACTTTGTGCGCCGCAGCCTGGGCACGACCTTCACGGAAGTGGATTCCAGCTACACCTTCACCGAGGTGCGTGCCGGCGACGACATCAACATCGGCCATGTCAACGGCACCGACAGCTACACCGGCGACGAGAACAAGACCTACCGCACCACGTCGATCGGCAGCGTTGCGCTCTATGGCTCCGTGGTGGACAACGACACGCCCGATACCACGATCAACTTCCTGATCAATACCGACGTCGATTGGGCCGGAAAACAGCCCGACAGCGAGGTCGAACAGATCTGGCTGACCACCAATGGCTGGATCACGGCGACCGAGCTGGCGGGCGACATGCTGGTCGGTCACATCAACTCCACCGGGGCCGACGTGACCCTGTATGCGGGTGGCCGCATCATCGACGCCGACACCGATGTCGGCGCCGCGGCGACCGTCGACGTGTCGGGCGTAAACATTTATCTGTACTCGGGCGCCAACGTCGGCGAGACGCCGCAGACAGCCGGCGGCATCGGCGCGGCCGACGACTTCCTGGAAATCAACGTCGACCGCACCAATGCGGTGACGTCGGGAATGCTGTATGCCTACGACAACAACGCAAGCGCGGCAACGCACGACGGCATCTTCATCGACGAACTGACCGGCAAGCTGCCGGTCGCAACCGTGCATTCGCTCGAGAACGTATCGCTGCGCACGGTGGCCGGCTCGATCCTTGACGGCGAGGACGACACGGCGGCCGACGTGCTCGGCCGGTCCATCGACCTCGACGCCAACGGCGCGGGTGCCGACATCGGCGCAACCGGCAACGACCTCGAGATCGACTCGCGCCGCGGTTCGGCTGCAGCCGGGCTCAATGCCGCCGGCGACGACGTGGCCCTGGAAGCCACGGCCGGCATCTACCTGAGCGAGACCGATCAGGAACTGCGGCTGGTGCTTGCGCACAACTACACCGGCAACATTCGCCTGACGGTGCGTGACAGCAGCGATCACGACGAGGATCTGGAGCTGATCGACCACGGCAGCGCGCGCTTTGCGGAGAGCATCAGCCGGCTGCCGGGCGAGCAGGCCGATGCCGAGCGCATCATCGGTCACGGCACGATCTTTGCCGAAGGCGGTTCGGTCACCCTGTACGTGGGCGACGACATTGAATTCGACGCCAACGCCGACGTGCTGGCCAAGAGCACGATCGACATCTACGGTGACGCCAGTGCTGTCGACGGCTTGTTAGGCGACACCAACGGTGACGGCGTCGTCGATGGGTCCGACGGCGACCCGGATGTGCATTACGGCACGAACATGATCCTGCGTGGCCGCATCATTGCGAATGCGACCGTCACGGCGGGCAACCAGATCGACGACCCGGCCATGGGCACGGCAGCGCCGACCTACAGCGCACCGGGCAGCGTGATCACCCGCATCTTCGGCAACGACGATGTCGATACCATCCAGTTCGGCGACACCACCGGCAGCGCCGGCGGCACGGGGCAGAACAGCGACGGCTACATCTTCCTGGGTTCGAAGACGCGGGCCCATGGTTCGCAGACGACATCGGTCCTGCCGACCGACAACGACGGCGAGGACCGCTTCAAGGTCTTCTTCCTGCAGGACACCGCGACGGTCACTTCGCCGTCGATGCTGAGCAATCCCGATGGCAGCGGCTATGGGCCGGATCTCACCGACATGGAGCGCCAGAACGCCGAGCACACGCTGACGCTCGATGGCCAGGCCGACACCGACACCTATGAGGTCTTTACGCTCGGCTCCAACGGCGTGGACGACCGCAACTACATCATCAACGTGCTCGACACCGGCGGTGAACACGACGGCGTCGACGAACTGACGATCTATGGGCTGGACAGCCCGCAGTCTGGACTCGACGGCAACGGCAACCCGTACACCACCGACGACATCTTTCTGCTGCGCGCGGCATCCTACCTGCCCAATGAGACGGCCGACCGGCCCGGTTATGTGGCCCTGCTGCACGGCAGCCTGGGCGCCTACCAGGACGTGGTGCAGTTCAATGAGGACAGCGCCGAGGTCCAGCGCATCAACTACGACACCGGCATCAACGGCCGGCTGATGGTCGAAGGGCGCGGCGGCAACGACGCCTTCTTCACCGACGACACGACCGTGATCACCACGCTCGACGGCGGCGAAGGCGACGACTCGTTCCAGATCGGCCAGATCTTCGGCGAGAAGCGCAACATCGGTGACGGCAACCTGCTGGCGCAGGACGTCTTCCCCGAACTGGTGGCGACCACGCGCGGCTGGCTGTCGCAGGGCATCTCGGCGCCGCTGGTGGCGCAGGGCGGCAGCGGCAACGACACCTTCCGCGTCTACTCCAACCAGGCCGAACTGCGCCTGGAGGGAGACGACGACAACGATCTGTTCATTGTGCGCGCCTTCGCGCTCGCCGCGACGACCGACTTTGACTTCAACGGCGACGGCACGATCGACGCCAAGGACCTCGACGCGGGCGTGCAGGTCATGAAGGCGCTGCAGACGATCCAGTTCGGCGTCAACGGCGTCGAAGGCGGTGACGACCTGACGGTGGCGGCATCGCTCACGGCCCTGACGCAGACGAGTCTCCCGCTCTACATCGGACGCACGGGGTACAGCTTTGCCACTTGGAAGTCCGACCTGCAAGCCCAGCTGGCCGTCGACGGCGTCACGCAGTTCGACATCAACGACGACGGCGGCATCAACTACCTTGACCTCAATCTGACCGCGACCGTGACCGACGACGAGATCGTGCTCGATCCGGACGGTGTCGCCGTGCCACAGATCGGGCTAGGATTCTCGGTGGCGCAGGCGCCTGACATCCGCACCGGCGGCGGGCAGGACGAGGTGCGCTACAACGTCAATGCGCCGGTTTCGGTGGACGGCGGTACCGGATTCGACAAGCTGGTGATCCTGGGCACCGAATTTGCCGACGACATCGTGATCCGCAAGGACGGCATCTTCGGCGCCGGCCTGAACGTGCGCTACAGCAACGTTGAGGTGGTGGAAGTCGACGGTCTGGAGGGCGACGACGAATTCTTCGTGCTCTCCACCGCCTTTGGCGTGTCCTACCGCGTCATCGGCGGCCTGGGTTCCGACACCATCAACGTCGGCGGCGACGTGGTCGAAGACATCATCACGCGCGAACTCGAAGGTGCCTCGGGCGCGGTCGACCACCTGGTCACTTCGCTTGACCCGCTCTACAACGGGCTGGTCGCCGACGGCTTCGACTACAACGTGGCGCGCAATGGCGAAGGTCTCGTGGTCATCAACGAAGAGGCCGATACGGCGAGTAAAGGCCGAACGGTGGTAGGTGAAGTGTCGGATCTGACCAAACAGTACGCCGACTTCTACACGGTGCGCCTGGCCGAAGCACTGACCGGAACCGACGTGGTCTACGTGACGGTCTCTGCCGCGCGCTCGCCGCAGGAGGAACAGGACGACACGCTCGTCAATCCGACACCGCTTTCCAACGGCAAGGGCGAGTCGATTTGGCTGTCGACCAGTGGTCTGGCCGGTGCCCAGCTCAATAACTACGCGGGCCTGCAGACGAAGGCCGACGACGGCTTCATGCACAAGATTGTGGTCAATGGCCAGGACGTCTGGGTCTCGAACAACGCGATCACGCTCAAGTTCGACGCCAGCAACTGGAACAGCGAGCAGAAGGTCTATGTGTTCGCGCCGGACGACACGCGCTCCGAAGGCGAGCGCGTCACGGTGATCCAGCACTCGGTGATCTCGAATGTGGACAAGTACGACGCCATCGACGTGCGCAACGTCGAGGTGTCGGTGCGCGACAACGACACCCCTGGCATGTTCGTCAAGGAGGTCGATGCAGCCGGCAACGACGACGGTCGCACGTTGGTGGTCGAGGGCAGCGGCACGACGCAGCTGACCGACGAGATCCAGCTCACGCTGGCCAAGGCGCCGGCCACCGACAAGACGGTGGTTGTCGACATCGTGCTGAACGACTTTGCCGACAAGGCGATCCAGTTCTACAACATTGCCACCGACAGCCGTCTGAATATTTTCGCCAGCCCGATCTACGACGCGGTCAACGACCGCGTGGTGGTCGGCCAGGTGACGTTCACCGACGCCAACTGGAAAGACCCGATCCGCGTCGGCGTCCAGGCGCGCGATGACTTCGTGCGCGAAGACGCGCAGATTGCCGTGGTCGAGTTCGAACGGAACGCTGACACAACCGATGCCAGCTATGTGTTCCCCAACCTGCGTTCCGGCCTGCAACTGCTGGACATCGAGGTGGTCGACAACGAGACCTCCGGCGCCGTGGTGTTGGAAAGCGGCACCGGCACGCAACTGATCCCGGCACCGTCGGGCCAGAACGACACTTACACCATCCGCCTGACCCGCGAGCCGGGTGACGAGGTGCGGGTAGCCGTGCTGACCGACGGCCTGGCCGATGTGGTCAAGATTGGCAGCGTCGACATCACGCCGGAAGACTACGCGGTGATCGGCGGGCTGCAGGCCACGCAGATGTTCAACGGCAAGGTCGTGTTCGGCACCGAAGGCGGCCACATGACAATCACGCGCGGCGAAGGCTCGGATCTCGGCAACTTCATCGACGAAGGCTTCTCTGGCGTGAGCGAGGCCGCGAACGAGGTGTTCAGCGGCGTGCTGAGCTTCGGCACTTCGGGCGGCAACCTGGCCCTGAATGCCACGGACCTGGGCGCGCTCGGCTTCGGCATCGGCGACAAGATCCGCGTCGACGCACTGTCGACCGGCAACTTCGATGCCAACAACGACGACTACACCGTGCTGTCCATCAGCGCGAACCAGATCGTGCTGAGCCAAACCGGCACCTGGGCCACGCCGGGCGCAACCGCCACGGCCGTGAGCCTGAGCGAATTCGTGCCGGTGGAAGGCCAGCGCATCCGCCTCGGCGGCAGCTACGTGGCCGACGAGCTCTTCAGCGCCCCGCTGACCTTCGGTGACGACGGCGCCAACTTGATGTTGGCACGCACCGCAGGAGACTTCGTCGCCGATGGCTTTGCCGTCGGGCAGAAGATCCGCATCGACGCCACGGGTGGGTTCTCTGGCAACGACGGCGACTACGAGGTCCTCTCGGTCGACGCGCTTGAGATCAAGCTCACGGCGCTGGTGGCCAATCCTTGGGCGACAACCGGCACGACGACCGAGGCTGTTGCAGTCAGCAACCTGGTCAACAACGACGGCGACTACCAGATCCTGTCGGTCTCGGCCGATGGCCAGACCATCGTGCTGACGGCGACGGGTTCGTGGGCCGAAGAGGGCGAGACCGCCGACCCGATCGTGCTGAGCGACCTGACCGAGAAGACCATCTTCGCAGGCACGGTGTCGTTCGGCGAAGTGACCGACATCAACAGCTTCCCGGGCCAGTTCATTGACCGGGGATTGACCGGTGCACAGCAAGGCTGGCTGGCCGAGGGCTTCCTGGAAGGCATGTGGGTTCGGATTGTCAACACAGACAGTCCGGATGGCGAGGGCACGCGCAACATTGAGGCCAAGATCCAGTTGATCCGTGGCGACAACGACAGCCAGGACGCCAAGCTGCAGTTGATCCATGTGACGATCGACGGCACGGAGTCCGACCTGGATGCCACATGGCTCGGCACAGGCTCGCACAACGTGACGGTGGTGCGCATTGCGCCAACCGTCACCTTCAGCGGCGGCGACGAGTCGGCAAGCGATGCCTGGTACAAACAGCAGACCGTCGAGCTGGCGGCCGACGTGGACTACATCGTTCCGCCAATGCGCGACGGCGTGAAGATCTTCCCGGTCTCCACGCATCTGCTGTCCAAGCTGCGCGGCCCGCTGGCCGTCGAAGGCGGCCCGGCGGGGGCCGACCGCTCGCTGACCAACGGCGTCAAGCTGCCGGGCGAAAAAGACGGCTTCCTGATCGCGATTGGCGCGCAGCCGCCCGAAAGCCAGCAGATCGACGTGCTGAACATCTTCAACGATTCGAGCCAGGCCGACACCAGCGGTGTGATGGATCAAACGACGCTGCGCGGCTTCGGCATGGCTGAGGACCTGGTGTTCAAGAACCTCTCCGGCCCGCTGTTCGGCGAAGCCGCCGAAGGCTCTGGCATGATCACCATCCCGGGCGGCATCAGCTTCGGCAAGGTGAACTACGGCTCAAGCAGCGTCGGTACCGATGGCAGCCAGAGCACGATCGAGGTGGTCAACCTGATGCTCGGTCAGGGCAATGACTACATGGACATCAACGGCACGCTCGATCCGGCGCCATTCGTGTCGGCGCAGAACACGTTCGAGTTCTATAACGCTGGCGCGCTGTCGGGCGACGCCTACGACGGCACAGCCAGCATCCGCCGCGCCGGCTTCGACTGGAAGGCGCAGGGCTTCCTGCCCGGCCAGTCGGTGACGATCCAGGGCCTGACGGGCACGTGGACGGTGCTGTCGGTCGAGGACGATGTTTATCGCGACGGCAATGGCGACGTGGTGATGGTCGGCGGCGTGCCGCTGCGCAATCCGAACGACAACTCCATCCTGCGCCTGGTGCAGACGTCGCTTGGCGTGTCGAACTTCACCGGCGAACGCAAGATCGTCGCGGTCGATGCCCCGGTGCTCGAATCCGTCACGTACAGCGTGGCCTACACGACCACCGGCGCGATCCTGACGCGCAGCGGGAACTGGGAAGACCACGGCTTCCTGGAAGGCCACCTGATCCACATCGGCGGCAGCCTCACGGCCGAAGGCAGCTTCGGCGACGCGCCGACCTACCGCGTGCTGAAGATCGATGGCAACACGATGGAGGTGCTGGGCACCCCGATCGCCAGCGCGAGCAGCGTCACCAGCAACATCTGGGTGCAGGGCCCGCACGGCGGCCTGACCGTGGTGCATGGCGGCGGCAACCTGCCGGTGCAGACGATTGGCGATTACGAGACCAAGACGGTCGACAGCGACAACGTGTTGACCCGTATGGATGGCCGTAGCTGGCAGGACGACGGGTACGTGATCGGACAGTTGATCCAGATTGGCGACGAGACCGAAACGCGCGAGATACTGGGCTTTGGCGACACCGGTGACTTTGGCGTCGACACGCCCGATGGCGAATTTGCCACCTGGGGCACCGATGCGGTCCTGATCCTGTCGGGCGATGCCTTCGGCGGCGCCGCAACGATCACCGACATCGACCTGCATCGCTCGATACCGACACGCGTCGAAGTCCAGATTGAGGCGACCCTGTTCGTCGATACGCTGACCCGCGCCGATGGTAGCTGGCTCACTGACGGCTTCACCGTCGGTCAGGTGGTCTATATCGAAGGCTTGCCGGGCAGCTTCACGGTCGCCTCGGTCACTGCGCTCGACCTGGTGCTCAAAGGCGCCGCGATCCAGGACTGCGTCATCAAGGAAGGCAGCCTGATCACGGTCTACCGCATCGACACGCAGTTTGATTCCGGACCGCAGATTGGTGGCGACCACTTCGTCATCGGTCTGGCTGAAGATGCCGATCCCGCCACCAGCGTGCTGGCCGGCCCGAACAGCCCGCTGGTGGTCTATGGCGACACCAGCCAGGACGGCGCGTGGTACTCGGGCCGCAGCTACGATCGGCTCGGGCAAGAGTTCGGCGCCAAGCCGTTCGATCCGTTCCCACACCTGCCCGACGACCAGAACGAGGACAACGAGTGGGTGTTCCCGCTGGCCAACCCCTACGTCTATGCCGGTCATGACATCATCGACGCGCGCGGCCTGTTCGCTGGTGTGGCCATTACCGCGTTGCCCAGCGTGGGCTTCACGGCCTACGGCGGCGCTGGCAACGACTTGATCTACGGCAGCCAGGCGGGTGACCACTTGGCGGGCGGCTCGGGCGACGACACCATCTTTGGTGAAGGCGGCAGCGACCACATCTACGGCGACAGCGGTGTCAACGTCAACATCCTGACGCGCGCGCTGACGATCCCGACTGTCGATGCCAGCCCGGCACCGACCATCGACCCGACGCTCGGCGCGAGCGATCAGACCTTCAAGCCGGTCAAGGTTGGCACGCCGATGCGCGACGACATGATCGCGGGCCAGGACTTCCTGGACGGCAACGGCAGCACCAACCCCGACCTGCCGAATGTGATCTTCGGCGACCACGGCGTGATCACGCAGTATGTCGACGATCCGAACCTGCCGCCCGTGCTGAAGCAGAAGATCCAGACGACCGAGCTGTCGACCATCCTGTCGATCGTGTCGGCCGAGCCGCAGAACGGCGGCGACGATGTGCTCTACGGCTCGGACATCCCCGATGTCCTCATCGGCGGTGCCGGCCATGACATGATCGACGGGCGTGAGGCCGACGACCTGATCTTCGGCGACAACGTCGAACTCACCCGCATGGGCGGCGCCGACAACAACCTGCTCAACGACATCCTGAACCTGCGCTTCCAGACGCTGGCCGGTACCTATCTGTACAGCCGCTCCGACCGAGTGCTGCCCGCGGGCTACGTTACGGATCCGTTGTATCCGTATCCGGGCGAGCTTGACAGTGGGGTCCTGCTGGTGTCGCTCGACGAGGAAGGCAAGCCGATCCCGCTCGCCTTCCGCGATCCGACCGGGCCGCAATGGTGGTCGGAGTACGAGATCGACTACGCCCAGTACCACACCTTCGACATCGCGATGGGGCTGGCGGGCGTGGGCTCGTTCGGCAACGACTACCTCGCCGGCGGTGCAGACCACGACATGATCTTCGGCCAGTTGGGCCTGGACGTGATCCAGGGCGACGGCTCGATCGACTCGGCGGTGAACGCGCAAGCCCATGTGGGCGCCGCCCGCGAGTCGATTGGTCCGGAGGATCCGGTCGGCCCGCTCACCGTGGTGGACACGGTGACCGTGCGTGGAGCGCTGGCCACAGAGCTGGCCTTCGATGGCGAGGACTACATCGAGGGCGGCGGCGGTCAGGACGTCATCTTCGGCGGCCTTGGCCAGGACGACCTGGTGGGCGGCTCGTCCGACTTCTTCAGCCTTGACGATGACCACGCAATGCTGCTCAATGCCGTGTGGACGGGTGCAAACCTGCGGCCCGACAGCGGCGACATCATCTTCGGCGGCACTGGCGTCCAGATCGGCCGCAACAACGGCTTCGATCCGGGTGTGGCACCTGGAGACCCGGCTGACATCATCGTCACCGACCCGACTGCGCAGTACGGCTCCGACCAGACCGAGCTGACCGACGGCACGCCCAACGCGAACCGCCATGGCCGCGACTCGGACGCGATTGCAGGCGACAACGCGAACATCATCCGGCTGGTGGGCATCAACGGCGTAGACGGCGGCACCAAAAATGCGGACGGGGTCATCGTCAGCAACCTGTACCTGGAGTTCGACTACGACCAGAATTCGTCGGTCGAACAGCGGGGTTCCGAGCGGATCATCGTCCGCGGCATCACCCTGCTCGACTACGTGCCGGGCGGCCCCGGCTTCAACCCCGACCAGTACCTGAGCGCCGACAAGTACGATGACATTCCGGTTGGCTACGACAAGCCGTTCTACACGGACGAGGGGAGTGGTATCACCTATCACCGCATGTCGGTCGACGGGTGCAGCGAGGACTTCTGGGTACGGGTGGACATCGGCGGCAACGACGAGATCCACGGTGAGACGGGTGACGACTTCATCTACGCCGCCGCCGGCAACGACATCGCCTTTGGCGACGCCGACGACGACGACGTCATCGGTGGCTGGGGCCACGACTGGATCTCCGGCGGCACCGGCATCGACGGTCTCCTGGGCGACGACGGGCGCATCTTCACCAGCCGGAACAAGGGCATCAACGAGGTCGGTCAGTACGCTGAGAGCCTCTACGCCGTGGAGGCGCTGCTCGACCGCGACCCGGATACGCGCACCAGCCAGGGCGACGTGCTCAACGAGCTGATCCGCACCCCGGGCGGCGTGCAGACCGAACTGATCAACGTCAAGGACCGCCTCAAGAAGTCGGTCGACCTGGTGCCTTATGGACCCAGCCACACTGCGCTGTTGGGCGGTGAACCCGGCGCGGCCGACGCAGCCTACTCCGACGACATCATCTTCGGCGGCCTGGGCGGCGACTTCATCCACGGCGGCGTCGGCAATGACGCCATCGCAGGCGGCGAGGCGCTCGCGGAAAGCTACTCGGTCCGCATCGTCTCGATGGGCGAGGATGCGAGCGGCAACCCGGTCGACGTGCTGGGCCTGATCAAAATCGACTTCAACTCGCCCTACAACCCGGGCAACGTGCTGCTGTTTGGCGACGGCGATCCGCACTGGAACGAGCCCAAGCCGGTGCAGAGCCGGACCGGCGAGTTCTATCTCTATGACGAGTACGACCCGCGCCGGATCATCCTGTTCGACCGGGCCGACGGGCAGGGCGTGGGTGGCGAAGCTGTCGTCTGGAAGGGGGACGTTTATGACCTCAGCGATCCATACAACCAGGGCTCCCTGCTGCGCTACTTCCTGAATCAGGAGTCGGACGAGGGCGTGAGCCACATCGGCTACGTGGCCTTCAAGCCCGATGGGCAGACGCCCGATCCGACCGTCGATCCGGAATTCCGCCAGAGTGACGGCGACGATGCGATCTTCGGCGACCAGGGCAACGACTGGATCGTCGGCGGCACGGGCCGCGACCACATCTACGGCGGCTTCGGCAACGACCTGATGAACGGCGACGACGTGCTCAGCACGATCGATCCGAACCCGCCGGCGAACAACCCGGGCCAGCTGCCCCTGCACACCACCGATCAGACGCCGGACACCCACTGGGTGTACGAAGACCGCGTCTTCGGCGGCGGCGGTCTGGATATCCTGATCGGCAACACCAAGGGCGATAGACTGATTGACTGGGTGGGCGAGTTCAACAGCTTCATCGTGCCGTTCGCGCCCTTTGGCATCGCCACGGTGAGCCGGCAGGTGCCACCGCACCTGTTCGACTTCCTGTACGCGCAGGCCTACGGCGACGGCAGCGACATTACCCGGAACACTGATACCGGCACCCAGAATCACAGCGAGCGCTATTCCAATGTCACCTTCATGCAAGGCGGCCTGGATGGCGAGATCGCCTTGGTGACTCAGCAGGACCACGGCTACTGGCAGGACCAGACCGGCGGCCCGACCGACCCGCAAGCCGGCAATGTGCCGGGCGGCCGACGCGACGTGCTGCGCAGCTCGGACTTCAACAACGCCTCGATGGACCTGTTTGTCCGGGATACGGGCAACTTCAGCGTGGCCAGTGGACGCTTGCAGATGTCGGCTGCCAGCGGCCAGCAGGCCTCGGCCTTCTACAACCTGGACGCCTACCTGCCGACCTACTACGAGGTCCGGGCCAAACTGTCGGCTGACAAGGCGCAAAGCGGCTTCAAGTCCAATGCCTACATCATCTTCGACTACCAGTCGGACCTGGACTTCAAGTACGCCGGCATCAACATCTCGACCAACAAGATCGAGATGGGGTATCGGGATGCGACGGGATGGCATCAGGTCGTTCAGTCGAACAAGCCGGTGCAGCTGAAGCCCGGTACCCAGTACGACGTGCTGGTGGCGGTCAACCGGACGAATGTGACGGTGCAGGTGGCCGGGGTGAACTGGTTCAGCTACACCTTTGCGCCGGTGCTCGACGAGATGGGTCAGGCGATCCCGCTGAACCGGGGCCTGGTCGGAGTTGGCACCAACAGCGGCAAGGCCAGCGTGGACAACTTCGCGGTTCAGGTGCTGCCACCCGCGTTCACGCTCGATGTGACGCAGGACTTCAGTAGTGCGGATGCGGTCGGCGCTTTCATGGTCGAGTCCGGAAGCTGGGCTGTGAAGGGCGACAAGTATGAAGCCTCTGCTACGGCCAGCGATTTGCCGGCACTCAGCTTGGCCAATTTTGGCACCGAACTGCAGGCGAGTTCGATCCTCGAACTGCAGGCCAAGGTGGCAACGTCATCGGTGGCCGGCATTGCGTTCGACGTCTACTTGGCAAATGACTACAAGTTCGTGGCGATCGACGTTGTGGGCGACCGGGTGGTCGTTGGTCATGTCACCTCAAAGGGTGGCATCGCGATCGATATGAGCTGGGCGCGCACGCTCGACGCGGGCACCACTTACACGCTGAAGCTGACCACCAACGGCGCCTCGGTTGGCATTTCCCTCAATGGTGCACTAGTCGGAACCTACGGATTCAACTCGGTGCTGGTCGACGGCCGGTTCGGCCTGATGAGCCGGCTCGGCACGACCAGCTTCGACGACTTTGTGATCCGCACCAACGACCCGGCCTTCAAGGTCGCGACGACCACGACGGCCTCGCTGATGGCCGAGTCGGTGGCCGAGCACGCCAAGGGTGCGCGGGTGACCGCGGCCCAGGCCGAGGCGCTGCTGGACGAAGCGCTGAGCCGCCTGAGCCTGACTGAGGACCCGGCCCTGCTGGCCGCGCTGGCTGATGTGACGGTGCGCATTGATGACCTGGACGGCGCTGAATTGGGCCACTACGAGGACGGCGTGATCACCATCGACATCGATGCCGCCGGCCACGGCTGGTTTGTTGACCACACCCCCGGTGATGATCGCGAGTACCAGTCTCTGGATGGCATGTTGCTGGCATCCAACGGTGTGGCGGCCGGACGTGTTGATCTGCTCAGTGTGATTGCACACGAACTGGGACACGCCGCTGGTATGGATCACCTTGAAGCCGGTCTGATGTCGGAAACACTGGCCACCGGTACCCGCACGATCCCGGCTACTACGTCGATCACGGCGGTTACACCCCTGGCTCCACAAATTGACCCTGTGAGCGTGATGCGTCCGGTGGATGTGATGCGAAGTGAACCTGACATCCCGGGCGTCCTGCCCGCAGCCCCCAGGATCGACTGGACCAACTTCCATGCCGACCCGACACCCCTGATCGTGCTGCCCAGCCCGGCCAGGGCACCGGCATGGCAGAGTGACTTTGTCAACCATCTGGCCCGTACCGAGGCACAGCGCAACCCTAACGCGAACCTGCGGGTTCAAATTAATGTTGCGCCCAAGCTGACAACGCCTTTGAGCGCGCTGCATTCCATCGTATGATTATTTAAAAGGAGATCTTCGATATGACAACCCAGTTGCTTATTTACGAAACCGCAGTCCCTGTATCTAGTGGGCGCCATGGCAAATGCGCCGTCGAGGCAGGCAAGGGTTATGCCTTTGCCCGCAAGCTCAATTCGGTACCGCTCATGGCGGTCGAATTTCCGCAGGCTGCGCCCGAGTACGCTGTTGTCTTTGCCCAGAGCGGCGACGACGTGGTGCCGGTGGTGATTCTGGGCGCACGCCAGAACGAAAATCTTTATCTTTCCAGCGATGATGCTTGGCAGGCCAAGTACATCCCGGCCTTCATCCGCCGCTACCCTTTTGTTTTTTCCCCCAGTGCAGACGGCAAGACCTTCACTCTGTGTGTGGATGAGGCCTTTCAGGGTCTGAACTACATGGGCCGTGGTCAGGCCTTGTTTGATGCCGAAGGCAAACACACACCCTATGTCGACAACGTGCTCAAGTTTCTGCAGGAGTACCGCACACAATTCCTGCGCACCCAGGCTTTCTGCAAGAAGCTTAAGGAGCTTGACCTGCTGGAGCCAATGCAGGCCCAGTTCACTCTCGGTACCGGCGAAAAGATGTCCTTGACCGGTTTCCTGGTGGTGGACCGCAAGCGTCTCAAAGCCTTGTCGGCCGAGACCCTGCACCAGCTGGCTGCCACCGACGAGCTGGAACTCATCTACCTGCACCTGCAGTCCATGCTCAATTTCAATACCGTGAAAAATCGTCTGATCGAGACCCAGGTGGTCACGCCCAGCGTACCAGCGGTCGTGGCGCCAGAAGCCACAGAAGAAACCACAGAAGCATCCGACATCCCTGTGAAGACCGGCAAGCGCGCTGGCGCAAGCAGCACAACCAAGGCAAGCTGAGAACGCCTCTGTGGTGAGCAGCGCCTCCATTCACGCACCGGCTGATGGGGCGCAGACCCGGGCTCAGGTGCAGGACGATTCAGCTGCGTGGTCCAGCTTTTCTGCTCCCGCCAGCACGGTTGAGTTTTGCACCAGCTGGCTGGCCATTCTTTGCGCACAGATCGACCGTGTCAGCGGTGCGCTGATCGTGCTCGGACCTGATCCGGGTGGAGGCTTTAACGCTGTGGCGGTGTGGCCTGATGTGTCGCGCAACATGCAGTATCTGGGCTCAGCTGCCGAGAAGGTGCTGACTGAAAGGCGCGGTTATGTCGCACACCTCGCACAGGGCCAGGCAGCCGGTCTGGCATCGGCCCATGTGGGGTACCCGATTGAAGTGGCCGGGGTACTGCACGGGGCTGTGGTGCTTGACATCGGACACTCGTCCGAACCCGATTTGCAGCGTGCCCTGCGCCTGGTCCATTGGGGCAGCGCCTGGCTAGTTGACTGGTTTCGCCAGCAACAGGTGGCAGAGCAACAGCAACAGGCGGCCAGGTTTGCCCTGGCCTCCGACATCGTGGCGACTGCGCTACAGGAGCGCCGCCTGGGCGCGGCGTCTTTGGCTGTGGCCAACGACCTGGTGGTGCGCCTGGGGTGCGAACGGGTGGATGTGGGTTTTGAGCAGGCGGGTAATGTGGTGGTCAAAGCCATTTCCCACACTGCCACCTTTGATGCCCGCAGTGACTTTGTGCGCCTGATCGGCGAGGCCATGGACGAGGTGCTCGACCTTGACATGGCCATGGTTTATCCGCCGCTCGACAAGGACGTGGTCGGCGGCCTGGCGCACGCCGAATTGTCGGCAACCCGTAACGACGCCAGCCTGATCTCGGTGCCGTTGATGGATGACGGTGCTACGGTGGGCGTCCTGACCCTGGAACGCTTGCGCGACAAACCTTTCGAGCGGGCAGATCTGGAGTTGTGCAAGACGCTGGGTTTGCTGCTGGGCCCCATTTTTGAACTCAAGCGCCAGGACGAACGCAGCCTGTGGCAGCGTGCCCGCCAGCGTACGCGTGAAGGCGCAATGGCCCTGTTCGGGCCGCGACATCCGGGCCTCAAACTGATCACGCTGGTGAGCCTGACCTGTGTCGTGTTGCTCAGCGTGGTCAGCATGTCGTACCGGGTCACATCCAAAACCATGATCGAGGGTGCGGTGCAGCGTGCCATTGTGTCGCCTTTCCAGGGTTATGTGGCCGAAAGCCTGGTGCGCGCCGGCGACACCGTCAGGATGGGCCAGGTGATGGCCAGACTGGACACGCGCGAGCTGGCTCTGGAGCGCACGCGCTGGGCGTCCGAGTTTGAACAAATGCAGGGCCGCTACCGCCTGGCCACAGCCAGCCTTGACCGTGCAGCCATGCTGGTGGCAGCCGCCCAGAGCGAACAGTCGCGGGCCCAGTTGGCGCTGGTGGAAGAGCGGCTGGCGCGGGCCACTTTGACGGCACCGTTTGACGGCATCGTGGTGCTGGGTGATCTGAGCCAGTTGCTGGGTTCACCGGTGGAGCAGGGCAAGGTGCTGTTTGAAGTGGCGCCGCTCGATGCCTACCGCGTGGTCATGAATGTGGACGAACGCGACATTGCCGAGGTGCGCGTCGGCCAGCGTGGCGAGCTGGCTTTGTCGGGTATTCCCAACGAGCTGCTGCCTTTTACGGTGCACCAGATCACACCCATTTCGACACCGCAGGACGGCAGCAACCATTTTCGCGTCGAGGCGCAACTGGACCGGGCCTCGGACCGGTTGCGTCCCGGCATGGAAGGCATTGGCAAGGTGGCGGTGGGCGAGCGCAAGGTGATCTGGATCTGGACCCATTCCCTCGTCGAGTGGCTGCGGCTGTGGACCTGGAAATGGCTGCGGTAAACCTTGGCCTGAGGCGGGCAGAGTGAGCGAGCCGCTGCTCTCAAGCGCCTGGTACCGGGTGGCCACGGTGCGCCCCCGCTTGCGCCAGCACGCACGGTTGCACCGGATGCGTTACCGTGGCGTCCTGTGGTATTTGTTGCAGGACCCGGTGTCCAGCCGGGTGCACCGCTTTACCCCGGCCGCGCGCTTTGTGATTGCTGCCATGGATGGTGAGCGCACGGTGCAGCAATTGTGGGAATTGACGAACCGGCAATTCGGTGAGGATGCGCCCACGCAGGACGAAATCATCCGCCTGTTGGGGCAACTGAACTCGGCTGATTTGCTGCAAAGCGATGCCACGCCCGATGCCAGGGAGTTGTTTGAACGCGGTGAAAAACAGGAACGCGCCACGCGCCGGCGCTCGTTCACGAATCCGATGGCAATCCGTATTCATTTCTGGGATCCCGATGCGGTGCTGAACCGGTTCCGCCCGCTGATTGATCTGTTGTGGAGCCCTTGGGGCGGCCTGTTGTGGCTGGCCGTGGTGTTGCCTGCCTTGCTGCTGCTGGCGCCCAACTGGTCCGAGCTCAGTGGCAACTTTTCTGATCGCCTGCTGGCCAGTGGCAACCTGCTGATGTTGTGGCTGGTGTTTCCGCTGATCAAGGCACTGCATGAGCTGGGTCATGCGGTAGCGGTCAAACGCGGTGGCGGCGAGGTGCACGACCTCGGCGTGGTGATGCTGGTGATGATTCCGGTGCCCTATGTCGAGGCGTCAGCGTCGACGGTGTTCAAGTCGCGCTTCCAGCGGGCGATGGTGGGCGCGGCGGGCATGGTGGTTGAGCTGTTCATTGCCGCCATTGCCTTTTATGTCTGGCTGTTGATCGAGCCCTCGCCCTTGCGTGCGATCCTGTTCAATGTGATGGTGGTGGCAGGTGTCTCGACGCTGATTTTCAACGGCAACCCGTTGCTGCGCTACGACGCCTACTATATTTTGTCGGATCTGTTGGAGATGCCCAACTTGGCGGCCCGGTCGACCCGTTACTGGGGCTACCTGATTGAGCGTTACGCGTTCGGTGCCAAGGAGGCTTCGACCCCCGAAGACAAGAAGCTTGAGAAAGCCTGGTTGCTGGGCTATGGTGTGTTGTCCATTCTTTACCGAGTCTTTGTCACGTTTGCCATTGCCTTGTTCATTGCCAACGAATTCTTCATTGTCGGCGTGGTGCTGGCCTTGTGGGCTGTGGCTGCCATGGCGATCGTGCCGGTTTTCAAGAGTCTGAAACACATGGTGGAGAGTGCGCGATTGCAGAAACAGCGCAAGCGCGTACTGGCGGTATTTTGTGGTTTTTGTGCGCTGCTGCTGGTGCTGCTTTTTGTCGTGCCAGCGCCGTTTCGCACGGTCGCCGAGGGGGTTGCCTGGTTGCCCCAGTCGGCCTTGGTGCGAGCGGGCCATGCTGGTTTTATGGCGCAATTGGTGGCCCAACCCGGCCAGCGGGTACAGGCGGGTGATGTGCTGGTTCAACTCAGCGAACCCGATCTGGAGTCGCAGTTGCGCGTGTCGGAGGCCAAGGTGGCCGAGCTCAATGCCATTTATTCGGCCCAGTTCGTCAGCAATCGCGCTCAGGCCGCCCTGGCGCTGGAGCAGCTTGAGGCCCAAAAATTGGCGCAGGTTTCGTTACGGGAACGGGTTGAGCTTCTGTCGGTTCGCGCACCGTCGGCGGGAACCTTCACCGTGCCCCGGGCGCAGGACCTGCCCGGCCGTTATTTCCGCCAGGGTGAGCTCTTGGGCTACGTGCTTGACAAGCCGGAACTGGTGGCCCGCGTGGTGGTGGAGCAGGAGTCGGTTGATGCGGTGCGCGCCGCCAGCACGCAGGTTCAGGTGCGACTGGCGCATCATCCCGACCAGGTGCTGCAGGGCAGGCTCGGGCGGGAGGTGCCAGCTGGCGACGAGTACCTGCCCAGCCGGGTCCTGGCGGCTGAAGGCGGTGGCCAGCTCATGACCGACCCACGTGATGCCAATGGCGCCCGCACCCTGGCGCGCACCTTCCAGTTTGACGTGGCGGTCGAGGTGCCTGCGGGTGTGGCGGTGCCCATTTTCTTTGGTGAACGTGTGCACGCGCGCTTTCAGCATGCGCCCGAGCCCATTGGTTACCAGTGGTACCGCAGTGTGCGGCGCCTGTTCTTGTCACAGTTCCATGTCTAGGTCACAAACCCTGTTTGGCCATGTGGCGTTTGCCAGCGGTCGGCCTTATGCCGAGCGTGATGAAGTGGAGGCCGGCTGGCACGACCGCCTGGCAGTGGCACTGTACGCGGCAACACTGGCGCCTGCCGTGGCGGCGCTGTCTGGTGTGCAGCGTGAAATGCAGTGGGTTGTGGCCGCAACCAACCGGATCGAAGACAGCTTGATGCCGCTTCCCGACGGGGTTTTGCGCGCGCGCGTGGCTGCGCTGCGAACGCGCTTGCGGTGCGAAGGTTTTGTGCTGGACTGTGTTGCCGAATGCTTTGCCCTGATCCGTGCGGCGGCGCAGCGCACGCTTGGTCAGCGCCACTATGACACGCAACTGATGGCCGGCCATGCGCTGCTGCGGGGCCGATTGGTGGAAATGGCCACCGGGGAAGGCAAAACCTTTTGCGCCACCTTGCCAGCCTGCATTGTGGCGCTGGCGGGCTACCCGGTGCATGTCATCACAGTCAACGATTACCTGGCGCAACGCGATGCCGAGAAGATGAAGCCCTTGTACGAGTTTTTCGGCCTCAGCGTCGGCACCGTGGTGCAGGGCATGGAAAAAGACATGCGGCGCCAGGCCTATGCCTGCTCGATCACCTATGGCACCAACAAGGAAGTTGCTTTTGATTACCTGCGCGATCGCGTCGCGCTGCAGGGACGCCACAGTCGCTTGCACCAGTCACTCAAGCGTCTGGGCGGGGATGCTGAACCGAAAAGTGCCCTGGTGATGCGCGGGCTGTATTTCGCCATCGTCGATGAGGCTGACAGCGTGTTTGTCGACGAGGCGCGCACGCCGCTGATTTTGTCGGCAACGGCACCGGGTAGTGACAACGCCACGCACAGCGAGGTCGCCCTGACGTTTGCCAGAACGCTGGTTGACGGCGAGGATTACGTTGTCAATCCGTTCGAGCGTTCGGTCGCGCTCACCGACCAGGGGTGCGACAAGCTGGACCAGCATGCCGAAGGATATACCGGGCCCTGGACCTCGGTGCGGGCCCGTGAAGACCTGGTGCGCCAAGCCCTGAGCGCCTTGCGGCTGTACCAGCGCGACCTGCATTACGTGGTGGCCGATGGCAAGGTACAGATCGTTGACGAGTCCACCGGCCGCGTCATGCCCGACCGCTCCTGGGAGCGCGGCCTGCACCAGATGATCGAGGTCAAGGAGTCGCTGACACCAACCCCACAGCGCGAAACCCTGGCACGCCTGACTTACCAGCGTTTGTTCAGACGCTATCTGCATCTGTCGGGCATGACGGGAACGGCGGCCGAGGCCGCGCGTGAGATCAAGTCGGTGTATGGGCTAGATGTCGTGCGGGTACCGCTGCACCGGCCCCTGCAGCGGCTGCATCAGGGCGTCACGTTCTTGCCGACGCTGGCAGACAAGTGGGAGCGTGTGGCCGATGTAGCCGAACGTCTGGCCAAAAGGGAAGGGCGCCCGGTGCTGATCGGTACGCGCTCGGTGCGGGCCTCTGAGCAGATCAGTGCCGTGCTGGCGCATCGCGCTGTCGCCCATGCGCTGCTGAACGCCAAACAGGACGTGACCGAGGCTGAGATCATTGCGGCAGCCGGGCAGCCGGGCCGGGTCACGGTGGCCACCAACATGGCGGGCCGGGGCACCGACATCGAGCTCGGGGCAGGCGTGGCGGGTTTGGGGGGCTTGCACGTTATCCTGACCGAGTACCATGACTCGCGGCGCGTTGATCGCCAGCTTTTTGGCCGCTGCGCGCGCCAGGGGGATCCGGGGAGTTGCGAGGCGATTGTTTCGCTCGAAGATGAAATTTTCGAGGTCTGTGCGCCGGCGTTGACCAACTTGCTGCGCCGGTCAATGGACCTGGGTGTGCGTTTGCCGCTGGCTGCGTTTGATGGCTTGCGGATGCTGGCGCAGGGGTCGGCTGAACGGCGCCATGCCGCCATCCGGACGCAACATCTCAAACATGACCGCCAGCTCAATCAGGTGCTGGCATTTACAGGAGCAGGCGAATGAAGTTGCATCATCTATCCGGCCAGTCCGCTGGTGCGCTTGTGGTTTTGCTGGCCAGTGGGGCGGGACCCGCGTGGGCCAATCCGTACGAGTGTCTGATTGAACCGAATCAGACGGTGGAAGTCCGCAGTTCGGTGGAAGGTGTGATCGAGAAAATCATGGTTAAGCGGGGTGACCGGGTGCGCGCCGGGCAACTACTGGTGCAACTGGAGTCGTCAGCCGAGCGTTCTGCGGTGGAGATGGCGCGTTACCGCGCTGAGGCGGGGGGGCGCCTGGCCGCTGCCAAAAACCGCTTCGACTATGCCAGCAAGAAGCAGACACGCTCCGCCGAATTGCACGCCCAGAATTTTGTCTCGGCCCAGGTGCGAGACGAGTCCGATGCCGAAAAACGCATCACCGAGTCCGAATTGCGCGATGCCCAGGAAAACAGCGAGATGGCGCGCTACGAGTATCGCCATGCGCAGGATTTGCTCAACCGGCGCATGCTGCGCAGTCCTTTCGATGGCGTGGTGGTGGACCGCATGCTCAATCCGGGTGATCTGGCGGAGGCCGGCACCGGTCGCAAGCCGATCCTGAAATTGGCCCAGGTGGAGCCGCTGCGGGTTGAGGTGGTGTTGCCGCTTGCCGCCTATGGCAAGCTCAAAATGCGGGACAGTGCCGAGGTCATGCCCGAGGGGCTGGGCGGGCGTTATACCGCCAGGGTGACGGTCATCGACAGCGTGTTTGATTCGGCCAGTGGCACCTTTGGTGCCCGGCTGGAGTTGCCCAATACAGCAGGCAAACTGCCCGCCGGGATTCGTTGCCGGATTGACTTTCCCTCGTTGCAGGAGTTGGCCGCGAAGGGCTCGGGCCCCAAGACCGCGGCGGCCAAATAGGCGTGGTCTGGCTCTGACATAGGTGGCAGGGGCCAACCTGCCTTGCATTATGATCATTTCACCATGCCCACCACCCACTTGCTCTACCTGCACGGTTTTCGTTCCTCGCCCGCCTCCAACAAGGCGCGCCTGATGGCTGCCACGGTGGCCAGTCGCCACCCCGATGTGCGCTGGTGGTGCCCGGCACTGGCGGCTTCGCCCAAACTGGCCATGGAAGAAGTCTTGCAGGGCATTGCCCACTGGCCCCACAGCAGCATGGCCGTGGTTGGCTCGTCGCTGGGTGGTTTTTATGCCACCTGGCTGGCCGAACGCCTGGGTTGCAAAGCGGTGCTGCTCAATCCGGCGGTGCACCCCGCGCGCGACCTGGCCGCCGCTGTTGGTGACAATGCCCTGTGGCACGACCCGGCGCAAAGTTTCAGGTTTGATCCGGCGTTTGTGGATGAACTTCTGGCGCAGGAAGTTGCCTGCATCAGCCGCCCGGAGCGCTACTTTGCCGTCATTGCACGGGGCGACGAGGTGCTGGACTGGCGCGAGATGACCGGCCATTACCCCGGCGCGGCCATCAAGCTGCTGCCCGCCGGCGACCATGCACTGAGCGACTTTGAGCAACATCTGGCAGACATTCTGGACTTTCTGGCGCTGGTTTGAAGTCTGGTTACCTGGTTCAAAACAGGCATGGCTGTTGTCACGACACTGTCATGAAACCAACAAATAATTGAAACAATCGTCTTCAAAAAAATTGGTGCAGCTGATCATGACCTCACTGTCGCGTCAGGTAAAAGTTTCAAGAATTTCACAGGATGTGGTCTTGCTGGACCGCGACCACAGCATTCTGGCATTCAATGCGCGGGTGCTTGACTGGGCCTATCGCCCGGAGGTGCCGTTGCTGGAGCGCCTGCGCTATTTGTGCATCGTTTCATCCAATCTCGATGAATTTTTTGAAGTGCGGGCCGAACCCCATTTGTCGGCTTTTCAAAACCAGGATGACAAGGGCAATTACACCCTGAAATCCTCCGTCAAATTGGCCGAAGCAGCCCATGCCCTGGTGGCGCGCCAGTACGCGCTGTACAACGACGTGCTGACACCGACGCTGGCCCGAAATGGCATTCACATCATCTCGCACGGTGAACGCAATGCCGAGCAGCGGCGCTGGGTGAAACAATACTTCGAGCGTGAAGTACGCCCGCTGCTGATTCCGGTGGGGCTGGACCCGTCGCACCCGTTCCCGCAGGTTGCCAATAAATCGCTCAATTTCATCGTGCGTCTGGGTGGCAAGGACGTCTTTGGCCGCACCAATGAAATTGCCATTGTCAAGGTGCCCCGGGTGCTGCCGCGCATGATCCGCATGGCGGCCAGGGTGGCGGGCCCGGGGGATGTGTTTGTGTCTCTGTCGAGCGTGATCCGGGCGCATCTGTCCGAACTCTTTCCGGGGCGTTCAGTGGGGCAGTTCTCGCAGTTCCGGGTGACGCGCCATTCAGACCTGGCGGTCGATGAAGATGATGTGAGCAACTTGCGCACGGCGTTGCGCCAGGGGCTGGAATCACGGCATTATGGCCAGGCCGTGCGGCTCGAAGTGTCAGCAGGCTGCTCCGAATTTTTGTCTGCCTTTTTGTTGCAACAGTTCGATTTGCCCGAGTTGGCGCTGTACCGGGTGGCGGGTCCGGTGAACCTGGTGCGGCTGAACCAGTTGGTGGACTTGCTGCATCGCCCGGAACTGTGTTTCCCCTCGTATCAGGGCAGCTACCCGACGCAGCTGGTGCCGGGGGAGTCTTTCTTTGCGCGCCTCAAGCAGGGCGATGTGGTTATCCACCAGCCGTTTGAAAGTTTTGCCGGTGTGCTCGACTTCTTACGCGAGGCGGTATATGACCCGCAGGTGCTGGCAATCAAGCAGACGATTTACCGCACCGGCAGTGATTCGCAGCTGATGGATTTGTTGCGCGAAGCGGTCCGGCTTGGCAAAGAGGTGACGGTGGTGGTGGAACTGAAGGCGCGCTTTGACGAAGAGGCCAACATCAACTGGGCCGAGATGCTGGAATCGATTGGCGCCCAGGTGGTGTACGGTGTGATTGGCCTCAAGACGCACGCCAAGATGATGCTCATTACCCGTCGAGAAGGCCGCAGCCTGGTGCGCTACGGCCATTTGTCCACCGGCAACTACAACCCCAAAACGGCGCGCCTGTACACCGACATCAGCCACCTGAGCGCCGACAAGGCACTGACGCTGGACATGGAGCGGGTGTTTGTGCACCTGGCCAGCCACAGCCGTCTGCCCAGACTCAGCCAGGTGTTGCTGGCGCCATTTGATTTGCATCGCAAGATGGTGGCCAGGATCGATGACCTGGCGACATGTGCGGCCGCGGGCGTGGATTGCCGCATTGTGGCCAAAATGAACGCGTTGACTGATGAGGGCTTGATTCATGCGCTGATTCGGGCGGGCAGGGTGGGGGTCAAGGTCGATCTGATTGTGCGTGGCGCCTGCATGCTGCCGGCACAAGTACCGGGGGTTACCGACAACATCCGGGTGCGTTCGGTGATCGGGCGCTTTCTGGAGCATTCGCGGGTGTTTTATTTTCGCCAGGGCACCGAGGATGCGCTGTACCTCTCCAGCGCCGACTGGATGAACCGCAACATGATGCGCCGGGTCGAGCTGGCCTGGCCCATTGTTGACCCGCAGCAACGTCAACGTCTGGTCGATGAATGTCTGGTGGCCTACCTGCATGACGGTATCGATGCCTGGGACCTGCAGCCCGATGGCCATTACGCCCGGGTTTCGCCGGACGCTGCCAACGTGCCGCATGGTGCGCAAGCCGCACTGATGGAACGTTATGACGGCTCAGTCTTCAAGCACGCGCAATGACCATGGGGTTTTTTGCCAGGCCACGCATTCCTCGTTGAGTAAATAGGCGGATTGCGGAAATAGGCCGGCCCAGTTGCTGCGTACCGTGAGGACAAATTGACGGACATTCCTGGCATCCTGGCGCAGGCTGATGCCCGTCAGGTCCGGGTCGCGCCGGGCATGGCACAGCGCGACCGCCAGGCGCAGCGTCAAGAGTTGCTGGATGAACATCTGGTCTTCAAAATCGGTATCCAGTTTGCGCAGTTTGCCACGGTGCCCCAGCACCAGCAGGCTGAGCCTGTGCAATTCGGTGAGTGCAAAGCCCATGACATCGGTGTTGTCCAGGATGTAGGCACCGTGCTTGTGGTAATCGCTGTGTGAAATGTGGCCGCCAATTTCGTGCAGTTGGGCTGCCCAGGTGAGTTTGCGGCTGACGCGCTCATTGACGGCGCCACCGGTGATTTGCCGGAACAGTGCATTGGCAATGCGGCCAACCCGATTGCCGTGCACCGGATCGGCCCCAAATTTGGCGGCCAGGCGCTCCACGGCATGGTCGCGCAAATCAGTGTGTTGCTGCTGGCCAGAGCCCAGCATCTCCTGCAGCAGCCCGTGGCGCAAGCCGCCGCTGGCCTGTTCCAGCCGCTCAATGCCGAGCAGATCGAACAGTGCCCGCAGTACGCTCAGACCTCCGCCGATGATGGGTTTGCGGTCGTCGCGCATGCCTGCCAGGCGCAGGCGGTCGGTGCTTTGCGCTGCCAGCAGTTTGTCCTGCAGCCAGTCGAGGCCTTCGCGCGTGACCGATCCTGCGGGCCAGCCTGCCGCCACCAGCACGTCGGCCACGGCGTTGATGGTGCCGGCCGAGCCGTAAGCCATGTCCCATTGGTCGGGGGTATACAGGGTCAGCGCTTCATCCAGCACCGCCTTGGCGGCAATTTCGGCGGTCTGGAAGGCGCGTCTGGTAAACAGGCCGTCGGCAAAATAACGCATCGACCAGGCAATGCTGCCGACCCGGTAGGACTCCATCTGCAAGGGCTCTCGACCCTGGCCCAGAATGATCTCGGTGGAGCGCCCGCCAATGTCAATCACCAGACGGCGCTCCTGCGTGCGCGGCAGCGCCTGGGCCACGCCCTGGTAGATCAGCCGGGCCTCTTCACGGCCCGAAATGACGTCGATCGGGAAGCCCAGTTTTTGCATGCCGGTGGCGAGGAATTCGTCGCGGTTGCGCGCCTCGCGCAGGGTTTGGGTGGCCACGGCACACACTTCACTTTCGGTAAACCCTGCCAGGCGCTCGCCAAAGCGCGCCAGGCAGTCCCAGCCGCGCTGCATCGCCTGCAATGTCAGGTTGCGGTTGTCGTCCAGGCCATTGCCCTGACGCACGGTTTCCTTGAGGTATTCAGTACGGTAAAACTGGCCGTGTTCAATGCGTCCAATTTCCAGTCTGAAGCTGTTGGAACCGAGGTCAACAGCTGCCAGACGCGTTGTGTTTTGCATGGTCGTCGTTCAATGTTTTCAAAGCTGCCAGCATAGCATCAGAAGCCATGTTGCCGGCGCTACCCCAGGCTCTCAGCGCTCGCAGCAGCGGGCGCTTTTTGGCCTGATGATCCACCATGCGTTTCAGGATGTCATCAAGTGCGCGAATGGCCTGGATAATGTACGGGCCCTTATTGAGCATGACGCATTCGACGCGCACACCCAGTCCGGCATCCGAGATTTCGGCCCGTGACGGCAAGCCGGTCTTGGCCATGAATTCCAGAACTTGGGTGGTCCAGATCACGGGCATATGGGCGGTTTCCGCGCAGCACAGGATTTCTTCCTGCACTTCAGCCAGGCGCTCATAGCCACATTCGACGGCCAGATCGCCGCGCGCAATCATGATCCCCGCCAGCCGGGACGCCATGGCAGACAACATGAGCTCGGGCAGATTTTCAAAACCCTGCAGGGTTTCGATCTTCAGCACAATGCCCATGTCTTGCCGGCCCAAGCGCTGCAAATGGTCGCGCAACAGCGCAATGTCATCGGGTTTTTGGACAAATGACAGGCCCACCATATCGGCTTCTGCCGCCACCGTCGTCAAATCCTCAATGTCCTTGGCGCTGAGCGCTGGTAAATTCAGCTGGCTGTCGGGCAGGTTGATGCTTTTGTCACCGCCGAGTTTTTCGCCCTCCGGACGGGCCTGGGTGATCTCGATATCAATCCAGGCATCGGCCTTGTGGCGAATCACGCCGCCAATACGGCCATCGTCAAACCAGATGCGTTCGCCTACCTTGACCTGGTCTATCACCTGGGGCAAGGTCACCGCCACCTGCGCCATCTCTGGACGTGGCTCGGCGCTGTCGTCTTCAAGCGCTTCTGTTGTACCGGTTGCTTCTTTCGTCAGTCGCAAGCTGTCGCCGGCACGCAGCAGCAGGGCGCCGGGCTGGCTGTTGATCTGGCAAACCAGGGTGGAATGCTTTTTCTTGCCGCCCGTGCCACCGATCGTGAGGGTGGTTTCCGGTGTCAGGTACGCGGTTTGCAGGCTCTCTGCAACCGCCCCTTTTTCATTGTTCTGGATCACCAGAAGGTGGCGTTTGGCACCCCGGGCATCGGAAAAATTGATGCTGGTGCCGAGCTTCAGGCGTGCCAGCCAGACATCCCAGACGCCAATGCTGGCATCTGTCTCCGGCATCAGTTCGGCGCTGTTGATGGGGCGCAGGTGCAGGCGGGCCGGGCGATAGACGCGCCCCAGTTCGTCCTTGCCCGGTTTCAGTTTCAATACCGGTGGCCGACCGGCAAGTTGCCCGGTCCTGATTTTGGGGCCGCCCAGATCCATCAGCAGCTTGACGGGACGCTGTGCCGCCCTCGCGGCCCGACGCACGTTGGCAGCCATGCGCTGCCAGTCAGTGGCGCTGTCGTGCGAACAATTGATCCTGGCTATGTCCATGCCGGCGTCCACCAGATCGCGCACCATGTTGAGATCAGTCGCTGCCTCGGTGGGCAGGGTGACCATGATGCGTACCGGCCGATTGGCAGGCACCTGCCCCAGTAGGTTGAACGTGTGTTTTTTAAGAAGTTCCCGGCTGCTGGCGGGTTCTTCTGCCACGGTGTCCTGCCAGGGCTGGTTCGTGAGCCGGTGCAGCAAGCCAAGCACTTTGTCCAGGTTGGCCAGGACATGGGAACCGGAACGCCCGAGGGACGACAGGCCCAGCCAGGCAAGTTGTTCCTGTTGCGGACGTATATCCACCTGACGCAGTGTCAGGTAGTGAATCAGGTTGCGGGCACTGTCACGGTATTCGGGCCGAACCTTTGCGAGTTCCTCAGCCATGGCCTGTTCCCGGCCCAGCATGCCCTGGCGCAGTGCCCCAAGCTGGTCGATGAGCTTCAGGCAGAGCGCAAGGTCCGGGGAAGTGCCATCTTTCGCAACGGGTGGCGTGCCAAGGCTCGGAGCGGTTTTCGGGGTAGGAGATGGGGAGCGCATGTGGCATTTGTAAATGCCAATCGTGACAATGTCATGAAAACTGCTGCAGCACAGGCCAGCCTTGTCTTGACATGCACCCGCTGGACGGCTTCAAAGCACTTCGGGTGATTGCACGGTGACCACCAGGGTCTGCACGAGGGTTTCCCGCTGGCGGTGACGCAGCCACCAGACCGCGCTTTTTCTGACCGTGCATTCGGTGACGCTCAACCCGATCAACTGGGCAATGGTTTGGCCCAGGGTGGGTTGATGCCCCACCACCAGCACGCATCCCTTGGCGTCTGGCCATTGCGCCATCTCCAGCAATTGCGCCACCGTGCCACCCGGTGCCAATTCAGACCGGACCTTGAATTTTCGATCCAGGGCGCTGGCGGTTTGCTCGGCGCGGCGCGCCGGGCTGACCAGGATGCGGGTGTTGTCAGGCAACTGGCGGTCCAGCCAGCCGGCCATGCGTGCCGCCTGTTTTTCGCCGCGCGAGGTCAGGCGCCGGGCCATGTCATCACAGCCTGGTGTCCATTCCTGCGCCTCTGCATGGCGCCACAAAATCAGGTCCATCGCCATACTTTAGTGGCCCAAGATGACAGTTTAAAGACGGGTCGAATCGACTTGTAATGCCGCCGCACGTCCGCGTTGCATGTTCACCGGCATCAGCAGCAACAATCCGAGCACAAACAGCACCGAGGTGCTGAGGATGGCAGCGCGCTGGTTACCATCGGTGGCCCAGGTGATGAGGCCGTAGCTCAAGGGGCCGACGATGCTGGCGAGCCGGATGGCAAAGGTCCACAGGCCATAAAACTCGGCCACTTGACGTTGCGGTGCAAACAGGCCTGCCATGGCGCGCCCGGCCGACTGGCTGCTGCCCATGCATAGGCCGGCAATGACCGCGGCGTACCAGAAATCACCCTTGGTGGTGGCCAGGGCGGCGATGACGCAGGTGGCAATCCAGCCCAGCAATGTGCTGGCCAGCGCAATCTTGTGGCCGATGCGGTCCTGCAGGTAACCCCAGGCGAAGGCCCCCGCCGCCGCGGCCAGGTTGAGCACAAAGATCAATGCCATGGTTTCCTGCTGTTTGAATCCAATCACCTGCTCGGCATAAATGGCGGCCAGCGCAATCGCCACCGCCACGCCGGCCTGGTAACACACCGCGCAGACCAGCAGCCACATGAAATCCCTGAATTGCCGGGCCTGATGAAAAGTGTGTTGCAGCTGTTTCAGGGCGGCCCTGAAGCCGCCTTGTCCCAGCGCCGTCGGGTTGGCTTGTGCCCGCTCCTTGAGCAGGGCAAAGGTGACCAGCGCGGCCGAACCGTACAGGGCGGCTGTGATCAGCATGGTGACCGGCACAAATTGTGAGGCGGGTTGCCCCTGGTCTTGCGCCCAGAGCACATAAGCCAGACACAGGCCGAGCGCCAGCATGCCGCCAAAGTAGCCAAAACCCCAGCCCCAGCCGCTGACCTTGCCCAGCGACTCGGTGCGCGCCAGTTCCGGCAGAAACGCGGCGGTCATCGATTCACCCCAGGCGTAAAAGGTGTTGGACACCACGATCAGCACCAGCGCCAGCACCACGCTGCCGGGCCCGACCAACGCCAGCGCAGCCGTGGCCAGCACACAGCCCGCCGTGAACAGGGCCAGCAGGCGCTTTTTGGCCGCACGCAGGTCGGCGTAGGCGCCCAGGCTGGGCATGGTGAGCATGACGATGGCATTGGACAGGCTGAGCGCAGCCGTCCAGGCCAGTGTGGCCCAGGTCGCACCCTGTGCCACGCCGCCAACAAAATAGGCGGCAAACACCGCCGTGATGACCACCGTGGTGTAGCCCGAGTTGGCAAAGTCGTACATCGCCCAGCCAAAGACCTCGCGCTTGCGCACGCCGGGCTGGAGGGCTTGTTGGGAAAAAAGTGACATGATGGAGGGCTGGAGTTTAAGACAGCCGCCCACCCCGAAAGGAATCCCAAATACCATCGGACGGACATCGCCCACCGGGGAACGGCGATTGCTTTCTGGCGGTAAAATTCGGCCGCACCATGCAGGTTCCCCGGTGCTGCGCTGGATGTCGATTCATTCAACAACGCCCATCCCCGGTCCGGTAGCTATCGGACATCCGGTACGAGCTGGCAGCCAATGTTGACTTTTTGAATTCCGTTTCCGCACGAAGTGGTTCAGACGGGCTCGCAACTGTCTGAAGCAAGCGTATGTGCAGATAACGGGGTGAGCTTGCAGTTCCCCGATCCCTGTTTTTTCGATTTGAATCACACCACGCCATGATGCGAGCCCTGACCCGCACCAACTTCCATAGCTCAAGACTTGTCCGTGTTCTCGCCGACCTGGCTGTGGTGGATGGGCGCGCGCCGGACGGCGATTTTGCTGAAAAGCTGGGCCTGTGGGTGAAATTTACCGACGCCATTGCCCTGTCTGCGGTGCACAACGCAAGCACCGCAAGCCTGCCAGACACGCCCGCTGGTGCCCAGTCCGCTTGCCGCTTGGCCCTGAGCGAAGCCTACGCCCGGGTGCGGGCAAACCTGGTGAATTCAATCACCAGGTGTGGCTTGTTCGATGCGGACCGGACCCGCATGGAGCCGCCGTCACCAGAACCTGGCGCTGACATGGAAGACGCCACGACTTATAAACCGTATCGCCGAAACTATCTTGCACAGCAACGCGACATCGAATTGAAGGTGCGTCCATTGCGGATCCATGTGCGGGAGGTGCTGGGTCAGTCATCGCCCGCGCTCCGCAAGCTCGCGACACTGGATGCCGCACTTGACGCCATCCTGAGTGAACGCGAGAGCAAATTGTTCTCGACCATCCCCGCGCTGCTCGAAAAACGCTTCCATCAATTGCGCAGCGCACATCAGCAGGCGTTGGTGGAAACGCTGCAAGCCGGCAAACCCGGCGCGCAGATGCAACCCGCTGGTTGGCTGGCTGGCTTTGGGCAAGAGCTGCAGACTGTGCTGCTCGCAGAATTGGACGTTCGCTTGCAACCGACCCTGGGGCTCATTGAAGCCTTCAACCTGAATTCAACCACGACACAACACCATATCAATGTATAAAAATCTGTTCACGGGGGCCTTTTTGCTGGGCGCGATGGCGGTCGTCTGGGTCGGCGCCGGGTTTGTCAACTCCCCTGGCCTGGCGCTGGTGATGACGGCCATCATTGCCGCGGTTTATGGCTTCGGCGCGCACGAGTTACGCCAGTTTCGACAGGCCACTTCGACCTTGTCTGCGGCGCTGGCTGCGATTCCTGAGCCGTTGTCGAACCTGGGTGACTGGCTTGACAAGGTGCATCCCTCGCTCCAGAACCCCGTGCGCCTGCGCATAGAAGGCGAGCGCATCGGCTTGCCCGGTCCTGCGCTCACGCCCTATCTGGTGGGGCTGCTGGTGATGCTGGGGATGCTGGGCACTTTTCTGGGCATGGTCGTCAGCCTCAACGGTGCTGCCTTTTCCCTCGAAGGAACCACCGATCTTCAGGCGATCCGCGCTGCGCTGGCGGCACCGATCAAGGGGCTGGGGCTGGCCTTTGGAACCTCGGTGGCAGGCGTTGCGGCGTCGGCCATGCTGGGCCTGATGTCTGCCATCAGCCGGCGCGAAAGAATGCTGGCGGCACAACGGCTCGATACCAGAATTGCCACGGTGTTGCGCGGCTTTTCGCTCACCCATCAGCGCCAGGAAGCCTACCAAGCGCTGCAGTCCCAGGCCCGGGCCCTGCCTGTGGTGGTTGATCAATTGCAGGCGATGATGGTGCAGATGGAACGGCTGAGCCAGCAGGTGAACGACCGTTTGCTCAGCAACCAGATCAGTTTTCAAAATGAAGTCAAAGATGTTTATACCGGTCTGGCCGCATCCGTGGACCAATCGCTCAGAGCCAGCCTGACGCAAAGTGCCCAGCTCGCCGCAGAGGGCATCAAACCGGTATTCGAAGCCGCCATGACGGGCATGGCACAGGAAGCAAGCTTGCAGCACCAGCGCATGACCGATACCGCGCAAATGCAACTTGACGGGCTTTCTGCCAAGCTTGGGGTGACGGTTGCCACCGTCACAGAGATGTGGACAGCGGCGCTCGCCAGCCACGAAAAGGCCAGCGCCAGCCTGCAAGCCGACCAGGCATTGCGGGATCAACAACGGCAGGCGACGTGGATGGAATCGCTGGAAACCATGGCCGCGACGCTTCAGCGCGAATGGCAGCAGGCTGGTGTGCAGACACATGCGCAGCAGCAGCTTGTCTGCACCACGCTGGCCAGCACAGCGCAGCAAATTTCAGAGCAGGCGCAGGCCGGTGTCAGCCTGTTGCACCACGAGTTCGGCGCGCTCAGAGAGCAGGAAGAGCAGCGGGGAAAGGCGGCGGTTGAACGCCTGGGCGACTTGCAAACTGCGCTGACCCACCATTTGACAACGTTGGGTTGTGCGCTGGAAGACCCGATCACACGACTCATTGAAATCGCGTCAGAGGCGCCACGCGCCGCGGCCGACGTCATTGGGCAAATGCGCCAGGAAATGTCGAACAGTATTGCGCGCGACAAAGAACAGCTGGCAGAACGCAGCCGCATCATGGCCACGCTCAATGTATTGCTTGACGCGACCCATCAGGCGTCTGTTGAGCAGCGCGCAGCCATCGACGCGCTAGTCGCCTCTGCCGCGGTGGCGCTTAAGCATACCGGCAGCCAGTTTGCCGAGCAGGTCGGCACAGAAGCCGCCAGGCTCGCCGACATTGCCACCCACGTCACCCGCAATGCGGCTGAGGTCACCAGCAGCGCGATCGAAGTTGCAAGTCTGGGTGAAACCTTCGGTTTTGCCGTGAAATCGTTCAATGAGGCCAATGAGAAACTGATTGGCAATCTGCAACGCATTGAGGGTGCACTGGACAAATCCATGGCCAGAAGTGACGACCAACTGGCCTACTACGTGGCTCAGGCGCGCGAAATCATCGACCTGAGCCTCATGTCGCAAAAAGAGATTTTTGAAGAACTGCGCCAGTTCCCGGCCAGGCAGGCGCTGTCCGCCGAAGAGGTGATCTGATGGACGAGCGTGACGGCATCGAGCAAACCGCGCCGGTTTGGGCCGTTTTTGGCGACCTGATGTCGGGTTTGCTGGGGGCTTTTGTGCTGATTCTGGTGGGCGTATTGGGCGTTCAGCTGGAACTCGCAACCCACCTCGAAGCCGAGATCCAGAAACGCCAGCTCGAAGAGCAGCGCCGCATGACGCTTGAAAAAGCATTGGCGATTCCGCTGGCCACGGGCCGGATCACGCTCAACAACGGGCGCATTGGCATCAGTGGCCGCGTCCTGTTCTCGTTGAATTCCGACCAGTTGCAGCCGGAGGGCCGGGAGCTGCTCAACAGCCTGGTCACCCCACTGCGGGCCTATCTGGCATCGCGCGATGAACTGCTGATGGTGAGCGGCTTCACCGATGACCGGTCGATACGCGATGGCAATCCCCGTTTTGTTGACAACTGGGAGTTGTCAGCCCAGCGTGCACTGACTGTCACGCGCACTTTGATTGACGAAGGCATGCCTTCGTCCATGGTCTTTGCGGCGGCATTTGGTGCCGAGCAGCCGGTCACCCCCAATAGCAACGATGCGGCGCGGGCGCAAAACCGGCGCGTTGAAATGGCGCCGGTGCCCAAAGCTGCCAATTTGAAAAATGCCGTGCCATGACTGTCGTTGACCAGAGCGGCCCACCGGATGCGCTGTTTGGTCAGCCGGGGGAGGGGAGTCGCCAGATCGCTGTCTTGCGCCTGGCAGGTGCAGACCAGTTTGATCCCGTCGGCCTGCATTACCTGCAAGTGCTGGCTGATCGCGCAAACGCCCAACCGGGTCCGGTGAAACGTCTGCTTGACGACAAACTGGCGCAGGCGCTGGGCGCTTTTCGCGCACGTTTCGATGCAGCACAAGGCGCGGCAGAGGATGCCATCGCGCGCACGGCGCCGCAAAACCCGCAGGCCGTCGCCGATCTGCAGCGGCGCTTTGCCAACGGCGATTTCAAGGGTGTGCACCGAGCCATCGTGAGCCTGAACGCCGGTGTGCCGGGTGCCACTTTGGGCGATTTGCTTCGACATCTTGCGCAACAGGCTCCCGGCCATGTCGACACCGGTCTGGCGGGTGGTTTCAACGCGACGTCCGGAGCGCCCCCCGAGCTGAAAACCATGCATTATTTCCGCAATACCTGGTCAAAGCTCAGCGTTGACAAGCAGGTGGCCAACGCACTGGACCAGGCGCCAAAAAATCCTGGGCCAATCAATTCGCACATGCTGGTGTTGCGCTCATTGACGTTGATGCGCGACATCTCGCCCGATTACCTCAACCGGTTTACGTCTTATACCGATACCTTGCTGTGCCTGGATCACTGCGATAAAGCAAAACAAGTCAACGCCAAAAAGGCTGCTGAGGGTGATGCTGGCAAGAAGATGAAAGCCCGTGGCGCTCGTTCAAAATAAAAAGCCCGGTCCCCTTGCAGGGGCCGGGCAAAGCGGCAGGGCCGCGATCAACTTCGAGTTATCTGCTGAGTTGTCAACGCATCAGGTACCGATTTTTCCGCCGTCGTTCTTGGTGATGACGATGGTGGCCGAGCGCGGGCGCTTGCCAGCGCCGTAACCGGCGTTGCTGGGCCACTGGCTGGTGTACTTGGTCGGGTCGGCAATATTGGCCATGGCGGTCGTTTCGCCCGGGTGCTGGATGTTGACGAAGATCGCCTTGCCGTCGGGGGTTTCGCACAGGCCGGTGATCTCGCAGCCAACGGGGCCGACCAGGAAACGCTTGAGCTTGTCGTCGCCGGGGGTCTTGCCAACAAAAGTGTCCACGGTCAAGATGCTCTTGTCGGCCTTGGTGTAGCTCAGCGTCTTCTTGGCGCCATCGCCCACGCTGCCGGGCAGGGCGGCCAGCATCATGCAGTTGGTGACATCGGTGTAGGCGCCGTCGTCGGTCTGGATCCACATGATGCCGGTGGCTGGGCTGAACACCAGACCGTCGGGGCTGGAGAAATCCTGGTCGTCGGTCAGGCTGGACAGATTGACGGTGCCCGGTGCCGCGCTGGACTCGGCGCCGAACACGTACACGTCCCAGCTGAAACTGGTGGCGGCATTGCCAGCTGCGCCTTCTTTCATGCGCAGCACATGGCCATTCGGATTACCAGTTTGCGTGCTGCTGCCGTTCTTGATGTCACTGTAGACACGCGGGTTGGCGCTGTCGACTGCGAACTGGCTGCCAGTGGGTTCGACACGGCGGTTGCTGTTGTTGGTCAGCGTGAAATAGATCTCGCCGTTGGCCACGTTGGTGGAGCACCACTCGGGGCGGTCCATTTTGGTCGCACCCACCGCGTCGGCGGCCAGGCGCGTGTTCACGCACACATCGGCCTGGTCGGCAAATGCATAGCTGGCGTAGCCCGAGATCAGCGGGTTGCTGGTGGTCAATTCGATCCAATTGCCCGTGCCGTCGCTGTTGAACTTGGCCGCGTAGAGCTTGCCGTCGTCCAGATAGGTGTCGCCGGTGGTGATACGGTCGGTGGGGTTGGCGTCGGCTGTGGCCCAGGTCTTGGTGGACACGAACTTGTAGATGTACTCGCCGCGCGAGTCGTCACCCATGTAGACGGCGAGCGGCTGGCCGACCACCGGCTTGCCGAAGGCGGCGCTCTCGTGCGCGAAGCGGCCCAGCGCGGTGCGCTTGCGGGCGGTCTTGGTCTTGTCGTAGGCGTCGATCTCGACGATGTAGCCGAAGGTGTTCAGTTCGTTGCGGTAGTCGTCGGTGGCTGTGCCTGTGCCCTGGCTGATGTCCCAGCGCGCGTACTTGTCGTCGCTGCCACCGGTTTCCCAGCCATGGCGGCTGCCCGAACCTGCATTGCGGCCATAACGCTTGAGCGCGACTACGCTTTTCGTCGTGGCACCACCGCGCGTCGTGTCGTCGGTGGCACTGCGGGTGAAGTAACCCGCCCAGTTCTCTTCGCCGGTCAAAAAGGTACCCCAGGGCGTCTTGCCGGTGCCGCAGTTGTTCAGCGTGCCGCGGGTCTTGGTGCCGTCGGTCGAGTGCTTGGTGACCATCAGGGCATTGCCACGGGCCGGACCGTTGAGCTGGATGCCTTCGCTCAGGCAGGTCAGGCGGAAGTTGAAGGCCGAGCTTGGCACTGTGGCCCACTTGCTGCTGGTGTTTTTGACTTCGACCACCGAGATGCCGTGAATGGCCGTTTCCTTGTCCACTTCAGCCGCCGGGCGTGGCAGCGTGCTGGTGCCGCCGTTGGCGTGCAGAAAGAAGGAGCTGAGCTTCTCGTCGGTGGTGGCTTCGTGGTTCACCGCCAGCAGGCCACGGTCGGTGGCCGTCAGCGACGGCTTGCCGGAGGCGTCCAGGCCAAACCATTCCATGCCGTCGTGGTGGTCGCCGGCGCGGTTTTCATAGTCGGTGTCGGTGCCGTCGTTCTTGTAGGCGGCCGTGCTGACTGTCAGTGGGTCACCCAGGGCGTAAATCACGCTGGCGGTGTAGCCGGCGGGCACCAGCACGGCGTCGGTCAGGCTCTTGGACACGGCAGTGAACCCCAGCAGCGTGGAGGAGGGCGCGGTCGGTGCGGCCACGGCATCGTCACTGCCACCGCAGGCGCTCAGGCCCACGCTGGCGAGCATCACGGTACCGACGCTGCCCCGCAGTACGCCACGGCGGCTCAAGCGCGCTTGCAGGACTGAGTCGAAGCTCGGGTTGTTGCTGGTATTGGAGTTCTCGTCGTTGAAATCAAATTTTTGGGTCATTGGGGTGTTCCTGGGTATTTCGTTGCGACGACATGATCGCGCTGCAAGCTTAATGAGGCACTGTGACGCTTGCATGAAAAATGAATGATGATTTGGTGACAGTTTTCTCTCTGTGACACATTCGTGACATATAAGGTTGGCAACATTGAGGTGTGACTTCAGTTTCCAACTCCCCTTCTCTGGTGAGCACGCTGCAATGGGAGATTTTCAACGCCTGGTCTGGCGCGTATCCCGAGGCGGCACTCGGCTTCATGAAGGAACTTGCACGGATGGGCATTCGTCGTCTGGGTGCCACATCTCAAGAGTTGCGCGCTGCGATGGAATGAAAGTGCCGACGCACGGCCATCTTCGATGAATCATTGACAGCCCGCATGGTTCAGCCCTTTTGGGGCATGACGCAAAAACATCCTCCCTTCGCCTTGCGAATCATCAAGTGCGCGTTGAACCCAGTCAGGGAAACTGAATGGCGGCACAGTGTGTTTTTGAATTTCTCAGGAGATGCAACATGTTTCGTGATCGCCTTGACGCGGCCCGGCAACTGGCCGACAGACTCAAAAACTACCGGGGCAAGCATCCGCTCATTCTGGGGATTCCGCGTGGCGCGGTGGGCATGGCCAAAGTGATCGCAGACCAGCTCGAAGGTGAACTCGATGTGGTATTGGTACGCAAGCTGCGTGCACCACAGCAGCCGGAGCTGGCCATTGGTTCGGTTGATGAAAGCGGCTGGACCTATCTGTCCGAATATGCACAAGCCTATGGCGGTACGGCCGACTATCTTGCAACCGAAAAACAGGCCCAGATGGCAACCCTGCGCCAGCGTCGCGCCCAGTACACACCGATTCGTCCGCCGATCAGCCCTAGCGGGCGCATTGTGATTGTGGTGGATGATGGTCTGGCCACTGGTGCCACCATGATTTCGGCGCTGCATGGGTTACGGGCGAAAAAGCCCGCCAAACTGATTTGCGCCGTGCCGGTGGCACCACCCGATACGCTGGCTACTGTGGCAGAACTGGCAGACGAGGTGGTGTGCCTTGATGCACCTGCGTTTTTTCGGGCTGTGGGGCAGTTCTACCAGCATTTCGAGCAGGTGGAAGACGAAGAGGTGAGCAGGATACTGCAGCAAGCCTGAAACGCAAGCCGATGCCAATCGGCTGTTGAGTTGAGAATTCGCAATACCCCGATTTCCAGCACCATTACAGTCGGGTTGTGTTCTGGACGGAATGCGAAAGTAGCCCGTAGGAGCACGGAGCTGGGGGATTCAAGCAATTGGATCGAGTCTTGGTGTGTGACATCAAGACGGATGGGAACGTCCCCAGACGTGTCTGCCTGACAACCTGACCCGGGGTTCCCGCCACCACCGCCAGCCCTTGAAAAGGCTGGCGGGTCTGTTTCTGGCCCTGCGTCAATACGCAAGCCAAACCAGCATGTCAGTCGTTAATAAATTTCCGGCACCAGAATTTCATTGGGCACGGGCAGACGCACATAGTCATCGTTGTGCACGCGAGGCGGCAACATGATGGTCGGGTGTTCAAATTCCTCGTATGGCAATTGGTTCAACAGGTGGTGAATGCAGTTGAGGCGGGCTTTTTTCTTGTCATCTGCCTGCACCACCCACCAGGGCGATTCCGGAATGTGGGTGCGCTCAAACATGATTTCCTTGGCCTTGGTGTATTCCTCCCAACGGCGGCGCGACTCCATGTCCATCGGGCTGAGTTTCCATTGTTTCAGTGGATCATGAATCCGTCCCAGAAAACGTATTTGTTGTTCCTCGTCCGAAATGGAAAACCAATACTTGATCAAGGTGATGCCGGAGCGCACCAGCATTTTTTCAAATTCGGGCACCGAGCGAAAAAACTCTTCATACTGCTCGTCGGAACAAAACCCCATGACCCGTTCGACGCCAGCGCGGTTGTACCAACTGCGGTCGAACAAGACCATTTCTCCGGCACCGGGCAGGTGCGCCACATAGCGCTGGAAGTACCACTGGGTTTGCTCGCGGGCATTGGGCGCCGGCAGGGCTGCGACACGGCAGACCCGCGGATTCAACCGTTGTGTGATGCGTTTGATGGTGCCGCCCTTGCCGGCGGCATCACGCCCTTCAAACAGGATCACTATCTTCTGGCCGGTTTTGACGACCCAGTCTTGCAGTTTGACCAGCTCGCCCTGCATTTTGAATAGCTCGCGGAAATACCGCTTTCTGCTGATTCTGTACTGCTCGGACTCGATGTCCAGACCGTTGCCGAAGATTTCGTCAAGATTGCGGTCTTCCAGCTCCATTTCAAATTCTTCGTCATAACTGTCAGCCAGATCGCGACGGATGCGCTGAATCAGTTTTTCATCGTTGTAATCCAACAGCAACTCCTGGGTGGACTGGACTTCTGACGGCCTGGACTAATCAAGACGTTTAGATGGTCCTTGATTCAGAAGCAGCCATTTCGCCCAAGCTTTGGACCATGCTGCTTGAGTCCAGCAGGCGCAGTTTGCTGGCGTAATGTCGGTCCAGTCGCCATTCGTTCAAAATTTCGAGTGCCAGTTCGAAACGTTTGTCATCGAGCTTGTAGAGTTGCGAAACAGAAATGGTGGTCTCGCTTTCAAGCGCGAGCACCAGTGCGGCAATGATCTGGGCTGCCGGGTCGCTCGGATTGGCTTCAATGAGTTTGCGGGCTTTTTTGATGGCAAGCATAGGTTTTCCAGAATTGTTGAGTGGACCTGGTCATTTTGTTTGCCTAGGATAGCCCAGCCCTCTCGATTTTTTGATGACAAGAGGGTGACAAGAAGGTGTAATTTGTTGTGCCCTGATGTCTGAAAACCAGATATTTGTCATATTACTGACACATGATTGACGTAAATTACCTGTGTCGGACCCAAAAAGGTTTTACAACTGATCCATTCAATTTAAGGATTTCCCCATGAACAAAAGTATTTACAAGTCGATTCTGGCAACCACCATCGTGTCGTTTTTTGGCGTCGCGGCTGTGAGCAATCTGGCCAATGCCCAGAGCATCACCGGTGCAGGTGCTACGTTTCCGGCCCCCATTTATGCCAAATGGGCGGCTGAATACAACAAGCAAACCGGTGTCAAGGTGAACTACCAATCTGTGGGTTCTGGTGCCGGCATCAAGCAAATTGACTCCAAGACGGTTGATTTTGGTGCTTCAGACATGCCTCAGACTGACGAAGTACTCAAAGCCAAAGGCCAGTTCCAGTTTCCCACCGTGATTGGCGGTACCGTGCCGGTGATCAACATCAAGGGTATTCAGCCTGGCCAGATGAAACTGGATGGACAGGTGCTGGGCGACATCTATCTGGGCAAGATCACCAAGTGGAATGACGCCGCCATCAAGGCACTGAACCCGACATTGGCACTGCCGGATGCAGATATCGCGCCGGTGCGCCGCGCCGACGGTTCGGGCACCACGTTCAACTTTACCAACTACCTGAGCCGCGTCCACCCGGAATGGAAGACCAAGGTGGGTGAAGGTACGGCGGTGAACTGGCCAGTGGGTGCGGGTGGCAAAGGTAACGAAGGCGTGGCTGCATTTGTGAATCGACTGCCCAATTCGATTGGTTACGTCGAGTATTCGTATGTCATTCAAAACAAAATGACTTACACCCAAATGAAAAATAAAGACGGTGTGTTTGTGTCTCCCAGCGAAGAAGCCTTCAAGGCGGCAGCTGCCGGTGCTGACTGGAACAAATCGTTCTACCAACTCATCACGGACCAGCCTGGCAAAGCTACCTGGCCCATCTCGACGGCTACTTTCATCCTGATGCACTTGCAGCAGGACAAGCCCGCGCAGGCCACTGAAACTTTCAAGTTCTTTACCTGGGCGTTCAAGAGCGGCGATAAGCTGGCCTCTGATCTGGACTACGTACCGTTGCCAGACAGCGTGATCGCCACCATCGAAAAATCCTGGGGCATGGTCAAGGACAGTGCAGGCAAGCCGGTTGCATTGAAATAAGTTGTTTCTGAGGGGCCAAATTGATCTTCAGGAGCGCGAGTCATGTCCACTACACTTTCGACCAGAGAAATGTCGTTAAATTCACCCGAAACTTCTGCTGGACGTGTCATGACTCAAGCTTCTACAGCCAAACTGGCCCCATCAAGCCCATGGGCTGACCGCATTTTTGCGTGGCTTGCCAAGAGTGCAGCGCTGCTCACCCTGGGTTTGTTGATCGCCATTCTGGCTTCACTGACCATGGGGGCCTGGCCGGCCATCCATCAATACGGGCTTGGTTTCCTGACCACGGCTACCTGGGATCCGGTGAAGGAGGAGTTTGGTGGCCTGGTCATGATCTACGGCACACTGATGACTTCTCTCATTGCCTTGGTGATTGCGGTCCCGGTCAGTTTTGGAATTGCCATTTTTTTAACGGAATTGTCGCCAGCCTGGCTGAAGCGCCCGTTGGGCACGGCCATTGAATTGCTGGCAGCGATTCCCTCCATTGTGTACGGCATGTGGGGCCTGTTGGTGTTCGGGCCCATTTTGTCTACCTATGTTCAGCAGCCACTGCAAGCCATGTTCAAAGGCGTGCCTTATCTTGAGGCCTTGTTTTCAGGACCGCCCGTGGGTATCGGCATTTTGTCGGCGGGCATCATTTTGGCCATCATGATCATCCCGTTCATTGCGGCCGTCATGCGTGATGTGTTCGAGGTTACACCGACCTTGCTCAAAGAGTCTGCCTACGGCTTGGGCGCGACCACTTGGGAGGTGGTGTCGACCGTGGTGCTGCCGTACACCAAAACCGGTGTGATTGGCGGCATCATGCTGGGGTTGGGACGCGCCATTGGTGAAACCATGGCGGTCACATTCGTGATCGGCAATTTCAACCAGCTTGATTCGCTGAGCCTGTTTCAGGCGGCCAACAGCATCACATCGGCACTGGCCAATGAATTCGCCGAAGCGGGTGAGGGTTTGCACCAAGCCTCTTTGATGTATCTGGGACTGGTGTTATTTTTTATTACCTTTGTGGTGCTGAGTTTGTCCAAGCTGCTGCTGAGTCAACTGAAAAAAGGCGAGGGCGCAAAATCATGAGCACCCATGAAACTTTGACGCAAGCGTCGCAGTTGGCCCAGGTTCGGCAACAACGCTACGCCAATCGCAAGCGCGTCAACCAGGTAGCCTTGTTGTTATCTCTGCTGGCCATGGGTTTTGGTCTGTTTTGGCTGTTCTGGATTTTGTTTGAAACCATTCGTCTGGGCGCTTCCGGCTTGACCTGGTCCGTGCTGACCGAAATGACCCCGGCTCCCAACGATCCAGGTGGTTTGGCCAACGCCATTTATGGCTCGTTTTTGATGGTTTGCCTGGCCACTTTTGTCGGTACGCCAGTGGGCGTGATGGCTGGCATTTACCTGGCTGAGTTTGAGCCCAAAAGCGCCTTGGCGGCGACCACCCGTTTTGTCAATGACATTTTGTTGTCGGCGCCGTCCATTGTGATCGGCCTGTTTGTCTACGCGGTGATCGTGACCCGGTTCAAGTCGTTTTCAGCTTACGCGGGTATTGCTGCGTTGACCTTGATCGTGATTCCGGTCGTTATTCGGACCACGGAGAACATGTTACAACTGGTTCCGGCGGGTTTGCGAGAAGCCGCCTATGCCCTCGGTGCGCCCAAGTGGAAGGTGATTTTGAGTATCACCATGCGCTGCGCCCGTGCCGGTGTCGTGACGGGCATCCTGCTGGCTGTCGCACGCATTGCCGGTGAAACGGCGCCGTTGTTGTTCACCGCTTTGAGCAACCAGTTCTGGACTTCCAATTTGAGCGAGCCCATGGCGAGTTTGCCGGTGACCATTTTCAAATTTGCCATGAGTCCGTATGAAAACTGGCAGCAACTGGCGTGGGCCGGGGTGTTTTTGATCACCTTGGCGGTGCTGGCGCTCAACGTGCTGGCCCGGGTATTGACCCGAACCAAGGTTTGATGAACATCTGTTGTATTTGAAAAGGTTGTGAGAATGAAGACTGAAAATACCATTGAGAAAAAAGAGCAGCCGAAAATCACGGTCAACAACCTTGACTTTTTTTATGGCAATTTTCATGCGCTCAAGGGCATCAACCTTGAAATTCCTGAAAACAAGGTCACCGCCTTCATTGGCCCGTCGGGTTGCGGCAAATCCACTTTATTGCGCGTTTTTAACCGCATGTTCGAGTTGTACCCCGAGCAACGGGCCCAGGGCGAGGTGATTCTGGATGGCGAAAACCTGCTGACCAGCAAGCAGGATGTGGCGCTGTTGCGCGCCAGAGTCGGCATGGTGTTTCAGAAACCCACCCCCTTTCCGATGTCCATTTTTGACAATATTGCTTTTGGTGTGAAGCTGTTTGAGTCGCTCAACACCACCGATATGGAAGAGCGCGTTGAGTGGGCTTTGCGCAAGGCGGCCTTGTGGACGGAAGTCAAGGACAAACTCAAGCAAAGCGGCTCCAGTTTGTCTGGCGGACAACAGCAACGCCTGTGTATTGCCCGCGGCATTGCCATCAAGCCGGAGGTGCTGCTGCTGGATGAACCTTGTTCGGCGCTTGACCCGATTTCAACGGCCAAGATCGAAGAACTGATCATCGAGCTCAAGACCGACTACACGGTTGTGATCGTGACCCACAACATGCAGCAAGCGGCCCGCTGCAGCGATTACACGGCTTACATGTATCTGGGTGATTTGATCGAGTTTGGTGCCACCGAGCAAATTTTCTTCAAACCCAACCGCCAGGAAACAGAAGACTACATCACCGGCCGGTTTGGTTGATCCAGTGGTTTTTTGCCGTAGCAAGCCATTTTTGACAGACGCTTCTTTCAAGGAACACCATCGTGACCGAAAAACATTTATCGTCCCAGTTTGACAGCGAACTCAGTGCCGTATCAACCCGCGTGATGGAACTTGGCGGACTGGTCGAGTCGCAAATTCGCCAGGCGATTTACGCGTTGTCACAATTCAGTGTGGATGTGGCCAATCAGGTGACTGCGGCAGAGGCGCGCGTGAATGCCATGGAAGTTGAGATTGACCGTGATCTCTCCAGCATCATTGCCAGGCGTCAACCGACTGCGCGCGACCTGCGTTTGTTGATTGCCATCTCGAAAACGACCGCCAATCTGGAACGGGTCGGGGATGAGGCTGAAAAAATTGCGCGCATGGTGCTCTCCATCATTCAAAGTGGCGCGCCGCGCTCTCTCCCTTCGCTGGAATTGCGCGTGGCCTCCGACATGGCTTCGGGCCTGTTGCGCAAGGCACTCGATGCCTTTGCCCGGCTCGACACCACGGCCGCTTTGGCAATCCTCAAGGAAGACGACCTGATTGACCAGGAGTTTGATGGTTTTGTGCGCAAACTCATCACCTACATGATGGAAGACCCGCGCATGATTTCACCGAGTCTGGATTTGCTGTTTTTGGCCAAGGCGATAGAGCGCATTGGCGACCATGCCAAAAACATTGCCGAACTGATCATCTACATCGTCAAGGGTGCCGATGTGCGTCATACCTCGATCGATCAAATTGAATCGGTGGTCAAATGAGACGTTTGCCGGGTGTCCTGATTGTTGAAGACGAGCCCGCCATTGCCGAACTGATTTCGGTCAACCTGCGACACAGTGGTTTCCGGCCCATCTGGGCCATGGACAGTGTCACAGCCCAAGCCGAATTGGAATCCGTTTTGCCGGATGTGATTCTGTTGGACTGGATGTTGCCCGGAGAGAGCGGGTTGATGCTTGCCAAGCGCTGGCGTGCTCACCCCCGCACCAAGGCGATCCCGATCATCATGTTGACAGCCCGAGGCGATGAGGTCGACCGGGTGGCAGGACTGGACGCGGGTGCCGATGACTATATTGCAAAACCGTTTTCCACCAAGGAACTGCTGGCGCGGATACGTGCCGTGCTGCGTCGTCGTGCGCCCGAGCAGGCAGAGGGGCAGGTGACACTTGGTGAGTTGTGCCTTGATGCAGCCACCTACCGTGTCACGTTTCAAGCCCAGCCGCTGAAACTGGGACCGACTGAGTTCAAATTGTTGCACTACCTAATGACGCACGCCGAGCGTGTGCACAGCCGCTCACAATTGCTCGACAAGGTCTGGGGTGACCATGTATTTATTGAAGAACGCACGGTGGACGTGCATGTCAAACGCTTGCGCGAGGCGCTGGGCGAGGCCGGCTCCATGGTTGAAACCGTACGCGGTGCCGGCTATCGCTTGACGGTGCAGGCACTGCTGGCAAAACAGGCGTAACACAGGCGCGCGCATGCTGGGCCGGTTTATTTTCTTTCTCGGTTGCTTGTCAGCCGGGGCTGCACTGGGGGCCTGGCTTGATACATATTGGCCGCAAAGACAAGCCCTGGCATGGGGGCTGCTGATGGCTGCGGTCTTGTGGATGCTGCAGGATATTGTGCGTGCCGGACAATTCTTAAGCTGGTTGCGTCATGACCAGCCCAATGAAGACGGGCCCAAGGCTGGTGTCTGGGGGGATATCACCTCCCGGGTAAGACGCCTGCTGCGGACGCGTGAACGTCAGACCAGCGAGTCCCAGGCGCGCCTGCATGATTTTTTATCTGCCATGCAGGCCTCACCCAATGGTGTCATGTTGCTCGATGGTGGGTCACACATCGAATGGTGTAACCAGACTTCAGCCATGCATTTCGGTCTCGACCCCAAGCGCGACCTGATGCAGACCATAGGTAATCTGGTGCGTGATCCGGGTTTTGCAAGCTATATGGCGGCGCGTGATTTTCGCAGCAGCATGACCATGCCGGGGCGGGACAGCACCCCCTCCAGGCCGGTGACTTTGTCCGTTCAACTGCATCCCTATGGTGATGGACGCAAATTGCTGTTGTCGCGTGACATCACATTGCTGGAACAGGCAGAAGCCATGCGGCGTGATTTTGTGGCCAATGTGTCGCACGAAATCCGCACGCCACTGACGGTGCTGGCAGGTTTTGTGGAAACCCTGCAAACGCTTAAGCTCGGTGAATCCGAACGGCAGCAGTATCTGGCGCTGATGGCGCAACAGGCTGATCGCATGCAATCCCTGGTGAGTGATTTGCTCACGCTGTCCAGACTCGAAGGCAGTGCCCCGCCTGGGGTGGACGCGCTTGTGTCCGTGCCGGCATTGATGCGTCAACTTGAAACGGATGCCTTGTCGCTGTCTCAGGTAATGGGGGAGGCTGGTTCAGCTGACCATCAGTTTGTATTCGACTGTGATTTTGATGGTTTTCTGGCAGGTACGGCCAGTGAATTGTTCAGCGCCATGGGTAATCTTGTCAGCAACGCGGTCCGCTACACCCCTGCCGACGGGCACATCACGGTCAGTATCCGGCCACGGGCAGATGGTTGTCTGGTCTTTTCTGTGGCCGATACGGGGCCGGGCATTGCGGCCGAGCATTTGGGCCGGCTGACGGAACGCTTTTATCGTGTGGACCGCAGCCGTTCGCGTGAAACCGGTGGCACCGGCCTCGGTCTGGCCATCGTCAAGCATGTGGCGCAGCGCCATGGGGCGGTCTTGTCCATTGCGAGTACGATGGGTCGTGGCTCGGTATTTAGCCTTGTTTTTCCGTCGCAACGGGTGGTACTGGCAGCAACTGCAAGCGACGCTCATACAGCCAAATCGAATCCTTTCTTTCCGCTGGATGCCCCATCGAGCGACGCAGCTGCCATATCGGGCCTTGTCTGAGGTCCGGGTGCTTGCTGGCGGTGTCGATGTCGGCGATCAGCCACTGGCATGTGTTGTGCGTATCAAGCACTTGCAGTTCAAGTCGGCTGTGAAACTGAAACGCTGCGATCTGACTGCGGTTCAGGCCCAGTGTCGCCACACAGCCGGGCGACTGCGGCATGGCCGATGTGACAAGTTTCACCATCGGAGCATAGCTGCGTGCAAAATCCAGCAGCGGCAGCCACAAAGTCATCAGCAGCAGCCAGCTCAGGGCGGCGCCACCGGCAGGCAGCACCACACTTTTCCAGATGGCTGCCTGGTGTCGTCCGACACGCCATGTAACCAGCCAGGTCCACACCAGACTGGCGCCAACCGCTATTAAAAAAGGCATCAGGGAAAAGCTGTGATCAAAACCTGGCACCAGCCGTGCCACATTGGCGGCCGGTCGTGCCGGGAAACCCGTTTGCATGGAAATCCAGACGATCCAGATCACCAGCGCACAGCCGGAGAAAAAAATCAGGGCAAACCAGTCAATCAGCGCCCCCACGCTGCGACTCAGAGTGGGCAGGGCAAAGGCCGCCAATGCCGCCAGGGCAGGCAGAGCCAGCAGCAGCGAGCGGTCCGCTGCAGGGGTGGTCAAGGTGGCGGCGCTGGCAACCGCCACGAACCAGATTGGCAACCACAGATGAAGTCCTGTGAAGCGAAGGTTGAAGATTTGTCGGCGCCAGCGCCAAAGCGTCCAGATGGCCAGTGGCCAGGCTGGCCAGGTAAACCATAAAAATAGACGGCCCAGGCTTTGCCATTCCGCCAGGTTGGCGTGGGGCAGGTCAATGCGCCAGCGCCACAAATCCAGATAGCTGGCCAACACAGCGCAGACCAGAGACAGCAGCGCCAGGCCACTCGCCCTGATTTTTTTCTGTGAGGTTTCAGATGCCGGGGCAAGCAGGTAAAGTGCCGTGCCGCCCAACCCCAAAGCCAGAGCGATTGACGGGGCGCCAGAAAGTGTGAGTCCCAGCAGTGCCACAGCAGCGCTCAGCCCTGGGTTAAAAGAGCGGTAGGGCAGGGCCGCAGAGGCATAAAACAGCAAGGCGGCAAAGCACAGCTGTGTCAGTGCCGGCGTGGTTTCGTGGGCCAGTTGTGCCAGTCCAAGGCAGGCAATGAAGGCCAGCAGTCCGCCATCGGCAATGGCGCGTGCGTAATCCGTCGGCTGCGCCTCACCGCCAAAGGCAAAAGCGACAGGTTGTGCCATCGGGCTGCGTGCCAGGTAATAGGTGCCGTACCAGGTTGCCACCAGCGCCAGCACCAGCAGCAGCATAAAGGGCAGGCGCGCGGCCAGCTCTGGCGTCAGCCAGCCAGGGGCCAATTGAAGGGCCCAGGCACCCAACCAATAGGGCAGCAATGCATCAACTTCAGACGGCATGCCGCCCAGCATCGGGCGCCACCAATCTGTGTTGCCACGGGCCAGTTCGGCCATGTAGCCAAACGTGGTGATGTCGTCGCGCTTCCAGGGCGCACGTCCCAAAAAGCCAGGTAGCACATAGGCCAGGCAAAACAGCAGCAGCGCCAGGCGCGGCAAGCGCTTGACGCCGGCTTGTGCGACGATGGCAGGTGTGGGTTGGTCCACGGGGGTGATGTTAAAACAAGGGTTGACGCAAAGAAAAAGGCAGCGCGGAATGACCCGGCTGCCTTTGGCAAAGCGCTAAGTGCTGCTTACTTGGCAGCAGTTTTACCGAAGCGGTTGCGGAAGCGCTCCACGCGGCCACCCATGTTGTCGACGGATTTTTGTGTGCCGGTATAGAAAGGGTGCGACTCGCTGGAGGTATCGAGTTTGAAGAGCGGCAGCTCACGGCCGTCTTCCATTTTGATCATTTCTTTGGCGTTGGCGCAAGAGCGTGTCACGAACTTGAAGCCATTGGACGAATCCAGGAAACAAACTTCGCGGTAGTTGGGGTGAATGCCGTCTTTCATGATTTCTCCATCAGATGCGTTAGCCGCGCCGACCCTTGCCCAAACCATTGCGCAATTCAAAGTCGTTCGTACTTTTCGCTAAAACCAGTAATTATAGTGTAGCCACGCCGTGGCTTGCTTAGCCGCCCCGACGCATCATGTCAAAAAACTCGCTGTTGGTTTTGGTGGCGCGCATTTGTTTGAGCACCATTTCCATGGATTCGACTTCATCCATGTTGTATAAAAACTGGCGCAGGATGCGTGTTTTTTGCAGAATGTCGGGTGCCAGCAGCAGTTCTTCGCGACGGGTGCCGCTGCGGTTGAGCTGGATCGAGGGGAACACGCGCTTTTCGTACAGGCGTCGGTCCAGGTGAATCTCGCTGTTGCCCGTACCCTTGAATTCTTCAAAAATTACCTCGTCCATGCGGCTACCGGTATCAACCAGGGCGGTGGCGATGATGGTGAGGGAGCCGCCTTCTTCCACGTTGCGTGCGGCACCCAGAAAACGTTTGGGGCGCTGCAGCGCGTTGGAGTCAACGCCGCCGGTGAGCACCTTGCCGGAGGACGGCACCACGTTGTTGTAGGCACGCGCCAGACGGGTGATCGAGTCCAGCAAAATCACCACGTCTTTTTTCAGCTCCACCAGGCGTTTGGCACGTTCGATCACCATTTCTGCCACGTGCACGTGGCGGGCAGCGGGTTCGTCGAAGGTGGAGGCAATCACCTCGCCCTTGACGGTACGCTGCATTTCAGTCACTTCCTCGGGGCGCTCGTCAACCAGCAGCACCATCATGTGGCTGTCGGGATAATTGGCGGAAATGGCGTGTGCGATGTGCTGCATCATCACCGTTTTGCCGCTCTTGGGCGGTGCTACCAGCAGCGCGCGCTGGCCTTTGCCGATGGGTGCAATGATGTCAATGATGCGCCCGGTGATGTTTTCCTCACCCTTCATGTCGCGCTCAAGGCGCATTTGCACGTTGGGAAAGAGCGGGGTCAGGTTCTCAAACATGACCTTGTGCTTGTTTTCCTCGGGCCCGCCCCCATTGACTTTTTCCAGCTTGTTCAAGGCAAAGTAACGTTCGCCATCTTTCGGAGTGCGTACTTCGCCTTCGATCATGTCGCCGGTATGCAGGTTGAAGCGGCGTACCTGGCTCGGACTGATGTAAATGTCATCCGTGCTGGCGGTGTAGCTGGTGTCAGGACTCCGCAAAAAACCAAAACCGTCGGGCAAAATTTCCAGCACACCATCGGCAAAAATCTGTTCGCCGGCACGGGCACGCTTTTTGATGATGGCAAACATCAACTCCTGCTTGCGCATGCGGCCGGTGTTTTCAATCTCGAGATCTTCGGCTTGTTTGAGGACTTCTGACACGTGCAGTGCCTTGAGTTCATTTAAATGCATGGAGTGGTTCAGTATTTGTTTGGAATCTGCCAGGAGGGGAATGTTGTGGCGCGACGGACTTGTGCAGGTTCAAGTCGCATTGGCTTTGCGCCTCTGACTCGAGCTGACCCTGGATGGGGGTCAGCGAGTAATTGGGATTATGACAGGAAAAGGACGCCCTTTTTGATGATTGGAGCGGGCAGGCACGCAGCAGGCGCTGCGGCGGTGATCAGGCCAGTTGCTGGTCGATAAAGGCAATCAGCTGTGCTTTGCTCATGGCACCCACTTTGGTGGCTGCCAATTGGCCGCTTTTGAAGATCATCAGGGTGGGGATGCCACGAATGCCAAACTTGGCCGGAATATCGCGGTTTTCATCGACATTCATTTTGGCAATTTGCAGTTTTCCTTCATAGGTCGCCGATACCTCATCGAGGATAGGTGCAATCATTTTGCATGGACCGCACCATTCTGCCCAGTAATCAACCAGCACGGGCACATTGGATTGCAGGACGTCGCCTTCGAACGATGCATCGGACACATGTTTGATCAGTTCACTGGCCATGATTTTTCCTAAATTGATAGTTTGAAAAGAATACAGTGGCGAAATTGTGACAGAAACCAAACCAGTGTTCCAAGGCATGGACTTGTTGAGGGCCAGAGGCTGAATCGGAGACGGTATTGCCAGGACACCGGAGCGGTTCTAATTGGCGGATATCAAAGAGAATCAGGTTGAATGATGAAAAAAGTAGCGGTGGTAGGTGCCGGTCCGGCTGGTTTGATGGCGGCTGAGGTGTTGTCTGGCGCCGGTGTGCAGGTGCTCTTGTTCGACGCCATGCCCAGTATTGGCCGGAAATTCCTGTTGGCAGGCAAAGGCGGCCTGAACCTGACGCATTCCGAGCCGGCCGACTTGTTTGCTGCCCGTTACGGACAGCGCCGTCAGCATATTGAGGCACTCTTCAAGTTCTTCGATGCCGGGCAGGTTCGGTCCTGGGCGGCTTCGCTTGGCATTGAAACCTTTGTTGGTAGTTCCGGGCGTGTTTTTCCAGTTGACATGAAAGCAGCGCCCCTGCTGCGGGCCTGGCTGACGCGTCTGCGTCATCCCAAAAAGGGTCTGCCAGTGACATTTTTCATGCGTCACCGCTGGACCGGCTGGCACAAGACGGTCAAAGCAGATACCAGGGTTGACACCGCAGCCACCTTGCTGGACTTTGACACGCCGCAGGGGCCCATCCAGGTGCGGGCCGATGCTGTCGTGCTGGCGCTGGGTGGGGGCAGTTGGGCGCGTCTGGGTTCTACCGGTGCCTGGGTGCCGTGGCTGAAGGCCCAAGGTGTGGCGGTGGCCCCGTTGCTGCCGGCCAATTGCGGTTTTGATGTGAAAAACGGTTGGAGCACGCACTTTGCTGGCCGTTTTGCGGGTTTGCCGTTCAAGTCCGTGGCGATGGCGTTCACCAGCACGGCGGGGCGCGAATTTGTCCGCAAGGGTGAGTTTGTCGCTACCGCCACGGGGGTTGAGGGTAGCCTGATTTATGCTGCTTCGGGTTTGCTGCGGGATGAGATTCTGGCCAGTGGGTCAGCCACCTTGCATCTGGACTTGCTGCCTGACATGTCCTTTGAACGCGTACTTGCCGAGGTACAGCATCCGCGTGGCTCGCGTTCATTGTCAAGTCACCTCAAGAGCCGGTTGCATATTGATGGCATCAAGGCGGCCATTCTGTATGAGTTGTTGAGCAGGGAACAATTGGCCGATGGGCGGCAGTTGGCGCAGGCGATCAAGGCCCTGCCAATCACCGTGACGGCGGCACGTCCGCTGGACGAAGCCATCAGCAGTGCTGGCGGTGTGTTGTTCGAGGCCATGACCGGGCAATTGATGCTGGAGACTTTGCCGGGTGTGTTTTGCGCCGGTGAAATGCTGGATTGGGAGGCCCCCACAGGAGGGTATTTGTTAACCGCTTGCCTTGCCAGTGGTGTATGCGCGGGGCGGGGGGCTTTGACTTACGTCAGGACCATGCAAGCTGAAAGTTCATAATTATGAATTCAGTTTTATAAATATCGGAGACAGCCCATGACCTCATACGCCGAATTTCACCAACGATCTCTCTCTGACCGCGACGGTTTCTGGGGTGAGCAAGCCCGGTTGGTGGACTGGAAGGTCCAGCCCAGCCAGATCTGCGACTACAGCAAGCCACCGTTTGCCAAGTGGTTCGTGGGGGGTGTTACCAACCTGTGTCACAACGCGGTAGACCGTCATCTGAAAGACCGTGCCGATCAGGCCGCGCTGATTTTTGTCTCGACCGAGACCGATCAGGAAAAGGTGTACTCGTTCCGTGAACTGCACGCCGAGGTCCAGCGCATGGCAGCGGTGCTGAAGGAACTGGGTGTGGGCAAGGGTGACCGGGTCCTGATCTACATGCCGATGATTGCCGAAGCGGCATTTGCCATGCTGGCGTGTGCGCGCATCGGCGCGATCCACTCGGTGGTCTTTGGCGGTTTTGCTTCTGGATCGCTGGCTTCCCGTATTGAAGACGCCGAACCCCGGGTCATCATCAGTGCCGATGCCGGTTCGCGCGGTGGCAAGGCGGTGGGCTACAAGCCGCTGCTGGACGAAGCTATCAGTCTCTCAAAATACAAGCCCGAGTCGGTCCTGCTGGTGGATCGCGGTCTGGTGCCGATGGCACTGGTGGCCGGTCGTGACAAATTGTGGGCACCGCTGCGCAACAAACACCTCGACACGGTGGTTGAATGCGAATGGGTCGACGCTACTCACCCAAGCTATACGCTCTACACCAGTGGCACCACCGGCAAGCCCAAGGGGGTGCAACGCGATACCGGCGGTTATTGTGTGGCACTGGCCGCCAGTATGAAGCACATTTATGCCGGCAACGCGGGGGAAACCTATTTTTCGACCAGCGACATTGGCTGGGTGGTGGGCCACAGCTACATCATTTACGGCCCGTTGATCGCCGGCATGGCGACCATCATGTACGAAGGTCTGCCAACGCGCCCGGATGGTGGTATCTGGTGGAGTCTGGTGGAAAAATACAAGGTGACGGTGATGTTCAGTGCACCCACCGCCGTGCGCGTGCTCAAGAAGCAGGACCCGGCGCTGTTGTCCAAATACGACCTGTCGAGCCTGCGCGCGTTGTTTTTGGCGGGGGAGCCGCTGGATGAACCCACGGCACAGTGGATCAGTGAGGGTCTGGGCAAGCCGATCATCGACAACTACTGGCAAACTGAAACCGGCTGGCCCATTTTGTCGCTGTGCAACGGCGTTGAAAAAGCGGTCAGCAAGTTTGGCTCACCCGGCAAGGCGGTGTATGGCTACAACGTCAAATTGCTCGACGACCAGACCGGTGAAGAGCTGACCGGCGCCAACCAGAAGGGCGTGGTTGCCATCGAAGGCCCGCTGCCACCCGGCTGCATGCAGACCGTGTGGCGTGATGACGAGCGCTTTGTCAACACCTACTGGAAGAGTGTGCCTGGCAGGCTGGTCTACAGCACCTTTGACTGGGGCGTGCGTGATGCCGACGGCTACTACTTTATTTTGGGCCGCACTGACGACGTGATCAACGTCGCCGGCCATCGCCTGGGCACGCGCGAGATCGAGGAAAGCATTTCGGCGCACCCCAATATCGCCGAAGTGGCGGTAGTCGGTGTGGCGGATCAGCTCAAAGGTCAGGTGGCGATGGCGTTTGCCGTGGTCAAGGACGCCAGTCTGCTGACCGATGAAGCCAGTGCGCTCAAGCTGGAAGGCGAAATCATGAAGCTGGTCGATCGCGATCTGGGCGCAGTGGCCCGACCTGCTCGTGTGCGCTTTGTCACGGTGTTGCCCAAGACGCGCAGCGGCAAGTGCCTGCGCCGTGCCATTACCGCGGTGTGCGAGGGACGTGATCCGGGTGATCTGACCACCATGGACGACCCCGCCGCCCTGCAGCAAATCAAGGACCTAGTCAACGCCTGATCTAGGGTCAAAACTTTCTGTCAGGATTGTTCTGCCTTTCGGTGGCACAATCCCGTCCTGCATTCGGCCCTTCCAACGCCACTGTCGCATCCGCCAAACGGTCAAGCCGTGACGCGGGAGGTTAATCAACCATCAGCTTTAACCAGCTAAAGTTTCCTCAAGGGAAATGAAAGTCAGCGAAATATGAGTGAGACCAATACGGTTTATCAAGCCTATCAGGCGAACACCTACCTTTTTGGTGGCAACGCCCCGTACGTCGAAGAGATGTATGAAAACTACCTGGCCAATCCAGGCAGTGTGCCAGAGACCTGGCGTGACTATTTCGATTCCCTGCAAAACGTTCCGGCGGTAGACGGCAGCAATGCCAAAGACGTTGCACACCAGCCTGTCATCGATGCTTTCGCGCAACGCGCCAAGGCGGGTGGCACCAAGGTGGTGGTGGCCAGTGTGGACGCCGAAATGGGCCGCAAGCGCACGGCGGTGCAGCAATTGATTGCTGCCTATCGCAACGTAGGTGCCAGTTGGGCCGATCTGGACCCTTTGAAACGCACCGAGCGGCCGAATATTCCGGAACTCGACCCCGCCTTTTACGGCTTCAAGGATGCCGACCAGGAAACCGTGTTCGACACCAGTAACACGTTTTTCGGCAAGGACAAGATGCCCTTGCGCGAGTTGCTCAATGCGCTGCGCGAAACCTACTGCGGTACCGTGGGCGCAGAGTACCAGTACCTGACCGACCAGACGCAAAAGCGCTGGTGGCAGCAAAAGCTGGAAAGCGTGCGCAGCAAGCCCAATTTCAACGCAGACCAGAAAAAACACATTCTTGACCGTCTCACAGCCGCTGAGGGCCTGGAGCGTTTCCTGCATACCAAGTATGTCGGTCAGAAGCGTTTTTCATTGGAAGGTGGCGAGAGCTTTATTGCCGCCATGGACCAGCTGATCCAGCAGGCCGGCAGTCTGGGCGTGCAGGAAATCGTGATCGGCATGGCTCACCGCGGTCGCCTCAACGTGCTGGTGAACACCCTGGGCAAAATGCCCGCCGACTTGTTTGCCGAGTTTGACCACACGGCACCCGAAGACCTGCCTGCCGGTGACGTGAAGTACCACCAGGGTTTCAGCTCCGACGTGACCACGCCCGGTGGCCCGGTGCACCTGAGCCTGGCGTTCAATCCTTCTCACCTTGAAATTGTCAATCCGGTGGTCGAGGGCTCGGTGCGCGCCCGCATGGACCGGCGTGCCGACCCCACGGGTCGTCAGGTGCTGCCGGTGCTGGTCCATGGTGACGCAGCCTTTGCCGGCCAAGGTGTCAACCAGGAAACCCTGGCGCTGGCGCAAACCCGCGGTTACACCACGGCGGGTACCGTGCACCTGATCATCAACAACCAGATCGGCTTCACCACCTCGGACCCGCGTGACTACCGCTCCACGCTGTATTGCACCGACATCGTCAAGGGCGTTGAAGCGCCGGTGATGCACGTCAACGGCGATGATCCTGAAGCCGTCGTGATGGCCATGCAATGGGCGCTGGAATACCGCATGACGTTCCGCAAGGACGTGGTGCTTGACATCATCTGTTTCCGCAAGCTGGGCCACAACGAGCAGGACACGCCAGCGCTGACCCAGCCGCTCATGTACAAGAAGATTGCGGCTCACCCCGGCACCCGCAAGCTGTACGCCGACAAGCTGGCTGCGCAGGGCCTGGGTGCCACGCTGGGCGATGACATGTTCAAGGCCTTCCGCGCGGCGATGGATGCGGGCAAGCACACCGTGAACCCGGTATTGACCAACTTCAAGAGCAAGTACGCGGTGGATTGGTCACCGTTCCTGGGCAAGAAGTGGACCGACGCGGGTGACACGGCGATTCCTTTGGCCGAATGGAAACGCCTGGCCGAAAAAATCACCACATTGCCGGCCAGCCTGACGGCCCATCCGCTGGTGAAGAAGGTCTACGATGACCGCGCCGCCATGGGGCGCGGTGATATTCCGGTGGATTGGGGCATGGGTGAACACATGGCGTTTGCGTCGTTGGTGGCCAGTGGTTATCCGGTGCGTTTGTCGGGTGAAGACTGTGGCCGGGGCACCTTTACCCACCGTCATGCGGTCATTCATGACCAGAGCCGTGAAAAGTGGGACGAGGGTACCTATGTGCCGCTGCAGAATGTGGCCGAAAACCAGTCGCAGTTTGTCGTCATTGACTCTATCCTGTCGGAAGAAGCGGTGCTGGGTTTTGAGTATGGCTATGCCTCGAACGACCCCAACACGCTGGTGATCTGGGAAGCCCAGTTTGGCGACTTTGCCAACGGCGCCCAGGTGGTGATTGACCAGTTTATTGCCTCGGGTGAAGTCAAGTGGGGGCGTGTCAATGGCTTGACCATGATGCTGCCGCATGGCTATGAAGGCCAGGGTCCTGAGCACTCATCGGCGCGTGTCGAGCGCTTCATGCAACTGGCGGCCGACACCAACATGCAACTGGTGCAGCCGACCACGGCGAGCCAGATTTTCCATGTGCTGCGCCGTCAGATGGTGCGTAACCTGCGCAAACCGCTGGTGATCTTTACGCCCAAATCGCTGTTGCGTCACAAGGATGCGGCTTCCCCGCTGACTGAATTCACCAAGGGTTCCTTCCAGACCATCATTCCGGATCAAAAGGTGCTCAAGGGTGACAAGGTCAAACGTGTGATTGCCTGTTCCGGCAAGGTGTATTACGACCTCGCCAAAAAACGTGACGAAAAGGGCAGCGACGATGTGGCCATTATCCGCGTCGAGCAACTCTACCCGTTCCCGCACAAGGCCTTTGCCACGGAGCTGAAAAAGTACCCTAACGCGACCGAGGTGGTGTGGACGCAGGACGAGCCGCAAAATCAGGGGGCGTGGTTCTTTGTGCAGCACTACATTCACGAGAACATGCTTGAGGGGCAAAAGCTGGGTTACTCCGGCCGGGTGGCATCGGCGTCACCGGCGGTGGGTTATTCGCATCTGCACCAGGAGCAGCAAAAGGCGTTGGTGGAAGGCGCTTTTGGCAAGCTCAAAGGTTTTGTCCTGGCCAAATAAGGTCCAACCCCACGTCAATCCGTTTTGGCCAGACGTTCGTCCGTCGTCCAAACCCTCAAGATTATTTTTGAAAGAATTGTTATGGCAATCGTAGAAGTCAAAGTCCCGCAACTCTCCGAATCAGTGGCCGAAGCCACCCTGTTGCAATGGAAGAAAAAAGTCGGCGACGCTGTCGCTGTGGATGAAATCCTGATCGATGTCGAAACCGACAAGGTTGTGCTCGAAGTACCGGCACCTTCGGCAGGCGTGATTGTCGAAATCATTGAACCCGATGGCAGCACGGTTGCCGCTGACCAGCTGATCGCCCGTATCGATAGCGAAGGCGTGGCGGGTGGTGTGGCTGCGCCGGTGGTACCTGTGGTGGCGGCGATGGCGGCTGCTTCTGCCCCTGCTGCTGTTGCTGCCGTGCCTGCCAGCGCTTCCATGGCTGGCGTGGCCATGCCGGCGGCTGCCAAGCTGATGGCCGACAAGCAGTTGGCTGCTGGTTCTGTGGCCGGCACAGGCAAGGATGGCCGCGTGACCAAGGGTGACGTGCTGGCCGCCGTGGCGGCCCCCAAACCCGCCGTGGCACCTGCGATGCCGGCGGCCAAACCAGCCGCACCTCTGCTGCCCCAGGTGGCAGCCCCCGCCAGCAGCCTGGCGGCTTCACTTGAAGGCCGTCCGGAACAGCGCGTGCCCATGAGCCGTCTGCGCGCCCGCGTCGCCGAGCGTCTGCTGCAGTCGCAGTCCACCAATGCCATTCTGACGACGTTCAACGAGATCAACATGGCACCGGTGATGGAAATGCGCAAGCGCATGCAGGAGCGCTTCGAGAAAGAGCACGGCGTCAAGCTGGGCTTCATGAGCTTCTTCGTCAAGGCCGCGGTGCATGCCCTGAAGAAGTTCCCGGTGCTCAACGCCTCGGTGGACGGTACCGACATTGTTTACCACGGCTTCTTCGACATTGGCATTGCGGTGGGCTCTCCCCGTGGCCTGGTGGTGCCGATCCTGCGCAACGCCGACCAGATGAGCTTTGCCGACATCGAGAAAAAGATTGCCGAATTCGGCGCCAAGGCGCGTGACGGCAAGCTCGGCATGGAAGAAATGACCGGCGGCACCTTCTCGATCAGCAACGGCGGCACCTTTGGTTCCATGATGTCGACCCCCATCATCAACCCGCCGCAAAGCGCGATTCTGGGTGTGCACGCCACCAAAGATCGCGCCATGGTCGAAAACGGTCAGGTCGTGGTGCGTCCCATGAACTACTTTGCCATGAGCTACGACCACCGCATCATCGACGGCCGTGAAGCCGTGCTGGGCCTGGTGGCCATGAAGGAAGCGCTGGAAGATCCGGCCCGCTTGTTGTTTGATATTTGATCTATCTGGCATGACCCACCCGCAACGGCGCGCGACCTGCGCCCGTAATCGGTGGGTTTTTTCAATTTGAAATAATTTTGCGGGACAGACCGCAGTGAATAGGAAGTCAAAAAATGAGCAAGCAATTTGATGTGATCGTGATTGGCGGCGGCCCCGGCGGTTACATTGCCGCCATTCGTGCCGCCCAACTGGGCAAAAACGTGGCCTGTGTGGACGAATGGAAAAACGCCAAGGGTGGACCGGCGCCGGGCGGGACCTGCACCAATGTGGGGTGCATTCCTAGCAAGGCGTTGCTGCAATCGAGCGAGCATTTTGAGCAAGCCAGCCACCACTTTGCCGATCATGGCATCACGGTCAAGGGCCTGAGCATGGACGCCGCCAAGATGGTGGCGCGCAAGGATGCGGTGGTCAAGCAGAACAACGATGGCATCCTGTACCTGTTCAAAAAGAACAAGGTCAGCTTCTTCCACGGTCGTGCTTCGTTTGCCAGGGCCGTTGAGGGGGGCTATGAAATCAAGGTGGCGGGCGCAGCTGAAGAAACGCTGGTCGGTCAACAGATCATTGTGGCCACCGGCTCCAATGCCCGAGCGCTGCCCGGTGCGGCATTTGACGAGTCCATGGTGCTGTCCAACGAAGGCGCCTTGGCATTGACGGCCGTGCCGAAAAAACTGGGCTTGATCGGCTCCGGCGTGATTGGTCTGGAAATGGGTTCGGTCTGGCGCCGTCTGGGTGCCGAGGTGACCATTCTGGAAGGCCTGCCGGAGTTCTTGGGTGCGGTCGACCAGCAAATTGCCAAGGAAGCGCACAAAGCTTTTGTCAAGCAGGGCCTCAAGATCGAACTGGGCGTCAAGGTCGGTGAAGTCAAGGTTGGCAAAAAAGGTGTCAGCGTGGCCTGGACCAGCGCCAAGGGCGAGGTCCAGACGCTTGACGTTGATAAATTGATTGTCTCGATTGGCCGGGTACCCAACACCACCGGCCTGAATGCTGAAGCGGTTGGCCTCAAGCTCGACGAACGCGGCGCGATTGTGGTCGATGCTGACTGTCAGACCAACCTGCCTGGCGTCTGGGCGGTGGGCGACGTGGTACGCGGCCCGATGCTGGCACACAAGGCCGAAGAAGAGGGTGTTGCGGTGGCCGAACGCATTGCGGGTCAGCATGGCCATGTCAACTTCAACACCATCCCCTGGGTGATTTACACCAGCCCCGAGATCGCCTGGGTCGGTCGTACCGAGCAGCAGCTCAAGGCCGATGGCGTCGCCTACAAAGCGGGGACTTTCCCGTTCCTGGCCAATGGTCGCGCCCGTGCCTTGGGCGACACCACAGGCATGGTCAAGATGCTGGCCGATGCCGCTACCGATGAGATTCTGGGTGTGCACATTGTTGGTCCGATGGCCAGCGAACTGATTGCCGAATGCGTGATGGCAATGGAGTTTCGTGCCAGCAGCGAAGACATTGCACGCATCTGTCATGCGCATCCGTCCTTGAGTGAGTCGACCAAGGAAGCAGCCCTGGCGGTTGACAAGCGTACCCTGAACTTTTGAATCGCGATGAAGGTGGCTGCAGGGACTTGACTGGCAAGTTCAGGCAGCCATTTTTTCAGTGGCCAGTCACAAGTGACCGTTAAAAAAATCTACCAAGCTGAGTTGCTGGCGCGTGGTTACAGCGCGGACCCGGCGCAACTGCGCGCCGTGCAGGTACTGGAGACTTGCGCCCGCGAGTGGGGTAAGTTTCGCGAGATGCGCTCCAATGCGCTCAAAAAGCTCATCAACCGCCCACCCATCCCGCGTGGTATCTACATGTTTGGCGGCGTTGGTCGGGGCAAGAGCTTCCTGATGGATTGCTTTTATACAGCCGTGCCATTGAAGCGTAAAACGAGGCTGCATTTTCACGAATTCATGCGCGAGGTGCACCGGGAACTGGCCAGTATGCAGGGCACGGCCAATCCGCTGAATGTTTTGGCCAAACGTATTGCTGCAAAGTACCGGCTGATTTGTTTTGACGAGTTTCATGTGTCAGACATCACCGATGCCATGATATTGCACAGATTGCTCAATGCCTTGTTTGAGCAAGGTGTGGGCTTTGTCACCACTTCCAATTTCAAACCCGATGACTTGTACCTTCACGGCTTGAATCGCGACCGATTTTTGCCCGCCATTGTCTTGTTGAAGGCCCATCTCCATGTGATCAATGTCGACAACGGTACCGACTATCGGGGGCAAACCCTGGCTCAACTTGAGCTTTTCCACTTTCCCTTGGGTGAGGCGGCAGACGAGGCCATGCGCAGCGCTTTCGAGCAACTGGCAGAAACACCGGATGAAGACCCGACCCTGCAGATCGAGGCGCGCAAAATCCATGCCCGACGCAAAGCCGGTGGTCTGGTGTGGTTTGACTTTAATACGCTCTGTGGCGGACCGCGCTCACAAAACGATTACCTTGAAATTGCGAGCCAGTTCCATACGGTGCTGCTCGGCAATGTGCCGCAAATGCCACCCCGCATGTCCTCCGAGGCGCGCCGTTTTACCTGGCTGGTGGATGTGCTTTATGACCGACGGGTTAAACTGATCATGTCTGCGGCTGTGCCCGCAACCGAGCTTTATACGGAGGGTCTGATGGCCAATGAGTTTGCTCGCACCGTGTCGCGTCTGCAGGAAATGCAGTCCGCCGAATTCCTGGCCTTGAGTCGTCGGGATGTTGATACCTGCCTGACATGAGTCAGCGCATCATTTTTGTCCTGGTCTGCCTGCTGGTGTCAACCTTGCAGGCACAGGTCGTCCCCGAACCATTGTCAGCAACCCCATTGCAGTTGCAAGAAGAGCGTTTGCACATTGAGCGTGTGCGTACGCAATTGCTGGCTGAGGCTGAACTGGCCAATGCCGCCTGCTATCAAAAATTTGCGGTATTTGACTGTCAGCGCAACATCCGTTTAAAAAACCGCCGGGTACTTGATGAGCTGCGACGTCAAGAATTGAGGTTGAATGACCTGGAGCGCCGTGCCAAAGCCAACAATGCACTTGACAAGATCAAGGACAAAAGTTTGACTGGGCCCCAAGGTCTGGATTCAAACCCATTGGTACCACCGGCAGATCGTTGAAACCTGCCGGCTCATCCGGGCAAGGGTTCAAATTTGACGACCACCATCGACAGGTTGTCGCCAGTGCCACGGGCTCGAGCCCTGGCTTTTTCGATCAGGAATTCAGAGGCCTCCCGGGGTGCCAGTGTGGACAGGATATCGCCCAGTTCGGTATCGTTGAAGTAATGCCAGAGGCCATCACTGCAGGCCATCAAAATGTCACCCGGGGTCATCTGCGGGATGTGATGCAGGCTGACCGACGGTGCATTGTCCGAACCCAGACAACTGACCAGAATATTTGATTTTGGATGGTTTTGGGCCTGCTCAGGCGTGATTTCCCCGCGATCTACTAGGAGCTGAACGTACGAGTGATCAAGCGTGCGCTTGACCAGATGGTTGCCGTGGAAGTGGTAAATACGGGAGTCGCCTGCATGAATCCAATGACAGTCCCCTGTGGGGTTCAGCAGAAAAGCCGCGATGGTGCTGTGCGGCTCCTGCTCAGATGAAATGGCAATCAGTTTGATCACCGTATGGGCCTCGATGAGCAATTGTTTCAGCATGACCTGTGGGTCATCGGTGGCCGGGTCATAGCGTTCAAAAAGCTGGCGTGCGGTCATCATGACCTGGTCCGAGGCTTTGCGGCCCCCACTGCGGCCCCCCATGCCATCCGCCAGGACGGCCAGCAGACACCCTTTGACGCGGGAATGACTGAGCACAGTCACCTGATCCTGCTGGTAATCGCGGTCTCCTTTGTGAATTCCGGTTGACGCCGTGAGTCGGTAGGCATTGGGCTTCATGCAGTTACCAGATCTTCCACCAAGGGTCATTTCTGGGTTTGAAACCGTGCACCAGATAAGGGGTTTGCGGGTAATTTTTTTCAAGCACACGCAAGCTGTCGTCGCGCAGTGTGGTCATTCCCAGCGCATCATAGGATTTGACCATGATAAACAGGGCTTCTTCGAGGGCTGGAACCCCCTGGTAGTCTGCAAGAGCGGTTTGGGCCCGATTGATTGCCGCCAGATAAGCACCGCGTGCAAAATAGTAGCGTGCCACGTGCACTTCTGATTGCGCCAGGGAGTTCACGATGTAATTCATGCGTTGGCTCGCTTCTGGGGTGTAACGCGAGTCGGGAAAGCGATTCACCAATTCCTTGAACGACTCAAACGAATCCTTGGCTGCTTTCTGATCGCGTTCGGCCAGGTCCTGACGTGTCAAACCGGAGAACAAACCCAGATCATCATTGAAATTGACAATGCCTTTGAGGTAAAGGGCGTAGTCCAGCGCCGGACTAGCAGGGTGCAGTTTGATGAAGCGGTCCAGCGTGGCGATTGCCAGCACCGGCTCGCCAGCCTTGTAGTGGGCATAGGCCTTGTCGAGTTGTGCCTGTTGGGCGAGCGGTGTTCCTGCCGCGCGGCCTTCCAGTTTCTCAAAGAGGGTGACGGCCTTGTCGTACGCCCCTACGCTGAGTTCGTCCTTGGCCTCGGCGTAAATCTTGTTGGGACTCCATTCTGCAGTGGGGTCCGTCACCGTGGTGGCGCAAGCGCTCAGGAAAACAACGCCAGCCGCCAACATCCGGACGCAGAGGGCAGATAATTTGGCATGAGGCATAGCGAAAGACTTTCTTGAACAAAACAGATTTAATTATATCGGGCACCCTGTCCCTGGATGAACTCGATGGCGCCTCTGTGCTGGAGCCACAAGCAGAGCAGCGGAACCTGGTTTTTACGGTTGCCCACCATGGTATGCGATTGGATCGCGCCCTGGTTGAATTGGTGCCAGAGTTTTCACGCAACTATTTGCAGCAACTCATTGAGGCTGGCAGTGTCCGGGTCAACGGGCAGGTGCTGGTCAAGGCATCGCATAAGGTCAGGGTATCGGATGTGGGCTTGATTGAGTTGCGTCCAACCCCGCAAAGCCAGGCCTTCAAGGCAGAAGCCATGATGCTCGATGTGGTTTATGTTGACGCGCATTTGCTCGTGATCAACAAACCCGCCGGTCTGGTGGTGCATCCGGCGCCAGGCAATTGGTCCGGTACCCTGATGAACGGGCTGCTGGCTTATGACCCCCAAGCCTTTGATCTGCCGCGCGCCGGCATTGTGCACCGCCTTGACAAGGAGACCAGTGGCCTGATGGTGGTGGCGCGCAGCCGGCCGGTCATGGACGCGCTGGTGCGCGCCATTGCCGCGCGGGAAGTGAAACGCCAGTACCTGGCCATTGGCCAGGGGGCCTGGTCTGGCGCCGCCAGGCGCGTGGTGGATGCAGCCATTGGCCGTGACCCGGTGAATCGGCTGCGCATGGCAGCGGTTGATCTGGATCTCCACCCGGGTAAACCGGCCCGCACCGATTTTGCACTCTTGTCCAATGCCGCCCAGGCCTGTCTGGTGCAATGCACCCTGCATACCGGGCGCACCCATCAGATCAGGGTGCACATGATGCAACTCAGGCATCCCTTGCTCGGCGACGCGCTGTACGGTGGCACCATGGGCCTGGGCATGACAAGACAAGCCCTGCATGCGTACCGGCTCGCTTTTGTGCACCCTGTCACCCGGCAGGCGCTGTCTTTTACCTCCGATCTACCCCCTGATTTTTCGACGGCGCTGCGCAGCCTGGGTCTCAAGTACAATCAAAGCGATATTTAAACGCTGGTTTCAGTTGCCTTGAACAGCGTCTGCGTCACCGATAGCTCGCTCGGCTTGTTACGCGTCATCCATTCTTTGCCTTGATGTTCTTTGGACATCTTATTTTCAATACGACGACACCATGAAAACGCTGGATGCCAAGTGCATTCTTGAAGCCGCCTTGGTTTGTGCCCAACAGCCCATGTCCCTGCGTGACATGCAGCTTCTTTTGGAGCAGGAGCATAGCCAGGCCGAGATTCGTCTTTTATTGAATCAATTGCAACAGGACTGGTCGCAGCGTGGCGTTGAGCTGGTGGAGCTGGCCAGTGGCTGGCGCTTTCAGAGTTGTGCAGAAATGCGGATTTATCTGGATCGCCTGTACCCGGAAAAACCTCCCCGCTACGCCCGTGCAACCCTCGAGACCCTGGCCATCATTGCCTACCGCCAGCCGGTCACCCGGGGTGATATCGAGGACATTCGGGGCGTCACCGTCAATTCGTTGACGATCAAGCAACTCGAAGACCGGGGCTGGATTGAAGTGATCGGCCATCGCGATACGGTCGGACGGCCAGCGCTGTTTGCCACCACGCGCCAGTTTCTGGATGACCTGAGTTTGTCTTCACTGGACCAATTGCCCGTGCTGGATGCACCGGGTTCGGCTTTTGAGGGCTTGGGGCGTGCGCTGGAGGCAAGTGAAGGCCATGAGACCATGGTTGCTACGCCCGAGTTGAACTGGGCTGAAGACGCCAATACGGTTGAGGTCATGGTGCGAGAGTTGAATTTGGAGTCAAAGGAATCAAGATGAAACACGAAGAGTCAAACCCGCAGACCACGGTTATCCGGTTCGAAGATGTGGTTTCGGGGCAATTTGACGCAGAAGACACACAAACAGTTGCTCACCCCCTCAAGCGGGTGCTGGCCCCTCAGCCAGAATCACCCAAGCTGCACAAGGTGTTGGCCCAGGCCGGCATGGGATCCCGTCTGGAGATGGAGCAGCTGATCATGGAAGGTCGCATCACGGTCAACAACGAGCCTGCACATATTGGCCAACGGGTGCAATTTGGTGACCATGTCAAAGTGAACGGCAAACCGATCCGTTTCCGGATCGAGCCGCCGCCGGCACGCGTGATTGCCTACCACAAGCCGGCTGGTGAAGTCGTGTCCAACGATGATCCGCAAAACCGGCCCACTGTGTTTCGCAAGTTACCCAAGCTGTTTCAGGGTAAATGGCAGTCTGTCGGCCGTCTCGACCTCAACACCGAAGGCCTGCTGCTGTTCACCAGTTCGGGTGAGTTGGCCAACAACCTGATGCACCCGCGTTTTGGGCTGGAGCGTGAATATGCCGTGCGGGTACTGGGTGCTCTTGATCAGGAGGAAAAAAAGCGCCTGCTGGAAGGTGTCAGGCTGGATGACGGCATGGCTAATTTTGGTTCGATCGAAGAGGGCGGTGGCGAGGGTTCGAACTGCTGGTACAGGGTCACTATCTCTGAGGGGCGCAATCGCGAAGTGCGCCGAATGTTTGAAGCCGTTGGCCATGCCGTGAGTCGTTTGATACGGATTCGCTACGGTGCCATGGTATTGCCGCGCGGACTCAAGCGTGGTGCCTGGATGGAACTGGATGCCGGTGACATCAATTCTTTGACGCAAAAAGCAAGAAATTCTGTATCTGCAGCCTTGGCAGATGCCGCAAATCCTGTCGCTGAAGAGGGTATGGCGCGTGAGCGTACACCACGTCCGCCCTTGCGTGGTCGTCGCCCAGCCGGACGCAGCCCGACTGGCCGCGGCAACAAGCCCAATGCTGGCACCAATGCCGCCAATAACTCCCAGCCAGATCCGCTAAAAACGAATTTCGGCTATATCGGGGCCGACAGTTATACCCGCCAAAGACAGGAGCAGGGCAGCAAACGCGGTGCCGGTTCCGGTTCTTCAGGTGCAAGACGCATTGGCAAGGGCCGTTGAATTGGCCCAGAATGGTCATGGATGCATCCCGGTGGTGCCGGCCAGATGGACCAGATCAGGTTAACATCCAAGGTTTGACAAATTGCTCAAAAATTACATTTACCAGGAATAATCATGACTATCGAACGCACTCTTTCCATCATCAAGCCCGATGCCGTTGCCAAAAACGTGATCGGACAAATTTACGCCCGTTTTGAAGCAGCCGGCCTGAAAATTGTGGCCGCCAAAATGGCCCATTTGTCGCGTGGCGAAGCTGAGGCTTTTTATGCTGTTCACAAAGCCCGTCCCTTCTTCAAGGATCTGGTGGATTTCATGGTTTCCGGCCCGGTCATGATCCAGGCACTGGAAGGTGAAAATGCGGTTTTGAGGCACCGTGACCTGATGGGCGCGACCGACCCTAAAAAAGCGGCTCCCGGCACCATCCGCGCTGATTTTGCCGACAGCATTGACGCCAACGCCGTGCACGGCTCCGATGCGGCTGAAACCGCCGCTGTGGAAATCGCGTTTTTCTTCGCTGGCATGAACGTTTACTCACGTTAATACCAGGCATGACGGTTAATCTGCTTGATTTCGATCTTGAAGGCTTGACCGTCTTTTGCGAGCGGTTGGGGGAAAAGCGTTTTCGCGCCGTCCAACTGTTTCGCTGGATACATCAAAAAGGGGCCAGCCAGTTTGATGACATGAGTGATCTGGCCAAGTCGCTGCGTGAAAAACTCAAGGGTGTCGCGTGCATCAAGGCCATGCCCGTGGTCTCGCAGCACATGTCGGCAGACGGCACCATCAAATGGCTCTTTGACGTGGGCGATGGCAATGCTGTCGAGGCCGTGTTTATCCCTGAATCCGATCGTGGCACCCTGTGTGTGTCGTCCCAGGCCGGTTGCGCCGTCGGCTGCCGGTTTTGTTCTACCGGTCACCAGGGTTTCAGTCGCAATCTCACCACTGGTGAGATCGTTGCCCAGCTCTGGTTTGCAGAACATTTTTTACGCCAGCACCTCAAGTGTGATGAGCGCGTGATTTCCAATGTGGTCATGATGGGCATGGGTGAGCCCCTGCAGAACTACAACGCACTGGTTCCGGCACTGCGCGTGATGCTCGATGACCATGCTTACGGTTTGTCCCGGCGTCGGGTGACGGTGTCGACTTCTGGGATTGTGCCGATGATCGACCGGCTCGCGCAAGATTGCCCGGTGGCGCTCGCGGTGTCCTTGCATGCGCCCAACGATGCGCTACGCGACACCCTGGTGCCGCTGAACCTGAAATACCCATTGGCGCAGTTGATTGCGGCATGCCATCGCTATCTGGCTTACGCGCCGCGTGACTTCATCACGCTCGAGTACTGCATGCTGGATGGTGTGAATGATTCCGATGCCTGTGCCCGCCAATTGGTGGAGCGTATCCACGCCCACCCGGGAGCTTGGTGCAAGCTCAACCTGATACCGTTTAACCCTTTCCCGGCTTCGGGTCTGTTGCGTTCCAGGCCGGAACGCGTGCAGGCCTTTGCCAGGATCTTGAATGACGCCGGTATCACAACCACCATTCGTAAAACCCGCGGGGACGATATTGATGCGGCCTGTGGGCAACTGGCAGGTGACGTCAAGGATCGGACCCGGGTGATGGTGCGCATGGAGCGCAACAGAAACTTGCGTGCGCCAACTCCTCAGACCCCAGGCGCCCAGGTCGAAGGATCAAGCGTATGAAATGTGTCCGTGTTTTGGGGAAGCCTGGCTGCTGGCCGCTGTGGCCGCTCATGGCGCTGTTCGGCATTGCAGTTTTGACGGGCTGTGCCAGTGCGCCGGATTCAGGTCAGACCGGCGCCAGTCGTCCGGACCTGGTCACCGATTCGGATGAAACCAGCGCGCGCAAAAGGGCGCGCATCCGGGTGGAACTGGCCCTGGGTTATCTGGAGCAGGGCAAGACCACGATTGCGCTGGATGAAGTCAAGCTGGCGTTGGCGGCCGACCCTGGCTTTGCCGATGCCTACAGTTTGCGCGGTTTGATTTACATGCGCCTCAACGAATTGACACTGGCCCAGGACAGTTTTCTGAAGGCGCTCGCGGTGCAGCCCCGCGACCCCAATATTTTGCACAACCTTGGCTGGCTGAGGTGCCAGCAGGCACGCTACCCGGAAGCCCTGGCTGATTTTTCGGTGGCTTTGGCCAATCCCAATTATGGTGAGCGCGCCAAAACCTACATGGCCCAGGGCCTGTGCCAGATCAGGGCAGGGCTGCGCCGGGACGCAGAACAGAGCCTGCTCAAATCCTACGAGTACGATGCCGCGAATCCCGTCACCGGCTACAACCTGGCGAACCTGCTGTTTCAAAACGCTGATTTCGCACGCGCACAGTTTTATATTCGCCGCCTCAACAATAGCCAATGGTCCAATGCGGAGTCACTTTGGCTTGGTATCAAGGTTGAACAACAAATGGCTGACCGTGTCGCCATGATGCAGTTGGCAACCCAGCTGGAAAAACGTTTCCCGCAGTCCAAAGAAGCTTCCGCTTACCGACGCGGCGCATTTGATGAGTGAGAAATATCCGATGGATCAACCTCAGCAGACCGCTGATGCTGTGCTCAGTACAGCCTCGGCGGGTGCTTTACTAAAAACTGCACGTGAGGCCCAAGGGCTGCATATCGACGCTTTGGCTGTAACACTGAAAGTGCCAGTGCTCAAGCTCGAAGCACTGGAAGCCGATCGCCATGAGGTCTTGTCCGATCTGGTTTTTACACGGGCCCTGGCAGCCAGCGTGTGCCGGGTGTTGAAGGTCGATCCGGCACCGATCATGGCGGCTTTGCCTCATTCTGAACTCCCCCGGTTCAAGAGCGATGTGGCTGGATTGAATACAACGTTCAAAACAGTTGGGGTTGACTTTGGTCTGCAGCACAAAAACCGGTTGACCAGTCCTTTGGGTCTGACGGTGGCACTGCTGTTGTTGGGGGTTTTGGTGCTTTTTCTTTTGCCTGAAAACAGGTTTGCAGAAGTGACAACCGACCAGGCGCCAGCAGTTCCCGATGTGCTGCGTATCGAACCGGTGGCCGATCCTGTCGCGAGCCCCGTTGTGGCCTCGCCAGCGCCACTCTCGCCCGTGGCACAGATCGCGACAATGCCAGCCGAGCAACCTGTGGCCGCCACAGATGAGGCTCCCGCCATTCTGATGCTGCAATCCCGCGGCGCTTCCTGGGTAGAGGTCACGGATGCCCAGGGTGGACTGCAATTGCGCAAAATACTGGAACCCGGTGAGCAGGTCCGATTGAAGGGCCCATTGCCCTTGTCGGTGGTGCTGGGGCGAGCGGATGCGGTGGAGGTGAGCGTTCGCGGCCAGCGTCTTGATGTAACTGCCATGTCCAAGGCCAACGTGGCTCGATTTGAGGTGAAGTAATGCAAGAAGAGCAGCCCATTGCCATGGCCGGTGCAGCGCCGCGTCGCTCACGTCAGGCTCGAATCGTCTGGGGCAACCGGTGTGTGACCGTGGGCGGCGACGCGCCAGTGCGGGTCCAGTCCATGACCAATACCGATACTGTCGACGTCATTGGCACGGCGATCCAGGTCAAGGAGCTGGCCCTGGCCGGCTCAGAACTGGTCCGCCTGACCGTCAACACGCCCGAGGCGGCCCAGGCTGTGGCGCCGATTCGCGAGCAACTTGATCGCATGGGCATTGATGTGCCCCTGGTTGGCGACTTCCATTACAACGGCCACCGGCTGCTGACCGATTACCCGGAGTGCGCCCAGGCCCTGTCCAAGTACCGGATCAATCCCGGCAATGTGGGCAAGGGCGACAAGCACGATCGCCAGTTTGGCGTGATGATCGAAGCGGCCATCCGCTGGAACAAGGCGGTTCGCATTGGGGTTAATTGGGGGAGTCTGGATCAGGAGTTGCTGGCGGACTTGATGGATCAAAACAGCCGTCGCAGCACGCCCTGGGGCGCCAAACCGGTGATGTACGAAGCGCTCATCACGTCGGCGCTGGATTCGGCGCAACAGGCGGTCAATCTGGGCTTGAATCCGGACCAGATCATCCTGTCCTGCAAAGTCAGCGGTGTGCAGGATCTGATTTCGGTCTATCGGGAGCTGGCCAGGCGCAGCACCTATGCCTTGCACCTGGGCCTGACCGAGGCGGGCATGGGGACCAAAGGGGCGGTGGCATCGGCCGCGGCGTTGTCCATTTTGTTGCAAGAGGGGATTGGTGACACCATCCGCGTCTCCTTGACGCCGCAGCCGGGCGAGTCGCGCACCCAGGAGGTCGTGATCGCGTCAGAGATCCTGCAATCCCTGGAACTCCGCTCCTTTGTGCCCAGCGTCACGGCCTGCCCGGGATGTGGCCGCACCACCAGCACCACATTTCAGGAGTTGACGCAGCAGATTGAAGGTTTCCTGCGCGCCCAGATGCCTGTCTGGCGCAGCAAATACCCTGGTGTTGAAAAGATGAAAGTGGCCGTCATGGGCTGCATTGTGAACGGCCCCGGAGAAAGCAAGCAGGCCGATATCGGCATCAGCCTGCCGGGTACCGGTGAGGCGCCCGCCGCGCCGGTCTTCATCGATGGCGAAAAACACATGACTCTGCGCGGTGATCGAATAGCCCAGGAGTTTCAGGTGATTGTTGAAAACTATGTCGAAAAGCGCTATGGCGTGCCAGCGGCCGTCACGCCTTGATTTGAATTGTCATGACCGAACCCATCCTTCCGAAAATAGAAAAACTGACCGCCGTCAAAGGCATGAACGACGTGCTGCCGCCAGACTCGGCAGCCGTCGAATGGCTCGAAGCCAAGGTGCGTGCCCTGATGGCCCGATACGCTTACCGCAATATCCGCACCCCGATCGTCGAGCGCACGCCCTTGTTCATTCGGGGATTGGGCGAAGTGACGGACATTGTCGAGAAGGAAATGTACTGTTTCGAGGACCGGCTCAATGGCGATCCGCTGACGCTGCGCCCCGAGGCCACGGCAGGCGTGGTGCGTGCGGCGCTGGAGCACAACCTGCTGTACGACGGTGGCAAGCGCCTGTACTACATGGGGCCGATGTTTCGCCATGAACGCCCGCAAAAAGGCCGCTACCGGCAATTTGACCAGATCGGCGCGGAGGCGTTGGGCTTTGCCGGTCCCGAGGTCGATGCCGAACTGATTCTGATGGCCCATGCCCTGTGGCAGGAAATCGGGCTGACCGATGTGCGCCTGGAGCTCAACAGCCTGGGACAGGTGCATGAGCGGCTCGAGCATCGCCAGGCCTTGATTGCCCATCTGGAGCAACACACCGAACTGCTCGATGAAGACGCCAGGCGGCGTTTGCACAGCAACCCGTTGCGCATCCTGGACAGCAAGAACCCGGCCATGCAGGCGCTGGTCGAGGCGGCACCCAAACTGCTTGACTTTCTGGGGGTTGAATCGCTGGCACATTTCCGGACACTGACTGACATTCTGCAAGCGAACGGGGTGGCTTACACCATCAACCCGCGATTGGTGCGCGGGATGGATTATTACAACCTGACCGTGTTTGAGTTCACCACCGACCGTCTCGGTTCGCAGGGCACGGTGTGTGCGGGTGGGCGTTATGACTATCTGTTTGAACAGTTGGGCGGCAAGCCGGCACCCGCTGTGGGCTGGGCACTCGGCGTTGACCGGGTGCTGGCCCTGGCCAAAGGAGCAGGCTTGCCCGATGTGGCGCCGCAATTGGATGCGTATGCCATCGTCACCGACGCTCAGGCCATGCCGCTGGTGTTGTCCACGCTGCAGGCCTTGCGTGCTTCGGGTGTCAGTGTGCAGATGCACACCAGCACGGGCGAGGCCATGGGCAGCATGAAGAGTCAATTCAAACGCGCAGATGCCAGTGGCGCACGTTTTGCCCTGATTTTTGGCCAGGATGAAATCAAGGCCCATCAGGTCACGGTGAAACCTCTGCGCGATGCAAGTGCCGCGCAGCAATTGCATTCACTTGCCGATGTGACGACCTGGGCCACGACCCTACAATCAGCCGCTTAACGAAATACCTCTTATGGCAAATCAATTAGACCTTGAAGAACAAGAACAGCTTGACCAGATCAAGCATTTCTGGAAGCAATACGGCAATATCATCACCTGGGTGCTGATCGTTGTCATGGGCGCATTTGCCAGCTGGAATTTTTACAATTACTGGCAACGCAGTCAGGCCCAGCAGGCGGCGGCGCTGTTTGATGAAGTGGACCGTGCTGTGCTGGCCTCGGATGCCTCGCGCATGGACCGTGTTTTCAGCGACATGAAAGACAAGTTTGGTGGTACGGCCTATGCCCAGCAAGCGGGCTTGCTGGTGGCCAGACAATACATCACCTTGGAAAAACCTGATGCCGCCAAAGCTGCATTGGCCTGGGTGGCAGAGCAGTCCTCTGACGCCGGCTACCAGGCCCTGGCACGCTTGCGCCTGGCCGCCATTTCACTGGAATCCAAAAATTTTGAAGAAGCGTTGAAGCTGCTGAACATGTCGTACCCAGCCAGTTTTGAAGCGCTGGTGGCTGATCGCAAAGGCGATGTCCTGGTCTTGCAAGGTGACAAGGCCAAGGCGGTTGCCGAATACGAAAAAGCCTATCGGTTGTTTGACGTGCGTACCGAGTATCGCCGTCTGGTTGAGGTCAAGCTTAACGCCCTGGGTATCGATGTCGGACCCCAAGATCAAGTAGCTACAGCGGCCGGAAAGTAAAAATCATGGCAAATCTTTATTCGGTGGCGACATTGCGGCGCACCCTGTTGGTGTTGCTGGTGGCCGTATTGTCCGCCTGTGCCAGCAGCACCGATGCGCTCAAGCCGGCTGATTTGGGTGCCAACCCGGCCCTGCTCGGGGTGCGTACCGCCTGGAGCAGCAAAATTGCGCCGGTGGATTTTCCTTTGCAGGTCAAGGTCGTTGGCCACACGGTGGCTCTTGCGGCTGCGGATGGTGCCGTTCTTTCGCTTGATGCACGCAGCGGCGCCGTGTTGTGGCGTACCCCGGTCGGCGCACCGATTGCCGCCGGCGTGGGCAGTGACGGTCGCTGGAACGCCGTTGTCACCCGTGACAACGAATTGGTGGTGCTTGCCGCTGACCAAGTCATTTGGCGTGCGGCATTGACCACGCAGGTTTTCACCGCACCGCTGGTGGCCGGGGAGCGGGTCTTTGTACTGGGTGCCGACCGCAGCGTAGCGGCATTTGATGCCAGAAGCGGTCGCAAGCTTTGGCAGCAGCAGCGTCCCGGTGAGGCGCTGGTGTTGCGCCAGGCGGGCATCCTGACGGCAGTCGGCAATACCCTGGTGGCCGGACTGTCAGGTCGTTTGGTTGGCATGAATCCGCTCAATGGCAACACCGTGTGGGATGTGGCGCTGGCCACGCCGCGAGGTACCAACGACATTGAACGACTGGTGGATCTGGTGAGCGGTTTCAGCCGACAGTCCAATGAGATCTGCGTGCGCGCTTTCCAGTCCGCCGTGGGCTGTGTCGATACGCAGCGTGGTGCCGCTATATGGAAGCGTGCAGCGGCGGGTGCTGTGGGTTTGCAGGGCGATGAACTACAGGTTTACGGGGTGGAAGGTGATGGTCGCGTGCTGGCCTGGCGACGCAGCAACGGTGAACCGGTCTGGACATCCGATCGCCTGCGCTACCGTGACCTCAGTGCACCGCTGGTGTTGGGGCGCTCGGTGGTACTCGGTGATGCCACGGGGCTGGTGCACTTTTTGTCTCGTGCCGACGGCACGCCATTGACCCGTCTGGCAACGGATGGCTCGCCGATCCGTGTGACGCCGGTGGTGGCGGCTGACACCCTGGTGGTGGTCACGCGACAGGGGGGTGTTTATGGTTTCCAACCTGAATAACACGGATTCCTTCACGGATATCACGGCATGAAACCTGTATTGGCATTGGTCGGGCGACCCAACGTTGGCAAATCGACGTTGTTCAATCGTCTGACCAAAACGCGCGATGCCATCGTGGCAGATTTTGCGGGTTTGACGCGTGATCGGCATTACGGCAATGGCAAACTGGGCAAGTACGAATACATCGTGATTGACACGGGTGGTTTCGAGCCCGATGCCAGCGCCGGTATCTACAAGGAGATGGCCAAACAAACGCGCCAGGCGGTGGCCGAGGCGGATGTGGTGATTTTTGTGGTGGATGCGCGTGCCGGTGTTTCGGCGCAGGATCACGACATTGCCAACTACCTGCGGCGTCTGGGCAAACCCTGCGTCATGGTTGCCAACAAGGCCGAAGGCATGGTGGCTGGCAGCCAACTGGTCGAGTTTTATGAACTCGGATTTGGTGAAGTTCTTGCGGTGTCAGCGGCCCACGGGCAGGGCATCCGCGAGTTGCTTGATCGGGCCTTGTTGCCGCTGCAGCCAGGCGAAGATGAGATCCAGGAAGCCGAGCAACCTGGTGTCATCAAACTGGCTGTGGCTGGCCGGCCGAATGTGGGCAAATCAACCCTGATCAATGTCTGGCTGGGCGAAGAGCGTCTGGTCGCATTTGACTTGCCGGGTACCACGCGCGATGCGATTTCAGTGCCGTTTGAACGCAATGGTCAGAAGTTTGAATTGATTGATACCGCTGGCCTGCGTCGGCGCGGCAAGATCTTTGAGGCCATTGAAAAATTCTCGGTGGTGAAGACCCTGCAGGCGATTGAGTCGGCCCACGTGGTGTTGCTGCTGATCGATGCGACCCAGGGGGTCACTGACCAGGACGCGCACATTGCCGGCTATATTCTTGAAAACGGCCGCGCTGTGGTGCTGGCCGTCAACAAATGGGATGCAGTGGACGACTACCAACGCGAACTGGTCAAGCGCTCGGTTGAGACCCGCCTGCCTTTCTTGAAGTTTGCCAATATGCATTTCATCTCGGCGCAAAAGCGCCAGGGTCTGGGGCCTTTGTGGGCTTCCATTGCGCAGGCTTACAAGGCGGCCACCTGCAAGATGTCGACCCCGGTGCTGACACGCTTGTTGCTTGAGGCGGTGCAATTTCAAAGTCCGCAACGATCAGGTATGTTTCGGCCAAAATTGCGCTATGCCCACCAGGGCGGCATGAATCCGCCGGTCATCGTGATCCATGGCAATTCCTTGGAGCACGTGACCGATGCCTACAAACGGTTTCTGGAAGGACGTTTTCGCAAGGAATTCGATCTGGTGGGCACGCCGCTGCGCATTGAGATGAAGACTTCCAGCAACCCGTTTGCCGACAAGGTCGCCTGATCAAGCTGCTTTTCGGGTGGCGCTGGACTTCGTGAGGAATTAGATCCGCGAAGCCAGGATATTGGATGGTGCTGTGTTATCGTCACCCCTTCTTAAATTTCCAAACACGGAGAATATCGTGAATAACAAAGGCCAACTCTTGCAAGATCCATTTCTGAACACTTTGCGTCGGGAGCATGTTCCGGTGTCAATTTATCTGGTCAATGGCATCAAGCTACAAGGTCAAATTGAGTCGTTCGATCAGTATGTGGTCCTGTTGCGCAACACCGTGACACAAATGGTCTACAAACACGCCATTTCCACCATTGTGCCCGGACGGGCCGTCAATTTTTCAGCGACAGAGGGTGAACAACCTGCAGCAGTCTGATCGCCAGATCACCCCAACCTTGCTGGTGGGGGTCGATTTCGGTCTTCCATTTTTTGATGCTCAACTCGAAGAACTAGGTCTGCTGGCTCAGACTGCCGGCTTGACGCCGGTTGCGCGCATCACTTGCAAACGCAAGGCCCCGGACGCCGCACTTTTCATTGGCAGCGGCAAAGCTGACGAAATCAAGCAACTTGCGAATCAATTGGGCGTGCAGGAAATCTTGTTTGACCAAAGCCTGAGCCCTGCGCAACAGCGCAATCTGGAGCGTCATCTTGAGCTTCCGGTCAATGACCGCACCTTGCTGATCCTTCAGATTTTTGCCCAGCGCGCGCGCAGCCATGAGGGCAAGCTGCAAGTCGAGCTGGCACGCCTGCAGTATCTGAGTACCCGTCTGGTGCGGCGATGGTCTCATCTGGAGCGTCAAAGTGGCGGCATTGGCATGCGTGGGGGGCCGGGCGAATCGCAAATCGAGCTGGACCGACGCATGATTGCAGACAGCATCAAGCGCATCAAGGAGCGTCTTGTCAAGGTCAAGCGGCAACGGCAGACCCAGCGCCGCCAGCGCGAGCGACGAGACGCCTTCAACATCTCGCTGGTGGGTTATACCAACGCGGGCAAGTCCACGCTGTTCAATGCCCTGGTGAAGGCGCGTGTCTATGCAGCCGACCAATTGTTTGCCACGCTGGATACCACCACCCGGCAGTTGTATCTGGGTGAGCTCGGGCGCGTCGTTTCCTTGTCTGATACCGTTGGATTTATTCGTGACCTGCCGCACGGACTGGTCAATGCCTTTCAGGCAACCTTGCAGGAAGCCGTGGATGCTGATCTGTTGCTGCATGTGGTTGATTTTTCCAGCTCCGGTTACCTTGAGCAAATTGCCGAGGTGCAGCGCGTGTTGTCTGAAATTGGCGCGGGTGATATTCCCCAGGTGTTGGTTTTCAACAAGCTCGATCAGGTTGAACCCGCGCTGCGACCCCATGCGGTCCAGGATGTCTACGATTTGGCGGGGATACCGACCCCCCGCATCTTTCTGAGTGCTCAAACGGGTGACGGCGTGGCCGAGTTGCGCCAGATGCTGGTTGAAAAGATTCAGGTGCCTGAAACGGCACCGGTTTTGCTGCCGGATTTCCATGTGACTCATGAGGCTGACCCTGATTTCGGCACAATGGAGCCAAAATAAATATGAGTGATTCGATGAAACTTCAACGACCGACTATTAGTCTGGCTTTATTGCCTTCCCGACTTCGTGGCATGTTCAACCTGAACGACCCGCGCTGGGGCCGCTCCGATGACAAACCGGATGCATCTGATTCCGAAGGTGCCCAGCCGCCTCCGGAGCAAGCACCCGATGCGCCCCCCCCCAATCAGGCCCCTCATGGCCCCAAGCGTGGTGCCAACCAGGGACCGCCTGATCTCGATGAGTTGTGGCGTGACTTCAATCGCAAACTGGGCGGCCTGTTTGGCAATGTCAAAGGCGGCAGCCGGGGGCCGATGCCGATTCGTGGCGGTGGTGGTTCTGGTGGTGACAACGGGGGCAGCTTTCAACCCGATATGAAAAGCGCCGGTCTTGGCGTGGGTCTGGTGGCGGTTGTTGCGGTCCTGATCTGGCTCGGTACCGGCTTCTTCATTGTGCAGGAAGGTCAGCAGGCGGTCATCACCCAGTTTGGCAAGTACAACTCAACGGTGGGTGCAGGTTTCAATTGGCGCCTGCCTTATCCGATTCAACGCCATGAACTCGTTTTCGTGACCCAGATCCGGTCCGTGGATGTGGGCCGTGACGTCGTCATCAAGGCCACCGGGTTGCGTGAGTCGGCGATGTTGACCGAGGATGAGAACATTGTGGAGATCAAATTTGCCGTGCAGTACCGGCTGAACGATGCACGTGCTTTCTTGTTTGAAAGCAAAAACCCGGCCGATGCCGTGGTGCAGGCCGCTGAAACGGCGGTGCGCGAAGTGGTTGGCAAGATGAAGATGGACAGTGCGCTATCTGAAGAGCGCGATCAGATTGCGCCACGTGTGCGGACCATGATGCAAACCATTCTGGACCGTTACAAGGTGGGGATTGAGGTGGTCGGTATCAACCTGCAACAGGGGGGTGTACGCCCGCCTGAACAGGTGCAAGCCGCGTTCGACGATGTGCTGAAGGCCGGCCAAGAGCGCGAACGTGCCAAAAATGAGGCCCAGGCCTACGCCAATGACGTGATTCCACGCGCCGTGGGTGCTGCCTCCCGTCTGAAAGAAGAAGCAGACGCCTACAAGTCCCGCATCGTGGCGCAGGCCCAGGGTGACTCGCAACGTTTCAAATCGGTGCTCGCCGAGTACCAGAAGGCGCCTCAGGTCACGCGTGACCGCATGTACATCGATGCCATGCAACAAATTTACAGCAGCGTGACCAAAATTATGGTGGACTCCAAACAGGGGTCAAATCTGCTGTACTTGCCGCTTGACAAACTCATTCAGATGACCGGGCAGGTGGCGCAAGACGCGGCTGCTGTGCCTGTGCCGTCGACGCCCAGTCCGGCCAATGCCGCCGCTGCCATTACGGATGCACGTGCCCGTGACGCGGCGCGTGACCGTACCCGTGAAACCCGATAGGAGCCTGGCATGAACCGCGTAGGATTTATTTTTTCAAGCATCCTTTTTGCGCTGGCTATTCTCAGCTCGATGCTCTTTGTGGTGGATCAGCGCCAGTTTGGCGTGGTATTGGCCTTGGGGCAGATCAAGGAAGTGATCACCGAGCCGGGTTTGAATTTCAAATTGCCGCCGCCATTTCAGAATGTCTCTTACATCGACAAGCGCCTGCTCACACTCGACAGCACCGACAATGAACCGGTGCTGACCGCGGAAAAGCAGCGGGTTGTGATTGACTGGTACGTGCGCTGGCGCATTTCCGAACCCACCGAGTACATCCGCAACGTCGGCACTACCGAGGCGGCCGGAGTCAGCCAACTCAATCGGGTGGTACGCAACGCCTTTCAGGAAGAAGTGAACAAACGCACCGTCAAGGAACTGCTGTCGGCCAAGCGAGAAGAAGTGATGAACGATGTCAAGGCTGAAGTTTTGAGCCAGGTGCGTGGCGCCAAGCCCTGGGGTGTGGATGTGATCGACGTGCGCATCACCCGGGTGGACTATGTGGATGCCATCACCGAATCGGTGTACCGTCGTATGGAGGCGGAGCGCAAGCGCGTCGCCAACGAGCTGCGCTCCACCGGCTTTGCCGAAGGTGAAAAGATTCGTGCCGATGCTGACCGCCAGCGCGAGATCACCGTGGCCAATGCCTACCGTGACGCGCAGAAGTTCAAGGGTGAGGGCGATGCCGAGGCGGCACGCCTGTACGCCGATGCGTTTGGCCGCGACCCCCAGTTTGCCCAGTTTTACCGCAGTCTGGATGCCTACAAAGCGTCGTTTGCCAACAAGAGCGACGTGATGGTGCTCGATCCGTCGAGTTCCGAGTTTTTCAAGTCCATGCGCGGTGGTGTGACGGCAAGCCCTAAAAAGTAAAGCTGGAGGCTGGTTTGGACAGCACCATCTTTTGGTTGGCCATGGCATTGGTGCTGCTGATTGAAGGCTTCATGCCTTTCGTGTCGCCGGGCACCTGGCGCCAGACATTTCTCCAGATTCTCAAGCTCAGCGATGGCCAGTTGCGATTCTTTGGTTTGTGCAGCCTGTTGCTGGGTGTCGCACTGATTTGGTGGCTGGCGTGAAGAAATGCCGGGCTTTTGCCCGGTAAAATCACCTATTTAACAGCCCCTCATCTTCTCATGTCCGCTTGGGTTCTGCCGGATCACATTGCCGATGTCCTGCCTTCCGAGGCCCGTCACATCGAAGAACTTCGCCGCGACTTGCTCGATACCGCACGCAGCTATGGCTACGAACTGGTCATGCCGCCGTTGCTGGAACATCTCGAATCCCTGTTGACGGGTGCCGGTTCCGCGCTTGACCTGCAAACCTTCAAGTTGGTTGACCAGCTTTCGGGTCGCATGATGGGTTTGCGCGCCGATAGCACGCCCCAAGTCGCGCGCATCGACGCCCATTTGCTCAATCGTGCCGGGGTTACCCGCCTGTGTTATTGCGGTCCGGTGCTGCATACGCGTGCCAGTGCACCCCATGCCACGCGCGAGCCTTTGCAATTGGGCGCGGAAATTTACGGCCATGCAGGTCTGGAAGCTGACATCGAGATCCTGACACTGGCCTTTGACTGCCTCAAGGCGGCCAAGGTGCAAGCCCCGGGTATCGATCTGGCAGATGCCCGACTGGTCAAGGCCCTGCTCTCAGGGGGAGGTCTGAACACAGCCCGGCTGGCTGATGTGCACGCGGCGCTTGCTGCCAAAGACAGTGCCGAATTGCGTGTGCTCACCCGCGATCTGCCTGATCAGGTCCGCCAGGGCTTGCTGGCCCTGGTGCAGCTCTATGGCGACGAACGCGTCCTGGTGGAGGCTGAAAAAGTCCTGCCGCCTTTGCCCGCGGTGTATGACGCGTTGCAAAGCTTGCGGCAATTGGCGCAGCACCTGCCGGCTGCCAAACTCAGCTTTGATTTGGCGGATTTGCGTGGTTACGCGTATTACACCGGGGTTCGTTTTGCCATGTACGCGCCAGGTGCCAGCGACGCCCTGGTGCGTGGGGGGCGTTATGACGAGGTGGGCGCTGTATTTGGTCGTAATCGGCCTGCGGCAGGTTTCAGTCTCGACCTCAAGGCATTGGTGGCGGTGGTGGCGCCGCGGGCCTTGCAGGCTGCCGTTCGCGCTCCCTGGCGCGACGATGCGAGTCTCAACGCCGCGATTGCCGCGTTGCGCGCACGGGGTGAAATTGTGGTCTGTGTGTTGCCAGGCCATGAGAGTGAAGTTGATGAGTTCCATTGCGACCGCGAGCTGATTGAAGCTGCCGGGCATTGGGTTGTTCAGGCCAAGCATTGAAACTATAGAGAAGCAAAAAAATGACTGCGATCAAAGGACGTAATGTTGTTGTCGTTGGTACCCAGTGGGGCGACGAGGGCAAGGGCAAACTGGTGGATTGGTTGACTGAAAGCGCCCAGGGTGTGGTGCGTTTCCAGGGTGGCCACAATGCCGGCCACACGCTGGTCATCAACGGCGTGAAAACGGCGCTGCACCTGATCCCAAGTGGCATCATGCGTCCCGGCGTTAAATGCTACATCGGCAACGGTGTGGTGCTGTCGGCAGCCAAGCTGTTCGAGGAAATTGCCGGGCTGGAAAAGGTGGGCGTTGACGTGCGTTCTCGCCTGCGCATCAGCGAAGCCTGTCCGCTGATTCTGCCTTTCCATGCGGCGCTTGATGTGGCCCGTGAAGCGGCGCGCGAGCAGGGCGGCAGCGAAAAAATTGGTACCACCGGGCGTGGCATTGGCCCCGCTTATGAGGACAAAATTGCCCGCCGTGCCCTGCGCGTGCAGGACCTCAAGTTTCCTGAGCGTTTTGCCGGCAAACTGCGTGTGCTGCTGAGCCTGCACAACCACGTGCTGACCACGTTTCTGGGTTCGCAAGGTTTTGACTTTGGCCCGACACTGGCGCCTTACATGAAAGACGGCGAAGTCCAGTTTGACGCGGTCTTCGATGAAGCCATGCGCCACGCCGAGTTGCTCAAGCCCATGATGGCCGACGTCTCGCGGGAACTCAACGACGCCCATCTGAATGGCGAAAACCTGCTGTTCGAAGGTGCGCAGGGGACGCTGCTCGATGTCGACCATGGCACTTACCCATTCGTCACCTCCAGCAACTGCGTGGCCGGCAATGCCGCCGCTGGTGCCGGTGTCGGCCCAGGTCTGTTGCACTACATTCTGGGCATCACCAAGGCCTATTGCACACGTGTCGGTGGTGGCCCGTTCCCGACCGAACTCGAATGGGAAGTCGAAGGCACACCGGGTTGGCACATGAGCACCGTGGGCGCTGAAAAAGGCGTTACCACCGGGCGCAGCCGCCGCTGCGGTTGGTTTGATGCGGCGCTCCTCAAGCGCTCGGCGCAGGTCAATGGCCTGACTGGCTTGTGCATCACCAAACTGGATGTTCTTGATGGCTTGAAAGAGCTCAAGCTGTGCACCGGTTACGAACTCGACGGCGAAGTGACCGACATTTTGCCCATGGGGGCCGATGACATTGCGCGTTGCGTGCCGGTCTATGAAACCATGGAAGGCTGGAGCGACAGCACCGTGGGCGTCACGCAATACGACAAGTTGCCGATGGCGGCACGGCTTTACCTGCAGCGCATCGAGCAGGTCACCGGGGTGCCGGTGCATATCATCTCGACCAGCCCGGACCGCGACCACACCATCATGATGCACCATCCTTTTCTGGCTGCCTGATGCTGAACCAGACACCTTTCCATTGACATCCGATCCACGTTGACAACGATTATTCAAGGGGCATTTATGTTGACAGAAGACGGCAAGCACCTGTACGTGAGCTATGACGAGTACCATGGCCTGATTGAAAAACTGGCGATCAAGATTTTTCAGTCCGGCTGGGAATTCGACACCATTCTTTGCCTCGCACGCGGTGGCATGCGCCCCGGCGACATCCTGTCGCGCGTCTTTGACAAGCCGCTGGCCATCATGTCCACCAGTTCCTACCGTGCCGGGTCGGGCACGCAGCAGGGCAACCTTGACATCGCCCACTACATCACCACGCCCAAGGGCGAGATCGCCGGCAAGGTGTTGCTGGTCGATGACCTGGCAGATTCTGGCCTGACGCTTCATGCCGTGATAGATCAACTCAGAAATAATTACAAACCGATCACCGAGCTGCGCAGTGCGGTGATCTGGACCAAGGCGATCTCCAGGTTCACGCCCGATTACTCGGTCGAGTTTTTACCGACCAACCCGTGGATTCACCAGCCTTTTGAGAGCTACGACAGCTTGCGGCCGGAGCAACTGATCAAAAAGTGGAGTGTTTGACCCACACGGTTTGCTGCCATGGCTGACATTACCACCAACCTGATTCACCACCCTTACCAGCCACCATCAGGGTTCGCCGCACCACAGCCGGGGGTTTTCAAAGCCTCCACGGTGTTTTTCCCGAATGTGGCTGCCATGCGCCAGTTTGAGTGGAAAGACAAATCTGCCTACACCTACGGTTTGCACGGCACGCCGACCACCTACACCCTGGAAGAGCGTCTTGGCACGCTCGAGGGCGGTACCCAATGTCTGTTGGTGCCCAGTGGTCTGGCGGCCATTGCGACGGTCAACCTGGCTTTGCTCAGGAGCGGTGATGAGGTGCTCATTCCAGACAACGCCTATGGCCCGTCCAAAGCCCTGGCAGAGGGCGAGTTGGCGCATTGGGGCATTCGTCACCGGTATTTCGACCCGATGGACCCCGCCGACCTGGCCGCCAAAATTTCGCCTCAAACCAGATTGATGTGGCTGGAAGCGGCGGGCTCGGTCACGCTGGAGTTTCCTGATCTTTGTGCGCAGGTACGCCTGTGCAAGGCGGCAGGTGTGCCCTGTGCGCTGGACAATACCTGGGGTGCGGGTCTGGCCTTCAAGCCGTTTGACCTTCAGCCGGGTCAGCTGCCACCGTTGGCGGTTGATATATCCGTACACGCCCTGACCAAATACCCCAGCGGTGGCGGCGATGTCCTGATGGGCAGTGTCATCACCACCGATCAACGCTTGCACATGCAGCTCAAGCTGTGCCACATGCGCCTCGGGCTCGGGGTTGCCGCCAACGATGCCGAGAGCGTGTTGCGGGCATTGCCCAGCCTGTCGCTGCGCTACCGGCAGCACGATGAAAGCACCCGTGCGCTGGCCCATTGGTGCCAGAAGCGCGATGAATTTGCCCAGGTTCTGCATCCGGCTTTGCCGCAGTCGCCCGGCCATGCGCAATGGCAGGCATTGTGTGGCACCGGCCTGGGGGCGGCGGCTGGCTTGTTCAGCGTGATCTTCAAGCCGGACTACAGCCAGGCCCAGGTGGATGCTTTTTGCGATGCCTTGCAATTATTCAAGATTGGCTACAGTTGGGGCGGCCCCATGAGTCTGGTCATGCCTTACCAGCTCGATACCATGCGTTCCAAATGGCCGGCGCATCTGGAGCGGGGCGCGCTGGTTCGGTTTTCCATTGGCCTGGAGTCTGCAGCAGACTTGCAAAACGACCTGTTGCAAGCCTTGCAACAGGTCGTTTGAGTTTCGTTGTGGTCTGCCATGCTGGCTAACCTCGCCCGGGCGGCTAAAATCAGGGCATTAACTTGAAAGCACAACTTGGCAACACCTAATTACGGCTACGAAAAGCGTCAGAAAGAACTGGCAAAGAAGAAGAAAAAAGAAGAGAAACTGAAAGAAAAAGCCCAGCGCAAAGCGGGC